>CAYPSQ010000243.1:0-1506 GCA_964413115.1 uncultured Rhizobiaceae bacterium | reverse complement strand
TTGCGATCCCTGAGGTCATGTGCGCTGCTGAGTTCGCGCGGATCCTAGTCGTCAATGAAGATCATGTGTTTCAAGACTTTCTGCGTGCCAGGGTGCTGGTCCGAAGAAACGACAATGCTGGGGTTCGGGCTGGTTTTGATATCGATATGTGGATAGACGCTGTTTTAGCTGATCAACTTCAAGTTCGGGAGACGCTACAATAGAGAGGTTTTGGCCTCGTGGCCGTCCAATTTGGTGAAGCAGGGCAGCGTGCGTAGCTTGTCGAAATATTCATCAAAGATGGAGTTCATCATTCGTTCAATCTCCAGTTGGTGAGCCAGGCGGCATGCGCGGCGAGCTTGGCGTCGCCATGCTCGAACCCGCAAATTTGTACGCCAAAGGGTAACCCGGCTGAGGCTAAAAGCGGTAGGGTCATAACTGGTATGCCGCTGATGGATGTCGGCACCTGATACGCCGAATTGCCCGTCGATTTGATGCCCAAAGGCGCGGGACCGGGCGAAGCCGGCGAGATGAAGCCGTCTGCAAGGCCCGAGACAGCGGCGACCTCGGCGGTCAGTTTAGCTTTGAAGGTGAGTGCGCGGTGGTAATCTTCGGCGCTCATCGATTCGCCCAACACCAGGCGCTTGTGAATGACCTCGCTGACTTTCGATGCATCCTTGTTACAGTACTCGCGCACCGGCCAGCGCATCTCATAACCCAAGATGCCCGAGGCATGTGGATAGACGGCTTTAAACGAGGCCTCACAGGCGGCGGTGACGGGAAATTCGTCAGGTTCGATGATTTTGACGTCGGCTGATCTCAGGTCAGACAGGAAGTTTTCGAAGACGTCTTTCGATACGTCATCGGTCATCTCCCAGCCGCTCGTATACATGCGGATCAGTTGTTTCGGCTTTCTAGCTTCCGGCAGCGTCATCGGGCCCACGAGCGGAGTGTGGCCAGCGTCGGGCCCAACGACAGCGGCGATCTGCATGGCCGAGCGCCACATGTCTTCGAGGCCGCCGGCATGGGTGCCGAGGTGACTACCGCTTGGTGCGATGGAGCGCCCGCCGGCGCGGTTGAGCGCACCGAAGGTTGGTTTGAAGCCAAAGTTGGCACAATAGGCTGCGGGGCGGATGATCGAACCGCCGACCTGGCTGCCGGTGGCGGCGGGCAGCATCGCTGCGCCAACGGCCGCCGCGGTGCCACTTGATGAGCCTCCGGGCGTGCGCTCCAAATCAAACGGGTTTCTGGTTGGTGGCGAGGCACCGAGGCCGAATTCGGTGGTGGTGGTCTTGCCAACGATCACCGCGCCGCCTTGTTTCAGTGCATAAACCGAAGCCGCGTCGAATTCCGGCTGCATGCCTTCGAACAAGGGGCTGTTCAACTGCGTCGGCATATCGGCGGTATCGTAGAGGTCCTTGATGCCCATTGGCATGCCGTCTATGAGGCTCAACGGTTGTCCGGCCTTGTAGCGATCGGTGGAAGCATCGGCGGCGGCGCGTGGCCGGTCTAGATCCATGACCACGA
>CAYPSQ010000242.1:0-1514 GCA_964413115.1 uncultured Rhizobiaceae bacterium | reverse complement strand
TCTGGTCTACTCCGCCGCGATGGCGCGCCCGATGACGATGCGCTGCACGTCGCTAGTGCCTTCGTAAATCTGACACACTTTGACGTCGCGCCAATACCGCTCGACCGGGAAGTCATTGAGATAGCCATAGCCACCGAATGTCTGAATTGCGTTCGAGCAAACTCGCTCGGCCATTTCGGACGCATAGAGCTTCGCCATGCTGGCTTCCTTGATGCACGGCAAGCCAGCATCGCTCAGACGCGCGGCATGATGAGTTAATAGCCGCGCGGCTTCAATTTCGGTTGCCATATCGGCGAGGCGGAAACTCACCGCCTGATGCTCAATAATAGGCTTGCCAAATGTCTCTCGCTCCTTGGCATAGGCGAGCGCCGCTTCATGGGCAGAGCGCGCGGCGCCCAGTGCCTGCGACGCGATGGCGATGCGTCCGCTTTCGAGGTTAGAAAGCGCAATGCGGTAACCTTGCCCGGGCTCGCCCAACATCAGATCTGGCGTTAGTTGGATATCCTCGAAAACCAACTGGCCCGTATCATGCGCCCGCTGGCCTAGCTTTTCCTCAACCTTGAGCACCGTAAAGCCCGACGTATCGGTCGGAACGATAAAGCAGCTCAATCCCTTCTTGCCGGCCTCCGGATCGGTTACGGCGATGATCAAGGCCACATCCGCTTTGGCACCATTGGTGATGAATTGTTTAGAACCATTCAATATAAAGGTATTGCCGTCCAACACTGCTCGTGTGCGCAAGGCCGAGGCGTCCGAGCCCGTATGTGGTTCAGTGAGGCCGAAGGCGCCAAGAAGCTTACCTTGAGCAAGAGGTTTTAAGAAACGCTCTTTCTGATCTTCCGAGCCAAATCCAGCCAGACCGGCGCAAACAAGAGAATTATTGACGCTCATCGCAGAAGCGGTGCCAACATCGCCAGCGGAGATTTCTTCCATCGCCAATGCGTAGGCGAGATGACCAACCTCCGCGCCACCAAATTCTTCCGGCACCAACATACCCATCAGGCCGAGCGAGCCCATTCGCTTGTACATATCTTCAGGAAAGCCTCCATTGCGATCCCATTCGGCTGCGTAAGGAGCCAACTCGCGCCTTGCAAAATCACGTGCCATATCGCGAATCATCTCTTGTTCTTCGGTCAAAAACAGTTGGCCGTCTGCTGGCATTATGGGCGCTCCAATTAGGACAGAAATTCGAAGTGGCAATCCTTAGGCACGCAATCCGTGCCGTTAATCGGGATTATGTCCTGAGGGCAACAGGAAAATACCACTATGGCGTCACGCTCAGCACGTACTACAACATGATCTCCGGGACGACTTACCGGCGGCTCGAAACTCACCGAGCCATCCGCCGCGACAGGAATGTTCATCCACATGTTCCACGGTGCCGGGGTTTCCGGCGGTACCACGCCCAATTCGCCAAGAGCGGCGACAAGATTATCGGTGCAGCTATCGTGATAACCTTCGCACCCAAGCTTTTCATAGCGGTAGCAGTCGCAAGCAGCGATGAGTGTGTCATG
>CAYPSQ010000241.1:0-1516 GCA_964413115.1 uncultured Rhizobiaceae bacterium | reverse complement strand
CGAAGTTACCTTCGTTCATCAACCACGGCCTAACTCGATAAGTACGCGCGCCCGATTTATGCATCGGATCGTTGGCTGCTATTTGCTCAGCTTCGGAGAGTGAATTGGCACGAATAATTACCATCCCCTCTCCTGCCAATATGCTTCGTCATCGTTGGCAAACGGACCAGCCGCAAACATTATGCCGTTTTGTTCGATCTCGTGCTGATAGGCGAGATGTTCCTCAATGTTCTCCATCACTTTACCAAGGCCGCCGGCCGGACTGGTAAACACAACGTAAAACATTTTTGCAAGTACGCCTATGGTCTCGCAGCGTTTGACCATGTCTCGCCTAGTGACTTCAGGGTCAGCCATTTCAATCTTCCTTATTCAAAATCTGTTATTTAGAAAATGTGTAGATAGATTATGTCGTTCCTTGCCAGAATTCTGCTGGACCATCAAACTACCGCAGTCGCCGCTAAGAAGGATTATTCGGCTGCCGTTATAGCGGCCTTTGCCCTCGACGCACCCGGAACGGCCGCAATCAAATCAGGTATTGCCGCCTCGCCAATCTCCGACATCGCGATTGCGAGTGCATTGCCGTCTGGATCGGCGAGTGCTGCACCACGTGCTTTGGAAATTTTTTGAACGGCTTCATAGGCATCTAATTCGCCAGCGGCAGCTGGCAGCACCAGAGTATCCAATATCCAACGATAATTGGTGACGCCTCGCCGATGAGTATCGCTGTAACCTTTTCGTAATGATGGCAACTCGGCGATCTCAAGAGCCAATGTGTAGTCGTGCGGCGCCGCTGCAATGATCGCATCCAACCACGTGTTGGCTTCGGTCTGCTCTTCGGCGAAACGATAGGTTTTCGGTCTCCACCAACGGAATTTTGCCAACAACCAAAGTCGGAGAAATCCAAATACCGTGTTTGTCTTTACCCGCATTGCAAAATGAAAATTAGAGCGACCGGGCTTTTTCCCAGCCCAAGTCATTAAACGTCGGCCGAGCGCCGGCGGAAGTACCGAGGCAATTTCCTCCCAACCTGGCTTTAGGAATTCGGTGACGACGACTGGTTCATCCGACTTGGCACCTACTTCCGATTTGACCCGAGCCATGCGTACGGCACGGCTCTTGAGCTCAGCAACGCGAATTATGTCTTCGTAGGCCATCCACAGCGCGAGAAAGCGAGCGGTTTCAGTGGTCAGCTTAAAACCCTGCCCAGCACCACCATTGTCTTTATCCGCTTCAAGTACTTTTTGGAGTTTGGCGAGGTAGCTGGAGCCATAAGACCTATTCTGATAATCGGTGACGCGGCGTACACCAGCGCCTACGATCTCGGTGGTTTCGGGCGGAAACTCCTGCTCAACCTCGGCTATCAGGTCGCCGATATCAAGTTGGTCTGACTTTTCGACCAGGGATTCTTCGCTTACAACTTTACCTTCACCACGCACGTGGGCAAAACCGGCACGGAATCCACGTAAATTGGCATCAACCGCAACGCCTGCGTTTTCGATCGCTTGCTCGAATGCCT
>CAYPSQ010000240.1:0-1529 GCA_964413115.1 uncultured Rhizobiaceae bacterium | reverse complement strand
TAGCGCGCACAGCAGCGGCGCAAATTCTCGCCATGAGCACCGGAAAACCACTCAAGAAAATCCCCAAAGAGGGTTGCGAAATTACCGCACGGCAAATGATGTCAGATAATATGCACCGCTTTGCCAATGACCACTTCAGGGCGCTAAAACGCTTGCTGGACAGGGAGCAACCGGATTATCGAGACTAATCGCCACAAGATTGGCGTACTCGGCACCCTTTTTATTCCAGAAAGACTCGGCTGGGACCGTCATTAGCAAGGTCCCCTGCTAGCGACACTGCTTTGGCACCATTACTCAATCGGTTGCCCCCGCGGAATTTTCCTTTGCCGATCTTACCAAAAGCATTATCGCCATCAGGACCGAACACTGCCATTTTGGCGCCTATCGTCTCAAAGTTAGAATTGGTTTAGGCCGGCGCTGCAGCATGGTAGGAGCGTCGCGTCCTTCAACTCAACTTATGCAAGTCGGCGCTGCGAACACTAGGCAGCGCCTTTTAAGGCATCAAGAAAAAATCGCGATAGATCGATTTGTGTGGTGAGTTACTTGCTGCACTGAATCTGTATATCATTAATGGCGGTGGCAGAAGATTCATACTGATCCAACCGCCGATGCTTTGGGTCCGTTGATATAGGAAGGTAAAATCACATGGCCAAGAAAGATGCGCCGCCTACCGCGCCCCTCAGCCTGCCAATCGAGGACCTATGCCGCTTTTGCGACCCCGAGAAATTTCCCTTTACAACCACGGCTGAACTCGAGGACCAAGTTGAGATCGCCGGCCAGGATCGCGCTGTCAACGCCATTGAATTCGCCCTCGGCGTAAAGCATGGGGGCTACAATGTGTTCGTCCTCGGCCCATCGGGTACGGGCAAACACGCTGTGGCCCGCAAACTTCTAACGCGACGAGCCGCGCAGGAAGAGACGCCGTCTGACTGGTGCTACGTCTATAATTTCAAACAACACCACAAACCTATTGCGCTGCAACTACCGGCCGGAGACGGCGTGCGTTTGCACGATAAGGTCGAGAAACTAATAAAAGACCTGAGAATCGCGATTCCGGCGATTTTTGAAAGCGACGAATATCGCAACCAGCGGAAAATTATCAACGACGACGTTAAGCAGCGCCAGCAAAGCGTCTTCATGCAAATTCAGCAACAGGCCAGCGCTCTCAATATTACCATTACGCAAACCGAGAACGGCGTTGCCTTCGCAGCCATGCGCGACGGAGAAGCGCTGCCGCCCGAAGATCTCAAAGCCATGAACAAGGAAGACCAGGAGGAATTGCAGAAAAATATCGGCGAGCTGCAAAATCGCTTACGCGATACCATGACGATGGTACCGCAATGGGCACGCGAGGCGCAAGAAAAGTTACTAGCCCTGGACAGGGCAGTCACCAGAGTCGCCACGGAGGCAATGATAGAAGATACCAAGTCACAGTTCACCGAATTGCCACACGTAAAGGACTACCTAGAGGCGGTGGAAAAGGATGTAATCCAAAATGCAGACACCTTCCGTGGACCGCATGAAGGTTT
>CAYPSQ010000239.1:470-1562 GCA_964413115.1 uncultured Rhizobiaceae bacterium | reverse complement strand
AGCAAGGCGCCCTTGGCAGCGGACTCGACGTGATAAATGCGCTGTTCTATTCGTTCTATCGGCGTCGCCTGCGGGGCAACTTCGACACGGTCCGGATCGGCTAAGATGTCTGCCGAAAGGTGCACCACTTCATATGGCATGGTAGCCGAAAACAGGAGCGACTGGCGATGCCGGGGCAGCGTAGCGATGATTTTGCGAACATCGCGGATAAAGCCCATATCAAGCATGCGATCGGCTTCATCGAGAACAACGTACTTCACCTCATCGAGCCTGAGACGCTTTTGGCTCATTAGATCAAGCAGACGGCCCGGCGTCGCAACCACGATGTCAACGCCGCGGTCCAGCGCGCTGACTTGCGGCCGTTGGTTAACTCCGCCATAGATCACCGCGTGCCGTAGGTGAAGGTACTGGCCATAACCCCGAAACTCTTCATTAATTTGAATGGCGAGTTCCCGAGTCGGCGCTAAGATTAACGCGCTTGGGTTGCGCCCAAATTTACTGCCGCTATGTTTCGAGAGTTGTTGGAGAATTGGCAACGCAAATGCAGCGGTTTTACCGGTACCAGTTTGAGCAATTCCTAACACATCACGGCCCGCGAGCAACTCGGGGATAGCCCGCGCTTGGATCGGTGTTGGGACGAGATAATTTCTTGCAATCAATGCACGCTGTATCGGCTCAGCGAGGCCGAGTTCCGAAAAACTAATAATGGTCACTTAGGTTCCTTTTTCCGCCCTACCGACAGTCTGGCTTATAGATGGCCAAGGCCGGTTCTAGACGTTTTGCCCGAGTCCGGGCGCGGCCGGAGAGGGTTGTTCTTGATTATTGTTCCCGGGAGATGGGACCGTTTTTATGGCCCTTCGCGCGTTCGCGAGACAATTTACTTCTACCCACATGGGCCTCCTAGCCTGACAAGTCAAGAGAAACTATTTGGCTAGAGACTGGAGTAACATCACGCCGGACCCGCAAAAATCGCAGAACCGCAGTGCCCCCGGCATTAGGGAGCACCTTATTCAGCTGGAGAAGGAATCGCTATCAACGAAGTCTCCGCACTTTGGGTCGATGTCGATAGCGCCGAAACCTACGAAAGGGTCT
>CAYPSQ010000239.1:0-428 GCA_964413115.1 uncultured Rhizobiaceae bacterium | reverse complement strand
CCTACACTTCTCTTACGCCCGGCGCTCGTGCGTGCCGCAGATCCCAAAATTATTTCAGTTTGTTATCCAAAATGATTTTCGACGTACCACTTCAGCTACCAGGCACTTTCCGCTACTCTATTCTGGCCTCCAGGAAAATTGGGCCGCCTGAAGAAAATACTTGCAGTAGCGCACGCACGTACCAGATCACCTCTAAACATGGAGTACATAAATCATGGAATATTTTCCGAAATTAACCGACAAACCTCTCCCTCCCATGGCAGATGTTGAGGCAGCAGCCTATCTCGAAGATTTTTCCATTTCAGAGGACCTAGATAAACCCATAACATCTGGATTATTCCGCTTGGAAAAGGGCAAAAGTCTGACGTATTTGTACACCTACCATGAGATGAAATATATTGTAGATGGGGAATTTAACATCTCAGATG
>CAYPSQ010000238.1:0-1563 GCA_964413115.1 uncultured Rhizobiaceae bacterium | reverse complement strand
CTCGGGAATCCCTCGATGATGACCACTGCGTTGGCCATGGGGTACTCGTCCGTTTGCGTGACGTGGATGAGGGCTTGCATGCCGGGTGGTGTCAGTGCGACGAGCCTTGCCATGGCGCCGCCGGTGAGCTGCAAAAAGGGCTGGCCGGAGCGGTGGTTATTCACCGCCATGTCGCGCCAGAAAATACCCTGCCGGAAGCCAGTGCCGAGCGCCTTGGCACAGGCTTCCTTGGCGGCGAAGCTTTGGGCATAGCTGGATGCTGGGTTCTGGCGGCGGTTGGCCTTGACCTGTTCGAAATCGGTAAACAGCCGCTGGATGAAGCGATCGCCGAACCTATCGAGAGTTTTCTCAATACGGCGGATGTCGCAGAGATCGGTGCCGATCCCGATGATCATGCACTTAAAGTACCGCTGACTTCGGCGCGCGCTTGGTCCATTAGCGCACGCATGCGTTTGATAGCGCTCTCCAGCCCACCGAAGATCGACTCGCCGATCAGGAAATGCCCGATATTGAGTTCGACGATGGTCGCGATGGCGGCCACTGGTGTCACCGTCTCAAAACTTAGCCCGTGTCCGGCGTGGCATTCAAGGCCGATCTTGTTGGCATATGCGGCGGCGATTATTATGCGTTCCAACTCGCGCTCGCGCGCAACTTGGAGTGCATCACAGTATGAGCCCGTGTGCAGTTCGACCACCGGAGCGCCCAGTTCTACGGCGGCATCCAATTGCGCCAGGTGTGGGTCCACGAACAGCGATACGCGGATACCGGCATCGCTTAAGGTCTGGATATGGGACTTCAGTTGGTTGTGCCCGCCTATGAGGTCGAGACCGCCTTCAGTGGTCAATTCCTCGCGTTTCTCCGGCACGATGCAAGCCGCATGCGGCTTGTGCCTGAGTGCGATCTCGAGCATCTCGGCGGTTGCGGCCATTTCGAAATTGAGCGGCACTACCAGCTGTTCGATCAGGCGCTCAATGTCACTATCCGAGATATGGCGGCGGTCTTCGCGCAAGTGCGCGGTGATGCCGTCGGCGCCGGCGTCCTCGGCCAGCTTGGCGGCGCGCACCGGATCGGGAACGTTGCCGCCGCGTGCATTGCGGATGGTCGCTACATGGTCGATATTGACGCCGAGGCGTAAAAGATTGCTCTTGCGGGTGTTCAGCTCAGACATTGGGCGGGGTCCTTAGTATTTTGTACTCACATATTTAGAGGAAATCGTTGGTAGGATCCAGGTATTGGCGCTCGCCTAATGCGGCTAAGGCCGATTTTTCTTTGTTCGTTTGTTACCGTTTCTGTGTGGCAAGGCGAAAGATCGCGTTCGGTGCTCCATAACTGTCGTAGGATCCGCGCCGCTCAATGATCTTGAAGAAAAAGCCGTTGGGCCGTGAACGGCCGTCGAGCTGAAAGAATTCGTCTGACTCATCGAGGTCATCGAGGATGCGGTGGCCCTTCAACGCTTCGAGAATCTCATCTTTGAGGCCAAAACGGGCTTGCAGGTTGCCGAAGTAATTGGCTGTAATTTCAAGCGGGCGGAAACCGGTGCGACTGCGCGTTACGCTGAGGAAA
>CAYPSQ010000237.1:0-1590 GCA_964413115.1 uncultured Rhizobiaceae bacterium | reverse complement strand
ACCCGCGTTGTGGTGCTGGACGGCGAGGTCTATGGCTTGCTGGATGGTTAGCGTCTGTTGCTGTTCAGACATTGGTTTCCTCAATCGACCATAAATGGGCGGATCCTAACGCCTTGATGCTCCGTACTTTGACTTCCAGCGATAGATGCAGTTCTCAAAAATGTCATGACATCTAACAAACCAGGAATACTGACCCCAGTCTATATGTTGATGTTGATCTGGCCTAGTTCTTGATAATATAACTTAATATCAACTAGTTACACGGCTATTAATGCGCCATCCACGGTCCGAGCAAGGGAGCTCCGCGAGCGCCACTCACGGGACGTGGCCAAGGTTGCGCCAGTCGAAGTGGGCGCGGGCGGCATCGACTTACGGGTCCGCAACGGCTTGCCCAAAGAGCACCAGACGCGTGACAGGAAAGCCGGCGGTGAGGCGTGTCTCGCGGCGCTGGAGCAGTTATCCTTGGGCCGGTGTGCGCGATCCACGGGACAGGGTAAACCCCAGTCAAACGGTGACCAAGAGCGATGATTGAACGCCCAACCTCGTGAGCGGCGGAAATAGATTAAGCCGCGCCTACCAGCCGCGCGCCTGGCTAATCAGCTCGATATTGGCAAGGCCGTCCTCGGGCTCGAGCGGAAAGGCGGCGCGGCTGGTGATGGTGCGGCCGAACGCTTCGACCTGATATTTATAGGTTTTGGTCACCGGCAGCTGGATCGTGCGCTTTTTCACCCGCCGCGTGACGCCGTGGCCACGGTTGGTTTTGCCGACGTCTTCAATACCGGTGGTGAGCGAACCGGGCTCGCCGAGCAAGCCGCCATCGATGACGATGTAGCCCTTGTCGCCATAGAATTCGAGGCGCGGATTGTGGGAGATCAACCCGGTCGAGGCCGAGATCGTGCCGACCGCGCCGTTCTTGAAGGCGATCATCGCCACCGCGTGATCGGGCGTTTGATAGCCCCAGCTCGGGTTCGAATTGTGCGAGGCGAGGACCTTTTTCGCGTCGCCCAGAAACCAGCGCAGTTGATCGATCAAATGGGTGCCGCAATCGCCATACGCCCAGCCGCCGACCTGTTTATCGAACGAATGCCAACCGCCGAGCTTGCCGCGACCGCGATGGCCGATATCTTCCGGATAGGGGTAATAGAGAAGGGCGCGGCCATGCACCGGTTTGCCGAAGCGCCCGGCCGCCCATTCCTTCTGCACCGCCTGTATCTTCGGGTGATGGCGCGTGTTGTAGGCGATGTGCAGTTTGCGCCGCGCCTGCTTCGCCGCCCGGATCATGGCCCGGCACTCCGCCGACGTCACCGCCATCGGCTTTTCGCACAACACATGCTTGCCCGCCTTGAGCGCCGCCACGGCGAAATCCCGATGCATATGGTTGGGGCCGGCGATCCACACCGCTTGAAAGGATTTATCGGCGACAAATTCAGCGAGATCGTCATAGCCGGAATCGATCTTGTGGCGCCGGCAAAACGCATCGGCCTCGCTCCGGTTGGGCGCCAGCACGGCGCGCAGTTCCGCCCCGCGCGCCTCTTTGAGCGCCGGCGCAAAGGTATGCTCAGCAAAGCCGCCCGATCCGATCAGCCCCCA
>CAYPSQ010000236.1:0-1613 GCA_964413115.1 uncultured Rhizobiaceae bacterium | reverse complement strand
GGTCATAGCGTCTGTTGGCGCCCTGCATTTTATTTCTTCTCCCGGTGAATGGAATTCACTTTATAGTGCCCAAATATCTCGGAGGGGCACATGAAAAATTCTCGCTTTCCGCCTTTGTCCAAAAGCTGGAAAGATGTCGAATCGGAAATGCAGGCGGCGCAACGCGGCGATATGCCGTGGCGCGATGCGCGCAATTTCAAACCGGCCTATTTTGCCGGCGAGGATTTGCTCGAAGTGGCTAATAGCGCGCTCAATATGTACCTCGCCGAAAACGCCATCTTCTCGCGCACCGCTTATCCCAGTCTCGGGGATTACGAGACGGACATCGTCGACATGATGCTATCGCTCTTGAACGCGCCGCAAGGGGCCGGCGGCAGCGTCTCAAGCGGCGGCACCGAGAGCATCATCATGTGCGTCAAGACCGCACGCGAATGGGCGCGCGAAAATCATCCCACCGAGGGCACGCCCGAAATCATCGTGCCGCACACCGCCCATCCGGCGTTCGACAAGGCCGGGCATATGCTCGGCGTGCATGTCGTGCGCATGGCCGCAAGCCCTGAATGGCGCGCCGATGTGGCGGCCATGGCCGGCGCGGTGGGCAATAATACTATAATGATCGTCGGCTCCGCCCCGCCTTACCCTTACGGCGAGACCGATCCGATCACCGATATCGCGGCGATCGCCCGCCGACATGGTCTCTGGATGCATGTCGATGGCTGTATCGGCGGCTGTATTCTGCCGTTCATGCGCCGCCTCGGCGATGAAATTCCGGATTTCGATTTCGCCGTTCCGGGGGTGATGTCGATGTCGGTCGATCTACATAAATTCGGCTATGCCAACAAGGGCGTCTCGCTGGTGTTGCTGCGCGATACCGAGCTGGAGCGCTATCAGCGCACCTCGTTCGGCGATTGGCCGGCCGGCATCTACAGCACCGCCAATATCACCGGCTCGCGCTCGGGCGGACCGCTGGCATCGGCCTGGGCGGTAATGAATTATCTCGGCGAGGAGGGTTATCTCAGGATTTTTGCCGCCCAGCGCACTATCAAGCAGCGCCTGATGGCGGGAATTGAGGGGATCGGCGGGCTTGAAATCGTCGCCCGGCCGCACGCCCTGCATTTCTTTATTACATCGAAGGCATTCGATATATTCGCCGTCGAGACCGGGATGGCCAAGAAGGGCTGGTCCGCCACGCGCGCCGAGCAGCCCGATTCTATCATGTTGTTTGTCAACATGTCCCACCAGGAGGTGGTCGAGGAATATCTGCGCGATTTGCGGGCTGTGGTCACCGACGTTCGCGCCGGCCGATTGCGGGCCGGAGAAGATTCGATCGTCTATGTCACCTAACAGGCAGCGTTAGGAAGCAAGTTCGGCCTGTTCGGTGGCATCCATCCAATTTTTGCCGGCCGCGGCGATGCAGCTCATGCCGCTGGTCAGGGTAATCAGGATGGTCCAACAACTGCCCTGACCGCTGACATAGAGCTCGACAACGACGGCGAGTGTGGCGGCTATGCGGCGCATGATCTACTGCAAATCCTTAAACATGACCTTCTGGGTTCTCAGTTAAACTCAGTTAAATGCCAAGTGCGGGAAAGCAATATAAGATATAGGAACCG
>CAYPSQ010000235.1:0-1631 GCA_964413115.1 uncultured Rhizobiaceae bacterium | reverse complement strand
AGACCTGTCCGAGGGCTTGCCAGGCGAGACGGCAGCGCAATGGTTAGCCCGGAAAAAGTCACGAAGCATTTTGGAATATTCCTGCCAGAATCCTGCGTAACCAGTTTCAACTTACAGGCGGCTAAGCCGCCTTTGTAGTCGCCGCAATCGCGCCCGCTTCATCAAAGGCCTTCGCCAGCGCGGTGCGGTCCTCATTGTTGAGCATCCGAAGCGGCCGTCGAGGTGGACCAACGGGCCGACCCAAAATGTCGAGGCCGGTATGACCGACCCGGACATGAGATTTTGTACAGATCATGTCGCAGATGGGGAACAATCGGTCCCAGAGCGTTTGCGCCTCGGTGAGGTCATCCTGATACACGGCAGCGCGGAAGAACGCCATTGCCTCGTTGGGCAGAAAGTTGGTGACCACGGGAGCCCAGCCAGTGGCTCCTGCCGCGAAAGCCTGTAGGCTAGTAGACTCCCAGCCGGCAATCAGTGCGACATCGTCATTGGTAAGGTGCCGGATCTGGCTGATCCGGGTGAGGTCTCCTGTGCTTTCTTTCACGCAATCGATGTTGTCGAACGTCGCCAGTTTAGCGAGAAATTCCGGCGGCATATCGATGCCGGTGGTCCAAGGGTTGTTATAGACGCAGATTGGCACGTCGATGGCGCCGGCGACACGTTCATAATGCTCAAAGACTTCGTCCAGCGTCAGCGGCCAATAAGTCATGGGCAAGATCATCACGCCATCACAGCCAACGTCCTGTGCGTTCTTGGACAAGTGAACGCAGCTGGCAGTAGTGCGCGCGCCGGTGCCAGCGATCACGCTGATGCGCCCGTCGATGTGACGGGCCGCGACTTCGGTGCCGCGCATCATCTCCTCCTCGGTGAAGGAGCCGTTGCCGCCGGTGCTGCCGAAGACGCAAACGCCATCGATGCCATTATCGATTTGATGGTCCAGAACGCGACGGAGCCCATCCTCGTCGATAGTCTCTCCGTCGTTTTTCATTGGCGTAGGAACAAATGTGAATACGCGAGACCAAAACGGATGCTTTTTTGCCATCACAAGACACTCCTCTTAGCGCACTTTGACCTATACGAATTAAGCAGATCTGGTTCTGGTCGACGCCCCCGGTTTGCTCCCCCAACCGTCGAAAGCGGAATAAAAAAGAGGCTACCAATATAATCTTGCCCTTATCGACACCACTTTACCAGGCGAGAGTGCGGAACAATGGATAGTCCGGAAACAGTCACGCAGGATATTGGGAAAATCCTGCCAAAATCCTGCGTAAAAAACCTTAAAATCGGCACCCTATTTTACGGCGCGCATTTAGGGCCGCTTCTTTAGTCTGCATCACATATTCCTGCAGAATCGGACTGTCCACGGCGTGGCCGCTGAAGGAAACGATCTCGGCATTCTGTTTCCCTGTGGGGCCGGCTAAAGCAATTTCCAATGTCGCGCGAGGAGATCAAGGCCGGAATCCCGCTTAGAAACGCCGCGTTCCTGAAGCTACAATTCAAAGCCCACTTGAGCGGCGCAGGTTTTAAATACCTAGGCAGCCACCAAGAGTATGAATTTCATCAGTTTATCACGTGTCAAATATAGGCGCGTTTACAGGTTATCCCGCGCCCAGACATCCTGGGCCGGTGTG
>CAYPSQ010000234.1:0-1685 GCA_964413115.1 uncultured Rhizobiaceae bacterium | reverse complement strand
GGCCACAATATGGACCGGGCGCTGCTGCTCGTAGCCAACAGTCTCGACCGCGTCGCCGGATATCCGGAGGAAACCGACGAGCCGACGATTCGTACCGCCAGCGCCGAGGACTCGTCCATCGCCTGGTTCATCATTCAGCGCCAAGAGGGCAATGTTCGCCCGATGCACGAATATGGTGATTTTGTCGAAAATGTCATCAAGGAACGCCTCGAGCGCGTGCCTGGCGTCGCCCGGGTTAACATGTACGGCGGCTCGGAGCGCGAATTGCGCGTGGCCGTGGATCCGAAAAAGATGGCGCGCTACAGCCTCTCCGTACCCGATGTGGTGGCCGCGTTGCGGGGCGCCAATACCTCGATCTCCGCCGGCGACATCACCGAAGGAAAGCGCCGCTATGTCGTGCGCACTGATTCCGAGCTAAAAACGCCGGATCGCGTTCGCGCCGTCTTGTTGCGCAGCGCTAAGGACCTCGCCACCGGCCGTTTGGCGCGCGTCACGCTCGGCGATATCGGCGATGTGCGGTTCGGATATAAAGATCCCACCGCCCGCATCCGCACGCTCGGCAGGCCGGCGATGGCGGTCAGCGCCATCCGCGAGACCGGCGCCAATGTGATGGAGACGATGGAAGGCGTGCGCCTGGCCGTGCAAGAGCTCAATGCAACGCTGGTGCCAGACGCGCTGCTTACACTTGAACAAGTCTATGACGAGACCGTCTATATCGAATCAGCCATCGAACTGGTGCAGCAAAATATCTGGATGGGCGGCACCCTTGCCATCATCGTGCTGATGCTGTTCCTGCGCTCGTTCGGCGCGACCGTGATCATCGCCATCGCTATTCCGGTGTCGGTAGTGGGTTCGTTTGTCGCCATGGCGCTGTTGGGGCGCTCGATTAATGTGGTTTCCCTGGCCGGCTTCGCCTTCGCCGTGGGCATGGTGGTCGATGCCGCGATTGTGGTGCTGGAAAACATCTATCGGCTGCGTCAGCAGGGTATGTCCCGTGTCGAGGCCGCCTATGAAGGGGCGCGTCAGGTGTGGGGCGCGGTGTTCGTCTCGGCGCTGACAACCGTGTTGGTCTTCGTTCCGATCCTGGTCATGCAGTTGGAGGCCGGGCAATTGTTCCGCGATATCGCGGTTGCCATTTCAGTCTCGGTGCTATTGTCGCTGTTGGTCGCGATCACCCTCATTCCATCACTGGCCAGCCGCATCTTGAGCCGCTCGCGCGCCGCGTCGGGCGATGCTGCGGACGCCCCGCGTCGTATTAGGATCCCGGTCGTGGATCATTTCGCCCGCGCTTTCGTCGTCCTCGTGATGGGCTTTACCAAATGGGTCGTGCGCGGGCGCGTGCGTGCAATTTTGGTGGTGCTGCTGGTATGCGGCGGCACCCTCTATATCGCTTGGCAGCTTTTGCCGAAGCTCGATTACCTGCCGGAAGGCAATCGAAATCTGGTGTTCGGCGTGGTGGTGCCACCACCCGGTTATAATCTCGATACGACCAGCGGCATCGCCGAACGCATCGAAAACGCCGTGCGCCCCTTGTGGGCAACCGAGACTGGCCCCGAATCAGAGCCCGGCGGGCCGCCCAAGATGGAGCGTTTCTTTTTTGTGACCTTGCGCTCGCGTGCCTTTGTCGGCGCGATCTCGATGGAACCGCAGCGCGCCGGAGAGTTGATCGATCCGATCCGTATTCC
>CAYPSQ010000233.1:0-1703 GCA_964413115.1 uncultured Rhizobiaceae bacterium | reverse complement strand
TTTAGAACTGCACGCGATTTGTTAGCGCGCCGTCAACCACGAGATTGGTGCCGGTAATAAAGGTGGCGATGGGGCTAGCCAGGAACACACTGGCATTGGCAACTTCCTCCGCCGTCGCCATGCGGCCGGTTTTGTTCATGCTAAGCGCCTGGCTGAACAGATCCGGCATATCGTTTTCGATTTTTTCCCATATTCCGCCTGCGAAATAGGTGGTTCCTGGCGAGACGGAATTAACCCGGATGTTCTTGCTCGCCAATTCGCAGGCGAGCGTTTTCGCATAGTGGATAAGTGCCGCCTTGAATGCGCCGTACGGGCCGGCAGCCATATCGACCTCTACGCCCGAGACACTGGAGATAATCACGATGGACCCCGCGTCGGATTTTTCCAATATAGGCTGTGCGGCTTCCACGGAATTCACCGTATGCAGCAGATCGACCTCGAACTCAGCACGCCACGATTCCTCGTTACGCTCGATTGCCAGCGCACTGACATTGGGTACGACGATGTCCAGACCGCCGAGAGCCTCGGCGCAATCCGTTACCCATTTCCGCACCGCGTCGCCGTCACGCACATCGATCGCGCTGCCGCAGGCTTCGACGCCCTTGGCCTTCAGCGCCAATACAGCCGCGTCCACCTCGTCGCCATCGCGCGCACATATGCCAACATTGCAGCCTTCGTCCGCGAGTAGATCGGCGATGGCGCGGCCAATGCCCTTGGTGCCGCCGGTGACAATCGCCTTGCGGTCGTTCAATCCCAAATCCACGGTCTGTCCTCCCGTTTTAATCGTAACGCTAATTGGAACGCCGTGTCGCGCTGAAAGATCAACGGGTCCTTCCTAGCCGATCATCTACCGGTAACGCGCGATTGCACCGTCTCCGCACCGATTGTTGCATCTTTAACCCCATCGAACGAAGTCGTTGGAAAGGGCGGTTCTGACGGCGCGCCGTTAGTTGTTGTGCATCTCCCTCCACTCGGCGGCTAATTTTTGGGCTTCGTCGATCTGGGTAGTATTCATTTCTTCTTTAACCATATCCAGAGACTTTGCCGCCCCCTCATGCCCCTCCGCCTTAGCAAGTGAAAACCACATGTGAGCCTTGACGTAATCTTTTGGAACGCCGATGCCTAAGACGTACATAATGCCGAGGTTGGTCTGGGCCTTTGCATTACCCTGTACGGCAGCCTTGCGAAACCACTTCACGGCTTCGGTATTGTTCTCGGGAACGCCGTATCCATGGTCGTACATGACGCCGAGGTTGAACTGGGCAACTACATGACCCTGCTCGGCAAGCGGTCGGAACTCTTTTAAGGCGGTGGCGTAATCACCACGCTCATACGCCGCCATGCCATCATCGAAATCCGCCCACGCAGACCCAGAGCTAGAGAGAAGCGCGACAACGGCGAGAGTGTGACGGCTATGTGGCGCATGCCAAAAGCTTAACGCTAAATGCGGGCTGTTAAACCGATGCCATCGCTTGAGTAAATTCCTGTGCGGGGTGCTAGTGGAACCTGCCAGCGTTTAAGGGTGATGGGGTAGGCAAATTGTAGACAAAAATTTTGCGGTTACTATCTGTACCGATATCTGTACCGCCCGTTCTTCGGCCACCGGGAATCTGGTGCACTTGAATGTTGTGTGCTATTTTCAGAACTACATGTCATATTAAACTAATTATACGCAGTAATAATCATTAAAAGAGATCAGAATA
>CAYPSQ010000232.1:400-1706 GCA_964413115.1 uncultured Rhizobiaceae bacterium | reverse complement strand
GTCCTTGGCGGAATAGATCGGCGCCGGCAAGCTTCCTAAATCGATATCTGCGCCGAGTTGTGCCTTCTCCTGGCAGGAACCTTGTTTGATGATTCGCGTCGGTAGCGGCTTGGCCAGTGCCTCGAGATAACGCTCGACTGCACAATCCTCAGATACCCCTAACGCCATCAACATCAGCTGACGATGAGCGAACATCCCAGCAACAACTGGCATAGAGAAATCTTTCACGCTCTCGAACAATAACGCTGGTCCTCGGGCATCTGATGTTTTGCGTATATAGGCGGCGATCTCGTGTCCCGTGTAGATTGCCATACCAACGACCGCGTCAATGCCGGCCTCGTCGAGTAGGGCCATGAACTGGCGTAGATCAGTAGGTATCATGGAAATTGCCTATTTTTTGCGCAACTTTTTGCGTTGTGTTCTAGTAGCTTGGTTGTCGGGCCGGCCCGTTTTGTCGATTACAACTCCGTATTGGCGCGTTGCATTCTTGCGGCTTAACAGACCGTTGGCTACGTCATCTGCCACGGCTTTTGGCTGGCGGAGTAGCGGATCGCCGTAGCCTGCGCCGCCGGGCAGGTCGAGTTGCAAGCGCTCGCCCGCAGGAATGAGCTGCCGGCCCATGGCGACAAGCCCGGCGCCGCCAGCAATTGCGATCTTGCCCGAAGCACCGTTTCGTCCGCCGTTTCGTCCGCGGGCGGAATGTTTTACCCGGTCAAACATGGCCGAAATGTTGAAGGGTGCTCCGTTAACGGCACTGGTGATCACTGTCTGACCGAAGCCGCCGCGCTGGGTCCCAGCGCCCGCCGAGTCAGGTCGCAGTTCTTTTTTCCACACTACGATAGGCGCGAGGTTTTCGACAACCTCTGTGGGCATGGCGCGCACGCCGCGCGGAAATGCGGTTGCCGATAAACCGTCCAGCGTAGCCCGGGCGCCGGAGCCGCCACTGTTGAAGAAAATTATTTCGTATGGGTCTGTGGACTCGCCCGCATCCCAGCGTTCAGCGACATCGATGTTGGCACCGCCGCGAAGTTGAGCTCCCCACACGCAGGACGCGCCTTCAGCCGGTACTTTTTCCTGGATAGCCTTCGCCAGCGCACCCATCACCACATCGGGGAGGAACTGGCCAATGATGTGGCGGGCGCACACCGGCCACGGCCGATTTACGTTCAAAACAGATCCGGGCGGCGCACTTACCTCGATGGGGCTGAGCGATCCAGCATTGTTTGGGATCAGCGGTGCGATCACGCAACGCACACCGAAGGCGCTGTAGGCTTTGCAGTAATTCAATACTAGATTTATGCCGTTG
>CAYPSQ010000232.1:0-390 GCA_964413115.1 uncultured Rhizobiaceae bacterium | reverse complement strand
GCGGGACTGCTACCTTCATAGTCGATTTTTATTTGATCCCGCTCGATGAGCAGCCGACAGGCTAGTCGTACCGGCTCGTGATATCCGTCGATAGTTAGTGAATTGTGGTACTCGCCGAACGGAAGCTTATTGATCTCGGTAATCATTCCCTGCTGAGAGCGATTCAAGATGTACTCGGCGATCGGCTCGAGAGTTGCCAGCTCAAACTCATCCATCATGGCACTGAGTTTACGCATGCCGGTTTCGTTGCTGGCCACTTAGGAGTGAATATCGCCCTCGACCTCGTACGGGGTGCGAACGTTATGTCTAATGATCTCCAAAAGCACGTCATTCATCATGCCGCCGCGCGCGAGTAGCATGATCGGAATGAACAGACCTTCTTCGTACACT
>CAYPSQ010000231.1:0-1729 GCA_964413115.1 uncultured Rhizobiaceae bacterium | reverse complement strand
TCTGATACAGCATAAGAAAAAATAACGAGCGTCAATGTTGCAAAAGAAAGGCCCCATAGAAGTCGTGCCGCAAGCAAAATTGTTGGGCCTTCACCCAATCCGTAAATAAGGGTAGAAATTGTTGATACAACCGCGCCAACGATTGCCAAATTTCTTGGGCTGGTACGTTGGGCTAAAAGCGCTATCGGGCCTAGTGTGAAGATCCTAATTATCCTATTGGCGGCCAGCAACACACCAACCCAGAAAATTGTAATTCCGAAAGAAGCCGCATTGACAGGCAGCACGACATATATCAGTGCATCACCAAGGATTGCGAATGACATGACACCGGCTGATAACAGGGTTGGACCAATCCCGTAGGCCGGTTCTTTACTATTTCCCGCCAAGGAAAACCCTTAATCATTTAAAGATAAATAATTACACAGATCTGACCGCTGGGTTACAAGCCCTCTGAAGAAAAAAACCTGACGGTTATGCAACATGTTACATAACGCGTGCAACAAACAAGAAAAGGCGTCCCAAGGTGGAACGGCCAAAGATGATCGGGTTGCGGATATACACCTCGAGAACCAATGCCCGAAAGCAGATAAGGAGAACCCATGTCCACTAAACGAGCCCTCGATTTACCTTTCCGTGCAGAGCATATCGGCAGCCTGTTACGTCCGGCTGACTTGCTGGATATCCGACGCCGTCATGCGGCTGGCGAAGTGAGCGCGAAAGATCGTCAGGCGGCCGAAGACACCGCGGTCGTTTCGGCCATTGCTCTCCAGGAACGTGTTGGATTGAAGGTCGTCACCGATGGCGAATATCGCCGCTTTGCCTACAATGATTTCTTTTTCGAGCACCTTGGCGATGTAACGATAGCTGCGCCGCCGGTCGACGCGGAGGATGCGCGCGACGGTGCAAAGCGTGCCCCGCAGCCCATCGCCATCTTAAAGTCCCGCTTGCGCTGGACAGCACCTGTTCACGCGGGCGAGGTGAACTTCCTGAAAAATCATACGAAGGCAACGCCCAAAATTACGCTGCCTGGCCCGTGCGCGCTCCATTTCCGTGGTGGCGCGCCGGAGATCCAGCGCTATGGAGCCTATTCCGATCTCGACGAATTTTGGTCCGATATCGTCGAAGCCTATGCCAGCGAATTCGAGTCTTTGGTGGAAAATGGATGCAACTACGTTCAAATCGACGAGACGGCTTTTGCCAAATTCGCCGATCCGGAGGTGCAGCACGCCCTAGGCGAGCGCGGAGACGACTGGCAGGGCTTGATCGACCACTATATTGATATCACAAATCGGGTTCTTGCCCGTGCGCCGAAGTCGCTTGTTATCGGTATACATCTTTGCCGTGGGAACCGTGGCGGTCATTTTCACGCCGAAGGCGGCTACGATGTCGTCGCCGAGAAATTATTCAACGCTCTTGATATGCAGTTCTACTTTTTGGAATACGATTCACCACGCGCCGGCGATTTTTCGCCGCTGAGATTCCTTCCCCCTGCGAAGTCTGTTGTTCTGGGCCTCGTCTCGACCAAGTCTCAGGATCTCGAAAAGAAGGATGATTTAAAACGCCGTATTGAAGAAGCTGCAAACTATGTCGACATGAACCGCCTGGCGATCAGCCCGCAATGCGGGTTTGCCAGCATCGCTGACGGCAATCCCATCACGCCTGAAATGCAGGAGGCCAAACTGCGCCTTGTCGTCGAGGTCGCCAACGAGGTTTGGCCGGACGCGTGATA
>CAYPSQ010000230.1:0-1730 GCA_964413115.1 uncultured Rhizobiaceae bacterium | reverse complement strand
GTCAAACTTGATGGTGAGGAACTTCTCATCATGAAGGAATCCGACATTATGGGAATCATCAAGTAAGGCAGGCGCAAGACTATGGCTAAAAAGGACATCCGGTTCTCCGACGCTGCACGCGCGAAGATGTTAAGCGGCGCGGATAAACTTGCAGATACAGTTCGGGTTACGCTTGGTCCCAAGGGCCGCAATGTCGTTTTTGAGCGTGGCGATGGTATGCCGCGAAGCACCAAAGACGGCGTAAGTGTTGCCAAGGAAATTGAACTTGTAGATCGCTTTGAAAATCTGGGGGCCCAAATGATTCGCACCGTGGCGGCCCGCACGGGGGAGGTTGCCGGAGACGGCACCACCACTGCCACGCTTCTCGCGCGTCAATTGTTGCGGGAAGGCTTAAAGGGCGTCACCGCCGGTATGAACCCCACGGATGTGAGGCGTGGAATTGAATTAGCGGTTAGGGCTGCCACTGCCGACATCGCAAAACGGGCAAAATCAGTTTCCACGCACAATGAGATCACCAATGTCGCGCGCATTGCGGCCAATAGTGATCAAATGGTCGGCGAGATGATTTCCGCCGCTATGAAAGAGGTCGGTCAAGACGGGGTTATCACCGTTGAGGAGAGTACGGCTTTGGAAAGCGAACTTGAGATAGTTGACGGAATGCGCTTCGACAAAGGATTTCTGTCTCCCTATTTCATGACCAATCAAGAGAAGATGATAGCAGATTTGCGGGATCCTTATATTCTCCTGCACGACAGCAAAATCTCCAATCTGGTCAGCATGGTAAACATATTGGAACAGGTCGTGCAGTCAGGCCGGCCGCTTTTGGTCATAGCCGAGGATGTTGAGGGCGAAGCCTTGAGCAGTTTAGTGGTAAATAAGTTACGCGGCGGATTAAACGTTGTAGCGGTCAAGGCACCTTTATTTGGTGACCGCAAGCGATCCATTCTCGAGGATATCGCCACTCAGACGGGAGGGGTGCTGGTCAACGAAGATGAGGGTAGTAAGTTAGAAAACCTCACGCTCGATGATCTCGGGCAGGCGGCGCGGGTTGAGGTTAGCCGTGTCGAGACCATGATCATTGAAGGCAAAGGCAAGAAAAGCGACATTGATGCGCGCTGTCGGCAGCTACGGAATATGCTTGCCGCTGAAGATTCCGAATATGAACAGGAGCGCATTCAGGAACGCCTTGCCAAACTAGTCGGTGGTGTCGCTGTTTTAAAAATTGGTGGTGGCAGTGAAGCCGAAGTGAAAGAACGCAAAGACCTTGTGGACGATGCGTTGCACGCGACTCGTTGTGCAGTCCAAGAAGGCGTTGTTCCAGGCGGTGGTGTCGCACTCCTTAATGCCCAACGGGCCCTGACTAGACTAAAGGGCGTAAACGAAGGGCAACAGTTCGGCATTTCTGTCGTGCGAAACAGTTTGTCTGTTGCTGCTAAATCAATCGTTAATAATGCCGGCGATAACGGTGAACTTGTTATCGGAAAATTGCTGGAGGGGAAGCCGTCCAATCGCGGCTACGATGCTCAAAACAGTAAATATTGTGACATGATGAGGGCTGGAATTATAGATCCCGCCAAAGTCGTGCGGACGGCATTGGAAGACGCGGCCTCTGTCGCCAGCTTAATGATCACAGCTGAAGCAATGATTGTCGAGATTCCTGAACAGCTTCCGATTCCGGACATGGAAGGGGCAGACGCCATGCACGGCGGTATGCCCGGTATGGGCGGCGG
>CAYPSQ010000229.1:0-1736 GCA_964413115.1 uncultured Rhizobiaceae bacterium | reverse complement strand
AATGTCTTCTCGAAATTGATTGATCTAGGCACATGTATATTGACCCTGCATCGTATTATTATCTATGCCCGTGCGAAGGGGCAGGTGGGCACAGGTGTCTAAGATCGCAATACGGTTCCGGCCTTCGCGCCGGTCAATCCAGCGGTAGTATAGGTAACCTCGCCATTCACAATCGCATATTCGACGCCCTTGGAGGGCATGACCATTCTTTTGCCGCCGCCGGGCAAGTCGTGGCGCCGCTCGCCGCGATTGGACGAACCGATTGTCGTGGGATCAAAAATCGTTACATCTGCGGCGAGGCCACTCTGAAGCCGGCCACGATCCTTGATGCCGAAAAAATTTGCCGGATCTGAGGTCAGACGCCTGACACCTTCCTCCAGGGTCAGAGCATTTTTCTCGCGAACCCAAGTGCCGAGAACATAAGTCGGATAACCCGAATCACAGAGCATATCAACATGTGCACCACCATCTCCGAGGCCGATTAAAATTCTAGGGTCATTCAGGATTTCGGCCATCCGTTCGGGACGATTGTTAAAGGTAGCCATGGTGAACTCGAGCTCAAGATCGTCGGCCAGCGTGAGATCGAGGAATGTGTCGACCCCGTCCTTGCCCTCGGCGTGGGCGATATCGGCGACTGTGCGCCCTTCATAGGGCTTAAGATCAGATGATTTGACTTCGTGCAGGGTTACTCGCTCCCAATTGCCAAAGCTGATAGGCTTCTTGAGTTCCTCGCGGAACTGGTCTCGGAATGCCTGATCCTGATAGACCGCCTTTTGCGCCGCTTTCGATTTATCCTGAAATAGCCGCTGCCAGGATGGGAACGCGGCAAACGAAAATGGGCTTCGCATATCCACTTCTCTTGTGAGCGGCAGAGGAGAAGTCTGCGGCCGTACGCCGCGAGCCATCAACGGTGCGCATTTTCGCAATGTGTCACGCACGGCTTCAGAAATATCGTCGCGGTCAAAGAGCGCGATGAAGGTAACCGGTCGTCCGCTGGCGTTTAGCAGTAATTCCAGAATGTTGTATTGATCATCATCGAGCACTGAGATTTGCCGAGTGAGTGCGATCTCGATGGCGCCTTTGCCCTTTTCGTTGAGTACTCTGGCGTAGCTCTCGAGTTCCGCATCGCTTGCCATCCGGCAGGCTAGGGGTCGCCCGGCAAAACCCAAATGCTGATTTAATATTGTGCTGGAGATGCCGAACGCCCCGGCATCCATGGCTTCGCTGAGCAGGTTGCGGATACGCGCTATTTCGCTCACCGTCGCCGCGCGGTCCATGGACTCTTCACCCATGACGAAGTGGCGAAACGGCGTAAGTGGTGCAAGAAAAGCGAGGTTGACCGACGGATTGCGACGCTCCGCAGCATTGAGATATTCCGGGAAGCTCTCCCAATCCCAACTGATCCCCTGCTGCAGCACCTCATAGGGAATCGATTCGACATTGACCAAGTCATGCATGGCAATTTCGCGCGCCGCCGGTTTGCAGGGCGCGAGGCCAACGCCGCAATTGCCCATGACGACGCTGGTAACGCCATGCCAGGAGGACGGCGTTACTGCACCATCCCAGCAAATCTGCGCATCGTAATGAGTATGCGGGTCGATGAAGCCGGGCGCCACAACGCAATCGCTGGCATCGATAATCTCGCTGGCTGCGCCATCGACATCGCCGACGCCACAAATCTTTCCGCCGGTGATCGCGATGTTACCATGGCGGGCTGGTGCTCCGGTGCCGTCCAC
>CAYPSQ010000228.1:0-1803 GCA_964413115.1 uncultured Rhizobiaceae bacterium | reverse complement strand
TTCCGCAGGACAAAGCGAGCGGGCGGTTCCTCGACCCGTCAAAGGTCCAGGCGCTCCGCCATAAGGGAAAGCACTTCCAGGTTAGAGGCCCGCTCAACGCGCCGCGCCCACCGCAAGGCCATCCGGTAGTGTTCTCCGCCGGCCAGTCCGAGGCCGGCCGCGAGCTGTCCGCCCGCCACGCTGACTGCATCTTCGCCATCGAGGGGAGTTTGGAGGCCGGCCAGGCACTTTACACTGACTTCAAGGACCGCCTCGCGAAATACGGCCGCGAACCGGAGGATCTTAAAATTCTCTCTGGCGTCACGATCATCGTCGGCGAAACAGCGCAGCAGGCGGCGGATATCGCTGGAGAACTGGATGATCTTGTGCCGCTGGCGGTCGGCGTCGACTATTTGTCCAAAATGACCGGGCTGAATATGAAGGCATTTCCGGTCGACGGCCCGATGCCCAATTGGCCCGAGGGACATCACGGCCCGACTGGTATAGCAGGCGCAATCGTACAGGTCGCTCAGGAGGAAGGCCTGACTGTGCAGCAGACCTATATGCGGATCCTGCCGCAGATGGCCGGCAACATGTTCACCGGCGACCCCGTCCAAGTCGCCGACGTCATGGAGGCCTGGTATAGCGGCAAGGCCTGCGACGGTTTCATGATTGCCGCCCCCGTGGTGCCCACCGGCATGGAACGCTTCACCCACCTCGTAGTGCCCGAGCTGCAGCGCCGTGGCCTGTTCCGCTCGGAATACGAAGGCCGTACACTGCGCGAAAATATCGGACTGAAACGGCCGGTTCGGCGGATCGTGGAGTAAATGGCGCACCAAGCCGCACAGTCTTCGTTCCCTCCACCTACAATCTCCGGCTATCTTGAACCGCATAAGCTGCCAAGGAGAACCGTCATGAGTGCCGCCCGCCATCCCCGCGCGCCTGAACTGGTCGGCGTGCCGCTGCCGGAGATCATGGACCGTTATGTTGGGCGTTTCCGCGAGAAGACGCCGGACTGGGCTGCTTTCGAGGACGCCAAGATCGAGGGCTACAAGCGCGCGCAGCACCGCTTTATTGGCGCCGGCGGGTCTGGTAAGCATGAAGATCCGAACGCGATCCCTGCCGACAACTTCACCCTGTCGATCATGTATGTGGAGCCGGGGCAGGGTAATGCGGCGCACACGCATGAGGTCGAGGAATGCTTCTTCGTGCTGCAGGGCATCCTCGATGTGTTCATCGAAGACGAGGCGGGCGAGCAGCTCTGGACGCGGCTTGGGCCGTGGGAATGCATCGCGTGCCCGGCTGGCGTCATCCACGGCTTCGAGAACAAGAGCTTAGAGCCGGTTTATTTTCAGGTCATGCTGGGGCGCGGCAAGCCGGAGGCAATGGGCTACGCCGATGACAAACTGTTTGACCGGCGCGACGCTCATTTAAGGGAGGGTTGAAGTTATGGGCGCATTCTTCATGTGCAATCGTCGCATTTCCGCGCCATCCTCACCTTCCCCACTAAAGGGGGAAAGGGATAGATTGTTTGCCTAAGAGCTAATTTCCGTCTCCCCCCTTTAGGGGGTGGACAGCGGCCGCAGCCGGTTCTTCCCGAAACAACTTAGGGGGCCTTTGAATGAAAGCCGACAATACCCTGTTCGAACGCAACCCGCTGCCAAGGCAGTTCTGCAATATTGGCCGCCTGTGGGAGGCCTTGGAAGCGAGAGGGCTCGACGGGATTGTCGCGACAACGCCGTTGAACGTCTTCTACATCTCGGGTTTCAACGGCATCGCGCATAATTCTGATGAGCCGCGGCCTTGCGCGGTGATCCTATCGCG
>CAYPSQ010000227.1:0-1827 GCA_964413115.1 uncultured Rhizobiaceae bacterium | reverse complement strand
CGCGGCAGCAAGCCAGACGAAGCCACTATGCTGTTCCCCAAAAAGGACAATACTCCACACAATGCCGATGAGCACGCCGAAGACGTTAATCATCGACATCAAAAAAGCGCCAGTGCGTTTAACAATTTCGAAAAATAACGGCCACATGATGGTGTTGATGACTACCGCGCCAAACAGCGCTAGATCGCCATCCTGCACCGGCCCCGGAAAGATATAAAGCTGGCCGGTCGCCAGCATCAATGGCAGCAGCAGCAATGCGCTCGATAATAGAATGCCAACAGCGAGCGAAAGCGAAGCTGTTTCCGGCGGTCGCACCAGCTCGACATAAACATTAAGGCCGGCAAAACAGACGGGTGCCAATAATGCGAGGATAAACCAGCCCGCCATATCAGCGTTCGGCAGGCTGCCGCTTGGAATGACGATAAACAAAACGCCCGCCACGCCGAGCACCAGCCCGCCAATACTCATGAGGTGGATCCGCTCGAGGCGGGCGAGAAGCGAAAAAAAATAGGTAAAGGCCGGTGTCAGAATAACCAACAACACCGCCACGCCGGATGGTAGCTTGGGAGCAACAAAAGCGAGCAGTGCGAACGGAAAGGCGATGCCTAGAGCCGCCGCCACGCCGTAAGCTCTTACATGGATAAAATCGACACGCGGCAATTCGCGGCGAATTGCAGCAATGACAAACAGCACCGCGCCAGCGCCGAATGTGTACCAGAAAACATAGGCAAAAAACGGCACGCCAGCTTCGGTGGCGATCTTGTTGACCGAAAATATAAAGCTGAAATTGAGGCCGGCGATGAAAATCAACAACAGTGACAAGAGCAGCCCGCCGCTCCGGCGGGCAACGATATCAAGCGAATTCATGGCGCGCCCCAGCTAGCCATTTTAGTATAACTCCAAGACGCCCAACGCGGAGAGCAACCAACGTGACTGCTAGGAAGGATGGTTGCTGAATTGAAGCATAGCGCCAAACCGTTCTAAGCACCTAGTGTTTCAGGCCGGCCACATCCCAGCCGACCTGATTGTACATATCGGCAGCGTTCCACAACCCCCGCAGATAAGTAATCTTGTGATTCTCAATGAAGCAAATTTGCGAAAATTGGCAATCGAATTTCTTCCCCGTATTTGGCAGGCCGAAATATTCCTTAGTTATGGTGCCGCTCATGCGCCCCATATTGCAGACCACATTTTCCTGCACGCAGAACGTCTCTATATAAAGCGAGAGATCCGGTACCGCTTCGAGCCACCCGGCGCCGAATTCGCGAATTGCGGCATGGCCTTGTGCCGGCGGAAGGGTGATATCGTGATACACTCCGTCCTCCGCCATCACCGCGACGACCTCGTCAATATTCTGTCCCGACCAGCCGCGACATTGGCGCATCAGAAGCGCTAGATTGGCACGCTCTTCATTGTTCAAATTGGTAAAGCTCTCGATCGGCTGATCGGCCATATTGCGATCACTCATCATCCATTCCCGCGCGCTCATTCTATCGCCTCCCCTATCACCGATTGCAAATCACCCACCAATACGGTCGGAATACTGCCTAGCACGGCCAGTAAAATCCATGATATTCATCGCCGCCGATTAAAGAAGGAGTTTGCCATGGCTGAACAGACCCTTGAACAGCGCATCGCCCGCCTTGAGGCGCATAACGACATTTGTAAATTGATGGCGGAATATCTACTGGTAGCCGACCAGGGCTACGATCCCGATAACATCACCGCTCTATTCGTCGAGGATGCCACCTGGGAGGGTGATGGGTTTGGCCGCCATGAAGGGCGCCAAGCAATCTGGGACTTTTTCAACAGCTTGTCGGGCGCACT
>CAYPSQ010000226.1:0-1834 GCA_964413115.1 uncultured Rhizobiaceae bacterium | reverse complement strand
ATAGATGGTCAGGAAGTTCGCGCCGGTACCACGGAGTCTCTTAGAGGGTCCATCGCCTTAGTGAGCCAAGACGTAACAATGTTCAATGATACTGTCCGCGCGAACATTGCGTATGGGCGGATAAATGCAGAAGAATACGAAATTATAGCTGCGGCTGAGGCCGCCGCTGCGCACGATTTCATTATGGGACTGCCTCAAGGCTACGATACGGTGGTTGGGGAGCGGGGATTGCGCCTTTCCGGGGGACAACGCCAACGGATATCAATCGCGCGAGCAATGCTAAAAAATGCGCCTATTCTCCTGCTCGACGAGGCGACCTCATCGCTAGATAGCGAATCTGAACAGATGGTTCACGCGGCGCTAACCCGGCTGATGGAAGGACGTACCACGATAGTAATTGCCCACCGGCTTTCAACAGTGTCAAACGCGGACCGTATCTACGTTCTTAATAAGGGGCGCGTCGTAGAATGTGGTTCACACGAAAAGCTGCTAGCAGGCGAGGGTCTGTATGCTCAATATTGCCGCATGCAACTTGATGACGGCCAGGATTCGTCAGCCGCAGAGGAGGTCTGACGGCGAGTGAAAAACCGTATCCTCTCAAGTGGTTCCTTTAAAAAAGCACTGACTTGGACGGCGGCCCTTTATATTCGATTGGTTTGGCTATCCGGGAGATGGCAAATCATCGGTGAAGAAATTCCGGAACAATTGATTAAAGACGGTCAGCCGTTCATTGTCGCCTTCTGGCATGGGCGGATGATAATGATGGCGTTCTCTTGGGGCCGCTGTGACTTAGTGCATATGTTAATTTCAGGCCATCGTGATGGCCAGCTCGTTTCGGGCATGATTTCCCACTTTGGTTCTAAGACCGTGTATGGATCGTCTACTCGAGGAGGTGCAGCTGCGTTTATTCGCCTCGCGCGGCTGTTACGTCAGGGCGGGGTCATCGGCATTACCCCTGATGGTCCGCGCGGTCCCCGAATGCGGGTCAATGAGGGGATTATTGCTCTCGCAAAACTAACCGGTGTACCAATACTTCCGCTGACATTCTCAGCGTCTTTGCGCTACGTCTTCAAAAGTTGGGATCGGTTCATGCTACCGTTCCCATTTGGGCGTGGGATCTTCCTTTGGGGACGACCAATTTACGTAGTTGAGAATGCCGATAAACACGAAATGGATCGCAAGAGAGACCAGCTAGAAGCAGATTTAATGGCGCTCACCCAGCGTTCAGATTGGATGATGAATCGGCCCGACGTAGACCCAATAACCTCGGCGACAGAAGGCGAGTAACAATGCCATGAGCCCGCTTTGGCTCTACCAGATATTTACCAGCGCAGGCGCTCCACTGATCGATGCGCTGCTACGCCGCCGTCTCTCCCAAGGTAAGGAGGATAGCGTTCGAATACCGGAACGGCGTGGCATCTCAAGCCTCGCTCGACCGGAGGGCCGACTTATATGGCTGCACGCCGCCAGCGTTGGTGAATCCCAATCGTCAATTGCATTGATAACGAGATTGCTGGTCGATCGGCCCGATCTTCACGTCCTCCAAACGACAGGAACACGAACCTCGGCATGCCTCATGCGTGAACGTCTACCCGCGGGCAGCTTTCACCAATTTTCTCCCATCGATTGTCTACCTTGGGTTAAACGGTTCCTCGATCATTGGCGTCCTGATTTTGCGCTTTGGATGGAGTCAGAACTTTGGCCAAACTTGGTTCTTGAGACAGCTCGCAGGAATATTCCAAGCGTTTTGGTCAATGCTCGGATATCGGAGCGGAGTTATCGGCGATGGCGAAAGTTCCCCCACACTGCAGACCGATTGTTACGACCCTTCTCG
>CAYPSQ010000225.1:0-1854 GCA_964413115.1 uncultured Rhizobiaceae bacterium | reverse complement strand
CCGACTATGACTAAGCGGCCATCATGCGCGGCATAATCTATCGCCAATTGCAAACTGCCCGGAACTCCGACCGCGTCAAACACGATTTCCGGTTTCGCACCTATTACGGCCTCCACATGTTCCATGACATCGTCACGTTTGGCGTCAACAGCCGATGTGGCACCCATAGACAAAGCTCGCTTAGCTCGTGCTTCCACGAGGTCACTGACGACAATATGCTGAGCGCCGAAAAATCGACACCACAGCGCCACCGACAACCCTACTGGCCCAGCACCAACGATTAAAACTGAGTCGCCAGGACGCAATCCAGCTCGGCGAACTGCATTTAGACCTACTGCCAGAGGCTCTACCATAGCGCCTTCCTGGAAACTAACCGTCGCCGGCAAACGAAAAGCCTCGAAGGCACCCACCCTGCAGTACTCCGCGTAGGCACCAGGCAGCATATGCGAAGCTCGCATTTTTGCGCTTGAGCAGCGAAAACCGCGGCCAGATCGACACAAGCCGCATTCGCCGCAACCAATCCACGGAAGGGCAGTAACCCTTTCGCCAGTTCGCCAATCGCCTTTCGCTTCTCGGCCCACCTCAACTACTTCTCCCGAAAATTCATGTCCCATCACACATTCGGGCGGCAGAACCCGCCAGCCTATAGTCGCATCAGTGTTTTCTGACATATGCAGATCCGTGCCGCAAATGCCGCAGGCACCTACCTTAAGAACTAATTCACTGGGGTCGGGTGTCGGATCCGGGACCGTCTCTACAATCAGCGGCGAGCCGGCCGCTTTGAATACGGCTGCTTTCATCCTATCGTCACTCCTAAAACAGTTTGGCGCTTATTCCCAAGTGAAATAAGCCAAACAGCACACCAGGTTAAATCAAAATTCAAAGCAGGCTGAGCGGCTTCGTCTCCGCCGATTATGTAAATCACGGTTTACGCCCACTAACACAAGTCGAATGGAAAGCCATCGCGTAATCGCCCTCGGGCGTTTTTAGGGCTTCGGTTTGCTGCTTTAAATCATCAAAAATGGCTTCAAGTGCTTCGGGCGTCTGTGCGTCCAGAGTAATTTTGGTCCGGACTGTTGAATACTGTAACGCATTGACAAGGAAATCCGGATCATCGTTTCGACCTAACATAGGCAGGGGGCGGACCACAACGTCAACGTATCCGATCTCATCCAAATCGCGACGCGCCAGGTCTTCATCGGCATAGGCAAACATTTCGGGCCCTGGAGGCATTGGCACGTCCAGTGTGCCATGCTTGGCAACGGTACTAAGTGCCATGGAAAAAAACGGGTTTGATTCCAATGAAGTCCATACCGAATAGACCATTCGACCTCCCGGCTTTAGGACACGGAAAAATTCTCCCAAAGCTTTTTTGGGATATGCGAAGTGTAAAACACCGAAAGCGCACACCACGGCATCAAAAGAATTATCCTCATACTTGAGATTTTCTGCATCGCCTTGTTCAAAAAGGTGGCCCGGATATTTTTCCCGCGCCGTTACTAGCATCGCTTCGGAAAAATCCACGCCGACGGGCTCTGCTCCCAAATCCGCAGCTAAATCCATACCGTAGCCAGGTCCGCAGGCAATGATTGCCAGCTTATCACCTTTGCCGACCTGCGCCATCTCAAGCAATACTGGTGTAGCGATAGTGGTAAAATTTTCAACACCGAGATGATATCGTCCGCCCTGCGCCTCCCATCCAGATTTTTCGGCTTGCTTAAATTCCTCAAAGTCACTCATCGCGCAAGTCTCCAGAAAGTTGCATTTATATCAGGCAATTCGAACAGAGCGGGGCAGTCTGGTCAACTAGCCCGCCGAAGACCGGCTATTGGCTCGGTCTGTATAGATGTTATA
>CAYPSQ010000224.1:0-1894 GCA_964413115.1 uncultured Rhizobiaceae bacterium | reverse complement strand
TGCCTATTCATCACCAAAGGTGATGCCTTGCGCCAAAGGTAGATCGGGAGAGTAGTTGATGGTGTTGGTGGCCCGCCGCATATAGCTTTTCCAGGCTTCGGTGCCGGATTCGCGGCCACCGCCGGTTTCCTTCTCGCCGCCGAAGGCACCGCCAATTTCGGCGCCGCTCGGGCCTATATTGACGTTGGAGATGCCGCAATCGCTACCCTCCGAAGACAAGAAGCGCTCCGCCTCACGCATGTCATTGGTGAAAATGCATGACGACAACCCCTGTGGTACACCGTTATGTATGGCAATCGCCTCCCCAAGAGCGCCATAGCGCATGACGTAAAGAATCGGCGCGAAGGTTTCCTCGGCAACAATTGCAGTTTGCCTCGGCATTTCTACGATCGCTGGAGTGACGTAAAAACCGTATGGATATTCCTCCACGAGCACACGTTTGCCGCCGGTCACCATGCCGCCTTCGTCGCGCGCGCACGCCAGTGCCGCCTGCATGGCATCAAAGGCGTGAGAATCCATAAGCGGCCCAAGCAATACGCCATCGTTGAGCGGTGAGCCGATTGGAACGCTGGCATAGACGGCCTTCAAACGCATCACCAATTCGTCGGCAACACCATCCTGCGCGATCAGCCGGCGCAGCGAAGTGCAGCGCTGTCCCGCGGTGCCGACGGCGCTAAACGTGATCGCCCGCTCGGCTAGCGCCAAATCGGCGCTCGGTGCGACAATCATGGCGTTGTTGCCGCCGAGTTCCATAAGCGTGCGTCCAAACCGAGCCGCGACCCGGGGCGCGACCTCGCGGCCCATGGCGCAGCTTCCAGTAGCGCTCACCAACGCCACGCGCTTGTCGTCGACCAATGCCGCGCCAACTTCTTTGCCGCCAATCAAGATCTGAAGCAGGTTGTCTGGTAGCTTGCCGTCGAAGCGCCCGGTGGCGCGTTCAAACAGCCGTTTGCAGGCGAGCGCGGTAAGCGGTGTTTTTTCTGATGGTTTCCACACCACTGGGTCGCCACATACGATGGCCAGGGCAAAATTCCAAGACCATACAGCGACAGGAAAATTAAAGGCGCTGATCACGGCGCATACACCAAGCGGGTGCCAGGTTTCCATCATCCGGTGGCCGGGCCGTTCCGAGGCGATGGTCAGGCCGTATAATTGGCGTGATAAACCAACTGCAAAATCGCAAATATCGATCATCTCCTGCACCTCGCCCATGCCCTCCTGCAGGATCTTGCCGGTTTCAAGTGTCACCAGTCGCCCCAACGCCTCCTTGTGGGCGCGTAATTCTTCTCCCAGCAGCCGGATCAATTCGCCGCGGCGCGGCGCCGGTACAGCGCGCCATGCGAAGAACGCTGCTTCGGCGGCGGTAATCTTGCGCGCCGCTGAGGCAGCGTCATCGCTGGTCACGTGGGCAATTTCGCTGCCGTCTATCGGCGTAAAGACCGGCCTATCACCCCCCTGGCGGCAATCCGGTTGCAGGTCGAGGGCGGCGAATATGCTGTCCAAATTCATGACGTATCTCCATTAACATGGGGCATAAGATTATATCGAATGCGGGTAGGGCGGAACCGCGATATCCTGATCACCCCTGCAAGAGAACCAAAGAAGACGACATGACAAAAAAAGGCGAAATGAGAATTACCGTGTGGCAATTCGTTCGCATCATGGTGGCATTCGAAGGACGTCGTGCACGGCCAAGCGTCTATGCGGCGTGGGAAGGCTCGTGGCGCGAACTTGACGCTGAATTGACAAAACTTGGGCGTACCGATCATCCCTCTTATTCTGACCTCATGATGAACCAGGAAGTCGTTCTGGACCTTAGCAGCGACAAACACCGGGGAGAGGTCATTGCGGCGTTGCGGCGCATCATGCAGGACTTGAAGCAGCAGTTGCGTGT
>CAYPSQ010000223.1:0-1914 GCA_964413115.1 uncultured Rhizobiaceae bacterium | reverse complement strand
ACGGGTGCCGCCGCTTAGTGTTGGCGAATGAGCGCGAATTTTTGGGGTGTTATCCAAAGCATATTGATTATGAGAATGGCGAATGAGTGATAAAAAATTGAAGATTTCAGAGGGCGACTATGTCGTCTACCCGACGCATGGCGTCGGAAGGGTAACGGGCTTTGAGGAGCAGGAAATCGCCGGTGATAAGTTAAAGCTTATAGTTATTGATTTTCATAAGGACAGAATGATCCTCCGTGTGCCGGTCGAAAAAGCGGAAACATCGGGACTTCGGCGGTTGTCGTCCAAAGACGAGATGAAGATTGCGATGAAAACCCTTAGAGGGCGCAGTCGTGTGCGACGCACGATGTGGAGTCGGCGCGCGCAGGAATACGAGATGAAAATTAACTCCGGTGACCCTGTATCCATCGCCGAAGTGGTGCGCGATCTGCATCGAAAGGCCGATCAGCCCGATCAATCTTATAGCGAGCGGCAGATCTATCAGGCGGCATTTGACAGGCTGGTGCGCGAACTGGCTGCGGTGGAGGACATCGATGAGGAAGCCGCGAGTCAGGAGCTCCAAACGGTTCTGCAAGCTGCATAATAATAAAATTTCACGACTCAGTTACTATAGTAACCAATGTCGGTTTGATTCGGGCCGTTTTGAGGCTTGACCCGGATAGTTAAGTGCGGTTACGGCCTATGCGATTTGGCGAATTCGATCAGCATCCAGAGATAAAACTTGCGCAATTCGCCAACTTTGTGAACGGATAAGGACCGCGCATCACTAGACCTCGCTCGGCGAACTGAGAGATAACAATATTGCGTGTGCATTTGGTGTAAATTATTACGAAATAGATTCGTTTGAAAACTGGACGGGCGGCAGCGCAGTACTATCAGGAGATACCGCCGCACAAACGATGTCAGTTGGAAGAGGCTGAACCGGTCTATCACAAGGCGATCGGGTCGGCGTCCTACTAGGAGCCGACGCGTGCCGGCCTTTCCTTTGTCCTGCGCGTGCTAGTTGAGCTTGTCGTGTTGGAGCAGGTGACCACCCTAGATCCGGATTATCCGGAAGCGGTGATTAATTTGGCGAATGTTTTTGTTTTAACGTGGAGAGCGAGACGCGGCCGTGGCCGCGAGCGAGGGGTTCCTGGACCGGCACCCCGAAGATTTTGGTGCTTTGGCGGCGAAAGCAATGACCCTCGGCGGAAATGGGGAATTCGACACGGGCGTATGATTTTGGCCGGTCTTTTTTCTTAGTTTCCATACGCGCCTGGGTAAACACATAGGTGAACTGCTTGGTGAATCCTCTAGGCCAATCGCCATGTTTCAAGCTATGGCCGGCGACGCCGTTGCGCGTTGTTGCAACAGGCTGAGTGGGGATCAAGCGCAACTCATCGTTGCTAATGCACACACCCTATTCCGACTGACAGCCTGGTAGACTGTGTTGCAGGGTACGGGCGATGCCAGCCTTCACATACCCGTCTCTCACGCTGGTTGCACGGCGTCTACTACGCATGAGCTCACGAAATCGTCGGCGGTGCGAACGCTGGAAAAGCTGGATGGATCGAGTTCGGTCAGCCGGGCGAGGAGTTTCATTGGTCTCGACAGCCGCCGCTTTGCGCAATCTGACTGGAGCCGGGATTGTTGGTGCTTTTCTTAAACTTTTTCATCGCACCATCGCGTATCACACAAAATACCCGCGGATAAGGGCTGTCTTCGACGTTCTGTCTTATTGCTGGTGGTTAGGTTTGTACTACTAGTTTGATCAAGCTTCGCGAGGCGAGCGGAGTGTTGCCACCGAGACCATTCAAGGTAACAAAACGTTCTTGCCGGAACTTATCAAACGCCATGCGGGCGCTTAGGTCAGCTATGGTGTCGGAGGATGAAACCTTAATGACCCGCAACCGCTTTGGTTTGAGCGCCTTCGCT
>CAYPSQ010000222.1:0-1925 GCA_964413115.1 uncultured Rhizobiaceae bacterium | reverse complement strand
GTGCGGCCCACAACACCCCATAGCGCAAATGAATCGGAGAGAATATATGACGCAACCCAATATGGATGTAATCGGTATTGGCAATGCGATCGTCGATGTGCTCGCCCTCGTCGAAGATTCGTTTCTTGTTGATCACGCACTGGCCAAAGGCACCATGACATTAATCGATGCCGCGCGGGCCGAAGCACTGTATGGCGCGATGGGTGTGGGAGTCGAGGTATCTGGTGGATCTGCTGCCAATACCGCAGTCGGGTTGGCGTTGCTGGGCGGTGCGGCTGGCTTTGTCGGCAAGGTCAGCGAGGATGCCCTGGGTGGCGTATTTGGCCACGATATTGACGCCGCTGGCGTGCGCTTCGAGACTGCAGCTTCTACCTACGGCGCGCCGACTGCGCGCTGTTTAATCTTGGTCACTGATGATGCGCAGCGCACGATGAATACCTATCTCGGCGCTTGTGTTGAACTCGGTCCCGACGATATTGATCACGCGTTCATTGCCGCAGCCAAGATCACCTATATGGAAGGCTATCTCTGGGACCCGCCTGGCGCAAAGCAAGCTTTTCGCAAAGCGCAAGAAATAGCCTCGGCGCATGGTCGACAAGTGGCTCTTAGCCTGTCCGACCCATTTTGCGTCGAGCGCCACCGCGCGGAGCTGCGCGACTTGGTCGAACATCATGTCGATATACTATTTGCCAATGAAGAAGAAATTCTCTCGCTCTATCAGGCCAAAAATTTTGATGCCGCGCTTCAGCAGGTGAGCAACCATTGCGAAATCGCCGCGCTGACCCGGAGCGAGCGTGGCTCAGTGGTGGTCGGGCACGGCGAGATCCATGTCATTGGCGCGGCGCCTGTGGCGCGGGTGAAGGATACTACCGGCGCTGGCGATCTCTATGCCGCCGGATTTCTCTACGGCATTACACATGATTTCGATTTAGCGCGCTGCGGGCGGCTCGGTGCTTTGGCTGCGGGCGAAGTAATTTCCCATTTTGGCCCCAGGCCCAAATCTGACATAACTCAACTCGTGGCCGCGAGCGCACGCCCGTTGGCCGCTTAGAAGAGTCGCAATTACGTATTTATTTAATGCTTTGTCGTTTTTCATATAGGTGCATGCTGCTGCGACGACAGATTTAAAGGGAGTGCAGGAATGGGCCAATTGGTGAACGGCGTTTGGCAAATGGAGACGCTTGTCGGGCGCTCAAAGGATGGCAGTTTCGTTCGTGCCGACACCCAGTTCCACGATCAAATCACGGTCGACGGTGGATCCGGCTTCAAGGCCGAGAAAGGGCGCTACCATTTATATACCTCGCTCGCCTGCCCATGGGCCCACCGCACATTAATATATCGCCATCTCAAGGGCCTAGAGGATGTGATCAGCATCTCAGTGGTCGATCCGTTTATGGCTGATGAGGGGTGGGCGTTCGGCGATAGCGAGGGCTGTATCGTCGATCCATTGTTCGGCGCTGGGCACATGCACGAAATCTATACTCAGGCGCGGAACGATTATTCCGGCCGAGTAACCGTGCCGGTATTGTGGGACCGTGAACGTGGCACCATCGTCAACAACGAATCGGCCGAGATTATCCGCATGTTCAACAGCGAATTCACGACATTGGTACCGGAAACGCCTGATTACTTTCCAGTTGAGCTACAGGTTGAAATAGATACCGTCAATGAACGGGTCTACAACGACATCAACAACGGCGTCTATCGCAACGGCTTTGCCTCCACCCAGCAGGCCTATGAGGAGGCCTTCGATAAGATCTTCGCGGCGCTCGATTGGGTGGAAGAAAGATTGCGCAAGCGGCGCTATTTATGTGGCGCACAACTGACTGAAGCGGATTGGCGGCTATTCCCGACCTTATTGCGTTTTGACTGCGTCTATTTCGGGCATTTCAAATGCAATCTTCGAAGAATTGAAGATTATCCTT
>CAYPSQ010000221.1:0-1927 GCA_964413115.1 uncultured Rhizobiaceae bacterium | reverse complement strand
CGTTTTAAGTAAACCAACGGAGGATTTTTTACTTATTCGACCGCCCTTGCTGAAAGTCTATTTATGCAGCGCGCCATAATCCTACCCATAATTCGCCCTCTAAGGAAGGTCTCGCGCCACTCGAAAGCCTATTCGCTTGCTTTGCTTGTCGCTTTCCGCGAAAAACCGCGACGCGCTGCGAACGTCCCGAACGTCACTTATATATGTGCCGCCGCGTATCACGCGTAGATCGCAGTGGCCGCTTGTCATCGCGCTGCCATCGACCGGCGTTTGCTCGAAGTCGTCGGCATAGCAGTCAGCCACCCATTTCCAAACATTACCGACCGTGTGGTGAAGGCCGAACGCGTTAGCATCAAGCGCGTCGCCTTTGGCTGTTTTAAACTTGTCCCAGTGTGTGCCGCACTCTCGACACACTGCTTGCTGATCGCCAACGTCATCGCCCCACGGGAAAGCAGTCGATGAGCCAGCGCGCGTGGCGTATTCCCATTCAGCCTCGGCTTTTTTTCGGTGTAGTCCTCCTGACGCCTAATGATGACATCGACATAGCCGGGGTCGAGTAAATTCTGGCGCTGGAAAGATTTTGCAATCGCGCGTTACCGGCCGATGCCGGCGCCGGTGACCAACGCCACCTTGCCTTCAATCCTCCCCATATATCCCCCTCGGCGCGCTAAACGGCGGTATAGCCGCCGTCGATGACAAGCTCGGAGCCGGTTGAAAAGGCGGCTTCGTCGGAGACCAGATAAAGCACGCCATTGGCGATATCCAGGCCTTCGCCGATATGGCCGATCGGGTGAAATGCGGCAAATTCCTCCGCCGCCGTGGCGCCGTCGCCGAACATGATCTTGGCCGCGTGATCCGACATCGGCGTTTGAATGAAGGCCGGATGGACGGAGTTCACGCGGCTGCCGTATTCGGCGCATTCGCGCGCGGCGCATTTGGTGAACCGGCGGCCGGCGGCCATGCTTGACGTATAAGCGGCGCGCTTGGCGATGCCGGTAATGCCCAGCACCGAGGAGATGTTGACGATCGATCCGCCGCCGCCGCGCCGCATCAGCGGGATGACGTGCTTGGTGCCGAGGAACACGCCGTCCACATTGACCGCCATGATGCGCTGCCAATCCTCCAGCGCGGTATCCTCAATCAACTGCCACATGGTGATGCCGGCATTGCTGACCAAAATATCGAGCCGTCCATGCGCTTCCTCGATCAGCTTCAGGGCGCGCCGCCAGTCTTCTTCTTCGGCCACATCGAGCGGCAAGAAAGTCGCCTGGCCGTTTGCCTTGGCGATTTCCGCCACGACTTCATGGCCGGCTTTCTCGTTTCTGCCGCTGACGAAAACATGGGCACCCTCCTCGGCCAGGCGCAACGCCACCGCCGCGCCGATTCCCGCCGTGGCGCCCGTTATGAGGGCGATTTTTCCTTTGATTCTAGCCATACCCCACGCATTTCCTGTTTTTTGATGCGAAAATTGTAAAGATTTTCGGGCCTCCCCGCCAGTTTGGATTCTAATCATTTTCGGCACCAAATGGTGCTGTTCCTAATGCGAATCCATAGCCTATAATTTCACCAACGATGATTGCGGGATTTTTTGTAGGGAGAGGGAAAATGTCGGCAAACGGTTTTCACATAGACGAGAAGATTCTGGAGGAAGTGGCAAAAACGCGCGCGGGTCTGCTTGAATCCAGACATTTGCCGGGCTGGTTCTACACTTCGCCCGAACTCTTTCAGCATGAGGTAGAGACCATTTTCATGAAGGAATGGCTCTGCGTGGGGCGGCTTGAGGAATTTCCTAACCCCGGAGATTACGCTGCGATTCGCATCGCCGGCGAGCCGCTGCTGATATGCCGCGACAATGCCGGCAAGATGAACGCATTTCGCAATGTCTGCCGCCATAGGGGAACCGAAGTCGCTTCCGGGCGCGGAAATC
>CAYPSQ010000220.1:0-1936 GCA_964413115.1 uncultured Rhizobiaceae bacterium | reverse complement strand
AAGAGCCGTAAGCAAGGCATCCATGCCGGCTCGTTTGTCGAAATCGGCGCCAGCGACATCCTCGACGGGCTTGAGAGCTTCACTATGCAGGCTTTCATCTGGCCTACTACGCCGGAATTCGGGACCCAGGCAATAATCTCCAAATGGCGCGACCGCGACAAAGCCGGTGCGGCGCTGATCATTACTAAAGAGAACGGCTCGCTCGCGCTCTGCCTCGGCAACGGCAAAGGCAAGATCCAGACCATCAATACAGGCAAACCGCTGATCGCCAAGGAATGGTATTTCGTAGCAGCCAGCTACGACGCAAAAAGTAAAACCGTAACCCTGGTGCAGGAGCCGTTGCACGGCTTCGAGACTAAAAGTGACCGCGGCACAGTACGGCGGAAATCCAAGGTGGGGCGCGTGCCGCGCCATGATGCACCTCTCATCATGGGTGCTTATTTTAAGAAAATCGATAAAGGCCGGACCGTTTGTGGCGGCCATTACAACGGCAAAATTGATAGCCCGCGTATCGCTAACCGCGCCCTTAGCGCCACCCAAATGGAAAGTCTGAAAAGCTGGCCCGTCTCCACCGAGCTTGGCAATGCAGTGATCGGCGCGTGGGATTTCAGTGCCGATATTAAGGGCATCAAAGTAACCGATTTGTCGCCCAACCTGTTGCATGGCGAGATCGTCAATCTGCCAGCGCGCGCCATGACGGGCTGGAACTGGACCGGTGCGGAGATAAATTGGAACAACGCACCCGAGCAGTATGGTGCCATTCATTTTCATGATGACGATATCTACGACGCGGGCTGGGAAGTTGATTTCGAACTGACCATTCCGAAAGGCATGAAAAGCGGAATTTATGCGGCACGCCTCAGGGCTGGCGAACATGAAGAGCACATCCCCTTTGCGGTCCGTGCACCACGCGGAAAGCCGACAGCCAAGGTGCTATACCTCATGCCAAGCGCGAGTTACCAGGCCTATGCCAACGAGCATATGGAAACTGACATGCCGGCAGGACAGCTATTGGCCGGACGGTTGGTGGAGTTTGATAAATTCAACCTCTTCCTCAGCGCGCACCGCGAATATGGTGGCTCGTGCTACGACACGCACTCCGACGGATCGGGCGTCTGCTATTCCTCGCGTCTGCGCCCAGTTCTCAATATGCGCCCCAAACACCGCATGTATATAGGCGCCACGGAATCGACGCTCTGGCAGTTCAATGCCGATACCCACATCACCGACTGGCTTGAAGCCAAGAACATTGACTTTGATGTAATTAGCGACGAGGACCTGCATTATGAGGGGCTTTCGGCGATAGAAGATTACAGTGTCGTGGTCAGCAGCACCCATCCGGAATATCACTCGCTCGAAATGTGGGACGCGATGGATGCCTATCAGCGGCGCGGCGGACGATTGATGTATATGGGCGCCAACGGCTGGTATTGGCGGATCCAATATCATAGTGAGGTGCCGGGCGTGATAGAGGTCAGGCGCAACGAGGACGGCATACGCACCTGGGAGGCGCGCACAGGCGAATATTATCACAGTTTTTCTGGCGAGTATGGTGGACTCTGGCGGCGCAACGGCCGCCCACCGCAGAAAATTCTCGGTGTTGGCTTTACCGCCCAGGGCTTTGATATTTCATCCTACTATGTGCGCAACCCTGACAGCTACAAAGCGAAGGTCAAATTCATCTTCGAGGGCATTGGTAAGGACGAGAAAATCGGCGATTTCGGCTTGATCGGCAAGGGCGCCGCCGGCCTTGAACTTGACCGTGCCGACCGGTCCCTCGGCACGCCGCCCGATGCATATGTAGTCGCCTCTTCAGTCGGTCACACTGATATTTATCTCGTGGTGTGCGAGGAAATGCTGGTATCAACTCCAGGCGTCGGGGGGCACGAAAATCCGTTGGTCCGCGCCGATATTACCTTCCATGAGACGCAGAATG
>CAYPSQ010000219.1:0-1947 GCA_964413115.1 uncultured Rhizobiaceae bacterium | reverse complement strand
TCGAAAAGGATCGAATTGAGGCCGCTTGGTTCAGTTCGGCAATCGATTCTGTCAACGTTGGACCAAGCGCCTTGCCTTTATCAGTAGCGCTTCGACTGCCTTATATCCCAGTAACCCGGGTTGAAAATATGTGTGCCAGCGGCACTGAGGCATTTCGGGGAGCCGTTTACGCCGTCGCCTCCGGTGCGGCTGATATTGCCTTAGCGTTGGGTTGCGAAAAACTCAAAGACACCGGATACGGTGGACTACCGCAGCGTTCCCGGGGCACTAACAACGACATGACCATGCCCAATTTGTCCGCGCCCGGTAGCTTTGCTCAACTGGCAGCGGGCTATCGCGGTGTCCATGGCGTAGAGCGTGACGATCTAAAACGCGCGATGGCGCATGTGTCTGTCAAGAGTCATGCCAATGGCGCAAAAAACCCAAAGGCCCATCTGCGCCGGGAAATTACTGAGGAACAGGCGTTAAAAGCGCCCATGGTGGCAGAGCCCATTGGGCTGTTTGACTGTTGTGGTGTGAGTGATGGCGCCGCTTGCGCGATCGTAACAACACCGGACATTGCACGTTCTTTAGGCAAGCAGAACTTGGTGTCGGTGAAGGCCTTGCAGCTCAGTGTTTCTAACGGCACCGAATCGGGTCATGCGTCGTGGAATGGCGCCCATTTAAAAACCACGCGCATCGCGGCCGGACGTGCCTATGAAGAGGCAGGAGTACGAAATCCAAGAACCGAGATCAGCATGACCGAGGTACACGACTGCTTTTCGATAACCGAGTTGGTTACGATGGAAGATCTAGGGCTGTCTGAAGAAGGCCATGCAGTCACGGATGTTCTCGATGGACGGTTTGATGCCGATGGCGATATTCCCTGTCAAATTGATGGCGGGCTCAAATGCTTTGGCCACCCCATTGGAGCCTCGGGCTTGCGAATGCTCTATGAGATGTATCTGCAGTTTCACGGGCGTGCCGGAAAACGACAGCTAAGCGATCCCAAACTTGGGTTGACCCATAATTTGGGAGGCTTTCCCATGCAGAACGTATGCAGTGTCGCCATCGTTGGACGTTTAGATAATTAAGCTTAAGGAACAACATCAATGTCTGCATCTTTTCGCATTGACGGTGACATTGCCGTCATTACTATGCAAAACCCACCAGTCAACGCATTGGGCCAAAGTCTTCGTCAAGGTCTGATCGATGCGCTCTCGGAGCTCGACCGCTCCTCGGCCAAAGGCGCGGTCCTCATCGGTGATGGGCGTTGCTTCAGCGCGGGCGCCGATATTACCGAATTCGGTAAACCACCGAGGCCACCCGGGTTAACCGAATCGCTAGAGACCATGCAAAACAGCGAAAAGCCAATTGTCGCTGCCATCCACGGTACGGCGCTAGGGGGCGGTCTCGAGCTGGCACTTTGTTGTCACTATCGAGTGGCCGATAGCAGTGCGAGAGTCGGGTTACCGGAAGTCAAAATCGGCCTGATACCGGGGGCTGGCGGGACTCAGCGACTCCCACGTCTAACCGGCGCGAAAGCGGCCATCGAGATGATCACCTCAGGTCGCATGGTACCCGCCGGCGAAGCCAAGGAACTGGGTATTATCTCAGAGGTTTACGAAAGCGATCTGCAAGCCAATGCCATCACTTTCCTACAGGCACGCCTGGAAGCGGATGCGCCCCACCCCACGGTACGTGAGCTTTCCATTCCTGATGCGCCCGATACCGCATTTTTCGACCAAGCGCGCGAGGCAATCCAAAAAAAGGCACGAGGACAGACTTCTCCGCTTCGTTGTATCGATGCTATTCAGGCAGCTTGTGAAAATGACATCGACGCGGGACTCGCCATCGAGTCGGAGATTTTCCGCGAGTGCATAGACTCCGATCAAAGTGAAGGATTAATTCACTATTTTTTTGCGGAACGTGAAGCGTTGAAGCTCCCCGGCCTTTCTCCCGCGGCGC
>CAYPSQ010000218.1:0-1966 GCA_964413115.1 uncultured Rhizobiaceae bacterium | reverse complement strand
GGCCCGGCGCGCCTTTATAGGCAAGCTGCGAGGCAGTGTTGATAATCTTGCCATGCCCCTGGGCATACATCAGCGGCAGCACTTTATTCGTCGCGAGAAAAACGCTGCGCAGATTGATAGCGATCATCTCGTCCCACATATCCACCGTCATATCTTCCACCATCGCGGTGCGCCCAATACCGGCATTGTTCACCAGAATGTCGATATGGCCGAAAGCTTCCATAAACTGATCGACCATCGCGGCATTCTCGTCCGCCTTGGAGACATCGGCGCGGATGGCGACTGCCCTACGGCCGCGTTTCTCGACCTCGGAAACCACAGCGCGGGCATTCTCGGCCTGCGAGTCATCAGGAAAGTTGATCGCTACATCTGCGCCTTCGTCGGCGAAAGAGCACGCTACCTCTTTTCCGATTCCGCTGCTTGCGCCTGTAATCAATGCGGTTCTGTCTTGCAGTTTTCCCATGACGACCTTCCTGTTGTTTACTGTTGACCGGAACTCAAAAGTTTTTCAGCTTCCGCTTGGAAGCGTTCATAATAGTCAAGAGTACCTTTGTCATCATCGGTCACGTCGCTATGTTTAAAACAATGTGCTAAATGGCCGTTGTCGATGTCATCTGCATCGGGCATGCGCTCTGAGCACTGGTCCTCCACAAACGGGCAGCGGCTAGCGAGATAACAGCCATTTGGCAGATATGCGCACAGGCGTTAGTGCATTCGGCCAGGCGGCAAAAGTGGCTGAGACAGGCGGCCGACGTTGAGCTAAAGTGAGGTTCTGGAATCCGTTCTGCGAATAGGTGAGAGATGAGCACAAGAAGTTCGATTACACCAAAGACTCTGCAATCCGTATCTGCCGAGCTTGCCGGGCAACCGATAAGCGCTGAAAAAGCGGCGGCCCACGCCGAGATGTTCGAGAATATCATGCAGATGATAGCTAGCCTGCGGGATCTACCGATCAAAGATATAGAACCGGCCGTGACCTTCCGGCCAGTCGAACGCGGAGGAGATTCCAAATGAGCGATATCACTGAACTTTCGATCGCCGAACTGTCTAAGGGATTCCGAGACAAATCATTCTCTCCGGTCGATGCCGCTAAGGCTTATTTTTCGCGCATCAACAAACATAACGAGAAGGTCAATGCTTTCGTGACCTTATGCGAAGAAGATGCTCTGGCTGAAGCCAAACAAGCCGAGACGGAAATTGCCGTCGGCGATTGGCGCGGCCCAATGCATGGCATACCGATTGGCCACAAAGACCTCTATCAGACTGCGGGCGTTCGCTCGACTGCAGGATCGCTTGTGCTGGAAAACGATGTGCCAGATGTTGACGCCACCTCCGTCGCACGTCTCAAGGAAGCGGGCGCAGTAATGCTCGGCAAACTCAATACCCATGAGTTTGCATACGGACCGACCAATGACTCTTCCATGTTTGGCCCGTGTCGAAACCCATGGGACAACGCGCGCTTCAGTGGCGGTTCAAGCGGTGGCTCAGGCGCCGCGGTGGCGCTGCGTCTTTGTGCAGGTGCGACCGGTTCCGACACTGGCGGTTCGATCCGCATGCCGTCGGCATGCTGCGGCATCACCGGCCTCAAACCCACGTATGGCCGAGCCAGTCGTGCTGGCATCTACCCGCTGTGCTGGACAATGGACCACCCCGGGCCGATGACGCGTTCGGCCGAGGATGCGGCGTTGATGTTTCAACCGATGCCCGGGCTGGACGGGCAGGATGCGGCAGTGGCGGAGCGGGCTGTACCGGACTACGCCAATGCTCTCACAAACGATATCAAGGGCCTAAAGATTGGCGTGCCAAACCATTACTTCTTTGATCGCGCGATTCCCGAAATTGCCGCGGCGGCGATGGATGCTATTGCCCTGCTGGAGGGCCTTGGCGCCGAAGTGCGTGAGGTTGATATAGCGTATATCGATCATGCCGCGGCAGCGGCGCTGGTGCTTTATCTCTCCGAGGGCAC
>CAYPSQ010000217.1:0-1983 GCA_964413115.1 uncultured Rhizobiaceae bacterium | reverse complement strand
TGCGCCCCGGAGACAAGCTGGCATCCTATCGTCTGATGGGCCGCGCTCTTAACCTGATCGCCGACCCGCCGTGGCAACTGCTCGTCATCGGGGATGGCACGGCGCGCGACTCTGTTGAGGAAGCGCTGCTGCCCATTGGCAAAGACTATGTATTTTTTTTAGGCAAACAGAACGCACAAGACTTGACCGCCTTTTACGCGGCAGCGGACTTGCTAGTTTGGCCAGCGGTTAACGAGGCATTCGGCATGGTTTTCCTGGAAGCGGCGGCAGCTGGACTGCCGGTTGTCGCAGGAAATTGGCGCGGTGTGTCCGAGATTGTCGCCACCGGCGAAACCGGCATACTGATCGACCCGTGGGACGATGTTGAATTCGCCGAAGCGGTGGTCGACCTGACTCGCGACAGCCTGCGGAGGATTGCCATGGCTGAAGCAGCGGCAGAACGGGCGGAATCGAAACACAGCATGGTAGCCGCAGTTACGGTCTTGAACCAGGCTCTCGCGGCAGCGAAGGCCATGCGACGAGGGACCAGACAGTGACACGGTTAGTCATGATTCGTCATGCTACGACGGCCTGGAACGAAGCGCGGCGTCTACAGGGGCGCACAGATATTGCACTCAGCGCCAAGGGCTGGGCCGAAGTTGCGGGCTGGCGCTTACCAGCCGAAGTCGCAGGCGGCCGCTGGGTTTCCAGCCCAATGCTCCGCGCGGTGCAGACGGCGCGCGCACTGGGGGCCTGGAAGTTGAGCTGTGAGCCGCGCCTCGTCGAGATGCACTGGGGCGAATGGGAAGGTCGGACCCTCGACGAATTGCGTCTCAATGATCCGCAATATATGACCGAGGTCGAAGCGCGTGGCTTGGATTTTTCTGCGCCCGGCGGCGAAAGCCCGCGCGACTTGCAGGAGCGCCTGGCGCCCTGGCTGCGCAAAATCGCGGCGGAGAAGGGCACGGTTATCAGCGTCTGCCACAAGGGAGTCGTGCGTGCACTTTTTGCCCGCGCAGTGGGCTGGGATATGCTCGGCCGTCCACCCGTCAAATTCGATTGGAGTGCCTTGCAGGAGTTTCGCCTGGACGCCGACGGCCGGCCTAGCCTGGAGCGCAGCAATGTAAGCCTTATCGCTGGCAAAGGTGTATGATGGCCAAAATACGGGCGCTGATCTGGGTACAGCACCTTCTCGGCATCGGACATCTACAGCGCGCCGCCGCCCTCGCCCGAGCTCTCACGGAACGCGAATTCGATGTGCTGCTGGTGTCAGGCGGCATGCCGCTGCATGGGCTGGATCTGGGCATCACCAGATTTGAACAATTGCCACCGCTGCGCGCCACCGACGCAACCTTTTCCGCCACCGTGGACGACAACGGGGGGGCGCCTGATAGCGCCTTTCACGCCGCCCGCCGCGAACGTCTGATCAGCCTCTACCAGGCGCATCGGCCACAGGTAATCGTGACCGAAATGTACCCGTTCGGACGGCGCCAATTCGGCCCCGAACTTTTGCCGCTGTTTGAGGCTGTACATCACACCCAGCCAAAGCCGGCGATATTCTCGTCGGTACGCGATATTTTAACAGAGCGCGGCGACCCGTTACGCAGCAGCGAGATGGCACGCCTTGCGCTGCGCTGGTACCGTGCCATTCTAGTGCATGGAGACCCGGAGTTGATCCCGTTCGACGCGAGCTTTCCGGAAGTCGCGCGCATCTCTCACCTGATCCGCTATACTGGGTATATAGGCGCCGTTAGCACCGCCCAACCTCATAGCGTGTCGGGCGAAGTTATCGTCTCAGCCGGGGGTGGCGCAGTCGGTGGCCATCTCCTCCAAACCGCGCTGGAAGCGCGCGAGTTGACTGTATTAGCAGACCGGCGGTGGCGTCTGTTAGCGGGGCCCAATTTACCGGCGGAGTGGTTCGATACACTCAAACGCCTGTCAGATGACGGCACAGTCGTGGAACGCACGCGCAATGATTTTCAGGCGCTTCTCAAAGCCGCTGCC
>CAYPSQ010000216.1:1695-2006 GCA_964413115.1 uncultured Rhizobiaceae bacterium | reverse complement strand
TTTACCAAGGAGGTCGAGGCTGAAGAGGCACTGCTCGAATTCGTCGATGCCCTGCCGCCTGGCACGAAAAACTATATGACGCCCGCTGGGGCAGCGCGTCTTGATGCCGAACTGGTGACAATTCGCGATTTTGAGCGACCCAAACTAATTAAGAATAAGGAAGATGCATTGAGTAAGAAGCGTCTGCGCGAGCTCGATCAGAGAATTCAATTCATCCTTCAACGCAAGCAAATTACGGAAATCGTCGACCCTTGCCGACAGAAAGCTCGGGACTCGGTTTATTTCGGATCGAGCGTCATCTATACAGATGG
>CAYPSQ010000216.1:219-1657 GCA_964413115.1 uncultured Rhizobiaceae bacterium | reverse complement strand
TTCGGCATAGGATTCGTATTGTTGGGGTAGACGAGACGCGTACCGAGCTTGGTGAGGTGAGCTGGGTCTCTCCCATTGCTCGGGCGTTGCATGGCGCCGGTGAAGGAGATCGGGTGAAACTGAGCAGTCCGACCGGCATTGAAGAGTTGGAAATCCTTGAGATCAAGTATTTATGAGATAGAACGCGGATATGGGGAGCGAACACATGCGAATCGGGGCTGTATACCCACAAATCGAAGTCGGGGATGACCCCGGCGCGGCGAAGGCCTTTGCCGTGGCGGCTGAAGAAATAGGCTTTGATCATATTCTCGCGTTCGACCATGTTGTAGGCGGCAATCCGGCAAGCCACGAGCTTAAGGGTATTTATGATCACACCCATGCTTTTTTAGAGCCCCTTGTTGGTTTCGCATATATGGCAGCGGTGACGGAGCAGATAGAGTTCTTCACAGGTATCCTAATCGCGCCGCAGCGCCAGACGGTGCTCATCGCCAAGCAGGCGGCAACACTGGATTTTCTTTCGGATGGGCGCCTCCGCCTCGGAATCGGAATCGGCTGGAACGATATAGAATATGATGCGCTAGGCGCAGATTTCACCACCCGGGGCAAGCGCTCCGAAGAGCAAATGGACCTGATGCGTCGCCTGTGGACCGAGCCACTAGTGACTTATGAAGGAAAATGGGACCGTATCATTGATGCGGGCCTTAACCCAATGCCGAAGCAGCGCCCCATCCCGCTTTGGATTGGTGGTCATAAGGATGTCGCGGTTCGCCGCGCTGCGCGTTACGCAGATGGCTGGCTGCCGCTCTTTCCGCCAAGCGAGCGGGGTGCCGCTAAGGTCGCCCAGTTCAAGAAATATGTGAAGGAGGCTGGGCGCAACATGGCCGAGATAGGTATCGAGAGCTGGATCAATGTTGGCGGTTATAATGACGGCTTCGGCGTGCAGAGTCAGAGCGAAGAGAGTTGGCACCGATGGGTTGCTGGATGGAAGGAACTGGGCGCGACCCATATGAGCGTCAACACAATGAAGTCGGGCTTCAAGGGCATCGATCAGCACATTGCTAAACTAGCAGAATTTAAGCATACAATCCCAGGATAAGGTGACCTGTTCAGCGAGCTTTTTACGGCTAATATTAAATAAATCAATAAGTCGATGAAAAAGCGAAGTCTTCCAGTTGGATTAGAATTATTTTTGCTCCCACAGGATGGTTAATTTAACTTCTACGCAAATAATTTCCGTCAAGAAGAAATGTTTCTTGATGATTATATAAAGTCACCATCTTTTGCTAATATCTCATAGGCTAGACGCGTCAGCATACAACGCCAGCGTCAATTGGGCCGTCGCCTCTGCGGCCGAACGTCCTAGTGATGGCAAAGGTCGGACTTAAGCATATAGTTGCGAAGCTTCAGTCGCTGTAAGTGGCCAATATGGTACCCTAAG
>CAYPSQ010000216.1:0-209 GCA_964413115.1 uncultured Rhizobiaceae bacterium | reverse complement strand
TGGGTCGATTTTTTGGCTAAGGTGCTTGCATCGTACAAGTTTCAGCTAATCAATATTCAAAAATAACTGGGGGTAGTATGCCGAGCTTCGATATAGTTTCACGAACCAATCTGGTGGAGGTCGACAACGCATTACAGGGCGCGGGACGCGAAATTTCTACCCGATACGATTTCAAGGGGAGCAATTGCGGTATTGAGCGGAATGAAACC
>CAYPSQ010000215.1:0-2027 GCA_964413115.1 uncultured Rhizobiaceae bacterium | reverse complement strand
CTTCGCCTATCCCCTATCCGGCGGATACCGCAGATGGAGTCTGGTGCCTGCCGTTTTCGTCCGCCCTCTGCTGTTCGCAGAGGATGGCTTGCTCACCCTATTAGGCCCGGCGATGGCATTCCGCCTTTTTATCTTGCTGGACCGGCGCTGAGGTTACGCTTTTGGCCAAACAAAAACTTTCCCTGGCCCGCGCCGCCGTGCGTTTGGTCACCGGCGTGCGGCGCAGCTTCGGCGCGGGAGAAGCTGCCGAGATCCGCCGCAAGGGCCTTAATTGGCGGGTCGAGCTTGGCGAGGGCATCGGTTTCGCGATTTATCTTCTTGATGGATTCGAGAGCGACACGCAGCGGCAATATGGGAGCCTCCTGAGGCCCAGTGACGTTGCGCTTGATATTGGCGCCAATATCGGCGCCCACATCCTACTGATCCCGCGCCTGATCAGCACGATGGGATGTGTACATGCCTTCAAGCCGACAGCATTCGCCCTTGCCAAATTGCGAGCGAACTTCGCGTGCAACACCGACCTCGCTGAACGCATCAAGGTACGGCAAATCCTGTTGCGTGACGGAGGCGGGGATACTCCGCCGACCGCTCTAGCGACAAGCTGCCGCTTGGCATCCGCCCAGGCAGGCATCTGGTGCATGGCGGCCAGGACATGACTACCGCTGGTGCCGCGGCGGAAACTCTCGATTCTTATATTGTGCGCGAGGAGATCGAGCGCATCGATTTCATTAAACTGGATGTCGATGGAAGTGAATATCAGGTCCAGGACAGCGAGCAGAGTACGCTGAGATGCTTTCACCCGCTGATCATCCTGGAATTGGCCTCCTATGTATTCCCCGGTGGCGAAAACAGTTTCGAAACTTTCATCAACCTGCTGCGAGACACCGGCTACAGATTAATCCGCTCTCCCGGCAGCGCAGAGCTTCCGAACGATGCGGCGGCGCTAGCCCGCTACATTGCGGACGGCGCGAGCATCGACCCCTGGGCAATGCGGGCATGACTCAGGCGTGCACGTTATGGCTCATTTTTGCCGTCGCGTTGCTCGTCCGCGTTTCCTACACGCTCGGGCTTTATCTCAGCATGGGCGGCGATGCGCTCCTCGCTGAAGATTCCATTCTTTATTTAGAGCTCGGCCGGGAGTTTTTTGCCCAAGGGGACTTCGTTCGCTTCTACGATGGCGGCAGGGGCTTCAAGCCCGAAACAGAACGAATGCCGCTTTATGTCATTTGGCTAGCTCTGCACCAATGGATAAGCGGTATATCGGCGCCGCTGTTTCCTGCTCTAACTCAGGGCGCGCTTGACGCCCTTGCCTGTGTCTTTATCGCGCGGACAGCAATGCTCCTCAATCCCCGCCTGCTGTTACCCGCTGGCTTAATTGCCGCCTGTAATCCCACGCAATTCATCGTCAGTGCGATTATTCTTACCGATTCGCTGTTTTTCTTTTTTGTGTGCCTCATGCTCTATGCCGCCTTACGGTGGTTGCGTGGACCGGCTTGGCGGTGGGCGCTACTACTGGGCTTGGCAGTGGGTCTCGGCGTTTCCACCCGCGTCATGTTGCTGCCGGCGGTGGTGGCGCTGGCTGTTCTGCTGCCGCTTGCGGCGGCTTGGCTCGGACGCTTGCGCCTCACCGGCATCGCCCATGTGCTCGCCTTCGTCGCTATCTGCGCGGTGCTCCAAGCGCCGATTCTTGCGCGCAATCTCAACCACTACGATACCGTGCAATTGACCAGCCAAGGCGGAGCACATTCCTTACTGTGGGTGGCGCCGTTGATATTGGAGGCGGTCGACGGCACGCCGCATGCCGAAGGAGCGCGTCGTATGTATCTGCGCTACGAAACGGAGATCGGAGGGGTAGAGTCAGAAAATCCGTTCACACGCTCTGCCCAGATGACCGCCACAGCACGTCGGGCTATCTCCGAGTTGGGTATGATTGCCACGGCTAAGGCCTGGCTGATCGGTGGCGCGATTAATCTGTTCTCGCCTGCGGCTATCCTCTCACCACCGGTGAGCAACCTGCCACGCACCGG
>CAYPSQ010000214.1:0-2027 GCA_964413115.1 uncultured Rhizobiaceae bacterium | reverse complement strand
TAAACATAGGCCCGCGCCGCGTTCATGGTGGTGTACATGTCGGCGAGTTTACCCTGCATCAATTGAAACCCACCTATCGGCTGGCCGAATTGCTTACGCTCATGCACATAGGGCAACACCACATCCATACAGGCCTGCATTATACCGAGTGGCCCTGCCGCGAGAACCGCGCGCTCATAGTCGAGCCCGCTCATCAGCACGTTCACGCCCTTGTTTAACTCACCAAGGAGATTCTCCTCCGGCACTTCGCAATCTTCAAAAACCAACTCGCAGGTGTTTGACCCTCGCATCCCGAGCTTATCTAGTTTTTGCGCCGTCGAAAAGCCAGCCATGCCTTTCTCAATGAGAAACGCCGAGATGCCCTGGCTGCCGGCCTCCGGGTCAGTTTTGGCATAGACCACCAAGACTTCAGAATCTGGCCCGTTGGTAATCCACATTTTGCTGCCGTTCAGCACATATCGGCCATTTTTCTTTTCCGCCCGCGTGCTCATGCCAACAACGTCCGAACCAGCGCCGGTCTCGCTCATGGCGAGCGCCCCAACATTCTCGCCCGATATAAGTTTGGGCAAATATCTTTGCTTTTGCGCGTCCGTTCCGTTGCGCCGGATTTGATTGACGCAGAGGTTCGAATGGGCGCCATAACTGAGACCAACCGATGCCGATGCCCGGCTAATCTCTTCCATGGCAATGGTATGTTCGAGATATCCGAGGCCAGAGCCACCAAACTCCTCCTCCACGGTTATGCCCAACAGGCCGAGTTTGCCGAGGCGCGGCCAGAGATCACGCGGAAACTCGTTACTCCGGTCAATTTTATCGGCGCGCGGTGCTATTTCTGTGGTCGAAAAGCTCTCCACCGTATCGCGTATCATGTCGGCGGTCTCGCCAAGGCCGAAATTAAGTCCGTGCCATCGATTGGGAATCATGCTGGCCATTACCTACCTCTTCTCGAATTAGCCTACTTATTAAAGTAAAAACATACCGGCCAAACCCAGAAATGCGAGAAAGCCGATCACGTCGGTAACGGTCGTCAACAGCACTCCAGCCGCCGTCGCTGGGTCGATGCGCAGGCGCCACAGAACGACAGGAATAATCAGGCCAAACATGCCGGCAGCCAGCATATTAATGATCATCGCGCCACCGACGACAAAACCAAGCGCCGGACTTTCGTACCAGGCGCCGGCAACGCCCCCCGTCAAGACCGCGAAAACAACGCCGTTTAGCAAGCCAACGATGGTTTCCTTGCCGAACACTCGTTGGATATTGCCGATTGCTAAATTTTTTGTGGCGATGGCGCGCACAGCAACCGTCAGGGTCTGGGTTCCTGCATTGCCGCCCATCGAGGCGACAATCGGCATGAGCACCGCAAGCGCCACCATCTGGTCAATCGTGCCTTCAAACTGGTAGATCACGAATGATGCAAGAATAGCGGTCCCCAGATTAACCAGCAGCCAAACAAAGCGGCCACTAGCGGTCTGCAGGGCGGCGCGGTAGATATCAGCCTCCTGCACACCGCTCAAGCGAAACATATCCTCCTCTGCTTCTTCACGAGTGACATCCATCACGTCATCGACGGTAATCACGCCGATCAAGCGACCGCTCGTGCCAACCACCGGCGCGGAAATCAGATCATATTGATCGAACAAATACCCGACTTCCTCCTGATCGGTATCAGCCGAAATTATGTGCAACTCCTGGTTCACAATATCGCGTAAGCGAACCGGACGGCGGGTGCGCAGCAGGCTGTTCAACGGCACAGTGCCAATCGGTTCCTGGCGCGGATTAACAACGAAAATCTCATAAAAATCGTCGGGCAAATCCTCGCTCTCTCGCATGAAATCAATGGTCTGGCCGACCGTCCAAAAAGCCGGCAAGCTGATAAATTCACGCTGCATCATTCGGCCAGCAGTATTCTCTGGATAGTTCAGGCTTTCTGCGACGGCCATGCGGTCGGCTGGGTCCGGCAAGGCATCAAGGATTTTGCGTTGCTGCGGCGGGTCGAGGTCTTCAATAACGGCTACCGCGTCATC
>CAYPSQ010000213.1:0-2068 GCA_964413115.1 uncultured Rhizobiaceae bacterium | reverse complement strand
ATTGCCGCGGCGGCACAAGAGGAAGGCATCAACTACGTGGGCATGCGCAACGAGCAAGCAGCCTCCTACGCAGCGCAAGCGTATGGCTACATGACCGGCCGCCCGGGTGCATGCATCGTCGTTACGGGCCCGGGCGTAGTGCACGGCCTTGCGGGTCTAGCGAATGCCCAGCAAAACTGCTGGCCAATGATTCTGATTGGGGGCGCCTCGGAGACGTATCGCGGCGGTATGGGCGCATTCCAAGAGGAGCGCCAGGTACTGATCGCCACCCCGTTTTGTAAGTTTGCGCACGGCATCGAAAGCGTGCGACGCATCCCTTACTACGTCGAGATGGCAACGCGGCACGCGATATATGGACGCCCAGGTGCCTGCTACCTTGATTTGCCGGATGACATCATCTCCGGTGAATGTGACCTCGACGACATCGTCCAGGATGAGCGTGTGCCGGAGCCGCCGCGCATGGTGGCACCAACGGAGAACATTGAGGCTGCTTTGGACGTACTTGAAGGCGCCGAGCGACCGCTCGTACTCGTCGGAAAGGGCATGGCATGGGCGCACGCCGAAAATGAGGTACGCGATTTCATCGACCGTACACAACTCCCATTCATACGCTCCCCTATGGGTAAAGGCGTCGTCCCCGACGACCATCCGCTCGCGGTATCCGCAGCAAGGACCCTCGCGCTACAGAATGCTGACGTCATTTTTCTGATGGGTGCCCGGTTCAACTGGATTTTCCACTTTGGCTTGCCGCCGCGGTTCGCACCGGACGTAAAGGTTATTCAGCTCGACATCTCCCCCGAGGAGATCGGGCACAATAAGCCATCAGAAGTGGCACTTGTAGGCGATGGCAAGGCGATCATGGGTCAGATGAACCAAGCCCTCGAAGGGCGGCAGTGGTTCTATCCTCAGGACACCCCATGGCGCATGGCTCTTGGTGAGAAAGTGTCGGCAAACGTCGCCCAAATTCAAGCACAAGTTAACGACGATACGGCACCTGCCGGCTACTTTCGGGCGTTGCGCGACGTTGCAGCGTGGATGCCGGAGAACGCTATCCTGAGCGCCGAGGGTGCCGGCACGATGGATATTGGGCTCACCCAGCTACCAGTCTCCGACGCCCGCGCCTGCCTGAATGCCGGCACCTACGGCACCATGGGTGTAGGCCTCGGCCATGCCATTGCCGCGTGCGTCGTGCATCCGGACCGACCGGTCATCCACCTCTCCGGCGATTCGGCCATTGGCTTCTCCGGTATGGAGATGGAGACGCTTGCCCGATACAACCTGCCTGCCAAAATAGTGGTGCTTAACAATGGTGGCATCGGCCCAGGTATGCCTGAGATTCCGGAAGATCCGATGATTAATATGAAACCGAATGCGCTGATTTACGGCGCGCGCTACGACAAGATAATGGAGGACTTCGGCGGCAAGGGCTTCTTCGTCGAGGACCCGATGGATATACCAACCGCGCTTGACCAGGCGATGGCGTTCCCTGGTCCTGCGCTGGTCAACATTGTGATCTCGCAAAGCTCAACCCGAAAGCCACAAAAGTTCACATGGCATTCATAAGCTAAGCCTGGTCTACTTGCTCTGCCGATGCCGGATTAAATATGAACATATTCCCAGATTAATTTGGATCTCAACTAGAACTACGCCGAATTATTGTTAGCGATGATTGGATGGTAGTTCGGCTATTCACAGACGTTGCCGAATTTTAGAATTGATAGAGCCGGCCTACAGCTGATGGTTGAACTTTATCGCCAAATACATCGACGCAAGTGGACCTGCTCGGATACATCGCCGTTTGTCCTATAAGAAACTCGTAGCGCTGATAGCGGAATGACACCTCTTTCGATACACTCGTGAAATTAGTGATGATCTATCGCGCGTTAGGGAGTTGCATCACGAGGACTATGAAGATGCTACTTATTGCGGCGAATGGCGAGCCCTCCCCACAACAAAAAACGAAAGGAATATTTTATGTCCCTAAAATTGGTTTATTTTAAAATGAGGGCTTTGGCTGAAGCCCCACAGTTACTTTTACATTATGCCGGAATTGACTATGAATATCTGA
>CAYPSQ010000212.1:0-2069 GCA_964413115.1 uncultured Rhizobiaceae bacterium | reverse complement strand
GAAATGGCGCGCCCTCCAGGATTCGAACCTGGGACCTACGGCTTAGAAGGCCGTCGCTCTATCCAACTGAGCTAAGGGCGCTCCGGTGGTGTGCACGCTTTCGTCTATATTGCACCCTCCGCAGAACGGTACAAGAGGACGCAGAATAGCGGGACTGTGACGGAAATTGCATTAATTTACCACCGGCAGAGGTAATCCATGCAAGCATTGGCGTAGGACGCCAACAATGCGGATAATTTACCGAAATGTGGCAGCGGCTCTCGTTGTGGCCACGACCGCTATGGCGAGTGGTCATTCAGTTTCTGCGGCAGCATTGCTCGACGTATAGCAGAAGAATTCCAAGGTTATCCAAGCGCATGAACTGTTCGCGTTGATGCCCAAGTCAGTGTCGCTGAACACCAAAATAACTTTGATCTATCTCGATATCCACCTGACCGGCCATGATGGCGATAATTTGATCTCCGCTCCCAAATAACTCACCACTTTCAGTCGAACCCTAGCGACCTATTTCTCGGAATGCACAGGATTTGCGTTCGACAGGACCCCTACCGAAGTGCCACATTGGCCTCCGATGACTTCCACAAAATCGACGCCGATCGGTGTGTCCCTCGTACACACGTCACTTGGGTTGTCGCTGTTGCTATTACTCTCGCTCGGCGCTCTGTGGGGAAGCATTACCGCCATGGCCAAAATCATTACCGTGGCGGGTGTACCGGCCCTTGGCTACGCGTTTTGGCAGACCTCCGGAGCAGGCGTTATCCTGTTAGTGATTTGCCTAGCACGCGGCCGCCCGCCGCCCATGAATGGGGTGCATCTCCGCCACTATGTGGTCGTCGGCGCACTCGGAAGTGCCATTCCAACCACCAACTTGTTTTATTCGCTGTCCAACCTGCCGACTGGAATAGTCGCCCTGGTGATCACCACCGTGCCGCTGTTCACCTATTTGCTTTCGCTTGCCGCCCGGCTGGAAGGCTTTGACTGGCGCCGTGCAATGGGTATTGGCCTTGGCTTCTCCGGCGCGTTGCTGGTGCTTCTGCCTGCCGGCAGCCTACCAAGCCCGGAGATGATACCGTTTGTCATTTTGGCTTTTTTGTCGCCGTTTTTTTATTCGCTAAATTCTGTCTATGTGATGAAGTTTCATCCGCCTCAGATGGATTCGATGCACGTCGCTACTGGCATGATGGTGACCTCCAGCCTGATGCTGCTTCCTGCGTCGCTGGCCACAGGCACCTTTCATCCGTTGTGGCGGAGTTTCGCTTTGGTCGACTGCCTGATCCTATTGCATATGGTTTTGGCCGCACTCACATTTCAGATGTACTTTGTACTGTTGCGCCGCGCCGGCCCGGTCTATTTCAGTCAAGTCGCCTTCATCGTTACGTTGGTCGCCGTTGGGTGGGGTATAGTGCTATTCGACGAACGATACAGCCTGTGGATATGGGCCGCCCTGGCGTTGGTGTTTGCCGGCGTGGCGCTGGTCAATTGGCGCCATAAATCCCAGGCTGCCAGAACCGGCGCGAAGCCCTGAGAGATATCTGCCCTGCATCTTGAGGTGCAGGGCTTTTCATTGTGAGCCAAAACGCCGAACATTAATGTGGGCGGCTCGCTTCGCGATGCCCGTTCCGGGGAGCCTGCGCTTTGAACGGAATTTTCTTTGCCCTTGTCCTAATTTCCTTCGCCGTGGCAGCGGTGCGGCACTTGCCGTGGCTGGCCGGCGCTGAAGAGGACACGGTGCCAATGGATGTGTTGGGTCAGGCGATGATCGCCTCGGCCAGCGACGCCGTCACACTTGCCATCGGCTTGGTCGGTGTGATGGCGCTGTTTCTCGGCTTGATGAAGGTCGCCGAGCGCGGCGGCCTGTTGGTCATCATTGCCCGCCTGGTTCGCCCTATGATGGTGCGGCTATTTCCCGAGGTGCCGCCGGAACATCCGGCGATGGGCGCCATGATCCTCAACATGTCGGCCAATGCGCTAGGTCTTGGAAACGCGGCAACCCCTTTCGGCATCCGCGCGATGCAGCAATTAGACAAACTGAACCCAGTCAAGGGCACAGCGAGCAACGCGATGATCCT
>CAYPSQ010000211.1:0-2078 GCA_964413115.1 uncultured Rhizobiaceae bacterium | reverse complement strand
AACGCCTGCCGCGCGCCGCCATCGCGGTTCTTGCTTGCTACCGTTCGTTGGACGGCCTGGCGACCAGCGGTATTCTGGCGAACCATGAATTGGCCGCGCGTGACGATGCCTTTGGGCAGTTGGTTACGTCACAGATCCGCCACGCCGCGGTGGAGCGCAAACTGGCGGCGGACCTGCTCGAGCTCGGCGACAGTGATGATGAAACCTCGCGCAATGTCCGCCGCCAATACGAAGAAAGTCCCTACCCTCGCTGGACTAACTTGACGCGGCGCAAAACCATGTCGTTACGCCCGCTGCTCGGTGGTCTATTTCCGTACGCAAATCTCGCTGGCTTGGACATTTCGGCCGCACCCGATCTGCTGGTTGCCGGCTGCGGCACTGGGTCGCATGCCATCACCGCGGCTTTGCGCTACCGAAATTCGCGTGTGCTGGCGATCGACCTCAGCCAGGCCAGCCTGGCCTATGGCAAGCGCCAGGGCGAGGCGTTGGGGGTGGATCGCATTGAGTGGGCGCGTGGCGACATTCTCGCACTTGCCGGCTTTGAGCGCCGTTTCGACATGATTGACTGCGGTGGTGTGCTACATCACATGCGCGAGCCGATGGGGGGGTGGCGCATCCTACGAAATCTACTGAAGCCCGGCGGCGTTATGAAAATCGGCCTCTACAGCGAACTGGCGCGCGCCGAATTTGTTGGACTGGGCGCGGAATTGGCCGCAGTAGCCACGGCGGAAGAGGACCTGGCGGACCGCATTCGATCTTATCGCCATGAGATCATCGCTTTGCCAGACGATGCGCCCTTGAAGCGGGTATTGGGGCTGCGCGATTTTTATAGCCTTTCCGAATGCCGCGATCTTCTCTTTCATGTCAAGGAGCATCGCTTCAATTTGCCCGAAATCGCCCACTGCCTGGACGCGTTGGACCTCGAATTTATCGGTTTCGAGACGGGTGAGCGCGCGGTGATCGATCGTTACCAGGCGCGTTTTCCCGATGACCCCGGCGCCCAAAATCTAGAAAATTGGCATCTCTTCGAGACCGACAATCCCCATACATTCATTGCGATGTATCAATTCTGGGTCAAGCCGCGCGACGTGCCGGCTGCGGGCTAAACAGGCGCGGATTGATGCATGGGTAATATTGTTTGGCTCGCCTCCTATCCGAAATCTGGTAATACTTGGCTGCGTGCGTTCCTGCTCAACTTGATGACTGACGCTGAACAGCCGGTGGATATCAATAAGATGGCGGCCCTGACCCAGGGCGATAGCCAGGCAAAATGGTATGCCGAGTTTGATCCCCGCACACCACCGGCGCTAGGCGCTGAGGATTTGGCCCGCCTTCGCCCCAAAGTGCATGCGCGCATCGCGGCAAGCTCTGCCAATTCCGTATTGGTGAAAACCCACAATGCTCTTGTTGAAGTCGCCGGCAGCGCCATGATTAGCCAGTCTGAGACCGCCGGCGTGATATATGTGGTGCGCAATCCTCTTGATGTTGCACTCTCCTACGCCGATCATTTAGGTGTCCAGGTAGACCGTATTATCGATCTCATGGCTACGCGCGGATTTGCAACGCCGGCCAGCGCAACCCATGTGCCTGAACATCACAGCTCTTGGTCGAACCATGTTAAAAGTTGGACGCAACTCGCGCATCCCGCCCTTCACATCGTGCGCTATGAAGATATGGCTTCCCGACCGGTCGTCACCTTTGCCGCCATTGCCCGTTTTCTCGGGATGGACCCGGTGCGTGACGCTTTGCTCCGGGCGGTGCGCTTTTCATCCTTCAAAGTGCTGCGTGCACAGGAAAGGAAAAACGGCTTTATTGAGCGCACGCCTGTGCAAAAGTCTTTCTTTCGTGCCGGAAAACCGGGCAACTGGCGCACACAACTAACGCAAGCACAGCTACGCCGTTTGCTCGATAATCACCGCGAACAGATGGAACGGTTTGACTACGTGCCGAAGGGATATTAAAAGACGGTAATAAAACGGGCAATGTAATAAATACCGTAACTATATCGTGAATATAATGCTGAGTCATCTGGAAGCCCTTGAAAGTCAAAGCATTTATATCATCCGGGAGGCCTATAA
>CAYPSQ010000210.1:0-2098 GCA_964413115.1 uncultured Rhizobiaceae bacterium | reverse complement strand
ATATGGTGTCCACTATCGAGAGCGCCGTCGAAAAGGCCAAGAAAATGGCCGCCGAAGCGGCGTAGCACGGCAGCAGATAGGAGATATATCCGTGGCCGACGTCGTCCAATTCGAGCTTGTTTCGCCGGAACGCCTAGTGCTGTCATCCGAGGTCAGCATGGTGGTCGTCCCTGGTGCCGAGGGTGATTTTGGCGTTCTTCCAGGCCACGCGCCGATGATCTCAAACGTGCGGTCGGGTGTGATTTCAATTTACAACGATCGTGCAATTGAGGCCCGGGTGTTCGTCGCTGGCGGCTTTGCTGAGGTATCGGATAGTCGTTTGACGGTACTGACCGAAGAAGCCGTTGCATTGGATGAGATAAAAAGAGCTGACGCCGATGCACGGTTGGTGGAGGCCCGCGAGGTCGTCGGTGACGCCTCGGACGACCGGGCCAGGGCAAATGCGGAAAAGCAGCTTGCCATCGCCGAGGCGCTGGTCGTGGCGGTCGCCGAATAAACTGGCGAAGCAGCTAAGAGGTGCCCTAGACCAACCAAGATTAGCGTGTCAGAACCAATATCATGATGCCAGCTACGACCAGGCCAATGCCCAGCACTTCGGTCCTACTGATGCGCTCGCGGAAAAACAGCACAGTGGCGACGAAAGTGAAGACCAGTTCGATCTGGCCTAGTGCACGTACGTAGGCCGCGTTTTGCATGGCGAAGGCGGTGAACCAGCCGATCGAGCCTAACACTCCGCAAATTCCGACCGCTAGCGACCAGCGCCAATTAATGAAAACTTCGATCAGGGTTTGGCGTTCTTTGGCCGCTAGAAAAAGCCCCATGAGTACTGTCTGGATGATCACCGAAACGGCCAGAGTGTAAGCCGCGGCCATCACCGGCCCGTTATAGTCAAGTGACAGGGCGGCGCCTCGATAGAACACTACCGAGGCACCGAGAAATGCACCGCATGCGAGACCAATCAAAGTTGGCCGTTCGGTCAGGGTGGCTACCAAAGAGCTAAATCCGGTTCTGGTTTGTCCCATCGACAGCAACACGACCCCGGCAACTGCGATGCCGATGGCCAGCATCGCCCAGGCGCTCAGTGTATCTCCCAGGATGAGGAAACCGAGGAGCGCGATTTGCACTACCTCGGTCTTGGAATAGGTTGTTCCGACGGCAAAGTTGCGAAACGAGAATAGCCACATCAGCAGGCCCGTGAATGCGATCTGCGATACACCGCCGAGCACGCAGTAAATCAGAAATATCGCGTTGAAGTGCGGCAACTCCATAGCGCCCCATCGCTCAAGCGCCAGTACGTAGAGCAGTGCAAAAGGCACGGCGTAAAGAAAGCGTACATAAGTCGCGCCAAGCGTGGTCAACCTTCCTTTGAGATGCTTTTGCAAGGCTGAACGCGCATTTTGCATGAACGCCGCAGCTACGGTGATGGGAATCCAGGCCTCGAACATCGGTCCCCTTATTCTTGGTGCGAGACAAATTTATAGCTGCTTCGGTGTTTCAAATTATAGGTCGGTTGTGTAATAGGTCTATTTTTCCTTTCGTCCCTTACGATGCGGATTAATTAGTTAAAAGCCAAATCTTGGAGAAATCATGGTCAAAATCGATAATTCTCAGAATGACTCAAGATGTGCAACGAACCCTCTATTTAACAATAATAAGCTTAAACTTGGCACGTTTGGTACGAACGTCTCCGGAGGGTGTTCAATAACCAAGGCAGATGGTGCCTTGGAAATGAACTGGCCAAACGTTTCAAGTATTTCAAAGATTGCAGATGAAATCGGCCTTGAGGCGCTAGTTCCCGTCGCTCGCTGGCGGGGTTTCGGCGGTGAAACCGATTTCAATGCTCACTGCTTTGAAACATACACCTGGGCGGCTGGACTCGGTGGGCAGACTGACCAGGCAGCAGTATTCTCAACATCCCATGTTCCAACGATGCATCCAATCCTGGCCGCGAAGCAAGCCACAACGATCGATCATATTTCAAATGGAAGGTTCGCATTAAACATCGTTGTCGGGTGGTACCAGCCTGAGCTTGAAATGTTTGGTTCCAAGATTATGGAGCACGATACCCGCTACGACTATGCGGACGAGTGGATTGAGG
>CAYPSQ010000209.1:0-2106 GCA_964413115.1 uncultured Rhizobiaceae bacterium | reverse complement strand
GATGATCTAAAACGCTAACGGCAGTCCGTCCTCATCTCCTTTCCAAGCTTGATTGACCAGGTTGTCCGATTCATCCCTTTTTCACATTCCATCATGACAAACTCGGCTCGCGGAATATCCTCGACCAGGGGGCAGGTAGTGGCGCGACCGACTTCCTGCGCCACGACGTATGGAGCGTTATTTCGTAATGAGTTTCTTGGATGCGAATGCAGTTGCAGTAGATCGCCTCCGGCCGAGCAGTATTCTTTAGAGATCTTTGTTTATTGTTTTTATGACTTCAGGGCTGGCGAATCTCATCTAGCATTGCCGTTGTATCATCCACCGTCGGGATGATCGCTGCAAAGCCGCTGCGCAACGAGGCGAGGGTTGCGTCGTGGGATTCCTGGCTGAAGCCGGCTATAGCCTCATCAACCATCGCCACGGCGAAGCCGCGGTCAGCTGCGTCGCGAACAGTCGTCTCCACGCAATAATTTGTGACACAGCCGGTGACCAGCAGGGTCTCTATATCCATTTCCCTTAGTAAGTTCTCGAAGTTTGTGCTGTTGAAGGCACCGAAGCTGCGCTTGCGGAAAACGGTTTCGCCTTCAACTGGGGTTAAGTCTTCAAGGATGCAGTATGTCGGTGATTGGGTCCAATAGAAGTCGGCCATGCCAGAACGCTCCTGGAGGTCGATTATCCAATGGCGCATTCGTTTATTGAAATCGCGCAAATCCTGATAGTCGGAGCCGACCACAACATGGATTACGTTGAGTCCGGTCGCGCGCGCGTGATCAAGCAATCGGCGGATCGCCGGTACTACCGTTTTGAGGCGCTCCGCGTAATAGGTGGTTGAGCCCGGATAGAGCTTTTCTAACGCGGCAACGATGCCTTGTTCGGCATGGGCATCATGATATTGCATATCGATTACGATAAGCGCTGTCTTTGCCAAGTCGATATCAATCGGTGGTAGTAGGCTTAACTCGCCTAATGGCTGGTCAAAATATTTATCTTCGATGCTGCCCATGGCCGAAGATAAGCATGACGTAGCCTTTAGCTCAAGAAGAACGGAAAGATAGGTAAAAGCAAAAATATATTGGATCGAGGCACCGAAGAATCAATTGAAAAAGCTTCAGCCGATGGTGCCTAACTTTAAGAAACCGTTGGAGAGGCGCTACGGACGGCGCGGCGTTAGTTGTGCTTCTCCGACCACTCGATGGCGAAGCATTGGACTTCGACGAAGGTGATAAGCTATGGGTGCGAATATCAGCTATTCTCGTGCAGAAAACGTCCCGCTTGTTCGCGCAGGGCCTCGGTCAGTTCCTCAGAGGCGTGGCCCAAGGTCAGGTACATCACGCCCGCGCTAAGATGAAAGTATTGGCTGCCGTCGACATCGATGATGGTGGAGTCTTGTCCGCTCTCCAAAATAATGCCAGGCGCATAGCACCAGCCCAGCACATGCCAGAACCAATTAGAAAGTCTTCATATCCATTGGCGCATGACTTGCCACCTGAGTAAGGTTTCTCAGACCTATTACCGGTTTCAGATATAATATTCCAAATCACACATCGTAGCTCTTGCCTTTCACCCCCGGTTTAAGAATACTGTTATCGTTAGTATTTAGCCCTATCGTCTGAGCAGGGCCGAGAATGAATTGGTACTCTGCTATTGGCGGGATTCTAGCAATCACAGTGCCTTTTGAAGTCCAATGCGATGACCGTAGTGAAGAGAGTACGGCTTGTCATTATAGGGAGGTTTTATGTCATCAATTGAAGTTCCAGTTATCGATCTCAGTCCTTTTTATTCAGGTGACCCGGAACAAAAAATGCGGGTTGCACAAGAGCTAGACAGTATCTGCCAGAATATTGGTTTCCTGGTTGTTACTGGTCACTCAGTTAATCCAGCTCTTATTAAGGCGATGCAGGAGGTTTCTCTTGAATTTATGGCGCTTCCTGAATCGGAAAAATTAAAATTAACATCGGACATTGACCCAGTTCTCAGGGGTTATAGCCCTTTAAAATCAGAGGGACTTTCCTATAGTATAGGGGAGGAAACTCCAGGAGATATTAAGGAAATCGTATCTATGGGCCCGCCTGGTTCGTCAGAGGCCAGTTATGTAATGGGCGAACA
>CAYPSQ010000208.1:0-2156 GCA_964413115.1 uncultured Rhizobiaceae bacterium | reverse complement strand
CGAATAGGACCAGGCTGAACAAGTCCTGGGAATGGAACTGGAGCGCAATATCGGCGAGCAGCGGAGCGATAAAATAGAGACAGAGAAAACTGAAGATGCCGCCCGCAAAGCTCGCCATCACCGCGATGCCGAGGGCCCGGCCCGCTTCGCCGCGGGCGGCCATGGGATAGCCATCGAGCGCCGTCGCCGAGGCCGAAGGCGTGCCTGGAATATTTAGCTAGATGGCGGAGAAGCTCCCCCCTGTCATACCGCTGACGTAGAGCCCCAAGAGCAACGCTATCGAAATGTCAGGCGGCAGCACGAAGGTAAGCGGCAGGACAATGATGATGCCCGTCGAAATCGTTAATCCAGGAATCATGCCAACAATCAGCCCTAGGAGCGAGCCGATAGCGGTGGCGAAAAGGGTAGCGGCCATGGTTGCTTGGCTGAAGCCGGCAACAATATCGGCACTCATCTCCATCACGGCAGCCAAGCTGCCAGAACACCGGCAGGAAGCCTGATCTGAAACAGCTCTCGGAACAGAAAAAACAACACCAACGAGACGCCGACCGATCCCACCGTGAGCCATACCGGGCGGCGCTCGCCATAGATTGCCATCAAGACCACAAAGAAGGGCACGTTAGCAGCGACGAATCCTAAATTGGGTAGGAGCACCAAATAGACCGCGAAGGCCACGAACCCGGCAAGATAGCGGCCGGCGCCGACCTCGGGGCCAAATGCCACGAGATTTTCATACGCCGTACCTCCGCGCAGTGCTTGAGCGAGTAGGGCGATCGACAGTGCCAGTAGACAAACGGTCACCACCCAAGGGAAAAAAGAGGGCTCGGTGGTCTGCTCGATCTCGCGAGTCGGCAAATTGGACGTCAGGACGCTATAGCCGATTCCAACCAAGATCAGCACAATCGCAGCGACAATATTGCGTGGAACCATAAGTCTTGATTCACTATGCGGAACGGCCCGCCTCAATGCGGAGACGGGCCGCGCCAAGGGCGTTTCAGTGGCGCCTACTTATTCATCTTAGATCTGTAGAGCCCTGCTTTCCGCATGATCGCCACTACCTCGGCATTCGCTTTCTTGAGCTTTGCTTCGAACTCCTTGGCGCCGAGGGGCGCCAGGGTGAACTTCAGCTTCGCCGCCCGGCCTTTCATAGCCTTAGAATTGGCTGCCTTGATCATGGCGTCCTCGAGTTTGGCCTTGACAGCCGTGGGGGTCCCTTTCGGCACGCTCAGCCCGCGGAAAAGATCAAGGGTCACGTCGTAGCCGAGCTCCTTGGCGGTCGGCACATTGGGTGTGGCGGGGCTGCGCTCGCTGGAGGTAATAGCCAAAAACTTAAGCTTGCCCGCCCTCACCAATTTCAATGGATTGATAAAAATATGCATTGCGCCATCGACTTCACCAGACAGCACCTTAGCATTGCGTTGCGGCGCTTTTACGGGAAGCATAATCGCTTTGCAGCCAGCCGCCTGCGTCAGTGCGATAGCGGCAAGATGTGTGGCGCTGCCAATACCGGCGAAGGCGATTTTTAGCGACTTCGGCTTGGCCTTACAATCGGCGGCGAAGTCCTTGAACGTCTTCCATTTGGAACCCGCCTTTACAACGAACGGCATGGGCTGAAACTCGACCTGGCCAATATGGTCAAGCGCGTCGTGACCAAAGGGTACATTGCCAATATTCGTTGTAGTCAATATCGAGGTTGAATTCCATGCCACCGTATAGCCGTCGGGCTTAGCGTTCTTTACGTAAGTGTAGGTGATGGCCCCACCACCTCCAGGCTTATTCACCGGAACGACCGCTTGGCCAAGCACCTTACTCATCTCCTTGGCGACAAGTCGTCCTTCGATGTCGGCACCGCCACCGGCTCCGAACGGAATAACGAACTCAATGGCGCGCTCGGGGAATTCTGCCGTCGCCGGCCACGCTAGCGCCGCGACCATGCCGAAGCTAATAAGGCCGAAGAAAGTCTTCTTGGTCGTTTTCATCTTTATCCTCCCTGTCCTTTGTTGCTGATTTTGATTCATGAATTTTGTTTCAAGTGAAGTTGGTGTGATCTCATAGAACCTCAGCGCCGACCGCGACCAGGGCGGCTCGAGCGATTTTCTGATCTTGCTCCCAGTCGCCACCGCTAACACCAATGCCGCCCACGCACTCGCCGCCGG
>CAYPSQ010000207.1:0-2173 GCA_964413115.1 uncultured Rhizobiaceae bacterium | reverse complement strand
AAGCTCCGGTATAAAACGCTCAGCGAGTTCAGCGACCCACAAAATCAGATCAAGATCTAGCTCGAACTCTGCTTCGATATTGGGTCGCAGAACCTTTACCGCGACATCAGTGCCATCGGCGGTGACAGCGTGATGGACTTGAGCAATTGAGGCAGCAGCGACGGGTTCGTCGTCGAATGTGTAGAACAATTCGTTTAGTGGACGGTCAAGCTCCGCTTCAATGGTACTACGTGCCTCGACTCCGGAAAACGGCGGCAAACGATCCTGCAATGCTGACAGATCGGCCGCAATGTCTTCGCCCACCAGGTCCGAGCGCACGGCGAGTGCTTGGCCAAGCTTAATAAAAGCCGGCCCCATCGCCTGCAATGCCAATGCGAGCCGTTCCCCAGGCCGCTTGTCTCTAATGGCCTGAATTCTGCGCGGGCCGGAAAAGCGGATGGCGATGGAGAAGATCCGAGGAACACACAATATCTCTAACGAAAATAAGGCATTGTGACGTGCTAGCGTACGCGCGATCGACCACATGCGATGGAAATTGCGTAACGCTCGCCGCATCGCTGTTAGACGCGCCACGCCGAATGCAGCGCGACAATGCCGCCGGTGAGATTGATATAACTGTCGTTGCCAAACCCGACTTCGCGCAACTCAGCAGACAAGGCTTCCTGATCAGGAAAAGCGCGAATACTTTCGACCAAGTAACGGTAAGAATCTTCGTGTCCAGTCACCCAACGTCCAAGCCGAGGGATGATTTCGAACGAGTAGAGGTCGTAGAGCCGCGCAAGCACAGGCAGCACGACCCGGCTGAATTCAAGGCAGAAAAAGTGCCCACCCGGAGACAACACTCGATGCATCTCAATCAACGCCTCCGCTCGGCGCGAGACGTTGCGGAGTCCAAAAGCGATTGTCACCGCATCTGCACTGCGGTCAGGTAGCGGAAGCTCCGCCGCATCCGCACAAACGAAGGTAATTCCGGTCGCTACACCCCGATCCATCGCCCGATCGCGGCCAACATGCAGCATGTGGGTGTTAGCATCGATTATGACCGCATCATTGCCGTCTCGATGAGTCATGAACCCGAGTGCCACATCTCCGGTGCCGCCCGCTACATCGATTAGTGCGGTACCGGGCCGTAGCCGGTCGATAAGCACCCTCTTCCACAGCCGGTGCAGCCCGCCGCTCATCAAATCGTTCATCAAATCATAACGGCCGGCCACCGAATTGAAGACGTCGCGAACCAGCGCCGTGTGCTCATCTGCTGCGACGCGGCGAAAACCAAACGCGATTTTGGATCGTTCAGGTGGTTCGGCAGGCTCAACCATGCGGCAGAGGATAGCGCAGCGCTTGCTTTGGCGCTACCTTAGGCCCATGCCTGAGCTACCCGAAGTCGAAACCGTGCGGCGCGGCCTGACCGCAGTGATGGAAGGCAGGCGCATCATGGCGGTCAAAGTTCGCCGGCGCGACCTCAGAATTCCAGTTCCGGAGAATTTCGCTGAGGCACTGGTTGGACGCACAGTCGTGGGGCTCAGCCGCCGGGCCAAATACTTGATTTTCGAGCTTGACGACGGGACGATACTGCTGACGCATCTGGGGATGTCAGGACGCATGCTGATCGACCAGCCGAAAACCGGCGAGCCAGGCGTGATCGGCTCCCACACCCACACATCCCCGGCAAGCAACTCTCACGAACACATCGTCTTCGAGGTGGGTAACGGCACGCTGATCAAATTCCGTGATCCACGCCGGTTTGGCCTGATGACGCTGACCCGAAAAGAGGACCTCGCGACCCACAAGCTACTCGCCGGACTGGGTCCGGAACCGACCGAGGCGGCATTTACCGACACAGTCTTATCTGAAGCGCTCGCCGGCAAGAAAACTCCGATCAAGCAAGCACTCCTCGATCAACGCGTCGTGGCTGGGCTCGGAAATATCTATGTCTGCGAAAGCTTGTTTCAAGCCGGCATCTCACCGCGGCGGATGGCTGCGAGCATCCAAGGAAAACGCGCTGTACGCCTGGTGGATGCGATCCACAGTGTGCTCGATAAGGCGATCGAAGCAGGTGGTTCGACGCTCCGCGATCACGTCGCCCCGGACGGGGAAATCGGCTATTTTCAGCACAGCTTCCAGGTCTATGATCGCGAAGGCGTGCCATGCCCTGGATGCACCTGTGGCGGCG
>CAYPSQ010000206.1:0-2180 GCA_964413115.1 uncultured Rhizobiaceae bacterium | reverse complement strand
AATCAATCTTGCCCACCAAGTGCTTCTCACCCTGCTTGATGTCTGTGAAGAGCAGACTTTTCAACGCGCTGTGAAATTCCGTGGCGACCTCCAGGTCGGCGCGCCAAATCCCATGCAGCCTGTTTGCTGCCCAACTCACTTCAGCCTCGGTCAAGCCGCTAGTCCCCGAGACAGTCATCGGACTTGGCAGGCCGACAGAGAATTGGAACTCGTCTTTATTTTGGAGGGCGACGTTGGCTGTGACATTTCCCAAGTGAAATCCAGCGCCATTTTTATCGAGGATACTGGGCGTGGGAAAGATTAACTTGGTAATATTGCCGCGTACCTTGGCGCTCGGCTCAGCCTCTAGTTTGAGGGTTAAATCCTCATCGGCAGAGGTGATTGAGGTTTTGATATATTCGAGAACATCGCCAAGTAGGGCTTTCGCCGAATCAGAGTCTTTTACTGTTTCAGCGCGCGGCGCGCTATGGACCAACACCAAAACGCCGATGCCCAGGGTGAGTATAAAACAGGCGGTGCGGCGCCAAGAGGATTTTTCAGGCATATCGCAGGTCTAACCTAGTTTACCTGCGGAAGATCTTCTGTCGCCGTGCAGACCGGTGTGTAAAGATCGGGCCGGCGGTCGCGGAACATAGGTAGGTTGCGCCGGGTCTCGAACACCAAATCACGCTCCAGCGAAGCTGTAATGGTTTCGTCACCTCCATTACCGGCCTCGACTAGCACCTCGGAGGTCGGCGACACGATCATGCTGCGCCCTTCAAAATACCATTCGCCCTCCTGGCCCACCTTGTTGCACGGCGCTACGTAAGCACCGTTCTCGAACGCCCGGGTCATCATCATTTCGCGCCAGCACTCCTTTTTTGGCGTGGCGAACGGAATAACGATGAGCTCCGCACCATTTAGCGCAGCACAGCGCGCTGATTCAGGAAAGAACGTGTCATAACAAATATTTATACCGACCCGCCAGTCGCCAATCTTGAACACCGGAAAATAAGAGCCGTAACGGAAATAAATTTTTTCCAGGCTGGCCACAGCGGCAGGCTGCACCTTGCGGTATTTACCAATGACCTCACCAGCCGGATCAATCACCATCGCCGAATCGTAATAGACTCCCGCCGAATGCTCTTCGAAAATAGTGGCGATAACGTGAATGCCGTGCTCCCTCGCCTTTTCCCGCATCCGCGTGATGGCGACGCCAGATTCGCGCTCGGCGCAATCGATATATTTGTAATCGCGATATTGAAATACGTAGACATGATTGAAGAATTCCGGGATCACCACCAGGTCCGGCTTATCGCGCGCGACCGCCTCGTCGATATAGCGCGCAGCACGTTCGACATTTTCGTCGCGGTCGGGCGAGCTGTTCATTTGGATGAGTGAAAGTTTCATGGCGAGCGCCCTCTTTGATGATGTTTTGGCTACCAGACTAACTTGTTCTGTTGCCGCCCACCAGCGTCGATCAGGATTTTTGCTGAGTGTAAAAACCGGCTTCACGGCAGGTCGTAAGGCGTTATCATGGAGGCATGAAAGCAAATCAAATGGGATACGGAAGATGGCCGTTACCGCAAATTCTGACAAGCTATCTGACCTGATTGCCGCAGATGCCTTAGTCGAGCAGGTTGCAACCGGTTTTCGATTCACCGAAGGACCGTTGTGGAACCCGGTGGAAAACTGCCTTTATTTCAGCGATATGCCGAACGATGTCCGGCGTCGCTGGAGTGCCGCTGATGGCGCGACCGTGGTGCGCGAACCGTCAGGCATGCCAGCTAATAAATGTAATGGCATGACCTATGACGGAGATTTAAACCTTTATATTTGTGAACATTCGACTTCCTATCTGGCGCGCGAAACTGCGAGTGGTGAACGCCAAGTACTGGCATCGCATTTTGGCGGGAAAGAGCTCAACAGCCCTAACGATGTTGTCGTCAAATCCGATGGCGCGGTCTATTTCTCCGACCCTACCTATGGCCGCATACCGGTGTTCGGTGAGGAGCGCGAGTGCGAACTGGATTTTCAGGGCGTGTTTCGTATTTCACCCGAAGGTGATCTCACCTGTGTGGCCAATGATTACGGCCAGCCTAACGGGTTATGTTTTTCACCTAATGAGAGCCTGCTCTATATCAATGATACGCCGCGCGCGCATATCCGAGTTTATGACGTCAATGCAGACGGCTCGTTGG
>CAYPSQ010000205.1:0-2219 GCA_964413115.1 uncultured Rhizobiaceae bacterium | reverse complement strand
GCCGCGACTGCGGCATTCGCTTGATTTCGGACGAAATCTATCACGGCATCACGTACGAAATTGAGGCGGCCACTGCTCTCGCGTACGACAGCCAAGCGGTGGTGATCAATAGCTTTTCGAAATACTTCTCGATGACAGGATGGCGCATCGGATGGTTGGTGGCACCCAACGATTTGACGCGGTCGATCGAGTGTCTTAAGCAAAACTTATTCATCTCTGCGCCAACGCTGTCGCAGCATGTGGCAATTGCCGCATTTGACTGCGCCCATGAACTCGACCGCAACGTCGCGCGCTACACCAAGAACCGGGCGCTGTTGCTCGACCGGCTGCCGGCGGTGGGATTTGATCGGCTGGCTCCGGCTCAGGGCGCGTTCTACCTTTATGCCGATGTCTCGGATTTTACCCATGATTCGGAGAAGTTTTGCCGCGAGATGCTAGATCAGACTGGGGTTGCCACCGCACCCGGTACCGATTTCGATCAAGCGCGCGGACACGCATACCTCCGTATCTCTTACGCCGGCCCGACGACCGACATCGAACAAGCTATTGCCCGACTCAGTGCCTGGGGCCGGCTCAGTTGAGGTTCGGCTTGACCCGGCGCACGCGGCCATTGCGCCTCGACGCTAAGCGCGTTAGGGACAATTCAGAAATCGCCAATAATGCAGTAACAAGAGGAGTCAGATGCGCGCGGTCCGTTGCAGATCCTTTTCCGGGCCGGCCGACCTTGTCATAGAGGAGATTAAACCGCCGGTGCCCGAAGACGATGAGATCCGCGTCCGGGTGCATGCCGCCTCGATCAATTTCTATGACAATCTGATGGTTGCCGGCGAATATCAGATGAAGCCCGAACTACCGTTTACGGCGGGTTCGGATGCGGCGGGCGTCGTGATTGATATCGGCAGCAGGGTCAAATGTTTCCAGCCCGGCGACCGAGTAGCGGTAGGCCATTATGTTGGCGCATTCGCGGACGAGATGGTGGCCAAGGAATGGACAGCCGTTCGAATCCCTAACAAAGTTTGCTTTGCAGAAGCCGCAGCGATGCGGGTCGCCCATGGCACTGCGTATTACGGGCTTATCCGGCGGGGCGCGCTGAAGCCCGGCGAAACGCTATTGGTGCACGGCGCGTCGGGTGGCGTCGGGCTCGCCGCGGTTCAGCTCGGCCACAAGCTTGGCGCTACCGTAATTGGAACAGTGGGGGATGAGGCTAAAGCCAGAATTGTTCGTAAAAATGGTGCGGCGCACGTATTGACCTATGACGGCACGAAGCGTCTACGCGACAATGTCAAAGAGCTGTGCTGCGATGGAGTCGACGTAATCTTCGACGTGGTTGGCGGCGACGTTTTCGACGAATCTCTACGCTGCATTGCTTGGGACGGTAGGCTGCTGGTGGTCGGATTCACTAGTGGGCGCATCCCAACTGTGCCGGCCAATCTCGCACTGTTGAAGCACTGCTCTATCACCGGCGTGTTCTTTGGCGCTTGGATGAGTCGAAATCACGAGTCCTATCGCACCGATGTTAATCAGCTTTTCACCTGGTGCGCCTCGGGGGAGGTCCGCCCCCACGTCTCAATGACATTTTCGTTGGAGGACGCGCCAAAGGCTATGGCGGTTTTGGCTGAGCGCAAGGCGATCGGCAAGATCGTCCTGAAGATGATTTGAGGACCGTCCAACGTGGCGGGGCTCGCTAAGCAAAGGGTACGGTGGAGGTAAGTGTGACTTACTCGGCGCCGGACCCCAGTGTACTGACATGACCGGTCCTGCTTTCGCTATCGCCATGTGCATTGCCGAGGTGCTGGGTATGCTGGGCTTTTCTACCTTCCCAGCGCTGATTCCCACGTTCGAGCTGGAATGGGATCTGACCCGGATGGATTCCGGATGGATCAGCGGCATCTATTTCGCTGGCTACGTTGCCATTGTGCCGGTACTAACCAGCCTGACCGATCGGATCGATCCAAGGCGCGTCATTTTGATCTCGCTAATGGTCGGCATGGTGGGCGCGCTTGGCTTCGCGCTGTGGGCCCAGGGGTTCTGGTCTGCGCTGATTTTCCGGTGCCTGCAGGGCGCGGGCCTCGCCGGCACCTATATGCCGGGCCTAAAAGCGCTGTCGGATGCTACCGAGGGATCCGCTCATCAATCGCGCTATGTTGCATTCTACACATCCAGTTTTGGTGTCGGCGCCGGGCTGTCCTATGTCGTTGCTGGCGAAATTACTGCAATTT
>CAYPSQ010000204.1:0-2233 GCA_964413115.1 uncultured Rhizobiaceae bacterium | reverse complement strand
TGCACGATGCCGGCGCGCTCGGCGTGCACAGCGGTCTCCATTTTCATCGCCTCGATGGCGAATAACACATCGCCGCGCGCGACTTCCTCGCCCTCGCCATGGAAAACCTTAACCACCATGCCCGGCATCGGTGCAGCGACATGCGCCGCATTACCCTCTTCCGCTTTAGGCAGCATTTCATGGGTTACGCCGGCACTCAGGTCATCCACCTGAACGTTGCGCGGCTGGCCATTAAGCTCGAAGAATACCGTGCGCCGGCCTTTATCATCGGCCTCGGCAAGAGCCAAAAAACGAATAATAAATTGCCGGCCACGCGCAATATCGAGCGTGACTTCATCGCCTGGCGTCATGCCGTAGAAGAACGTTTGGGTAGGTAGCACGCTTAGATCCCCAAAGCGCCGACGGTGCGCCGCATAGTCGGCGAATACTGTGGGATACATCAGGTAAGAAGCAAATTCCGTATCTCGGATATGCCGACCCACCTTATGTTCAGCCTCGGCGCGGAGCGCCGGCAAGTCGGCATCGGCCAACACCGAACCAGGACGCACTGTTAGTGGCTCCCGGCCATTGAGTACCTTTTTCTGCAGCGCTTCAGGGAAGCCGCCATAGGGTTGCCCCAACTCGCCAGCAAAAAACGACACTACCGATTCTGGAAAGGCAACATTGCGCTGCGGGTTTAACACATCTTCCGGCGTTAGGCCGCTGGTCACCATAAATAGCGCCATGTCTCCCACCACTTTGGAGCTTGGCGTCACTTTGACGATATCGCCAAACATCTCATTTACCTGGGCATAGGCCGCCGCGACTTCCGGCCAGCGTTCATCAGCGACGCCGAGCCCGCGCGCCTGTTCACGAAGATTTGTGTATTGCCCGCCCGGCATCGCGTGGATGTAGACGTCGGAAGTGCCAGCGCGAATATCACTTTCGAACGCGTAGTAGCTGCGGCGCACCTGTTCCCAATAATGGGATAACTCGCGCACCGCACCCTGATCAAGGCCGCTGGCGCGCGGTGTGTGCTCAAGTGCCGCGTTGACCGAGCCGAAGCTCGGCTGTGAGGTCAGGCCGGAGAGTGCATCCATCGCCAAATCTACTGCGTCCACGCCGGCTTCGACTGCGGCGATCACGCTGGCAGCGGCGATGCCACTGGTGTCATGGGTGTGGAAATGTATTGGCAGCCCGGTCTCTTGTTTGAGTGCCTTGATCAAGGTGGTCGCTGCCGCGGGTTTACACAGGCCAGCCATGTCCTTGACCGCGATGATATGCGCGCCCGCCGCCTCAAGCTCGCGAGCCATGGCAAGATAATAGGCGAGATCAAATTTTGAACTTTCTGGGTCGGATATATCGCCGGTATAGCAAATTGCGGCTTCGCACAACTTTCCGGATTCGATCACCGCGTCCATGGCGACGCGCATGTTTTCCACCCAATTGAGGGAATCAAAAACGCGGAATAAATCGATCCCGCCGATGGCCGCCTGCTGTACGAAATAACGCACCACATTGTCAGGATAGTTGGTGTAGCCGACACCGTTCGAAGAACGCAGCAGCATTTGGAGAAGAAGGTTGGGCATCGCCTCGCGGAACGCGCTCAGACGCTGCCAAGGGTCTTCCTTAAGAAAGCGCATCGCCACATCGAACGTGGCACCGCCCCAGCATTCGACAGACAACAGATCAGGCAGGAGGCGGGCGTAGGCAGGCGCCCCCGCCAGTAAATCGTAACTCCGCATACGAGTTGCTAGGAGCGATTGATGGGCATCTCGGAGGCTTGTGTCGGTAATCAAGACATGCTCCTGAACCCGCATCCAATCGGCAAACCCTTTGGCGCCCAGTTCGATCAGGCGCTGGCGCGAGCCGGACTGTACCTCGTTGGTGTCAGCAGCTCGGCCGCCGGGCTTAACTGGCAGCCTGGTCGGTGGGCCAACGGGACGGCCTGTAACCTCCGGATTTCCGTTGACGATCACTTCGCCGATGAAGCGCAACAACCGCGTTGCACGGTCGCGGCGCTTAGCAAAGTGGAAAAGTTCGGGTGTCTCGTCGATAAAGCGGGTCGTGTAATCGCCACCGCGGAACTTGGCATGGCCGAGGAGTGTCTCCAAAAACATCAAATTGGTTCGCACACCGCGGATGCGAAACTCACGTAGCGCGCGGTCCATGCGCGCAATCGCTTCATCCGCCGTTGGCGCCCAGGCGGTTACTTTCTCCAACAGCGAATCGTAAAACGGGGTAATCACCGCGC
>CAYPSQ010000203.1:0-2238 GCA_964413115.1 uncultured Rhizobiaceae bacterium | reverse complement strand
ACATGTGGAGGGGCAGTCATGTGGGCAGGCGCTGTGGTGGATTTCAGGCGGCATCATTGTTTCCGGGAGAGCTGTGATGGAAAATTCAAGTGTTTCGACCGGGTCCGGGCCTGTCAACGATTGGTTCCCGTGAAGGGCACAAAAGCCACCGGCAATATCCTATTTTCAATTATTTTTCCGACGTTTGTGCGGGTAATCACCGTCAGGTCTTGCTTCTCGCTGGCGGGGCCGAGGGGAATTACCATCTTGGCGCCCGTTTTGAGCTGCTGAACTAGAGCGGGTATCATCGCCGGCGCGGCTGCGGCGGCGATGATACCATCGAAGGGCGCATGCTCGGGCCAGCCCAACGCGCCGTCGCCAGTTTTAAGCGTAATATTTCTATAGCCCAGGCGCATGAGTCGCGTCTCAGCTGCCTGCGCCAATCCAGGGACGATCTCAATTGCGAAGACTTCACGTGTCAGTTCGCTCAATATGGCGCTTTGGTAACCGGAGCCGGCGCCGATTTCGAGGAGCCGTGCCGTGGATTTTGAATTTATTGGCAAATCCAACAATTCGGTCATCAGCGCGACGATGTATGGCTGCGATATGGTTTGCCTGTAGCCGATCGGAAGCGGTCTATTTTCATATGCCTCCTCGGCATCGACTCGGCGGACGAATTCGTGTCGGGGAACGGCGCGGAGCGCATTCCGTACCGCTAAAGAAATCACGCGCCGGCCGGTCAGAGCGGCGGTGTCACGCATATCTTTGTCCACCGCGCGCAGCATCTTGCCCAAAGCATCATGCCGGTCTCTGTTCATCACGATAGTTCCGCCCTGATACATGAACCAAGTCAGGACCTTACCGACAGCACCGGGCTGACCATGAAGAGGTTCCCCAGGAGAGCATTGCCCCTTGGGCGTTGAAATAGCGGACACGCTGTTTCAAATTGAAGTCTAAACGCGCGGCAAATTGTGTGGCGGGCAAATAGGGGAGCGTGACATGAGCGATTATGAAGTTTTTGAAGCGGATGAGGTGCATCTGCAAAGTGGCGCCACATTGCGCGATACCAAATTAGCCTACAAGACCTATGGAAGCCTGAACGCGGCAAAAGACAATGTCATCATTCAGCCAACCTGGTATTCGGGGAACCACAATGATGTGGAATGGTCGATTGGCCCGGACATGCCACTCAATCCCGAAAAATACTTTATCATCGTACCCAACCTATTGGGCAACGGCCTGTCATCTTCGCCGAGCAACATGCCGGCGCCTTATGATAAAGCGCGGTTTCCCAACTGCACGATGTACGACAATGTCCGCCTGCAGCACCGCATGGTGACTGAAACCTTCGGAATCGAGAATATCAAATTGGTGACGGGTTGGTCGATGGGCGCTGCACAAACCTACCAGTGGGGCTGCCTTTATCCCGATATGGTGGAGAATATCATGCCGACCTGTGGCTCAGCCAAATGCTCGCGCCACAATTTCGTCTTTCTCGAAGGCGTCAAGGCGGCGCTGACCGCGGATGAAGCGTGGCAACATGGCTGGTACGATTCACCGCCGATTACTGGCCTCCGCGCCATGGCGAGGGTCTATGCCGGTTGGGGTTTCTCGCAGGCCTTTTATCGGGTCGAGGAATATCTCAAACTTGGATTTTCGTCGCTCGAAGATTTTCTTATCGCATTTTGGGAGGGCTTCTTTATCCATAAAGATGCCAACAACTTGCTCGCTCTCCTGTGGACTTGGCAATATGCTGATATCAGCAAGAATGAAGTGTTCGGCGGCGATTTTGATAAGGCGCTCGCTGCCATCACTTGCAAGGCGATCGTCATGCCTGGGCGGACAGATCTCTATTTTCCACCCGAAGATAATGAATATGAAGTAAGTAAAATGCCGAACGCTGAATTACGGGTCTTCGAATCGATATACGGGCATTTCGCATCGAGTGCTCTCAACGCTGATGACGTCAAGTTCCAAAACGATGCCCTCAACGATATATTGGCAAGTTAAACAAATCCCAGGATTTCTAATTCTGCCTTGCAGATGGTGGGGTTGCGCAACGGGTGGCTTGGAAGCTCGCCGCCCGGTTCGAAGCCGAGCTTCTAATCGTTGGTGGAGCCTATGTCGGAAACTGTTTAAGCAGAATGAAAATTATAACCTCCCGATGTTTCAACGAATATAACACAAATTGGCGGCGGGCGGTGCCGGTCAGAGGGCTATGCCCAGCGTGGGTGATGGATACCGCATTCGCTTTTAGCA
>CAYPSQ010000202.1:490-2246 GCA_964413115.1 uncultured Rhizobiaceae bacterium | reverse complement strand
TGGTTGGTTATAAGGGCCGCGGATTATATCTTGTGGGCCATAATCCCAACTCGCCGTGGGCGAGCGGCACTCCCCTCGCAAAGGAGCGGCTATGCAGACGATTGAAGAGCGGCTGGAGAAGCGGAACAAGCGCCTGACGGCGGCGCTGACGCTGATGGCGGTGGCTATTTGTGCCTCACTTCAGCGACGACTGCGCGCGTGCCTTGGAATCATCGGAAACAATTTGCTTCTGCTTGCTCTTTTAGGATGTGACCAACAAGCTGATTATGAGAAGCAGTACAAATGGGGCTTCCGCAATATACATAACGAAGTGATAATCGATTTCCAATATGATTCTGTTTTTCCGTTCTCGCAGGGCTTGGCTGCGGTCTACAATGAGGGAGACGGTTGGGGGTATATCGACAAAACCGGTGCGCTTAAGATCCCAATGCAGTACGACGAAGCACGGCCCTTTGGCGAGGAAGGCTTAGCCAGGATAAGACCACGTGGCGACCTGGAGAAGAAGTGGAGGGAACGCGAAATTCATTATATAAATCGATCGGGAGATACAGTTCTTTCTCTTAAGGCTGACCAAGCGCATGATTTTTATAATGGTGTCGCATGGGTTCGGAAATACATCGGATCAAGAAGCCATTCAACGACCACCTCAAGTTCAAGTCCCACGCCAATGTTTAGCTGGGGTCTCATCGACAAAGACGGAAATTTCTTAGTGCCACATATTGAGGATTTAAAAGATAAACGGAGGATATGGATGCCCGGAACGTGGTCCGAAGGATTATCAGTTATCCGGCGGGACAGGGCAGGCTACATGAATACTGCCGGTGAGATTGTAATTCCCTGCCAGTATGAATATGCCAAAGCATTTTCAAATGGGCTCGCTTTCGTAAAGAGCGAAAATGAAAGATGGTCGGTTATTGACAAGAAAGGCCGAATCCGTATATCGGAATTAGCCGATGGATTAAAATTCAAGCCAATAGGTGTCGGTTTTAAATCTGGTTTGGCTCCGGTTAAGATGACACGAGGCAAGTCTAATTATCTTGGGTATATCGATAAAAAAGGGAAATTCGCATTCAAGACAAAGGGCATGCAACTCCGAAGGCTAAGTAGTTTCAGACAGGGATTGGCGCACGTTGCTGTCCAGTCCGAAGACAAGATAGGATTCATAGACAGAAAGGGAACCTGGGCGATTCATCCGGCATTTTCGGAAGCTGGACATTTCCACGTTGTCAACCGTGCCGAGGGCTCTGACCGGAAAACGACTGTGGCATGGGCAATACCGGGGGCTCCGGCTCCCTACGATTTCTGGGATGGCCTGCGTGATTTCGGTTGGTCACTTATGGGTATGTATCAGAAAACAACACAGCAAAAATTTGGGTATATAGATCGCACTGGCGATTGGTTAATTGAGCCCGAAACAACCATGGTATATAATTTTAGAAAAAATCGAGAACGAAGCCTGTCTGCGATTGATCGCCAACTGTATAGGTTTTCTGAAGGACTTGCAGCTTTTCCACGCATCAAGCGATAGCAGCGTATATTCTGGGCCAGGCGGAGCGATCGTAGTCACCAACAAGACAGGCGACGAAATCGTCCAGCTTTGGCCGACGACTACGGCAACTCAGTTTCGCATTAGAATTAGCATCAAAAAGAAGACGGGCTGGCAAAGAGCGATTCGTCCAGTAATTTCCGCTCTGCGTCCGAGAACCCCGGGTTGAGTCCGGCCTACCACATACGCACCGCATCTTCCGCATTTAGC
>CAYPSQ010000202.1:0-480 GCA_964413115.1 uncultured Rhizobiaceae bacterium | reverse complement strand
GGCCGAGGTGGCCGAGAATGGCCGAGAATGGCCAGGCGCCTGCGTTGGAGCTGGCCGAGGCGTAGATAAGAGAACTGATTTATTATCTATTCACTATCCATACGAACAGTCGTTTGAGAGTGTATCCAACTAAAACAAAACAGAAAACACCTAACCCCAAGAGGACAAATAGACTGAGGATAGTCCACACAGCGAATATAGTTTCATTCCCGAAACTGATTATCCGTCCGATCTCAATCCACATGTGCCCGAAGTAAGCAATAACCAAACCGGGTAGGGAAACCCATTGCATCTAAACCCTCTTTCATTCTACTCCTACTATCTAATACAATCAATTATAGGAGGCAACCATGATAGCCATCAAAGGCATCATCGACAAGGTCGCCAGCCGCAAGCTCGGCGTCACTGCCGTAGCTGGTGCCGCCGCGGCCACCGGGGCGGTGGAGATCACCTGGCCGATAGCGGCGATAGCGATGGCGT
>CAYPSQ010000201.1:0-2258 GCA_964413115.1 uncultured Rhizobiaceae bacterium | reverse complement strand
GAGGGGATTTGAACCTCCGCCCCCTGCCTCCCGAAGGCACTGGTCTACTAAGAAAACTTTATATGAATCAAATACTTAGGAAAGTAAGAATCGCGCCCTGTAGCGCCTAGTAGCGCCCATTCGTGCACCATCGAAGCTGGAGGGGGGAGGGGCAAGAAATTCAGGTAATCCAAAGTCAGAGCCGAGGCGTAGAAGTCAGCATTAGAACAACACACCTGCAAATGAAGGAGATCTACTTTGACGTCACTTCGCGTATCCCTAATCGCTACTCTCGCCGCCATTCCCTTGTTATTTGGTGCAGTCACAGCAAAGGCTGCTGATATTGTGGACACGGCCGTTTCGGCGGGTCAATTCAACACACTGGTTACAGCAGTGCAGGCTGCCGGCCTCGTCGAGACCTTAAAATCCGATGGTCCGTTTACTGTTTTTGCGCCAACCGATGCGGCATTCGCAAAACTTCCCGCTGGCACAGTGGAAAGTTTGCTGAAGCCGGAAAACAAGGACCAGCTCATTTCAGTCCTCACCTATCATGTGGTTTCGGGCAAGATTATGTCTGCGGACATTGCAGGCAAAAACAATGTAATGGTTCAGACGGTCCAGGGGGGCAAGGTATCGGTGAACGCGACTAACGGCGTGATGATTAATGCAGCAAAAGTTGTCTCGGCCGACATCGAGACTTCCAATGGTGTCATTCACGTAATCGATACAGTCCTCTTGCTAAATTGATTGGCATCTACTTTTTCAAATGAGGGCGGTCGGCATTATGTCGGCCGTCCCCATCTAATTGACACTATTTTGGCGCTCCATTGCCTCAACATTCTAGAAGCTGATCACGCAGTTTGTCCGCGCGCCACATCCATTCCCAAAACGCCCGAAATTGATCAGCGGGCATCATGCCCCGCTCCCCCTCCTCTGCCACTAACGGTCCAGCTTCGGGCCATCTAGGACAACTGCCGGTCTCAAAGGCCGCGCTTCCGCAACCGCTCAATAACAGCGCTAGGGCCGCGATGAGCGCCGCCTGATTTCTCCCTGCCATGAATGAAAAGACAAGGGGCAGCGCCTTTAGCGCAGCCCCCAGGAATGAAAATATGCCGCCGATCATTCTGCGGCTGGCTTATCGCGGGTCATCGCCACTATGGCCGCAACAACAGCTACGGCGGCGGTGATCACGAGTTCTTTATGCTCCGGTGTGAAGGCTAAGCCGACAGCACCGGCAGAACATCGGCCAGGAAGGACCCGTTGATCTTTCAGCGCGACTCAGCGTCCCGATTAGCGTTACGCTTAACCATGCGCCGCATAGCCGCCACACTCGCCATCGTCGGAGCGCTTCTCTTTGGCGCTGGATCAGCGTGGGCTGATTGGGACGATGGCGTTGCAGCCATGAAGAGCGGTGATTACGCTACCGCCGCACAAGAGTTCCGGCCTCTCGCAGAGCACGGTCTTGCGGGTGCCCAGTACTATCTCGGCCTCATGTATAACGAAGGCTTGGGCGTGCCCAAGAACGACGGGGAAGCAGCCAAATGGTGGCACAAAGCCGCCGAGCAGGGTGTTATACCGGCCCAGCACAACCTCGGTGTAATGTACGACGAGGGCTACGGCGTTCTTGAGAACGATGCCGAAGCGGTGAAGTGGTGGCGCAAGGCCGCCGAGCAGGGATTTGTAGCGGCCCAGTACAACCTCGGTAACATGTACTACAACGGCTATGGCGTTCCTCAGAACGACGCTGAAGCGGTGAAGTGGTGGCGGAAGGCCGCTGAGAAGGGTCTTCCAAACGCCCAGAATAACCTCGGCATGATGTATAACGAAGGCACGGGTGTTCCCGAGGATTATATCAGGGCTTACATGTGGTATTCACTTGCCAAGGTACGGGGCGATGAGTCGGCGGCGAAAAATCTAAATAATATTAAAGAAGAAATGAGTTCCACCGATATATCAAAAGCTGAAGAATTAGCCGCTGAGTGGTGGAAAAAGCACAACAACTAACGCCGCACCGCCCTCTCAAACGACTTCTTAAAGTTTGGCACAATCCCCCGCTGCACCCCCCTTGGCCGCGTCTACATAGAAGCGTAGCCTACCTAGGCACCATTTGCGTTCATAGCTGGTGGCTGTTTCGTCGAGGTGCGCCATAGCGGCTTTGATGCGCAGGCCAGCGCCCAATTCTTTACGTTTCATGTGCCCGCGTTGCGGCACCATTGTCAGAGAGGAACAGGCCCATATTCGCTGCCCGCAATGCGGCGTTATAGAGGCGTGTTGTGAGG
>CAYPSQ010000200.1:0-2286 GCA_964413115.1 uncultured Rhizobiaceae bacterium | reverse complement strand
GTGCTGCAAATTGGACAAGTGTGGTCATCCTATCCCCAGCCGACGTCTATTAAAATTTGCCTCGCAGGCCCAACCGCGAACCCACAAATTCTTCATTCTTGAATTCTGAACAACAAATCTAGAGAGCACGCGAAAGGCCCAGGTCGCAATCATGGGAGACTTATAAAGGGTACTTGGCGCACATTGATCGCTACCAATGTTGATGCCGACTGATCTGCACTCTAATAAATTAAACATATCTGCACACCCTTACCTTGCCCAATTCCTCACAACCCCTCTCAAATTTTTTACCAATCAATTACTCGTCCCTTTTACACCAGCTATAGTCATCTGCCGTTTGAAGCTGTTGCCATCGTGATATTGATGGCACAATGTGCATTCTTGTCGGACCTTTCCCTCAGCATGGCACGTAGCGCAAGTACCAGTCTCTATCGCTTTAAAATTGCTCTCAAATTTAAGAGGGTCATTGTGCTTAAAGGAACCCGCATAGTCTGCCTTGTCATTAAGCGTATGACAGGTCTCGCAGGAGGTCCCCGGCCCAAGCAGGTTTATATGCGGCCCGTGCGAATAGCTTACATGCCGTTGGGTCGATTGAGCACCAATCCCCCACTCTACGCGCAGAGTTTCTGACTTTTCTGCCGTTTGGCTGACTGAATGGCATTTCGTACAGGCGCCAAGGCCTTCGGATCGGGACAGCAACATGTCACGGACATCATCTGTTACCCCATCTCCCCCAGCTGCCGCTAAATCAAGCCATGCCTTTGAAACGGTATCCGCATGCCGAAGGGGTTTGTATTTTAGGGATAGCTCATCTGCGAACCAGCCACCAAACTTCGTATCTCCCGGCGCTTCGTACTCGACGTTGGAAGCCCATGCGCAACCAATACCACGGACTAGCTCAGGCGATAGATCACTAAGTAACGCAGCCAGTTGGCCCCTACTTTCAAGCGCTGCTCCAAGCGGCTCCTCCCCACTTTCGATCATTCCCATAATTAGATCGCGCACTGGCTCGGAATAGCTCGCCGCGTCTTCGCCATCCTCGATCCCCAACAACAGCAACGCCGTTGGTGGCAAGGTTTCTGTGGAAACGGATTCGTACTCTTCTTCCGGTTCACCGGTCCCACTATACCCTAGTCGTGCTTGGAGCAGCTCAAGATCTGACAACAGTTCGGTGGAGGCATCTGCGGAGAAATCTCCACCCTCTCTAAGCTCTTCAAGTTTCTCCACAATACCGATGAACTGTTCTCCCGCAGCTTCGCGGTCTTCCGCTGTCGGCCCGCATACCTCTCTAACTGCCTCGAAGTCGAAAGGATTCTCCTCGAATTCTGGCAAGGTAAACAAAACAAATTCACGACCTGAAATCTGGTTGTCGTGACAACCCGCGCAAGATTCTTCATAGGGACGCACCGGCACACTTTGCCCCGCCTTGTCAACATTATGACAGGCGATACAACGGTTCTTAGGCGCTCGATCGGCAAATCGCTGGTTCTGGAAATGTTTGGAAAAATGGCTCGTATGATCGAACACAATTGCGGTACGCCGGAGTGACGGAAAATCGTTTGAAAAATTAGGATGGCCATTCGAGAAGCTTTTAAACTTCTTCTCATGGCAGGCGTTGCACTGGCTATCCGCTAGTTGGGTAATTTTACCGCTGGTACCCTTATGCTCCGTATGACACATCGTGCAGGTGGTCGTCTGGTGCCTACCTACTGTTTTGAAATCTCCGTTGTGTGGCGCTGTGGCCGGACCACTAAACGCATGACACGACTCGCAAGACTTCGACAGCGTACCTGGTGACCAAGATGCTTGAATCCACATACCGGCGTCGCCACCATGCCGCTGATGGCAAGAGGCACAGCCTTCTTCAGTTGTAAAATTCTGGTGGGCATCAGACAGTGCGCCGGGGTTGATCGAGCTTATAGCAGTTGCACCGTCGCCATAAAATGCGAAGACGCTGATCAGCGCCAAGATAAGCGCCGCAGCAAAGAATGTAAGGCGCGCCCTATAGTCGCGCAGGGAAATAATCGGTTTACAGGGTGGATGTTGGTGGCTACAGCTGCCATCAGGCTGAGGGCCTTCTTCACAAGGGCCACCACTGCGCGCTGAACGTCGACAAGACCAGCGCCCGTTGTCTAAAAACGGCCTACACTCGGCAACGCCACCGCATAAACCCTCGCTCGATGGTCCGCGCCCACAAGGCTTGCTCCATAAGCCGATTCGACCACACCTAAATGGATAGGTTGGGCGCTCATACGGGCTTCTGTCCTGCTTAAATCGATCTGGATC
>CAYPSQ010000199.1:0-2287 GCA_964413115.1 uncultured Rhizobiaceae bacterium | reverse complement strand
CGGTCTTTGCAGCTGCCAGCATGCGTGTGGTGAGTGCTACGGCAGCATCCGAGACCACCGGCCAGTGCGAGACCAGAAGGGCACGACTACCGGCGTAGAAGAACGCCTTCGCCAGTCCCGATAGGCCACGTGTACCAGGGGTGCCATCAGCAGCCACCGTATTACACGCGGCCGCGCACACGGGCGTTCTCTTTGATTTGCTCGGCCTTACTGATTTTCCGCGCCTCGATGAAGGCCCCGCCGAACACGACGATGATGTGTACTTAAGCCGGCGGCCGTGTCAGGCCGTAATGCTCTCGTAACGTCGTCCCGGTGTATTCGGTGCGGAACCGCCCGCGACGTTTCAACAAAGGCACAACCTCGTCCGCGAACGCATCGAGCATCCGTGGTAGAAGAGGGGGCATGATATTGAATCCGTCCGCCGCACCAGTATCGATCCAGTCCTCGATTAGGTCAGCTACCTGTTCCGGGGTCCCGGCATATACGAAATGCCCCCGCGCACCGGCAAATTTGGCGAGCAATTGCCGGAGTGTGAGGCCTTCCTTTCGCACGGCACTTACAATCAGCGCCGAGCGGCTGCGGGCTGCTTCGTTCTTGCCAGGATCGGGAAAATCTTCCACGCGAAGCGGCTGGTCGAGTGGCATATGTGAAAAATCTTGACCGCCAAAATTAGCTGAAAGCCGTTTACGGCCAACTTCGGGGTCACTGAGGTCGTCGAGGTCCTGAACCAATTGCTGTGCCTCGTTTTCTGTGCCACCGATCATCGGGCTTAGACCCGGCAGTATCAGCGATTGGTCCGCTGGCCGACCGGCTGCCACCACGCGGGCTTTTAAATCCCGATAAAAGTCTTGCGCCGTGCCTTTTTCGAGGTGCGCGGTAAACACCGCCTCCGCATGCCGGGCGGCAAAGTTCATCCCAGATTCTGAGGAGCCCGCTTGCACTAGAACCGGCCGGCCCTGGGGGCTGCGCGGCAAGTTCAATGGACCAACCACGTTATAGTGCTTACCAGTATAGTTGATGGATCGGACGCGATCCTTCTGCACATAAACGCAGCCCGCTCGGTTCATCAAGGACCGCATCGTCGTCCCAACTGTCCCACAGCGCTTTGGCAATTGTTACGAACTCCTCGCCCATTTCATAGCGCAGGCTGTGATCGAGTTTGCCGGTATTTCCAAAATTGCGCCCGGCCGCTGGCGAAAAAGACGTGACAATGTTCCAGCCTGCCCGTCCACCGCTGACATGATCGATGGAAGCGAACTGGCGGGCCAAATTGAATGGTTCCGAATAAGTAGTCGATGCTGTCGCGATGAGACCAAGGTGGGTCGTGGCGACAGCCAGCGCAGCAAGTGTCGTGACCGGTTCAAGCCAACAGCGAGCCGCACTGTCGATATCATCGGGAAGCGTAAGGAGGTCGGCGAGAAAGATCGAGTCGAAATGCGCGGCTTCCGCTTTCTGGGCGCAATCGATGTAATAACGTATGTCCGTTAGAGGCAAAGCTGTGGACGCCGGGTCGCGCCATGATGCCTCATGGTGCCCGCGACTGTGGATGAACAAATTGAGGTGGAGTTCCTTCTTCATACAATGGCACCTTGACGTTGCAAATTTTTAACTGTTCGCCTGTATTATGAGATTTATCAGATAGGCCCAAATGACCGCCGAACAGAATGATCCACGATAGCAGGCCGGAGTCGCATGCCAAAAAACATCCCCGGTGACATCTTAGGCACAACGGATTTTGCCCGGCAATCCATTCCGAAATGACCGATGAACACAGGCCGTCCTAATTACTTGGCTTCTCGACCAGTCACGCTAAACCAGCAGATATTCTGGCGCCCTTGCAATCGTCTCCGCTGAACTCCAGCTTGGATTTCTAGACATTGTGCATTAGCTATCGATTTAGCCTACTGGCTCCTTTACAAGCTTCAGTGATGTAGACCTTCTATCAGCGATTGGCGGTGCAACAATTTCTGACCGCCTGGATAGGTCAATAAAACCATTCCAGCAACTACATGAAACACGTCCGGAACTATAGATATTTCCGAAACTCTATGTTGAGCCAAGGAAAGGGGGGCAATGCTAAACTCGATGCTGTTGCGCCCTCCAACCCTTGGCATTCTCTGTGTACTTGCCGCCGGTGCAACCTTTTCCGCCTCTGATATGTTGATCAAGACGTTAAGCGGCAACTATCCACTTCACCAGATCGTGCTCATTCGAGCAATCGTTGCGCTCGTGATTATCCTTGGCATTTTCATGCCGCTGGAAGGTGGATACAGAAATCTCCGCTCAA
>CAYPSQ010000198.1:0-2287 GCA_964413115.1 uncultured Rhizobiaceae bacterium | reverse complement strand
GTTCATCCTTGTTTGCAGGGGCTAATTCTATGTTGGCCACGTCGTACGCAAGCTGTCCGTTCCACCAGCCGTTCCTGGATTCAGCAAGTTTCTGATTCATGGCAACAGAATCAATCTTGCCAACCAAGTATTTTTCACCTTGTTTAATGTCTGTGAAGAGCAGGTTTTTTAACACCCCGCGAATTTCACTAGCGATATCTAGGTCGGCGCGCCAAATTCCGCGTAGCGCACTTGTCGCCCAACTCACTTCAGCCTCAGCCAATCCACCGGCCTCCGAGATAGTCATGGAACTTGGTAGACCGACAGAGAATTGGAACTGGTCATTATCTTGAGGGGTGACGCTGGCTGTAACATTTACCAAGTGAAATCCAATGCCATTGCGATTGAGTGTGCTCGGCGCGGGGAAGATCAGTTCGATGTTGTTGCCGTTCGGCTGGGCGCTTGGCTCAGCCACAAATTTGAGGGTTAAATCCTCGTCGGCAGAGGTAACTGAGTTCTTGATATATTCGAAAACATCGCCCAATAGAGCTTTCGCCGAAGCAGGGTTCTGCAGCGTTTCTGCGCGTGGCGTGTCGTATATTGACAGTGCAAGGGCGATGCCAAGCGTAAGCGTGAACCAGGCGATGTGAGGCAACTGGGATATTTGAGGCATATCGCTGCTCTAACCTAGTTCACCTGCGGAAGATCTTCTGTCGTCGTGCAGATTGGCGTGTAAAGGTCGGGCCGGCGGTCGCGGAACATAGGTAGGTTGCGCCGGGTCTCGAACACCAAATCACGCTCCAGCGAAGCTGTAATGGTTTCGTCACCTCCATTACCGGCCTCGACTAGCACCTCGGAGGTCGGCGACACGATCATGCTGCGCCCTTCAAAATACCATTCGCCCTCCTGGCCCACCTTGTTGCACGGCGCTACGTAAGCACCGTTCTCGAACGCCCGGGTCATCATCATTTCGCGCCAGCACTCCTTTTTTGGCGTGGCGAACGGAATAACGATGAGCTCCGCACCATTCAGCGCAGCGCAGCGCGCCGACTCAGGAAAGAAGGTGTCGTAACAAATATTTATACCGACCCGCCAGTCGCTAATCTTAAACACCGGAAAATAGGAGCCGTAACGGAAATATATCTTTTCCAGGCTGGCTACAGCGGCGGGTTGCACCTTACGGTATTTGCCAATGATAGCACCGACTGGGTCAATCACCATCGCCGAATCGTAATAGACACCCGCTGAATGCTCCTCGAAAATAGTGGCGATAATGTGAATGCCGTGCTCCTTCGCTTTTTCCCGCATCCGCGTGATGGTGATGCCAGATTCGCGCTCGGCACAATCGATATATTTGTAGTCACGATACTGAAATACGTAGATGTGATTGAAGAATTCTGGGATCACCACCAGATCTGGCTTGTCGCGGGCGACCGTCTCGTCGATATAACGCGCAGCGCGTTCGACGTTTTCGTCGCGGCTGGTCGAGCTATTCATTTGGATGAGTGAAAGTTTCATGGTGAGCGCCCTCTCTGATGGTATTTTAGTAGCAAGACTAGCTTGTTCTGCTTTTGCCCACCAGCGTCGATCAGTATTTTTCTGAGCCCAAAAACCGGCTTCACGACAGGCCGTAAGGCGTTATCATGGGGGTGCCAAAGAAAACAAAAAAGGATATTGGAGATGCCCGTTACCGCGAATTCAGACAAGCTGTTTGACCTGATTGCCGCGGATGCTGCAGTTGAGCAGGTTGCTACCGGTTTTCAATTCACCGAAGGACCGCTGTGGAACCCGGCAGAAAACTGCCTTTATTTTAGCGACATACCGAACGATGTCCGACGCCGCTGGAGTGTGGCTGATGGCGCGACCGTGGTACGTGAACCATTGGGCACTCCGGCCAATAAGTGTAATGGCATGACCTATGACGGAGATTTAAATCTTTATATTTGCGAGCATTCTACTTCCTGTCTGGCGCGTGAAACTGCGGGTGGTGAACGCCAAATACTGGCATCGCATTTTGGTGAGAAAGAGCTTAATAGCCCCAACGATGTTGTCGTCAAATCCGATGGCGCGGTTTATTTCACCGACCCTACCTTTGGCCGCCTGCCGGTGTTCGGCGAAGAGCGCGAGTGTGAACTGGACTTCCAGGGCGTGTTTCGTATTTCACCCGAAGGTGACCTCACCTGTGTGGCCAATGATTACGGCCAGCCTAACGGGTTATGTTTTTCACCTGATGAGAGCCTGCTCTATATCAACGATACGCCGCGCGCGCATATCCGAGTTTATGACGTCAATGCAGACGGCTCGTTGG
>CAYPSQ010000197.1:0-2294 GCA_964413115.1 uncultured Rhizobiaceae bacterium | reverse complement strand
TGGCGCCCGAACGCCTCGACCTGAAGCTTGTAGGTTGGCGAGAAGGGCAATTTTACAACGCGCTCCTTGCCGTTTTTGACGCCAGTGGTAAGTGAACCTTCCATGCCCAGCAACCCGTTTTCAACAATGATATAACCGTTGTCAGCGTAAAATTCGAGGCGTGCCTTGCCCGGTATGAGGCCGGTCGAAGCCGAGAGCGAACCGACCGCGCCGTTCTTGAAAGAAATCATCGCTGCTACATGGTCCGGTGTGCGGTAGCCCCAACTGGGGCTGGAAGTATGCGCTGCCATCACCTTTTTGGCGTCACCCAGAAACCAGCGAAGTTGATCGATCAAATGTGTACCGATATCGCCGAACGCCCAAGAACCAACCTCTTTCTCGCGCGAATGCCAACCGCCGAGCTTGACCGGATAAGGATAATAGAGATGGCAACGCCCATGCACCGGTTTGCCAAAGCGCCCGGCCATCCAGTCTTTCTGGACCGCCTGAAGCTTGGGGTGGTGGCGGGTGTTGTATGCAATTTGCAGCTTTCGGCCTGCCTTCTTGGCGGCTGCTATCATCGCCCGGCATTCGGCCGGCGAGATCGCCATCGGCTTTTCGCAAAGTACATGCTTACCAGCCGCCAGTGCAGCCACCGCATGCGCCTTGTGCATATTGTTGGGCCCACAGATCCACACGGCGTCGATCGATTTGTCAGCGACAAAATCATCGAGCCGGGAATAGCCGCCCCCGATGCTGTGGCGGGCACAAAATTCTTCGGCTTTAGTCTGCGTTGAGGCTAGAACTGCGCGCAGCTCCGCCCCCCTCGCCGCCTCGATCGCTGGCGCGAAAGTATGCTCGGCCCAGCCGGTGGAACCGATAATTCCCCAGCCAATTTTCTTGCTCTTACCCTTGCTTATTTTGTTCGCCACGTTCGTATTCCCCTCTAGATCACTATACAATTTTATAGGTTACTGCTCGCGTCGCATCGCACCATCCCAGCGTCGCGAAAATTCTGCAGCCACACCGAATTGATCGAGGATGCGAGAAACGATGTGATCCACGATGTCCTCGATACTTTCCGGGTGATTATAAAACGCCGGGTTGGGTGGCAGGATGCGCACCCCCATGCGGCTGAGACGCAGCATGTTCTCCAAATGAACGTCATTGAGCGGTGTCTCGCGCGGCACCAGCACGAGAGGCAGGCGTTCCTTGAGCACGACATCCGCCGCTCGGTGCACCAAATTTTTGCCCATGCCGAGCGAAATCGCCGCCAAGCTATGCATTGAACAAGGTGCGATCACCATACCCATGGTGCGGAACGAGCCCGATGAGATCGCCGCCGCCATATCGCCGGAGCTGTATAGCTGCGTCGCACGGTCTCGGAGATTATCAAGCTTAAGCGCAGTTTCATGCTCGAGCGTTTGCTGGCCCCATTTGCTCACGACAAGGTGGGTCTCGACCCCAGCAGCGGAGAACGCCTCGACCGTGCGCACACCCAGGACGGCACCGCTGGCTCCGGTTATTCCAATCACGACCTTTTGCAAAACATCACCCATGCGAGGTTGGATCAGGATAGAACTACAGCATGCGCGAGCGAGCAAGCCCTGCCTGAGAAGTTGGGCAAGCATCGATATGAACGAAAATTTCTAGTTTGGGCCATCGCTGTTCAAATATTTGCGTGATTTGAAAAAGTACAATGAGTGACCATGGTTCAAGTACCAAAGGTCATGCTACGAAAACGAATTGCGCGGCCGGATGCTGCGCTTCGTCGAGGAATTCGCGCTACATATGGACAAACCAGTGAGAATTTCGTGGCCGATGCTCGATCTTTTGGCGGCTCGCTCTTTCATATTCACCGGGACACGCGCTTAACCAAGAACCAAACGCCCTATAAAACTTCATACTGGTGCGTATTTTGGACAGGTCCGAGCCCTGTATGTCCAAGTACCAGGATTTTAATGTGGAGCCAGGCAACGTGTTCATGAGCGCCAGTATTCGGCACCCCCGCAGCGTGACCCTCTGCATCCTTCGCGAAGCAATCGTACTCAATCCGAAGTGCTGGAAGCGCCTTAAAAAGGCCAAAGCGCTCGGCGCTGCTGGATGTGAAATCGTTAGCAACAGTCTAAAACACCACCGCGGCCTACGATTCAAAGCATCTGTTGATTGAGAATCTAAAACGCAAGGATTTTATCCTCACCGTGACGACAACCTGGGAAACGCGCTCGCCCCCGATTTCATCGAGCGCTTCGCCAGATATGGCAAGACTATGGCGCCGGTCGGCGAGTTCCTCACCTGGGCTCTCGATCTAGAAC
>CAYPSQ010000196.1:0-2299 GCA_964413115.1 uncultured Rhizobiaceae bacterium | reverse complement strand
CCGGTGCGTGGCAGGTTGCTCACCGGTGGTGAGAGGATAGCCGCAGGCGAGAACAAATTAATCGCGCCGCCGATCAGCCAGGCCTTGACCGTGGCAATCAGGCCCAACTCGGAGATAGCACGACGTGCTGTGGCGGTCATCTGGGCAGAGCGTGTGAACGGATTTTTGGACTCTACTCCACCGATTTCTGTTTCGTAGCGCCGCTGCATCCGTTGTGCCCCCTCGGCATGCGGCGTGCCGTCGACCGCTTCCAATACCAACGGTGTCAACCACAATAAGGAAAATGCTCCCCCTTGGCTGGTCAATTGCACGGTATCATAGTGGTTGAGGTTGCGCGCGAGAATCGGTGCTTGGAGTGCCGCGCAGATAGCCACGAAGGCGAGCAAATGGGCGATGCCGGTGAGGCGCAAGCGGCCGAGCCAAGCCGCCGTAAGCGGTAGTAGAATTGCCAGCGCCACCACCGCCGGCAGCAACATGACGCGAGTGGAAACCCCGAGACCCACCGCTAGGCCTAGCAGTAGCGCCCACCGCCAAGCCGGTTCACGCAACCACCTTACGGCGGCATAGAGCATGAGGCACACAAAAAAGAAAAACAGCGAATCCGTAAGAATAAACGCACTGACAATGAATTGCGTGGGATTACAGGCGGCAATCAAGCCGGCGGGCAACAGCAGGCGGGGATTGAGGAGCATTGCTGTTCGCGCGATAAAGACACAGGCAAGGGCGTCAAGCGCGCCTTGAGTTAGAGCAGGGAAAAGCGGTGCCGATATGCCGCTTACCCACTGGTGTAGGGCTAGCCAAATTACATAAAGCGGCATGCGTTCTGTTTCGGGCTCGAAGCCCCTGCCGTCACCGTAGAAGCGAACGAAATCTCCATGGGCAACGAACTCTTGGCCGAGTTCCAAATAAAGAATGGAATCTTCGGCGAGAAGCGCATCGTCGCCCATGCCAAGATAAAGTCCGAGCGTGTAGGTAAGGCGGACTATCAGCGCGACGACAAAAATGAGCCATAGCGTGTGCGCCTGAGTCATGCTTGTATCGCCCAGGCGTTGATGCTCGCGCCGTCGGCGATGTAGCGGGCTAGCGCCGCCGCATCATGCGGGAGTTCTGCGCCGCCAGGAGAGCGCATCAATCTGTAGCCGATATCCCGCAGCAGATTAATGAAAGTTTCGAAACTGTTTTGGCCACTGGAGAAAACATAGGGGGCCAATTCTAGAATTATAGGCGGGCGAAAGCGTCGAAGCGTACTCTGCCCGCCGCGCAGGACTTGGCATTCATTTCCATCGACATCCAGTTTGATGAAATCGATGCGCTCGATCTCCTCGCGCACAGCATAAGAATCGAGAGTTTCTGCTGTGGCACCGGCGGTTGTCATGTCATGGCCGCCATGCACCGGATGCCCGCCCAGGCGGATGCCAAGCGGCCAGCTTGCCGCTATCGCAGCCGGCGGAGTATCCCCGACTCCGTCACGCAGCAGGATTTGCCGTACCTTGATACGTTCCGCGAGGTCGGCGTTGCACGCGATGTTCGCTTGCAGTTTGGCGAATGCGAATGCTGTCGGCTCGAAGGCATGCACACACCCTGTTTTGCCAACCAGGCGAGAGATCGGCAAGGTGTGGGCGCCGATATTGGCGCCAATATCAAGCGCAATGTCACCGGGTCTCAGGAGACGCTCATATTGTCGCTGAGTGTCACGCTCGAATCTACCAAGGAGATAAATCGCGAAGTCAATGCCCTCGCCAAGCTCGAGCCGCCAGTTAAGGCCGTTGCGGCGGACCTCGGCAACTTCTTCCGCGCCGAAGCTGCGCCGCATGCCGATTACTAAGCGCGCAGCGGTGCGAGCCAGTCGAATTTTTTGTTTGGTCGAAAGCATAAGTTTAGCGCCGTTCCAGTATGATAAAAAGGCGGAATGCCATCGCCGGTCCCAATAGGGTGAGCAAGCCATCCTCTGCGAACAGCAGAGGGCGAACGAGAACGGCAGGCACCAGACTCCATCTGCGGTATCCGCCGGATAGGGGATAGGCGAACAGGCTTAGGTATCGCACCCTGCGCAGCCAAAACTCGGGAAAGCGATGTTCAAATTTCGCTCGATGTCGGCGGAATAAGAGCGTCGGAATTGCTTGATTGGCGTCGTAAGGGCTGCGTTTCGGGTTTGCCGTGGGGCTGACAAACGGATCCTGTCTCGTATCGACTGGCTCGGGGTGGAGATAGCGATAAAATAATCCGCTCAATGGCGTAATCGCAGGCTCCAACATGACCATGCGCCCACCCGGCTTGAGCACGCGCGCCGCTTCGGCAA
>CAYPSQ010000195.1:0-2323 GCA_964413115.1 uncultured Rhizobiaceae bacterium | reverse complement strand
GCGAGGTTATGGTCGAGTACAAACAGTAAGTCACCCAACATTAACGCCCCGCCGTTCGCACCGCTCTCCTCAACGGTTTACCCTTCAGCGCAGCACAGTGTTTCAATTGGCGTTAGGGTTAACTTTGCATCGCATAGACGCAACACTCTCCACAGCCGGAGCGCTGCTGTTTAGCTCCAGAGTGGCCTGGGCTGATTGAAAGAGTGTCGTCAGTGTGTGAGCGTGGCGTCTCTTGATGCCGACCTTCGCCCCATGCACCCAAACTTCGCCTGGCCGCCCATCCGCGCACTCACCAAAGGTGCCGTGGTACTGACTGCCACTTTCTATTGGCCACACCAACAGCATAGCCGAATTCTGTTGGCGGTTGGCGGAGTTACTTCTAACAACTGGGATCCAATTCGGTTCCAAAGAATTTGGCCAACGTAACTGCCGCCAGCAGAACAAACGACCGGCAGCCCGAAGTTCAACCAAGCCCCATACCCCTGCACTGAGAGCACAATCGCGTCGGAGCAGCACGGCGGAGAAACTGTTAAGACCGCCACATCACCGCCGTAATCGTCGGAGGTACTTACACAGTCATCTTCAACGCGCAATGCCATGCGTTGGGTGAGCCAATGTTCAACCTCATATTTGAGCTAACCCACCGATCCATTTCCAAAGCGTATGTCCCGCGGGAAAGTGCCTGTCTTCTCCATGCGTGCGATGGTCATTCTCGAACAACTGACAATCGGGACGATCTCCCATTAACTCACTATTCGGGGGTTCATCAAATTTATGGCTACGCTTTTTTTCAAGACTAGAGGAATAGAAATAAAAATATTATGGCAGGGGTAGACGTGAACCAAACAATGGCCCAGCCCTAGCCCCCCCGGAACACCCACAACTGGACTTGAAAGTGCAAGGGTCAGGAGTTTGACGAGTTATCCCTGGTTGCCATAAAAGCAGGGTAGAAAACGTCGGGAGAACATTATGCCAAGCCCCCTACTGAGCCGAGTAGCGCCTGAAGCCATGGACGAGAGTGTGCGTGCAGCCTATGAGAAATCACACGCACTCCAGAAGAGTAAAAGTGGTGACGCCACATTTTTTGAGATCGGCGCCAATGCTCCTGAGGTACTTAATTGGTATTTCGATAGTTTTTACGGGAAACTTTTCTACGGTGGTCGTGTTGACACGCGCACAAAGGAACTCCTGCGCTATAGGCTTTCGATGACCCACGGCTGCGCCTTCTGCAACAAGGGTAACATCGAGGACGCGCGCGAGGCTGGCGTTACGGAGGCGCAGCTTGCCAACATTATGCACGAAGCTCACACTGCCTTTTCTGATAGGGATCGCGCCGTTATCCAATTGGCCAGCGAGATGGCGCTAGCAAATATGAATGGTCAACTCACTCCAGCACTCTACGCGTCTCTCCGTAATCATTTCGACGACGGTGAGATTTTTGAGCTGGGTTTGGTCGCGGGCATCCTTACTGGCGCAGCAAAGTTTCTATTCGTCTTTGACTTGGTCGAGAAAGAGGCAAACTGTCCGATCATACCGCTCACGACCTAATAGGCGATCGGCGGTGAAGAGTCTGGCGGTCACTTGCTTTCACGCTTAGTACCACGCGTCGACCTCAATCCATTATCGGTGTGCGTGAATCGTATGATTGGTCGGTGACGGCAATGCGCTCTCCTTTGGCTAGAGGCTTGATCTGGGTTGGTTGGAAACGGACCCAGGCCTCGCACGTAGGTCGCTTACCTCTATTTACCACCCCATAATCCGCGCCCCACGGCCCATGGACCATTTCTCAACAGCCACAAGACACGTCGCGCAACTCGTCAAAAATAAATTTGTTCCCACCAATCAAGGGGCGTAGTGGCGGAAGGCCAGTGGTAATCATGAAGATGATGAAGATGAATAAGTCGCACCTGGTACCGTTTGCGATTCTTCTATTCTCGGCCGCTATTTACTCCATGACTCTTTCACTAAATCGGATTGCCACCACCGAAGGTATTCCGGTCTTTGCATTCGTTTTTTGGCAATGCCTTGGCGCCGTACTGCTGACGTTTTTTGTGGGGCTCGCCACGCGGCAACTACCAAGCCTGCGGCGCAAGGATCTTCGCCTCTATCTTCTGCTCGGTACCCTCGGGACCGCCGTGCCATATACGTTGATCGTTTTCGTCGCGCCCAAGGTTCCAGCCGGTGCCATTGGAATAGGCCTCACCCTCGTGCCGATCCTAACCTATGGAATTGCCGTTCTCTTCCGGATCGACCGCATCCGATTGCTGCGTATTGCTGGGTTCTTGTTCGGTCTTGCCGCTGTCTTGTTGGTTCTCCTGCCTGA
>CAYPSQ010000194.1:0-2359 GCA_964413115.1 uncultured Rhizobiaceae bacterium | reverse complement strand
TGGCCAGAAGCGAAAGTTCGAAAGATTATGGGCGAAAACTGGCTACGGGTGCTGAGAGAAGTCTGGGGCGCCTGACAAACGCCAGGCCCCCCGAAACCTATTCCGCTGCAGTACTTTCCAAACGGACCTGCTCAATCTTGTAGGGCACGTCGCCGACCGCTGCGGTGTCGAGCTCTTGAGCGTATCGATGACCCTCATAGACGGCGAACTGGATGGTGCTCGGCGCGACGACATCACCTATACGAGCCAGTTTGGTAATTCCCGCTGCCGCCAGTTTGTCGGGATCCGCTGACAATTCCTTGTAGAGCGAGTCGTTCGGCAACCGTGACGTTGCTAAAACGAGCGACTGGTAGCTTAAATTCTCACGGATCGCGCCATGATAGACATTGGCAATTTCAATGCTGTTATCGCCGATCGAGACAATATTGTGATCTTTGATCAACTTGATACCCTGAGACAAAATCTGGCTCTGAATTTTTTCCATCTCTAGGGTGTATTCGGTCCAACGCGAAAGTTCCATCAGCGGCGTTACAATAGTCACCTCATTGCCGTTGGCACGCAGTTTTTCAGCGATCACGCCGCCCATATAATAGTGATCATCATCGAACACGATGACCGGTCCTTCGATCTTTTTGCCGTTCATAATGTCATCGGGGGTGAAGACCCGGCTTCCATCGCTGCCCGGAATTGCGTGGGCGTTGGTGTAAGCGACACCGTCGCGGCGCCAACTCGAGCCGGTGGCAAGAACGACGGTCTCAGCGCCATAGTCCAGAATATCCTGGGTCGTGAGTTCAGTGCCGGTGTGCACTTCGACATTTTTCATCTTGGCAAGCTGGGTCTTTCGGTAGTCGCGCACCCGGGCCCACTCCGCCAAGCCGGGAAGGCTGCTTTCGAACGTTACCCGCCCGCCAACGTCATCACGTGCTTCCACCAGATGCACGGTATAACCGCGTAGGCCCAACGCACGGGCGCACTCCAGCCCGGCAGGGCCAGCGCCAACTATCAGCACGCCATCGTCCGAGCCCTTCGCGGCGATTTTCTCCGGGTGCCAGCCGCGCCGCCATTCCTCGCCGGCGGTCGGATTCTGCGTGCAGCGGAATAGGCTGGCAGTGTTTTCAGCTGAAACGCAAATGTTGCAGCCGATGCATTCGCGGATGTCTTCATTGCGCCCTTCCTCGATCTTCTTCGGTAAGAACGGATCTGCAATGGAGGGCCGCGCTGCGCCAATCATATCGATGATACCGCGCTCGATCTGCGAAACCATGGTATCTGGCGAAGTGAAACGCCCAACGCTCACCACCGGCTTGTCGGTCTTTTGCTTGACAAAGGCCATGTAGGGCTCCTGAAACCCTTCGCTGCTAAAGCGCGCGGTCGCTGAATCTTCTGCCCAGTCACTGATGTTCACATCCCAGAGATCGGGGAGATCAGAAAACATCTCGACCACCGCCTGGCCTTCTTCCTGCCATTGAATGCCGTCTGCGCCCCGCATCTCATCGACCGCGATACGAAGCGCCACGGCGGCCTTATCGCCGACTGCTTCCTTGGTGTCTTCCAACATCTCACCAATGAGGCGCGCGCGGTTCTCAACGCTGCCACCATATTCATCCGTGCGATGGTTGCTATGCGGTGACAGGAAGCTCTGTGGTACCGCGATATCGTGCCCGGCATAAACATAGACGATGTCAAACCCGCACTCGACTGCGCGGATAGAAGCCTCGACTTGCCAGCGGCGGAATTCGCGGATGTCCGCCTTGTCCATCTCGCGCCCTTGAATCGGATCCCAATTGTAATGGACCATGTTATTCGACGGGCCTATTGGATACTCCTTGGTCTTGCGGTTCGAAAATCCGGAACCGTTATGGGCCAGTTCGACGGCGGCCAACGCGCCATGTTCTTGCACGGCATCGACCCATTCGCGCAATTGGATCACATGATCATTGTTCCACAACCGGCGTTCGCCGTAAGGCGCAGCGCAGGAACTGGGGTGAATAGAACATTGCTCGGTCGAGATAACTCCCCAACCGCCTTCCGCTTTCATGCGGCGATGCGCGATATCTCCATGATGCTCGGTGTAGCCCATGGCATTGCAATGCGGAACTTGAAAGAAACGGTTCTTTGCTACCTTTGGACCAATCTTGAGCGGTGTGAAGAGCACGTCATAGCGGGGATCGCGGGCCATTTGCCTGCCTCCTGGGGTTCAGGATAACCATATTCCACCTCGGGTTCATGAACCGTCAGTGGTTAGCTGCTCATAACCCGTCGATCAACTGTTGGGAACCGCGAGCGGGCGCGTCCCCACCCTTGCGGTCAGGCGCGTTCGTGAGCTCTTTATCTTAATACACTATTAGATTATTCGGCC
>CAYPSQ010000193.1:0-2360 GCA_964413115.1 uncultured Rhizobiaceae bacterium | reverse complement strand
AGCACACTCACCGCATTTTCCCGTGATGAACCGCAACCCCAATTGACATCGGCGATGAAGATACGCCCTTCCCGGAATTCCGGTCTGTTGTAAACAAAATCCTTTTCCGAACCGTCTTCGTTGAAGCGCAGGTCATGGAACAGGAACGTCGGATATTCCGGATCATTACCCGGTCGGCGCAGGAAACGTGCTGGTATAATTTGATCGGTGTCACAATTAGCGATGTCGATGGGCACGGCTACAGAGGCGAAGGTCGTGAATGGCTCCAGGCCCGGTGCTTTCTGAGCCATGATCAGTCCTCCTGGATGAGTTTGCGAACATCAGTGAAATACCCGGTAACGGATGCGGCTGCGGCCATCGCTGGGCTGACTAGGTGGGTTCGGCTGCCAAGTCCCTGCCGCCCACGGAAGTTGCGGTTGCTTGTCGAGGCCGAGCGTTCGCCCGGGGCCAGCATGTCGCCATTCATCGCGACGCACATGGAGCAGCCTGGTTCGCGCCACTCCATGCCCGCATCGGTAAAAATCTTGTCGAGACCTTCTGCTTCGGCCTGTTTCTTAACTAGGCCTGACCCAGGGACTATCAGTGTGCGGACCTTCGCGCGTCGGTCTTTCGCGACCTGGGCGGCGGCGCGGAAGTCGTCGATGCGGCTGTTCGTGCAGGCGCCGATGAACACGGTGTCGATAGCGATGTCAGATAACGCTATGCCGGGCTTAAGGTCCATATAGTCCAGCGCCGCTTCCATATCAGCGCGTTTCAGCGGGTCGGTTTCGTGGGAAGGATCCGGTATTGCCTCCGTGATCGGCAGTGCCCATTGTGGGCTATTGCCCCAGGTCACCATCGGCGCAATGGCATTGCCGTCAATCGTGACCTCCCTGTCGAAGGTGGCATTTTCGTCGGTTGGAAGGGTCCGCCAATAGGCGACAGCGTGATCCCACTTGGTGTCCTTCGGGGCGTACGGTCGGCCGGCGCAATATTCTATTGTCTTGTCATCCGGCGCGATGATGCCAGACCGCGCACCGGCTTCAATGGTCATGTTACAGACTGTCATGCGGGCATCCATCGACAGTGCCTCGATTGCCGATCCGGCGTACTCGATTGCGTAACCTGTTCCGCCCGCGGCGCTGATCTTGCGGATGATAGCCAAGATAATGTCCTTGCCGCTGACACCAAAGCCGAGCTTGCCGGTTATGTTGATACGCATCGATTTCGGCTTGCGTTGCCAAAGGCTCTGCGTGGCGAGTACATGCTGGACCTCGGTTGTGCCGATGCCAAAAGAAATGCAACCGAGCGCACCATGTGTTGAGGTGTGGGAATCACCGCAGACCAGCGTGAGGCCAGGCAGTGTGATCCCCTGTTCTGGTCCCACCACATGGACGATTCCGTGTCGGTCGTCGGTCATAGAGAAGTGCGTGAAGCCATGCTCTGTCGCAGAACGTTCTAGTACCTCGACAGTCTCGCGCATTTCTCCCTTGGGAATATCTTCCAGGACTTTTGCCGTGGTCGGGATGCTGTGGTCGGGTGTCCCGAATAGTTTGTCTGGCTCGCGAATACGCATACCTTTCGACTTAAGCATGTCGAAGGCGCGAAAATGGAGGTCATGGATCAGGTGGCGGTCGATATAGAGTAACACGTCTCCATCTTCGCGCGCCGTTATAACGTGCTCGTCCCAGATTTTCTCAAAAAGTGTCTTTCCCATCGGCCCCTCCTTTGTGCTGATCATACTAGCGGTGACAGCGGGTGAGCAGAAGGGTGGGCTGCGTCAGATTAGTCGTCCAGTACCTATCGCAACGATTAAATTAGGTCCCGACGCGCGGAAGACTTCCGCAGTAATCAAATTTTGTGGTCCGCCGTGCTTACGAAGTTGATTGTGCCAGGGGCAAAGCGCCGCATGAAGGGGCCTTCATTTCCGGCTAAATTTAACGCGCACCCTTTGCCAAGGGTATGCGATTTATATCGCCGGTCATAGAGACGTCTGTGAACAGAAAACCTATCTCTATAGTCCTCTTGAATATACGCAAGGACTGTTCCGTCTTGAAGATGACAGATGGCGATGACGCTTTGTGAGGTGCGTTGTAGCGCTGCCAAGAGTTCTATTTAATGATAAGCAATAACTGACTACGTGATTTCATGATACGAATACCGAACGGCAAAAATTTAGTAAAAACCTGCTAACTTATTGAAAATAAATTAAACACCTATCTTACCAGAATTTAATTTTGGATGGTTCAAAATGTACCCATCTCCACGCGTTTGAACGTGCATACCCGATGTTCTAGCGTCCATCAAAGCATCAAAGAAGGGGATGTTGTGCCAGATTCAGTTCGCTGCGTGATCTTGAGAGGCGGGACGAGCAAAGGTGT
>CAYPSQ010000192.1:0-2419 GCA_964413115.1 uncultured Rhizobiaceae bacterium | reverse complement strand
CGGCTTGTAGTCAGGAAGTAATGCGAGGAAAGCCGCGTAGCGTGAATCGCCCGAAACGTTGTACGCGTCGGTCAGCCCATCATGGACCAGCGGACCCTTACCTTTATCCGGGCCGGGATAAATCAGAAACAGGTCACCGCCCCCGCTCGTTGCACCGTCGCCGTAGCTTGCGACACGAATTCGCCGCACGTCACCGACCTGTTCCATTGGGTAAGCCGTGTCGATGTAATAGTCCATCAAGCCCTGCGGGCTGCCGCCAGCGGGCATCTTTCGACGGAACCAGTTTTGCCCATCCGCGAGTCCGAGATACCCGGACATTTGAGTCGAAAGTTTTAGGCTAAGGTGCGAAATCGCATAAATCGGGGCCTCGTGCCACGGGCCACCGTCACGTAGCATGTGATTGAGCACGGTAAAGTAACCGCCAAGGTGGGCGCCATGCGGTTTGGTTCGGCTAAATCCCCATTCCAGCAACTCCCGATCGCGTGTCACCAGTCCCGTCAGCGCGACGGCGAAGGTCGGCTTGAAGACAAGGTTCGGCGTGTGCCACCAGGCATCCATCGCCTTCATGCGATAGCGAGCATTGACTAATAGCCCGTCGCGAATGGTGCGGCGGTTTTCGGCAGAAAGGCCGTCATACACCCAGTCGAAGGCGATGATTTGTTCCGCTTCGATACGGTAAAAAATAATTCCCATCCACGGTCTCCCGCCCGCGAAGAATTTGGGATCGTCGAGTCTATCTTTGAAACGCTTGACCCTTTGAGGTGAAAGCTTCCCGAGCAGCCATTTGGTCGCAGTGGGAACATACTTGGCGTCGCGCTCGAGCGCGAAGAGGAATGCCGCCGAATAGCCGTCGCCGCCATCCGCTTTTTTCTTCAACTGCTCGTAATCCTGCTTCGCCCATCCTTCGCGAGCTATGAGCCCGCGAATGCGTTGCCGCTCAGCCTCGGGCATCATATAAGGTCGCCCATGTTTTGGCTCCGCCGGCAACGGCAGTTCTGGTTCCTCCTTGGTTGAAGACTTCTTGTCCTCCGCTAACGAAGACTTCTTGTCCGCCGCTAACACAGATTGCCGCACCAACACCACCGTCAGCACAAGTAAGAGATATTTCATAACCGGAAGGATACCTGCGCCGTAGTGGGCGTCACTGCGTTTCATGTCTATACCCTCTCTATATATTAGTTGAACCCAGCCAGCAGCCTATGCGAGTCCATGGGCGGGGGCAAGGAGAGAGTGCCCCCTGCCTGCTGACCGCCCGGATAAAACCCCGGGCAGCCGGAAGGCTGCGGGGATTTAATTAAGCGGAGGGTAAGGGATAGATGTATTATGAGGAAAACCACCAGGGCGCAGAATGAGACACATCCTGAACAGACCGACGAAGTGGGGCAAATGGGGAATGGGACTGCTCGCCATCATGGCGGTCCTGCCGGGGGTGTCGGCTGAGGAGACGAGGGAGGCTCCATTGCTCGAACGCGATGTGCTTCCGATCCTCCAGAAAAACTGCATGGGCTGCCACGGCGGGCTGAAGCGAAAACGCGAGCTCGATCTGCGAACGCTGCCAGCCATGCTCAAGGGCGGCAAGGGCGGCCCGGCGGTGGTGGCGGGCAAGCCTGGGGAGAGCGCGCTGTGGCAATCGGTGGCCGAAGATGAGATGCCGAAGGGAAAACCTCCGCTTTCGAAAAAGGACAAGGCGGTGTTGAAGGAATGGATTTCGGCGGGCCTGCCAACCCTGGGCCACCTGCTTAAAAAGTATGAGAAGCCGCTGTTGCCCGCCGGCGAGAAACATGAACCCGGCGCGGTGGCAGAAGCCCTGGACGGCCACGTCAGCGGCCAGCTCAAACGCCATGGACTGAAGCCCGCCGCGGCGGCTGAAGATGCGGAGTTTCTCAGGCGCCTGTACCTCGATCTGAACGGGCGAGTACCCACGGCCGAACAGGCGCCGGCCTTCCTAGAGCGCGCCTCGCCAGAAAAGCGCGCCAGGCTGATCGATGAGCTCCTCGCCGCGCCGGAATTCGGTGACCATTTCGGACGTACCTGGCGCGAATGGATCTGTCCGCCCGAGCTGCCATCGGACATGAACAGCGGCCGCCAGCCGGTGCAGCAGTCGCGCGACCTCGGCAAGTGGCTGGCGCGACAATTCAACGAGAACGCCACCTGGGACAAGCTCGTGCGCGACATTCTCACCGTCAAGGGCGAGATCAAGAACCAGCCGCAGCTGATCTTCTACGGGCTCGTGGGACAGAACGCCAGGGCCACCCCCTCCGGCAGCACGCGAACGATCGGCTCGCTGTTCATGGGCGTTCAGCTGCAGTGCGCGCAGTGCCATGACGACCCCTACCGCGACTGGGCGCAAAACGAGTTCTGGGGCCTGGCGGGGTTCTTCAACGGCATGAGCGGAGACTTCTCGAAGGTCCAGTCGCGC
>CAYPSQ010000191.1:0-2428 GCA_964413115.1 uncultured Rhizobiaceae bacterium | reverse complement strand
TTTCTTCGCCGATTTCCCGGACCGCGCGCTCCGCCGCGTTATCCTCGGCGGAGATGGTGGCAAATTCTGTTTCGACCACATTGTAACTGCCCACCGAAACAGAATTACCTTTAAATACCGTTGCCCCATTCGACAAGTCGGTTAGCGTGAACGATGCTTTCATCCGCAAATTCTGGCGCGTCGCCGTATTGTTCAACTGTATCAACACGGCTTCCGTTGAGCTTTCAAGGGATACCGATAATCGAAACCGTGGCGCATCGACAGCTCCTGTAGGGGATGTTTTTTCATTCAACCGGTTGCGCAATTGCAGGCCACGATATCCGTCAATCTGTGCAACCTCAATTTGCGCCAAATACTGGCGAACAGAATTTGAACTATCCTCCCGATAAACAGGGGCGAAGCCGCATCCAGTTAGCAACATGCCGGCAAGAATCGATACCGTTAAAATGCGGTATGTCGGGCCTCGATTAAATCTAAACCACGACATTGACGATCTTGCCTTTTACGACGATTACCTTACGCACGGCCATTCCGGTGATGGCGCGTTGGACCCGCACGTCGGCCAGCGCCGCGCTCTTCGCACTGTCATGATCGTGATCGCTGGGCAATTCGATAGTTGCTCGTTTTTTTCCGTTTACCTGAACCGCTAACGTCACGCTGTTTTGCGTCAAATATTCCTGTTCGGCTTGCGGCCAATCCAATTCGAATAACGATTTGTCATTGTTTAAATAGCCCCACAACTCGGCACATATATGTGGGGTCATGGGCATCAAAAGCCTGAGGACGATTTCTAGCCCGGTACGATAAATTCTGGCGCCAGCATCAGAGCCCTTGTCTATTTCTCCGAGCTCATTGGTCAATTGGCGAATCCGTGCCACGGCGCGATTAAAATGAAATTTCTCTAGATCCCTGGTGACGCCGGCGATGGTCTGATGAATGGTTCTCTGGGCGGCAAAGATGTTTTCATCTGTCGGCGCGACTGCGGTCTCCGCGCGGCTTCCGTCAGATGCGGCAACGGCTTGCTCAATCTCCGTTACCATCCGCCATACGGTGCCGAGATAGCGCCAGGCGCCTTTAATCCCCGTGTCGCTCCACTCGAGATCGCGCTCCGGCGGACTGTCCGAGAGCATAAAGAGTCGCGCGGTATCGGCGCCGTAGGACTCGATGATCTCCTCTGGATCGACGACATTGCGTTTCGACTTGCTCATAGACACCGAGCGGCCGACCGTCACCGGCGCGTTGTCGGTGACGCGCACCATTCCGCCATTAGCGTCTGATGTCACTTCTTCCGGATAGAGCCAGCTGCCGGCCGCATCCTGGTAAGTTTCGTGACACACCATGCCTTGGGTAAACAGCCCCTTGAACGGCTCGTCAATCGACACATAGCCACAGCTCTTCATCGCCCGCATGAAGAAGCGTGAATAAAGCAAATGGAGGACGGCATGTTCGACGCCGCCGATATATTGATCCACCGGCAGCCAATGATCGACATCCGCCGCGTTTACCGGGTCGTCTGAGCGGGGCGAACAGAAGCGTGCGAAGTACCAGGAGGAATCGACGAATGTATCCATGGTATCGCTATCGCGCCGCGCCAGCGCACCGCAAGATGGACAGGGCACATCCCGCCAGCTCGCATGCGTGTCCAGAGGATTGCCCGGCGTGTCGAATGCGATATCGTCAGGCAGGCGCACCGGCAATTCTTCGCGCGGCACTGCCACTACGCCGCAAGCGGCACAATGAACAACTGGGATCGGACAGCCCCAATAGCGCTGCCGAGAGATACCCCAGTCTCGCAACCTATAGTTGATTGTTGCTTCGCCGAGGCTAGACGCTGACAATCGTTCGATGACTTTCTCAAGTGCAGTCTCGACATCGAGACCGTTGAGAAAATCCGAATTAATCAGTACGCCGTCCTCGGTGAAGGCCTCTGCGCCAATTTCAAATGACTCGGGGTCTTGATCTGGAGGGCACACCACCGGGATCACCGGCAGTTCGTATTTGCGGGCAAATTCTAGGTCTCGTTGATCATGCGCCGGGCAGCCGAAAATCGCCCCGGTGCCATAGTCCATGAGGACGAAATTCGCCACATAGACTGGCAATTCGCAACCGTCTAAAAACGGATGACGTGCGCGCAACCCGGTGTCTACGCCGATTTTCTCTGCCTTTTCAATGACCTCTTCACCAGTCCCGACACGATTGCAGTGCTCTACGAAGGCCGCAATCGCAGGATTTTCCCTTGCTAGCTCGGCACTGAGTGGATGATTGGGCGACAACGCGCAAAACGATGCGCCGAATAAGGTATCCGGACGGGTGGTATAGACCTCAAGCGGTTTTGCCGACCCACCGCCGCCAGCTCCGTTGTGCAGCTCAAATCTGATCCGCGCACCGGTCGAGCGGCCGATCCAATTGCTTTGCATGAGGCGCACTT
>CAYPSQ010000190.1:0-2436 GCA_964413115.1 uncultured Rhizobiaceae bacterium | reverse complement strand
CCTCCAAGCCATCCATGCGCGGCATCTTGATATCGAGGATCGCTAGATCAGGCGGGCAGCACAAAATGTCCTGCAACCCCTCAACGGCGTCACCATGCGCGCGCACATCGAATCCTTCGGACTCGAGTGCGATCGTCACCGAGGTGAGCAAATTTCTATCATCATCGATAACTGCAATCGTTGAGGTCACGTCTAGATTCCTGTGTTGTTCCAAGAGTAGCCCAAGATCGATCCGCAATTATACAATAGAATGCGGCAAATTTGGGGCGAATCGCTTTTATCCGCCGCAAATAAAAATCGGCCAAGCTGGCAGATTGAGATGCGGAGCGGCTAAACCCAAGCGCGAAGTGCGCCGAATACTACCTTCGCAGATGATCGGAGGCCTTTCACCGTAGAGCCATAAATACAGTTTAGACTCAGAAATCGACGCAGCGACCTTTATTCTCCCAATCGCCGTAACGTGTCGGTTCTGGCCCTTGTCTGCCACCTACTTCAAGCGCCGCGGCGTCAGCACCCGGAGCACCGGATGCGGAGTCGGGCGTGCTCTTATTTCGGGCTATCGGCGGGCGCGTTTGCACCGCCTCAGCCAGCTTGTCTACGGTGACCGTTTTGACTTTGCGTTTAAACAGTGCCATCCAGAATCCTTACCCCACCATACCACCCGCCGCCAGAGCAAAATTGGGCCCTACGAATATCGATAATTTATCGCTATAAGAAAGACACATGCCACCCGCCCCTAAATCCCGCCCACCTGCGCCGCCAACAGCAAGCCGCACATGCGCGCGGACTGCCCTTGAAGCGGTGCTTCGTAGGGGGCACAATCTGGCTGACGCGCTGGATATGCAATCAGCATTCACAGCCATGTCCGTCCGCGACCGCGCCTTTACCCGTCTGCTGCTGCTCACCACGTTGCGTCGCCTGGGCCAGATCGATAATGCCATCGACGGTTTGCTTGAAAAACCGCTGCCCGCCCGACGTGCTCCTGTGCGCGATATCCTACGCCTTGGCGCAGCCCAACTTCTATTTCTTAATACCCCGGCCCACGCGGCAGTATACGACGCCGTCACGCTCACCGCCCAATCACGTCACGCTGCGCTGAAGGGCTTGGTAAACGCGCTCCTCCGACGGCTCGCGCGTGACGGTGCAGCTCTGCTTCCGATGCAAGACGCGGCGCGCCTCAATACTAGCGATTGGCTGTGGCAAAGCTGGACGGCGGTTTATGGCGAAGAACGCTGCCGCGCGATCGCACTCGCCCATATGGCCGAGCCTCCGATCGATCTCAGCTTCAAGCAGGAGGCGCCCGCCTGGGCCGCACGCCTCAGCGGTAAAGCGATGCCGGGCGGTACGGTCCGCCTCAGGCGCGCTGGCGCGCCTGAGGCGCTTGAGGGTTATGCCGAGGGCGCATGGTGGGTGCAGGATTTGGCCGCCACCCTACCGGCCGGACTGCTGGGCAATGTATCAGGACAGCATATTATCGAGATCGGTGCTGCGCCCGGCGGAAAGACCGCTCAACTCGCTGCGGCCGGCGCCCATGTTCAGGCGCTGGACCGTTCGCCCACCCGGCTCACGCGTTTGCGCCAAAACCTTGATCGCCTCGGCCTCACCGCGCAAATCGTCATGGCTGATGGTGAGATCTGGCGACCGCTGGAATTGGCAAATGGTCTTTTGTTGGACGCGCCGTGTAGCGCCACCGGTACTATCCGCCGTCACCCAGATGTCATGTGGCGGCGCCAGCCAGAGGACGTGGCGGAACTTGCCGGCAGGCAAGCACGCTTGCTGCATGCCGCGATCAAGATGATCAAGCCGGGTGGCTTGCTGGTTTATGCGGTATGCTCGCTAGAACCTGGCGAAGGGCCCGAGCAGATCGAAAATTTTCTTGCCGCAGGCGTGCCTGCAGAACGAGTCGCCATCACCGCAAAGGAAGCCGCGGGCCTCGTTGAAGCGATCACGCCGGCCGGCGATCTACGAACGTTACCCTGTCATTTAGCAGGAGCCGGCGGCATGGACGGGTTCTATGCCGCGCGCTTGCGGCGTACCTTCTAAGCTGCTACGAAACGGAACATGCAACAGCCTGTCCGAATCGCCCCTTCAATCCTATCAGCGGACTTTGCGCGCCTGGGTGAAGAGGTTCAGGCGGTCGATAAGGCGGGCGCGGATTGGATACATATTGATGTGATGGACGGGCATTTCGTGCCCAACATCACCATCGGTCCAGACATCGTTCGCGCCCTCAGACCGCACAGCGATCTGCCATTTGATGTACATTTGATGATCTCTCCGGTTGACCCCTACCTCGCCGCATTTTCTCAGGCGGGAAGCGATATTCTAACGGTCCATGCCGAATCCGGCGCGCATCTGCATCGTACGGTTCAGCAAATCAAAGCGTTGGGGAAAAAAGCCGGCGTCGCCCTCAATCCCGGCACACCGCCTCAGGCC
>CAYPSQ010000189.1:0-2441 GCA_964413115.1 uncultured Rhizobiaceae bacterium | reverse complement strand
ACGACGACCCGAGCCAGGACGGCTATACCGTGGTGGCCACGGTGCAGAGCGGCGCGTCGGTTGCCGGAAGCGACATTGAGATCGTTTAAGCTAGGAAAGTTGAGAAGTACCTTCTTTTGGCGATGCGACCAATCCAGTAGTGCCTGGGCGGGCGACCTGGCCGGAAGCGGACTCGCTAGTGGCTGAGGAGGTTGAGCGGGGGATGATTCCCGCTGATCAATTTCCGGCATTTTGGGAGTGGATGGCGCGCGTAGACAAGCTGCGTGATCAGCTTTTAGCGTGCTGACAAATTGCGTCATCGACAAAAGATAATTCTAGCCAGCAGGTGCATACGCGCTGGAAGCAGTCTGAGCTACTTGAACAATTCGCGCGATGTTAACTTCTTCAAGGTAATCCACCTGGTCGCACGTACCACTAGCTTTGATTGCTAATACCAGGCCAATGGCTGTTTCTTGGTCTTTAACCTCAACGCGCACCACTATGTCATATTTGCCGCGCACAAACGCGATCTGGTCAACGCTTCCCCCAACAGAATCCATTAATTTCTTGCCGGCAGCCTCACGGTCCGATCCTGAAATAAGACCTTTGAGAGCGTGAGGAGCATATTTGGCGAGTATTATAGCTTTCATCGTCTATTTCTCCGTGCTTTTAAAGATGTCAAAGGCCTCAAATTTGAGTCTACAACACCCAACTCTGGTTACGGTTCCTATATCTTATATTGCTTTCCCGCACTTGGCATTTAACTGAGTTTAACTATGTGTATTAGTCCCTTGTCCCCGGAAATAGGTGCGATCGACAACCACATTGAATGTGTAGTAAGGACAGGTGGGCATCAGCCGGCGCGCGTTGACAGCGGCACGACGTTCTCGCCACCATCTGGCGTTAGAATTTGATCAAGCCGGCGGCCCCATAATTCGAGCGCCGAGAACTTTTCTTTGAAATAGGTGTGGCGATCGCAATTTGCGTGTCGCCACCCCCATTATAATAACTAGGGTGTAATCCAGTTCGTTGCCGCATGCTTAAAATTCTTATCCATATACCAGGCCAAGTAGTCTCCTGAACTTATGGGCGGCTCATTTGGCGGATTTTCTGAGTCGATGCAGGTCGGCAGGCAGTGGATCATAAAGTCGGTGTTGGGGTGAATAAACATTGGGATCGAATAGCGGTCGCGGCCAGAGCGATTTACTACCCGGTGTGGAGTGGATAAGAATCGGCCATTCGTCCAGCGAGACATCAAATCTCCGGAGTTAAATAAAATCGAATTTGGAATGGGTGGCGCTCCAAACCATTCGCCCGACGGCCCCAAGAGTTCGAGGCCTGGGATCTCAGTTGTCGCGAGCAAGGTGACGAACGTACTGTCTGTATGCGGAGCAAGATTGAACTGATTTTCGTCAAACTCAGTATCCGCCTCGAAATGTGCAACCCGCAGCATGGAAAGCATTTCATGCTCCCCGAACGCGTCGTCAAAATAAGTTGGAGGGAGGTCAAGGCTGGTAGCAAAAATAGGCAATATCCCACGAAACATTGCTTCGGCCGCTTCGAAATATTCAACCAATGTTTCACGAAAACCCGGTAAATTATTGGGCCACTGGTTTTTAACGCTAAGTGAGAAGGGCGCGCGGTCTCGCAGCATGAAGAACGCCTCTCCTACATCGGGTTTGATCTCGCCGGAATGATGTTCAGAGGTACGTGATGCCTCGCCACCCGAGCCCATATAACCGACATTGTCCTTATTAATCGCCAGCACATTCTTATTTTCAAAGGGCAAGGCATGGAAGCGAGTCGTCTCAAAAAACGTCCGATATATGAGTGCCTTGGGAATTCCGTGGTTATTCTCATAGAAAAACCCGATTTCTTCCAGGGCCTGTCGCAGCTTCGTCGCTAATGGCTGTTGCGCGCCTTCTTCGCCTGTCAGATAGGCGCTGAGATCAAGGACCGGAATTTCGCAGTCCGCTACCGGGTCCCGCCAGCGGATGGACGAGGCGCTTACTGTATTGCTCATTAATCCTCCAAGGTCAGTAGCTTCGCAGTGTGCGGTCGATCCAACCCAGCCCAATATCTTGTCTGCAGGTTTGGTAAAATCACTATATCATAGTACGGTAGTTTGGCTTTCAGAGATTACACCAGGAGGGATGCAAATGATACGCAGGATTCGAGCAATTGATCGTCTTTCATCTGGCCGCATGAGCCGACGAGAATTTCAAAAAGCATTGGGCCTGTTTGGCCTTACCATGGCGGCTTATCCGGTCATAAATCGTCCAGCGCAGGCAGCGGACAACCTTATGGTTCTCGGCTGGGCTGGATTTGACGATCCGGCACTTTTTCCTGGCTACACGGAGAAGCATGGCGATCCGGACTTCGCGTTTTTTGGCGATGAGCACGAGGGAATTGAAAAGCTCATAGGTGGCTTCGCTGCCGATGTGGTACGTCCCTGTATAGAT
>CAYPSQ010000188.1:0-2468 GCA_964413115.1 uncultured Rhizobiaceae bacterium | reverse complement strand
CATACGCCGTGTCAGCCGCCTCCCATTCGAACCAGTGTGACTGCGTAAAATATGCCCACGAGGGCCAGCAGCACCACCAGCAGCGCAATGTTCTTGCCGCGCTGGCGCTGATGAAGCTCGCTGTATAGTTTCATGGCCTGCATACCTATGCTAACGCCAAACCAATGGAGTCAGCGATCATCGCCGCGAACAAAACGAATAAATAAATGATCGAAAAGAGAAACGTTCGCCGCGCCCACCGGTCGGTGTCGTCAAACCAAATGGCCGCGGCTAGCGCCAAAAATCCTGCGCCGAACGCCACAGCGATCGTGCAATATGTCCAGCCGACTACGTCTAGTGCCCAAGGGGCAAGGGATACGGGTACCAGGATAACGGTATAGAGCAGTATCTGCTTCTTTGTCTCTCGTGCACCAGCGACGACAGGCAGCATGGGCACGCCAGCCCGCGCATAATCTCCTTCGCGATAAAGCGCAAGCGCCCAAAAATGGGGAGGCGTCCAAATGAAAATCAGCGCAAACAGCGCGATCGAACCAAGCGTCACTTCACTGGTGGCAGCAGCCCACCCAATCATCGGAGGAAATGCACCAGCGGCGCCGCCGATAACGATGTTCTGTGGCGTCCGCCGTTTGAGCCATATGGTGTAAACGAAGACGTAGAACGCAATTGTTAGCGCCAATAGTGCCCCGGCCAAAGGATTGACAGCAAGCGCCATCACCGAAACTGAGCCCACGGCGAGTACAATTCCGAAGCCGAGCGCCGCGCCTGGCGCCATGCGCCCGGCCGGCAGCGGCCGGTTGCGAGTCCGCGTCATCAGCGCATCAATGTCCCGATCGTACCACATGTTGATTGCGCCTGAGGCGCCGGCGCCCACTGCAATACACAGCACCGCGACAGCGGCCAGCACCGGATGCATAGATTCCGGTGCCAGAATCAGCCCGACGAATCCAGTGAAAACCACTAGTGACATCACACGCGGCTTCAGCAGCACAACGTAGTCTTCGAGCGATGCCTCGCAGCCGATTGTAGAAACTTCTCCGATCGGCGATGAATATGTTGCTTCTTGTGCCGCTGTGCCGCTGTCGCTTGGTGTCATGTTAGCGGATCTCCGGTAGCTCGTCATAGATATGGAACGGTGGCGGCGAAGATAACATCCATTCGAGCGTCGTTGCGCCCTTGCCCCAAGGATTTTCCGCCACTCGTTCGCCCAACGTGAGAGTTCGCCACACGACAATAAGAAATACTAGCGCACCTGCAATGGAGATGTATGAGCCGATCGATGAAACCATGTTCCAGCTGGCGAAGGCGTCGGGGTAGTCGGGGATGCGTCTAGGCATCCCGGCGAGGCCAAGGAAGTGTTGCGGAAAAAACGTAACGTTGACACCAATGAACATCAGCCAGAAATGCAGCTTGGCGAGGAATTCTGGATATTGCCGTCCGCAGATCTTGGGAAACCAGTAATAGAACCCCGCAAATATCGTGAAAACGGCGCCCATGGATAGAACGTAGTGAAAGTGAGCGACAACGTAATAAGTGTCGTGGAGCGCCTGATCAACCCCGGCATTGGCCAGCACTACGCCGGTTACGCCACCAACAGTGAATAGGAAGATAAATCCCATCGCCCACAGCAAAGGCGATTTCAATTGGATCGTTCCACCCCACATGGTGATGATCCAGCTGAATATAATAATACCTGTCGGAACAGCTATTATTATGGTTGCCGCAGTGAAGTAGGCTTTGGTGTCGACGTCGAGGCCCGCCGTGTACATGTGATGCGCCCAGACGATGAAACCGACGAAGCCAATCGACACCATGGCGTAAGCCATACCGAGATAGCCAAATACAGGCTTTCGCGAAAATGTCGATACGATCTGACTCACTATTCCGAAGCCGGGCAAGATAAGGATATAGACCTCGGGGTGGCCGAAGAACCAGAACAATTGCTGGAACATAACTGGATCGCCACCGCCCTCGGGGTTGAAAATTTCAGTGCCAAAATTACGGTCAGTTAGCAGCATTGTGATCGCGCCGGCCAGCACGGGCAGCGCAAGCAGTAGCAAGAACGCGGTCACCAATATCGACCATACGAACAAAGGCATATTGTGAAGTGTCATGCCAGGCGCCCGCATGTTGAAGATGGTCGCGATGAAGTTGATAGCGCCCAAAATTGAGGAAGTGCCTGCGAGGTAAAGCGAGAAGATCGCCATGTTGACCGAGGGTTCGAACGGCTGGCCGGTAAGGGGACTTGGCGGCAGATTAATCGTCCAGCCGCTGCCGCCCCCCCCCATGAATAACGAACCGAGTAGAAGAAATCCAGCCGGGACTAAGAGCCAAAAACTGACATTGTTCATGCGCGGGAAGGCCATGTCCGGCGCACCAATCATAAGCGGCACGATCCAGTTACCGAAACCACCAATCATCGCCGGCATTACCATGAAAAAGATCATAATCAGCCCGTGCGCCGTGACCAG
>CAYPSQ010000187.1:0-2498 GCA_964413115.1 uncultured Rhizobiaceae bacterium | reverse complement strand
GGGTATTGAATCCGGCGTGCAACCAAAATCAGCGGTGATGGCGGTATCTTCGTCTGCTACGACACCTCAACCGGCAGGGGCATCAAGGCTGGGCGGCTTGAGTTATATGAAACGCCAACCGACGCCTCTTGCGCCAGGCGCGGTGCGAATTGCGACCATTCAGTTCGAGAATGGCTCGGCTCGGCTCAGTGCCGCGGACCGCCGGATTTTAGCCAACGTGCGCCAATTGCAACGCGAGCGGGGTGGGCGGCTCCACATTGTCGGTCACGCATCAAGCCGTACACGGACCATGGACCCGGTGCGTCACAAGATGATCAACTTCAAAGTCTCGATCGAGCGTGCCAACGTTATTGCTCGTGAGTTGATGCACATGGGCTTCATGAAGGAGCAACTATTGGTCGACGCGGTTTCCGATACGGTGCCATTGTACTATGAATTCATGCCGACCGGTGAGGCCGCAAACAGGCGCGCTGAGATTTATCTCGAAAGCTAGTTTCGCGAGCCCAGTGCAAGCCAATGGAAACCTATCGAGGCACCTTTCATTGCGGCACGGTCGTATTCGAGGATGATACGACCTTCGAGCGGATTGGACTTTGCGAGAACACTCATCGCACCCGTCAAGCGGTGCGCTCCATAAAGGCGCTATTGGGTGCCGGTGGCGCGACCAAGAAGCGACGCCCCCTAAAACAGGCCATTGCCGGATGAGCCAGACTTTGCGGGTCGGTATTGCCGGGCTCGGCACTGTCGGGATCGGCGTGCTCAAGGTGCTTCGCGATCACGAACAGCAACTGACGGAACGGGCGTGTCGGCCGATCAAAGTCACGGCCGTCTCGGCACGAGACAAGGCGCGTGATCGAGGTGTCGATCTTAATAGACTCACCTGGCATGGCGATGCGCGCCAATTGGCCGTCGATGACAACGTCGATGTGATTATTGAGCTAATCGGCGGCGCGGACGGTATTGCTAAGGAATTAGTCGATGCAGCCGTTAAGGCGGGCAAGCATGTCGTCACTGCCAACAAAGCGCTGATCGCGCATCATGGTACAGGCCTCGCGCGTAGCGCCGAAGCCAAGGGCGTGGCGTTGGCGTACGAGGCTGCCGTGGCTGGCGGTATTCCGATCATCAAAGCATTGCGCGAAGGGCTTGCGGCGAACCGTGTCGATCGGGTCTACGGTATTCTCAATGGTACTTGTAATTACATCCTGACCGACATGGCGAACTCGGGGCGCGAGTTCGAAGATATTCTGGCGGAAGCCCAGGAACTCGGCTACGCCGAAGCTGACCCAAGCTTCGATGTTGACGGCATCGATGCGGCGCACAAGCTTGCCATACTGGCCGCCGTTGCCTTCGGCACCGAGGTCGACTTCGACAGCGTATATATCGAAGGCATCCGCAACGTATCACCGATCGATATCGAGTTTGCGCGCGAACTTGGATATGGCATCAAACTCCTCGGCGTGGCGGCTTGGGTGCCGGAAGAGCAGGGCGGCGGCATCGAACAGCGCGTGCATCCGTGCATGGTTGCCGAGGATGCGCCGATCAACCATGTCTCGGGTGTTTTCAACGCCATTGAAGTAGCTGGTGATTTCGTCGGTACCACCATCTATGAAGGCCGAGGTGCGGGCGCGGGCCCGACGGCATCGGCGGTGGTTGCCGATCTTGTCGATATCGCACGCGGCGCCTGTGTGCCGACATTCGGCATTGCAGCCGATGCGCTGAAGCCAGCCAATACGATCCCCATGGGCCAGCGCTTGGGCGCGTATTACGTACGTTTCATGGTGGTCGACAAGCCGGGTGTGTTTGCCGACATCGCGGCGGCGTTACGCGATAACGAAGTCTCGATGGAGTCGGTGTTACAACGCGGTCGCGCGCCTGGTGAGAAGGTACCGGTTGTGATGACGGTGCACGAAACCGAAGAAGATGCCATGCAACGAACCGTAGAGGCCATTGCGGCCCTTGATGCGGTGGTCGAAAGCCCGATGCTGATCCGCATCGAAGAGGTCTAAGCCAAAACCACAAGCAGGCCCGAGGCCACCGAAGTTCTAAACCGGATAGAAACCCGTTCAACGGCTTATCGCATAACAAGTGGTTATAAGGGCACATGAGCTGGTACGAGTAGGGTGAGAGCGAGACGTTGGTACTATTGCATTGTGGGTTGGGGGCCTGAAGCTCTTGGGTCTGCAACATACCGGTGCTCGAAAAGCGTTTCCGTGTCATTACTGGCATCTACCTAGCGGTCGATCAGCGCGACCACATAAAGACCTTTGCAATGGTTGACGCATCGGCGTTCGGCATCCTCCGAAACAGGCTGTAAGGGGAGGCTTTGCGCGATGACTGAAGGAATGTTCGAGACCGAACGAATCGAATTTTAGCGTCAAAACCTTGAAGTCGTTATGACCCATCATCAAGACGATAAATTCACAAAATATCTGAAAATCAAGAACGTTGAGTGCGCGGGAATCTACAACTACGGCCCGCCACATATCGATACTTTAATG
>CAYPSQ010000186.1:0-2513 GCA_964413115.1 uncultured Rhizobiaceae bacterium | reverse complement strand
CCGTGATCCTAGATGAAACGTTCACGACAGGTGCTAATTCAACTATCACGCTTGGATCTGCGTTCGTCGCCGGCACTACGGTTATTACGTCGGTAGGTTCTGAAGGCACGCTGAATCAGACCGCAGATACGGTCACATTGAACATGGATCCGACATTCTCTACAGGAACACTCACCCTTGTTAACGATACCAATGCCTTGGACGCAACTGACGCGGCGTCGTTCAATGTGAACGATACAGCATTGGTGAACTACACCGTTGCGGCCGGAAATAGCAACGTCGAAGTGACCGCCGTCAAGAATTCGGCGGCAGTCATCGCCGGGACCCTGGGTGTTTCCCAGTCGGCGGCGACGTCTCTTGACGCTGGCGTTACGGCGGCGGCGGGTGATGCCACCGTATCGCAGGCTTATTCAACCGCGCTCAATGCTGGCGGCGCAGAGGCCAAGAAAGCCGCCGAGCAGTCAGAGCCGGCGCAGGCAGCTGCAGCGAGTGCCGCGGTTGGCAGTGGCGCGACAGCCACCGGCAATATCGTATCAAGCCGTTTGGCTTCGGTGCGTGGCGAAAGCAATACGGCCTATGCCTCGGCACGTGGCCAAACGGGCTTCGCGGCAGGTGGCGAGGCTATGAGCAAAGCAGCTTGGTTACGGTCTTTTGTCAGCGGTGCCGATCAGGACGCCAATACCGATACCGACGGCGGCCCCATTGACGGCTATAACAGCTCGACGACTGGTGTAGCGGGCGGCTTCGATGGCATGATCGGTGAGCAAACCCGGCTCGGCCTCAGCTTCAGCTATGGTGATACCGAAATCGATGGCGATGGCATTCAGAACGACAAGACCGAAATCGAAAACTATCAGTTCACAATATATGGCGACTATACAACCGATAATTATTATCTCGAAGGCATGTTTAGCTATGGCTTAAGCCAAATTGATACCAGCCGTGAAATTAATTTCGGTGGTCTCAATCTGTTGGCCCAGGGCGATTATGATGCCAATCAATATTCGTGGCGGTTTGGCGGAGGCCTGCCAATGGCCAGAGGTCGCACCACATTCACACCGAGCGCGAATTTTCAGTTCACATCCGTCAGCAGTGATGCCTTCACCGAAACCGGCGCGGGCGTGTTGAACCTGACGGTCGCTCCGGAAGATTTGGATATGGCGGTGGCTACCCTTGGCGTGAACTGGCAGTCTTCATTCCAATCGCAGGGCGGAATCTGGACGCCGCAAATCCGCACCAGCGTTTCTTACGACTTTGCTGGGGATGAAGCTGATTCGGTCTCAAGCTTCACTGGCCAGAATACGACTTTCACCACTAAGGGTGCGGAAGTTGAAGAACTCGGCGGCGCTATTGGTGGCGGCGTGACCCTGTCGCACGCAGGTGGCAAATGGGACGTCAGCGCGGATTATGATGCCGACCTCAAGAATGATTTTGTCGCTCATACCGGTCGCCTACAGGCAAAAATCAACTTCTAAGATTGTTTGTTGAAAAGATAGGCATTGATGAGGCGGCCCCACCGATAAGGCGGGGCCGCCTTTCAGTTCAGGTCAGAAATATTCCAGCAACCAGCCAAACTCATCATGAACCGCGTGTATGAGATGAATGGTGTGTATAAGGAATGTAGCAATCGGCGCGTAAATTAATTGAGGCCGCGACCGTGACACCGACCAGAGAAGGTAGGCTGCGGCTAACAGCGCGGCGCCATCCGTGGACAGCGATTTTTCCCGTAGGTCTCACGTTCTTCATGCTAATTTCCTGCGCCGGCCTGGAAGACAGGCGCGATAACGCACGGCAATTGGCGCATGGCGCAGGGTTGCACGCGCAAACGCTACCGGGCGGCATCTTCAGGTTGCAGACATTTTATCGGCTTCAGCCGAGTTACGGGAAAGCTACCGACACTTCGCTCAGGGTCTATATCGAAGGGGACGGCTTCGCCTGGATCAATCGCAATCGCATTTCACCTGATCCCACTCCGCGCAACCCCGTGGCGCTTAAATTGGCCGCCACCGACCATGCAGTGCCGCTACTTTATGTCGCCCGGCCGTGCCAGTTTGGCGGCATTGGCGACAACCCCCGCTGCCTGCAGCAATATTGGACAAGCCACCGCTTTGCGCCCGAGGTTATCGAAGCTACCTCGGTAGTCATCGATCAGGTCAAGGAAGCTGCTGATGCGACGGCGATTGAGTTGGTGGGTTTTTCGGGCGGTGGGGCTGTGGCGGTGCTCGTTGCAGCGCGGCGCACCGATGTGACTAGCATCCGTACCGTTGCGGGGAACCTGGATCATGTGATCTTAAACCAGCACAAACAGGTGTCGGCGCTGAGCGGTTCGCTGAACGCGGCCGATGTCGCGGAGCAGGTTTTGACAATTCCCCAAATTCATTTTGTTGGCGCGGAAGACAATATTATCGGCACCTATGTTGCCGAATCCTACAGGAGCCGCGTCACCGCAAGAAATTGCATCGCCATACAAACCGTATCTGGCGCTTCCCATGGGGATGGCTGGGAGGATATTT
>CAYPSQ010000185.1:0-2514 GCA_964413115.1 uncultured Rhizobiaceae bacterium | reverse complement strand
TCGCCGTGCCAGGCTCCTACAAAAAAAAACGTAACAAAAATACTGAACGCCGACGAAGCCAAACCCGGCGCGTCGCTGGCTCGGGTGACGAAACACCGCATTAGCGGGAAAAAGATGTGATCCCGGCACCAGTGCGATAGTGAGATGTGCCAGCGGTTCCAGAAGTCCTGCATATTCTGGGCAAGGAAAGGAAATCGGAAGTTCTCCGGCACCGGCACACGGAAAAGGCGGCCGACAGCGATAGCGATATCGCAATAACCAGCAAAGTCTAGGTAAAAGTACAGCAAATAGGCATAAACGCCGATGGCCAACGAGAGAAGGTCTATTTCGGCGAGGTCGTTCTGGTTATTCACAATGGCATGGATGTAGAAGAGTCGGGCCAGAACCACGATTTTGATAATACCAATCGAGATTCGCAAAAGCGCATCGCGGATTTCCAAATAGGATAGAGATTGGTGTTTGGCGCTCTGGGCATTTTCAAATTCCCGATAGCGATTTATTGGCCCAGCAACGAAGGGCGAGAAAAATAGGAGATACGACATGGCCCGAAAAAAATTCAACTGCCGTTTACGCTGCGCGTTAGCGTACAACAGAAGATCAACGGCTCGGAAAGTCATATAGGAGAGGCCAATCCATTCGATAGCGGTTAGCTTTCGTAGAAATGTTGGATCATTGAAAAGCCAGGAACTATAGACCGGGTATTTGAACCATAGCATCACTAGCACCGCACAAACGATGCCGAATAATAAGATTAGCGTCTGTAAGCGCGTCCCCATGACATGCTGAAGGAAGAGACTGAGTGCTGGGAAAAAAATGGCATATCCCACCGCCAGCCAAAGGAATATTGCATCGTCACCCAGACGGGTCAGAAAGAAAAGGCTGATCGCCATGAGTAGACCCTGGCGGACTAGCGGGCCCAGCCGCGGGGCTAGCCAGTGGTACAGAAGTAATGCACCGGTTATCTGAGCATAGAAGTAAAGGGTGAGAAATTGTCCGCTCATACAATGTCGGCACTAAGGGCCAGGGTAATAGCGGAGCGGTCCACTTTACCGTTTTCGTTGCGTGGTAACTCCTCCATGATGATGATGCGTTGCGGCACCATGTAGGCGGGTAGTCGCTCATCCATAACAGCAAACAGGCGTTCTTCCGTAAGTTCATCCGACGTGCGCGATACGACGGCTATCATGGAAGTAGGATCGTTAGGATCCACGATGGCTGCGCTTTCACGTAGTCCCGGACAGGCCCCCATAGCGGCCTCAATTTCTCCCAGTTCAACGCGATAGCCCTTAATTTTGACTTGGCTATCAAGGCGGCCCTGGAATACGAAGTGACCGCAAGCATCACGGTAAACTAAATCACCCGTATAGTACATACACGTATTGACCTCCGGCTTCAGTGGATTGATCCGGAAAGCAGCGGCTGTTAGCTCAGGCTGTCGCCAGTAGCCTTTGGCAAGTTGTGAACCAGTGATCATAAGACGACCGGTCTCGCCGACCGCAGCTGAATTGTCGTTGTCCATATTTAGGATCAAAAGTTCACTATCGCGGGTCTCGATGCCAATGGGTACCGGCCGGTTGGGCACGAAAGGCACATCGACGCCAACATTGTGGACGGTTACAACGATAGCAGCCTCAGTTGGTCCATACAGGTTGTATAGTGGCACATGGCATTGGTGCTCCCGCCACGCCGCAACAGATTCGGGCGGAAGGGCTTCACCAGCGAACAAGGCGGCACGCAATGTTATGAATGGCCCGCTGGCTATTTGTCGAGAACGGACCAGCATGGCGATGACGGCAGGCACGGAAAACCAGACCGTAATTTTCATACGCTGGATGAAGTCATAGGGTAGCATGATATCGCTGGGCTTAACCAGCGGACACACTGTCGCACCGGCAAAGAAGGTGCAGAAGATGTCAAATAACGCCACGTCAAAAGTTAGGCGCGAATGGTTGGACAGCCGGTCGCCAGGATTGATATCGAAGTGTTCCACCCCCCAGCTAATGGTCGAGCGAATGGCTCGGTGCGAGACCATAACGCCCTTCGGACGGCCGGTCGTCCCGGATGTAAAGATGATATACGCGAGGTCCTCTTCTCGGTTACAGCTGGGCGGTAAATAACCCGTAATTTCCGCCAACTGATTCTGGCTGACCCGGATAGAGAAGCTGGTAGCAAAATTTTTATGTAACTTCAGTGCGGTGGCATCCGCATTAGGCACAAACAACCGGTGCGCCGTTGCCACTGTGATCAGTGGTGCTGCCTCTGCCAGCAAAGGCAACAATTGGGCCGTACAGATTACGGCTGCGGCCTCCGCTTCGTTGATGATCTCGGCGACTCGGGCGGGAGGGTTCGCCGGATTGATTGGAACGAAACAGGCATCCGCGCGCATAATGCCCAATAAAGCCGCGTAGGCTTCGATCCCGTTATCGGCCAGAACGACTACCCGATCATGCCGGCAAATATCTTCGCGGCAAAGTGCTAGGGCCAGCCGCTCCATCGCATCATGCAATTCCGCAT
>CAYPSQ010000184.1:0-2532 GCA_964413115.1 uncultured Rhizobiaceae bacterium | reverse complement strand
GAGACTTTGAATATCGGTTTCAGCCCGATAGCGCGCTTCCAAATTGGCAATCAGGCGGCGGCTTTCATCACGCAGGGTGATGAATTCGTCGAGCGGCGCGCTATACCCAGTCGCAATAAATCCACCGTCTCGGACGAACAGCGGCGGCGTCGGCACCAGTGCCTTGGCGAGGCGTGCGGCGAGAATGTCATGCTGTCCGAGACCATCAGTCATGGCTGCCAAAGCGGCCATCGTTTCGCCGGACACCGCCAATTCGTCAGGCTTTTCGAGAATAGCGCGCAGACGCGGCGCCAAGGCAAGCCCATCGCGCACCGCCGCCAGGTCACGCGGCCCGCCACGCCCGACGGTAAGGCGCGACAGCGCCCGTTCGATATCGGGAAACGCTCTGAGGGCAGTGCGCATGGCCTCTCGCGCTGTGTTGCCAGTCACGAAAAATTCGGCCTGGTCAAAACGCCGTGTGATGGCATCTGGATCGGTGAGTGGCGCTGCCAACCGAGCGTGTAGAAGGCGGGCCCCAAGGCCCGAAACTGTGCGGTCGATGACCGAAAGCAGTGAGCCCTTGCGCCCACCGGCAAGCGCATGGGTCAGTTCCAAATTGCGTCGGGTGGCGGCATCAATCGCCATGCTGGCGTCTGCAGATACTCCGCTCAAAGCCGCGAGATGTGGCAGCTTACCTTTTTGCGTGAGGCTGACATATTCGACAATAGCACCTGCCGCGGCCAGCTCGGCGCGGCCAAACTCACCGAAACCGTCAAGCGCCGCCACACCGTAGAGTATGCATAGGCGGCGCTCGCCGGCCACGCTATCGAATAGACGCACCGGCTGCGGCGAGAGAGTAGCTTTCCATTCGGCGAAAAGCTCGAACAGCTCCGGCGTTTCCAGCATAGCCTCAGAAACTAGTATCTCTCCCGGCATGAGCTGGGCGAACGCCGCCGATAGTGCCGGCGGCGCGCAGCTCATAACGCGGAACTCGCCCGTCGACATATCGCACCACGCTACCGCCCACTGCCCTTCCGCCCGGCCCAAGGCAACCAGATAGTTTGAGGCACGCGCATCGAGGAGCGAATCCTCCGTCAGCGTGCCCGGCGTGACGAGACGCTCGACCTCGCGCGCCACCACCGACTTGGCACCGCGCTTTTTCGCTAACGCTGGATCTTCGGTCTGTTCACACACCGCCACTTTGAAGCCGGCGTGAATGAGCTTTTCGAGATAACCATCTGCGGCACGCACCGGCACGCCGCACATCGGTATGTCCTGGCCAGCATGTTTGCCACGGTGCGTAAGAGCTATGTTGAGCGCCGCCGCCGCCTGTACTGCATCCTGAAAAAATAGCTCGTAGAAATCACCCATACGATAAAACAACAGGGTTTCGGGATGGGCACGCTTGATTGCCAAATATTGCGCCATCATCGGTGTAGCTGCCGACGATTCGTGTGGCTTCGGGTGTGTCGGTGTCTTGTCCATTGCGTGAGACGGTAACACAGAGGAGGATTGTCAAAACACCTTGCTTTGACCCCTAGGCGACCGTGGGCCGGACGGCCGTACATAAAACACCGGATGACCGGGAAAGCACTATGATTTGGCGGGACGTGTCTTTAGGCAGATGGCTGCACGCGATGGGCATTGCCGCGGCGCCCCTCGCGCTCGGCTTTATCGTGGTCGCCGCACTCGGCCTGCTAGCGCCCGACGTCGCCGCGCTGACTTGGCTCGGACTGACCCTGATCAGCGCCACGGCCATCCATTGGCTGCACGGCGATTTGCTTCAGGTAAAAAACCAAATGGAGCAATTGGCGCGCGGCGATGACGCTCCTTCGATAAGCGGTCGAACGCGCATCGGCCGCGAATTGACGCAATCCATGCAGCGCTTGGAACGTGAAATTGAGCAGCGCACGGCGCGCCTTAAAAGCGACCTGGACGGCATGGAACGTGCCTTGGATGCGCTGCCCGGTCCGGTGTTGCTATTGAACGACGGCCACAAAGTGATGCGCGCCAACCGGGCGTCTGAAAAATTACTCGGCGGCAAACTTGCGGGGCGTGACTTACCGGCCGTACTGCGCAACCCCGATGTCGTTGCGGCGCTGGAACAAGTGGAACGCACGGGTAACGGGAAAGATGTCACCTTTACCCTACAAGCGCCAGTGCGCCGCCATTTTTCCGCCCGGGTTGAACCGCTTGCCGAGCATGCAGCCGATGGCACCGCAATCGTGCTGGCACTGGTCGATATGACAGCGGTACGCCGCGCCGATCAAATGCGTGCGGATTTTGTCGCCAATGCCAGCCACGAAATCCGTACTCCGCTTGCCACGCTAAGCGGCTTTATCGAGACCCTAAGTGGGCCAGCCAAGGGCGATGCCGAGGCGCGCAAGCGTTTTCTCGCCATCATGGCTCAGCATGCCGAACGCATGACACGGCTAGTGGAGGATTTACTCTCACTCTCGCGAATCGAAATGAACGAGCACACGGTGCCGACGGATCGTGTGGACTTGGCAGCCGTGCTTGCCACTGTTGCTGCAACTCTCGATTTTCGTGCTA
>CAYPSQ010000183.1:0-2533 GCA_964413115.1 uncultured Rhizobiaceae bacterium | reverse complement strand
TTTAGAAATCGTAGGCGAAAGAAAAACGATGAGCGCCATTGGTCTCGGTCAGATCCAGCGGAATATGGTAGGCGTAATCAAACCACAACTTATTCCACTGATATCCCAACCCCGCATTCAGATCGCCCTGGGCATCCTCCTCGAAAATCTTGCTACCCCCAGCACGCAACATCAACCCCTCCACCAACGTCGTCACGCCACCCACCACCAGCCGACTATCCGACTCTTCACCCGTCAGATCCCGCCGCACATACTGCACCGAGACCAGCGACTGTGCATTCAGCCGATACCCAATACCCAGATGGACATCCATCGGCAATTTACCCGCATCCGGGTCGCTCTTAACCGCTTCATACGCCACACTCGGCTGATTCAGATTCTTCAGCATCAAACCCACCTGAGCTCCCTTAAACGGGCTCTTCCACATCAAACCCAGATCGACCCCAACATTGCCCGCGCTCTGGCCCGAAAGCGGGTCCGCTTTGCCGTTGTCCGGCGGAATATTGCCCACCTTCCAAAACAGATACTTGGCCGAAAGGCCCATGCTCAGCCCCTGCGTCAGCTTATAAGAAAGCGACAAAAACGCGCCATTCTCATTCATCAACTCCGAACCGATACGCTCATACCCCAGTCCCAAACCCAATTTCGAGCCCAGCGGCTGCACATAAGACAATACGTGCTGCCCCAGATCATCCCCCTCGATCCCGCCGAAAAAGAGCGACACGTTGGTATAGGCCAGCTGCTTGCTCTCTATCTGGCCCAATCCCGCCGGATTTTCGAAGATCGCGTCCGCGTTATCGACCACAGCGACTACGCTGTTGCCCAACGCCTGGGAGCGAGCCCCAGCACCTACATTCTGGATATTAACCACTGCTTCACTCGAACCAGCAACCAACAATAAGCCTGCCAATATGCTGATCATCCTCGAAGTTTTCATATTCCAGTTCCTCCTTGGTGGTCCCACTTAAAGCTAATTTGCGTTGCTGACTTTTATTTCGTTGAGCTTAACTGTGCCATCTTTATAGATTTTGCCGATTTCTCTGATGAAATTATACGAAATATTCGTCATCTCCACCGGCTCGTTGCGAAAATCAAAGCGCAACACGACATCGTGAACTTGAACCTCAATATCGCTCACATCCGGATGGAGCGCGGGAAAAACGACGAATCCCTCTGCTTCCTGACCGCTGAAGATCTCCTCATTTTTGAGCATCGTCCGCCGTAAGAGGTCACGCCGCTCTTGATAGCGAGCATATTCATTACCTCGATAGCCGATCGCGTAAGCGCGATAATACGTATCAAGTTGCTCGAAGTTAAGACTCCAATATTCCCGTTTATTGGCTGCCTTGACGACGATTTTGCTCGGATCAATTTTGACTTTGGGATAGGCGTAATTCTTAATGCTGACACGAAACACAGTAAAGCGCTGTTTTTCCTGATCCGTACCCCAGAACACCGTATTGCCAAATGTATAGGGATTTGTGGACTTAGCATGAGCCTGGGAGTTATTGAAAAACTGACGATTCAGCTCTTCGGCGGTCATCGGCTTAAGCCGCACTTCGAAACGATCCTGGGCAAAAGTCACCGTACCGTCATCAGCTACGCTCATGGAGGAAGCTTGATCCTCACTAGGTTGCAATGGGCCAGTGTAATAGTTATAGCCGCAACCGTTCATCACAAATGCTAGCGAAAAAATCAAAAACGACCATTGTGCCTTTTTAACCATTCTTCAACTCCTCAGCGATCAAGCTCTGCGTCCAAGGAGGCCTTTATGCGCCCCCATGAGTTGGCTTCGACAATAGTTGCTTGAAAAATACCTTCCATCGGCATCAAAATCAAGTCGGCAAAACGCTCCGAGAAACGAAATGAGTTGAGCTGACCCGAAAGCGACCACTTAGCATCAAAGAGCTCGGAGTTCGCATCAAAATCATTGAACTCAACGTTAAAACCAATTATTTCTTCCTCGCGCAAATCGTGTTCAATGCTTTGAAAGGCCGCATTCATATCGACGCGATCAAAGGGCACCAGCATTACTTCGTAATTTGTCACCCCGACCGCACCCATGGCGCCAGTATATTCTACCACAGCTTGAGTAAAAGGACCATCTTGTAATGCGTACCAAGCTGCAGCAGAAAAATTGACGAAGACATCTTCGTCGGGCGGCGGTCCGGCCAAAACGAAATGATTGGCTTCAGCACCGTTGCGCCGCAACTGCTCTCCGGGGCTCAGGCCGGTGAAATTTGCAAATTGCCCACCCGAATGATCCGCATCGATGAACAATTCCATCGCGTCGTCTTGGAAGATCCGCACCGCAGCACTACCAACGGGACGATCAACCTGGTGTATATCGTCGCGAACCTGAGCAGCGACGTAAATCCTGTTCGACGCTTTATTCCACCCAACCATGAGGCGCACTGAAAAATCTTCTGAATCGCCCGCCTCAACCTCTGGATTAATCAGGTCGTAAAACTGACCTGTCAATATCGTATAAGAGTCGCCTACAATATCCCAATCACTCAAATCCCCGTCAATG
>CAYPSQ010000182.1:0-2558 GCA_964413115.1 uncultured Rhizobiaceae bacterium | reverse complement strand
TAGCACGAAAATCGAGAGTTGCAGCAACAGTGGCAAGCACGGCTGCCAAGTCCACGCGATCCGTCGGTGCCGTGTGCTCGTTCATTTCGATGCGCGAGAGCGAGAGTAATTCCTCGACTAGCCGTGTCATGCGTTCGGCATGTTGGGCCATGATGGCGAGGAAACGCTTGCGCGCCTCGGCATCGCCCTTGGCTGGGCCACTTAGGGTCTCGATAAACCCACTCAGCGTGGCAAGCGGGGTGCGGATTTCGTGGCTGGCATTGGCAACGAAATCGGCGCGCATTTGATCGGCGCGGCGTACCGCTGTCATATCAACTAGCGCTAGCACGATTGCGGTGCCATCGGCTGCATGCTCAGCAAGCGGCTCAACCCGGGCGGAAAAATAGCGTCGCACTGGCGCTTGTAGGGTAAAGGTGACGTCTTGCCCGGCACCCGTCCGTTCCAGTTGTTCCAGCGCCGCAATGACATCGGGGTTGCGCAGTACGGCCGGTAAGTCGCGCCCCGCAAGTTTGCCGCCGAGTAATTTTTCAGAAGCCCGGTTGGCGCGCATCACTTTGTGACCGTCGCTCAATAGCAATACCGGACCGGGCAGCGCATCCAAGGCACGTTCCATACCGTCAAGGTCACTTTTAAGGCGCGCCTTGCGGTGCTCAATTTCACGTTCCAACCGCTGCATGGATTGCGTCAATTCGCGGCCGATGCGCGTTCGACCGCTTATCGAGGGGACGTCATCGCCGCGCGCCAATTTCTCCATTTGGTTCTTTACTTGAAGCAAATCGCCGAGCAGCCAATGGATGGCCGTGGCGCTGATCAGGGTCAGTCCGAGCCAGGTCAGCGCGGCGACGCCGGGCGCTAGCAGGCCGAGTGCGGCGACCACGATAAAGCCGAGTGCGAGGGGTGCCGCGGCAATGCCCACCGCGCATAGCCATCGGCCTAAAGATACGTACCGCCAAACCATAGTGCATTCCCGGTAATCCGGTGATTTATGTACGGCCGCGGCGTGCGGCAGCGACAATTGATACTCTGGCTAACTGTCGCCCAGGGGTCAAAGCAAGGTGTTTCGACAATCCTCCCCTGTGTTACCGTCTCACGCAATGGACAAGACAGCAAGACACCCGAAGTCACACGAATCGTCGGCAGCCACACCGATGATGGCGCAATATTTGGCAATCAAGCGCGCCCATCCTGAAACCCTGTTATTTTATCGTATGGGTGATTTCTATGAGCTATTTTTCCAGGATGCCGTGCAGGCGGCAGCGGCGCTCAACATAGCTCTCACGCACCGTGGCAAACATGCTGGCCAGGACATACCGATGTGCGGCGTGCCGGTTCGCGCTGCAGATGGTTATCTCGAAAAGCTCATTCACGCCGGCTTCAAAGTGGCAGTGTGTGAACAGACCGAAGACCCGGCGGTAGCAAAAAAGCGCGGCGCCAAGTCAGTGGTGGCGCGCGAGGTCGAGCGTCTCGTCACGCCGGGCACGCTGACGGAGGATTCGCTCCTCGATGCGCGTGCCTCAAACTATCTGGTTGCCTTGGGCCGGGCGGAAGGGCAGTGGGCGGTAGCGTGGTGCGATATGTCGACGGGAGAGTTCCGCGTTATGAGCTGCGCGCCGCCGGGACTGCCGGCGGCGTTCGCCCAGCTTATGCCGGGAGAGATACTGATTTCCGAGGCTATGCTGGAGACGCCGGCGCTTTTCGAGCTTTTCGCCGAATGGAAAGCCACCCTCTCGTCGCAGCCGGTGCGTCTGTTCGATAGCGTGGCCGGCGAGCGCCGCCTATGTGCACTCTACGGTGTGGCGGCGCTCGACGGTTTCGGTGAGTTTGGCCGCGCTGAGCTGGCTGCGGCGGGTGCTATTGTCGAATATGTCAGCCTCACGCAAAAAGGTAAGTTGCCGCGTCTCGCCGTTTTGAGCGGAGTATCTGAAGACGCCAGCATGGCGATCGACGCCGCCACCCGGCGTAATTTGGAATTGACCCATGCGCTTGCCGGTGGGCGCAAGGGCTCACTGCTTTCGGTCATCGACCGCACGGTTTCGGGCCTTGGGGCTCGTCTTTTACACGCCCGCTTGGCAGCGCCACTCACCGATCCAGATGCCATCACACGGCGATTTGACCAGGCCGAATTTTTCGTGACTGGCAACACGGCACGAGAGGCCATGCGCACTGCCTTAAGAGCGTTTCCCGACATTGAACGGGCGATGTCGCGTCTTACTGTCGGGCGTGGCGGGCCGCGTGACCTGGCGGCCGTGCGCGATGGACTTGCCTTGGCGCCGCGTCTGCGCGCTATTCTCGAAGAGCCTAGCGAATTGGTGGTGTCCGGTGAAACGATGGCTGCTTTGGCAGCTATGACTGATGGCCTCGGACAACATGACATTCTCGCTGCACGCCTCGTCAAGGCACTGGTGCCGACGCCGCCGCTGTTCGTCCGCGACGGCGGTTTTATTGCGACTGGGTATAACGCGCCGCTCGACGAATTCGCCACCATGCGTGATGAAAGCCGCCACCTGATTGCCAATTTGGAAGCGCGCTATCGGGCTGAAACCGATATTCAAAGTCTC
>CAYPSQ010000181.1:0-2588 GCA_964413115.1 uncultured Rhizobiaceae bacterium | reverse complement strand
CGGCCCCGGGCACGCGCTGCAATGAAGAGCGGATCTCGCAGACCTGGACCCATCCTTCACCCTTTAGCGATGGCTTTCGACGCATGATTGACAATCCGCTCGTGAACGCGCGTTTGAAGTGGATGATCGACCCGGGCTTCGTGATGACGACCTGCTACACTATCGTCAGCCGAAATGGGGCGGCCGGCCAGCCCCTGCACGGCGGCTGGTTTTATGGCGCTGGCCATAATTATCATTTCCGGGATGGCCAGCCTCGTGCGGAGCAGGTGAACATCGGCTGGCTGCTCCAGGATGTCGAGACGGCAACTGGTGACGGCGGCCTGATGTTAATCCCCGGAAGCCATAAAGCGCGACTGCCTCTGCCGCGGCCGAGACAAACCAGCTGCGACTTGCCGCAGGTCAAGCACATGCAGGGGTCGGCCGGGACGGTGATCATGTACACGGCTTCGACGACACACGGCGTGCGTAGCTGGCGCAACCCCAATCGCGAGCGGCGCTTCGTCAACACCAAAGCGGGTCCCAATATACGGCGGCCGGAGCCCGAGGCGGGTCTTGGATCGTAGTGGCTCGAGCGACTTTCGCCTAAGCTATTCCTACACTTTTCATCATGGTTAACACATCGAAGTATTGCCGTATGGCCTTCGACCGTTCGCCATCTACTTCCGCAAGCCAGCACCCGCGATTTGCGAATGGCTTGTTTGTTGGTGGAATTTCGCCGGTCGGACTCTCCATGGGGCCAGTCATGGTACCCGTCCAACTCAATTCTAAGATCACCGTATTTTCAGACACATAGCTTCGTTCAATTTTAGCCCGAGCATCCGGCAAAGTCTTTGCCCATCCCTGCCACAGTTCAATGATCGCTTCGATACCATCCGCTCTGCTCGTTGCTACTTCATCGTAGTAGCAATCAGACGTCAAGGCCGCTCGAGCGGCGTCCCAATCCTTGTTATTGAATGCCTCAATTGCCCGCCAGGCGATGGCTATCTTTTGATCTGGACTCACGATGCATATCCTCCTGCCAAAGGTTTTAAAGGTGTAGGCTCAATGAAATGCTAAGTTCACGATATGGCTTCCACAGTACGAAATCTGCTGCCGGCGCACAACAAAAGCCCCCGGTGCATTGAGGCACCGGGGGCAATCTGCCCGCATTATAGCGAGAACAAAATCAAACCTCATTCTTGCCCGGCGTTGCTTTCTTGGCTCTGAGCCTTCATATGTTCGATAATGTTACGTATCTCAGTGCGGAAAGCGTCTTGGTCAATTCCATTTCCGTACAAAATCGTGCTCCAGTGCCGGGTGTTTGCAGCGAGTGCAACGGCTTCTGAGATCTCGCCCTGACTAGCACCGAAAAATTCCGTGGCGAACGAGCGATGTACAAACGTACAGTAGTCACATGGGATTTGAGAGGCAACGGCCAGGGCAATAAGTTGCTGATATTTCGGTGGAATCTCACCTGGACCCTCAATGGCTTTCTCCCACTCCCATGCTTGAGCTCTGGCATGTTCGGGATAAACCATTAACCAACTGGGTAGCGTGCCGAATGTCTTTTTCAATTCTTCCTCAGCTTGTGCGACATCGACGGATTTGGCTGCGGTTGCTTCATGGCCACCGGCACCAGCCTGATTAGATACTATGAGTAATGCGAACAAAGCCGCAAAAATGTGCGAATTAGGCATGCGAGATACTCCTGCCAAAGTGTAGAAGATTCGTTGCCTGCACGGAATGCGTCAGCGACGATCGGACGTGAACAATACGCAAACCGCTACCGCGGCACAAGCAAAAGCCCCGGTCGCATCCAAGCGGCGGGAGCTTTCTGCATTCGCCAAAAAATAGTTATTGCGCGTCGATTATTAGAGGTGATGTGTGGTGGTGAATTCGCACCCAGCGTCCATCGCGCTTTTCGAATATACAGGTGTCGCGCCAATGCAAGGTTTTAGTTTCGCCGTCGATTTCTCGCGTAAAGTCAAGATAGCCAGTCAGAAACGCCATGTTGCCATTTACGTAAATCTCAGGGTGTTTCCAATGGCTGAATCTCCACGTTACTTCCCGCTGCTCTTCTTGAGGGGCGTTCGTTTCGTCCTTATCCCGCGGCATAGTTAAAAGTCCGCCGCTAGCACCGAATGACGAATGGAAATTCTCGTGAAGTTTCTTCATGGTGTCTCGGTCTCCTGCATTGGCAGCTTCGATGATCGCCCGTGCTGCCGCTAAAACCTCCTTCTTCGCATCGGCCTGTGCTGGGATGGGGCCCAACAATGCAACACCAAGAACAACGGAGCATAGAGAATATTTCAAAGTTAGCGTCGTCATAGCATTCCTCCTGCCAAAGGCTGAGTAATTATGTCGCCAGCGCGCCATGCGTGAGTGACGATGATGCGAATACGATACGCAAAGAGCTGTCGCCACACAAAAACATCAATTAGGTAAAATACTCCCGTCGCATCCAAGCGGGTGTTGACAATCGTCAGGCGGCGACTATCGTTGGCCATTGTTTGGAAGTCCGTTCTTCCCCGTTTTTGTTGCATATACTGCGCACTGGAATCAGGTAGTATCTACCGTCACTCACTATATACTATCCTATACACGCGCCC
>CAYPSQ010000180.1:0-2589 GCA_964413115.1 uncultured Rhizobiaceae bacterium | reverse complement strand
ACAGGAAAGTTTGATAAATACTTTTCTGAAAAACCGGGAGAAGGAACCTAAGAGGGGCAAACTAAATACACACACAGAACAAATGACCGAATCCCGAGTCGAATTATCCCCCCGGCACGGCAAGCACGCAATAATCTACCGGTACACTGTATTTTAGGTGCTGTGTTTAAAGGCTATTTTGTGGTACGGTTCTGTTACGCTGAATAAATGGGTGGGGTATCCCCGCCCATTTCTTATTAGTACGGCAGTAATTGGCCATCCGGCGACGCACACTCGGGCCCGTTTTTAGAACGACACTTGACCGCGGAGCTGGCCGACGCACACCTTCAGCGCATTTGCGTAAATTGGGAAACGGTACAATTAGTCATGACAGCAGCAAAATCGGCCGCAACACGTAAGCCAGCTAAGAAATCCTCGACCAAACTCAAGACCACACCCGCAACGATAAAGAAAGCCGCCAAAACCAAGGCTAGCGCCCGTAAGGGCGTCAGCATCAAAGCGAAGCCTGCGGCTAAGCTGAAGGCAGCCAAAACCAAGGCCAGCGCCCGTAAGAGCGTCAGCACCAAGTCGAAACCCGCTGCAACCACAAAAAAACCAGCGGTGTCAAAACCCAAAGTCATAGGAGCCAAACCGGCTGCTAAAAAAGCGAAAATCACTAGAAAGCCCTCGCCAAAACCCGCTCTGGCGAAGAACTCTACATCGAAGCCCAAGACGGCCGCTAAGCCAAAAGCTGAGGATTTGCAAGGCTTCTCGGTCAAGGATCATGTGGTGTACCCGTCGCATGGGGTCGGCCAAATTACCGGCGTCGAGGCTCATGAAATTGGCGACACATCGTTACGTGTGTTCGTTGTTGTATTCGACAAGGAAAAGATGACCCTGCGTGTGCCGATCGACAAGGCAAGTACTTCGGGCATGCGCAGATTAAGTTCGCAGCAGAAGATGGAACAGGCGATTTCCACGCTGAAAGGCCGCGCTCGCACGCGGCGCGTGATGTGGAGCCGGCGCGCTCAGGAATATGATGCCAAGCTCAATTCTGGCGATCCGGTGGCTATTGCTGAAGTGGTGCGCGACCTGCATCGCGACGAGGGCCAGCCCGACCAATCTTATAGCGAGCGGCAAATGTACGAGGCCGCGCTCGAGCGATTGGCGCGTGAATTTGCGGCGGTGGAAAATACCGATACAGAACAGGCGGCAGAGAAGCTGGAAAACGTCCTTCGCGCCGCCTAACGAAGCAGGAAAACCGTTATGGCCGGGGTGGATCGGAACATATTTTCTACCTTTCGCCGCGCGCGCCGCGTATGGGCAGTGGCAGCCATTCATGGTGAAGCCGGCCGGCTAAAAGCCTTGCACAAATTGCTTGGAGATCGCCTGTGCGACGGAGATCGCCTAGTGTATCTCGGAAATTACATGGGTCACGGCACAGCGATCGGTGAGACGATCGACGAACTGCTGTTGTTTCGCCGGAGCTTCCTTTCGGCGCCGGGCATATTCTCCTGCGACATCGCATACTTACGCGGCCAGCAGGAAGAAATGTGGCAAAAATTACTGCAACTCCAGCTCGCTGTCGGCCCCTCTGAAGTGTTGACTTGGATGCTCGGGCAAGGGCTTGAGACGACCCTTGCCGCCTATGGTGGTGACCCTGAAACAGCACTCCGGCGTGCCCGTTCGGGTGCCTTGGAACTGGCGCGCTGGACCAACGAATTGCGCCAGCGCATGCAGGAAAAGGGCGGCCATGTCGATCTCATGTCAAGCCTGCGGCGGGCCGCGTTTACCGACGACGGGTCACTACTCTTCGTCCATGCCGGGATCGATGGAAACCGACCGCTTGATGCGCAGGGTGATGCGTTCTGGTGGCATAGCGGAAATTTTACCAATATGGATTCGTCCTATTCCGGCTACCGCAAGGTCGTGCGTGGATTTGAACCTGATCATGGCGGTGTCCAGGTCGGGCTGCACAGCGCCACAATTGATTCGGGTTGCGGCTTCGGCGGACCGCTGACATGCGTCTGTTTCGATACCGACGGCGAAGAAGCCGAGCGCCTCGAAGCCTGATACTTTACTCCCGAAGTGACCTTTAAGCTGGCTCGGCTGGACACGCGTGCGCATTTACGCACCCATCCTAAAAATAATCTGAATTCAATTTAATTAATCAACATTGTGCCCGGTAAGCAACGGTGCTGAAGTCTTAATTATTCTGATAAGCAAATACATGGGAGCACCAGTATCTAGCACATGGAAAACCCTTGGAAATCCTCATATCGGCATCCAACAGTGGCCATCACACGAAACTAGCTGAACGATGCCTTTTAATAAATCTATCAACGCTCCCCTGCTGACCCGCGGGCATGAATATAACGTCCCGCAAGATAACGCGACAAAGATGACGAGGCGACACTACATGAAACCGTCTTTGCCTATCCGTTCTTGGTGATCAGAGTCGATCGTGCGCACCGGAACGACGGCCGCACAAAAGGAACTGTTTTTCAATTTTCCCGTTGGCGTAATAAAATCCACCGTGTCGATGACCCACTTCGGCGCGATAAAACCGTAACGCTGGCAGTGCTCGGACAGGACCTTGGTATCAGCAAA
>CAYPSQ010000179.1:0-2704 GCA_964413115.1 uncultured Rhizobiaceae bacterium | reverse complement strand
TATCGAAATTTCAATCGTGTAATCTATGACGGGTGTCACAGGTCTATTGTGCCACAAAAAGTTGATATTATTGTATGTCGCCTTTGATCACGGTGGAGATTTTAAGGGACTCAACTTCAAGGGTCATACACGCTTGAATGGGAGTATCTTTATTAATCGACCCGTCCATTAATCCTTGCCTAATACCAATTTCAATTTCACGCTGGGATTTTATCCCAACCTGTTTTAGAAATTTTCTGATTTGGATGTTTAAGTTATCTTCGTCCATGCTGCACCTATCTATTTTTGTACAAAGCCCTTACAGAGCTATGGGTGAGATTTACTATTCCACTTCTCCAGCCTCAACGGGTCGTTTCCAATAACAATCAAAGGGAATTTTACGCACTGGTCGCAGTAGTTCATCAAGAAGATTGTGACTATGAGGAACTACGGTTACGAGTTCCCAACCCTCTGCTCCAGATTGGTTCAGTTCATCGATCATAGTTTGTATGTCATCATCAGTGCGCCCTTCGTCCATCCTAAAGCGATGGACGTCGAATTTGTATTTCCATTTCTGCATAAGATGTCCCCTAGAAACTGACAGGGGTTCATTTTAGCTTCTTAAATTTTTTTGGAAAATTTAAAGGTTAATCATAGGCAAGCCTTCTCCTGTAGCGAAGAACCTCCGCACTCCTCAATATCGGAAGCGCGTGGTTGCGTCGAAGGTGAAGTACAGTCGTAAGATGAAAGATCCAACTGTCTCGGCGTTCGAGACGGACGGCAAAGTTATATACACGCGATGGCTTCCCAAGGACGACCATGAAGGGATCGAGGCACATAAGAACGATGGCTGGAAAGAGAAACCCCAACCGGATTGCCACCATTCAGCCCATGCGGTCTTAATGGTTAAGGGTGAATTTAGCACTGCCCTAACATGAAGAAACCAAAGTTACCGGACCAAGAAAAAGGGCTGTTAAAACTTAAAAATGATCCCGCCTTATTCGTCCGGGAAGTGCTAGGAGCTGAACCCAAGCCTTGGCAGTCAGTGTCTCTACAGGCGATCCATGATCACAATCGGGTGGCCATTAAGTCAGGCCACGGCGTTGGCAAGTCATGTTTCCTAAGCTGGATGGTTCTGTGGTTCTTATCGACTGCTAGTAGCTACCGCTTTAACCCTCTCCAGCTGCGCCAGCACTCCCACAGAAGAAGTCGCGCAGAAATGTCCAGTTGCAATGCCAATGGACGAATGGATTACGGACACTACAGAACGCAACCCCAGCATTTCCATCAAGCATCTGATCCTCAAAGGCGATAAGGTCATGGTCTTCATGGCAGCATTCAACGCCACGCCACCAGTGTCAAATTACAACCCAGATACCATTGTTATTTTTGTGGCACCGGGCGATCCCCGCGCCGTGGGCGGGTTCTTAAAATATGACTGCATGATTTCGGCAAGCGCATACCCACTAGGCGCTGTCACGGCGTGGATGAACGGGAAGCCTCTTTGCGTCCGGTCACGATCCGAAAACTCTAAGAAGAAGACAAGCTGAAGGTTTAAGCCTTGTCCGCGAAAATGGTAGGTCGGCAGGGCGAACACGTCGTGTGTTTCTTCCTATGCTCACAGGGTTGGCACCCGGTTATAGCGGACGCCGAGGGCTATGACATCCTGGCCACAAAGGCAAGCGCCACTGTTGCCAGAGAGAGATGGCATTGTTAGCGTGGTGAGTGATGAAACTATTCTATTCTCCGACCTCGCCTTACGCACGGGTCGCGCGCATCGCTGCTCTTGAGTGTGGTGTTGAATATGATGGCGAACTGATCGATTCAAAGCTGCTGCGCACAGCCGACAATCCAGTACTGGAATACAACTGCACCGGCCGCGTGCCCACCTTGGTAGACGGCAATACCGTGGTTACAGAAACGCGTTCCGTCTGCCGTTATTTAGAAGGTGTAGGCAACGGCACCAAGTTGTTCTTCTACATGGGAGATTGGCAAGCCGAACGGCTGGAGAGCATCGCCATGAGCTTTCTCGATGGCTGTGCGCTCTGGGCGCGGGAATACCGGAGAGACAAGGCCATACAGTCGACCTGGCTGGTCGGCGTCGAGCGGAACCGCGCGCGGCGCACCCTCAACTGGCTCTGTTCGGCACCCGGCATTACGACCGCCGACGCACCATGGGACTTCGCCTACATCACCCTCGCCGTCGCTATAGACTACCAGGCTTACCAGGGCCTCGTCCCTGATTGGGTAGAGGCACGCAACGTCCTCTCGGCTTGGTTTGAGATGCAACGTGAACGTCCGTCCATGCGGGCAACCTCCATGCCGGGCGGATAAGGGAACAAACATTCTCCGCACTCAAGTTAAGTCGTGCGCGGGGCCTATCATAGGCAAGCGTGAACGCGCACCCGGCTACTATAGGTGGACGGCTGGTTTAGGCGGAAAGAAACAATTGGGAACGCCTACCGAGAGCTATGACGTCTTGGCTCTATGTGCGTTAGGTCCAGACGCCATCACGTTTCTGTACGCAAGCGACGTAACTAAAAAACCTTCAGAATTAGACCAGGGGATATCCATGAACGAACCAGCGAAAACACCTGGGCAGGCATCACCAGAAAGCTCGACTGAGAAATGTTTGTTCTGCTCGAACATTCTGCAAGTCGTCTATCACCATGGCAGCGGCCATTGCCTCAAATGCGGCCAGAAGGTCGACCCTTGTTGCGCTGGT
>CAYPSQ010000178.1:0-2714 GCA_964413115.1 uncultured Rhizobiaceae bacterium | reverse complement strand
AGGGCATTGACCCTTGTCTGTCTTTCAGCGGTGCTTATTATAGTAGGCAAAATACAATCATCGCTTCGTTGGGAAGCGTGTCGCGATGAAGGGAGAGCGCGTGTCGACGCCGCTTGAGTCCTGCCACGCCTTGGTACTGAACGCCGATTATCGGCCACTCAGTTATTTTCCGCTTTCGCTCTGGCCATGGCAGGATGCGGTTAAAGCAGCCTTTCTTGAGCGCGTGAATATCGTTTCGGAATATGACGTCGCTGTGCATTCGCCGAGTTGCGAACTTCGCCTGCCCAGCGTTATAGCGCTCAAGCAATATGTGCCGCTCGCCAGGCGCCCGGCATTCACCCGCTTTAATGTCTTTTTGCGCGACCGCTTCTCCTGTCAATATTGCAACGGTCGGTTTGCCGTCGAAGATTTGACCTTCGATCACGTCATCCCTCGTTCACGCGGCGGGCACACCAGTTGGGATAACGTGGTGACGGCGTGCAGCATCTGCAATCTTGCTAAAGGCAGCCAGATGCCAAACGAATGTGGCCTGCATCCGCACTTCGCGCCGCGAGCGCCAAGCACAAACGATCTGCATGAAGCCGGCCGCGAATTCCCGCCTCGCTTTTTGCATCAAAGCTGGCGCGATTATCTCTATTGGGATTCCGAACTGGAAGAACGGTGACGCTGCCGCGCGGTCAGGAGCGCGCCGTTAGATCCGCTCCGAAAGCCAAATCGCAAGGCGCGTGCCGCGCTTAACCGCGGCGCTAAGCGGCTCATAGCCCGGCGCCTTTTCCGCTTCATGCGCCAATCCTATCTCTTTATGCTGGCTTTCCTCGGCGCCGAATTCAATTAGCGTTTCACGTAATTCCTTTTCATCATCGCCGAGCTTGTCGACTTGTGCTGCATAATGTTCCTCGATCACTTCTTCCACGGCGGCGGTGCACGCCATCGCCGCACGCGGGCCCATCAGCGCGCTACCCGCGCCAAGGGCAAAACCGGCGGCATGCCAGAACGGCGCCAGTAGGGTTGGCCTGATACGCCGCTCGCTCAGCAATCGATCGAATGTTTCCAGATGTTTGCGTTCGGCATCGGCCATTTCGCGAATGACCGGCGCCACGGCATCGCGCCCGAGCACGGCGAGTTGGCCTTCATAGATGCGAGCGGCGCCGTATTCGCCAGCATGATCAACGCGGAGGATTCGCTCGATGGTTTGTTCTGGCCCAAGGTCGCCGGGCAGCCGGTCATCACCGGTGCACGTCGGCCGTGCGGTTCGCTCTGCGTCGTCCGTCATTTGGCTCGCTTCATGATAAATGCAGCATACAGCCCACCGGCCCCCATGACGAGCGACAGTATCGCATTCCAACCAGCCATGGAAATTTGCCACAAGGACCAAGCGATCTCGTCGCAGCGCACGTTAGGTGCAGCAAGCAAACTGGCGCGCAGCTCTTCGATGGTATTGCCCTTGATCGGCGCGGCACAGCTGCTCTCCCACCAGCTCTGTTCCACTCCGACTTGATATCCAGCGATCGCCACGCCGACGAGTATCGCCGCCGCTGCCGCCATCAGAAGCGGCGCGGAGACGCTGGCCTGCCGGTGAAAATAAAGCCCCAACAAAGCGCCCGCCAAGCCGGCCATATGAGCGTAGCGCTGATACCAACAAAGTTCGCACGGGGCGAAGCCGCCAATATGTTCAAACAAGAAAGCGGCGAGAACCACGGCGCTGCTGACGGCAACCAATGCCGCCGCAGGCAGCCAGGGTTTGTCGGTCAGCGCCATCACTCGACTATGCACCCTATACCAGCAGCTTGACCAGCAGGAACGCGCCGACCAGCATGACAAAGAACAGCAGCGCCAATTTACCGAGATGGCGTTCGATGAATTCGCGCACCGGCTCCCCAAAGCGCCACAACAGAGCGGCCTCAATGTAAAAGCGCAATCCGCGCGAGACGACCGAAGCGAAAACGAAGATACCGATATCGAGCCGCGTGACGCCGCTGGCGATGCTGATCACTTTATAGGGCAGCGGTGTAAATCCGCCGGCGCCGACAATCCACCCACCCCACTCGTTGTAATAATCTTGAAACTGGCTGAATTTATCCTCGGAGCCATAAAATTCCAACAGCGGCTGTCCGACCGAATCGAACAGCCACAGTCCGATAGCATAGCCGAGCAAACCGCCTAACACCGAGGCCAAGGTGCACACACCGGCAATGCGCCAGGCCCGGCGGCGATTGGCCAGGACCATCGGGACCAGCATGATATCGGGCGGAATGGGGAAAAAAGCGCTCTCCGCGAACGAGACACCCGCCAACCACCAGATGGCGTTCCGCTTGCCAGCCAACGCCATGACCCGATCGTATAATTTTTTCAGCATCAGCGGAACATACCCACTATTTGTGTGGCGTAATTGACGTGCCAGAGGGGAACGGCAAAATCAAGCGCGCGAAGCTGGCTCGTCGTGACACATTCCGCACCAGCGGAACTTTAAGTTGGCTTGGCAGCGCCAGAGGCTTTGGCCTATAACGTCACAGTCAGTTCGAACAGAACTGCTTGCCTCTGTGGCGGAACTGGTAGACGCGACAGACTCAAAATCTGTTATCCGTGAGGGTGTGGGGGTTCGAGTCCCTCCAGGGGCACCATTACCTAGGTTCATGGACCACGGATCATGAGCCAAGTGACTGAATTCAAACAATGTTTGTTTGATGAAGGGAGCTTGGTTAGTCATGGTGTGG
>CAYPSQ010000177.1:0-2737 GCA_964413115.1 uncultured Rhizobiaceae bacterium | reverse complement strand
CTAGATACCGGCACGCTTCTATATTCGCCAGGTACGATCCTGATGGGCATGGTCTACGTCTATCTGCCATACACGCTCTTCCCCACAACACTTGGATTATCCCTGGTACCGCGCGATCAGATGGACGCGGCGAGTGATCTCGGCGCCAATCGCTGGCAGATCTTCCGTGAGGTGGAGCTGCCGATCGCCATGCCGGGAATTCTGATTGGATCACTGTTAACCTTTGTGCTCGCCGTCGGCGCCATTTCGGAGGCTAAGCTGCTCGGCGGCGCCAATATCGTGGTCATCGCGCACTCTATTTTGCATGAGTTCACCTATGCGCAGAATTGGCCACTCGGCTCGGCGATATCGATGTTCGCCATCGTCATTACTGGTGTTCTAGTAATCATCGTCATGCGCCGCCTTGATCTCGACCGGCTATTGGGGCGCAAATAATGGAAAGCCGGAGTAAACGTTGGACGAAATCGCTGATAATCGTTTGGACCGGCGTAATCGTGCTATTTTTCTTCGTGCCCATCGCCGGGGTGATCATTACGTCTTTCGGTGAATCACGCTATTTTCGCTTTCCGGTTCGGTCGTGGAGCACGAAATGGTACGACCAGACCCTCAACGCAAATCTAACAGAAAATCTGCATGTCACTTCGTTCTATGTCGCCGGCTGCGTGGCCCTCATCGCCGTTGTGCTGGGCTTTTTTGGCGCGCTTGCCTTCGCACGCTACGATTGGAAGGGGCGTATCTTTTATCAGCGCCTGATTATGCTGCCGATCTTTTTTCCCCAGGCGGTTCTCGGCCTCGCGCTCCTGCTTTGGTTTACCTACGTCGGCGTGTTGCCGAGTTGGGAGGCGGCGGTTTTTGCCCATCTGGTGTGGATCGTCCCCATCGTGACCTTGGTCATCTCAATTCAAGTCTATGGCTTTGATGTCAGCCAGGAGGAAGCAGCATTCGATCTCGGCGCCAATAGGCTACAGGTGTTTCGCGAAGTTACTTTTCCGGCCCTGGCACCCGGCTTGTTCTCGGGCGCGCTGTTCGCATTTCTCCTGTCATGGGGTAATTTTCCGCTTTCCACCTATACTTCAGGGGCAGACAGCACTGTAACAGAATGGCTCTACACCAAAATGAGTAGTGGCTATACGCCGATGATCCCAACTATGGGCGCACTGTCCGTTTATGGATCTATTGCAATCCTCTTTATCGGATATCTCCTGTTGGTCGTCCGTCGTCGGCGAAATGAGAGGCGCGCATAGAGAAACTTTTCGTAGATCAATTATTACGCCATCTGGCTCATTACTTGCTTTTGCGGCCAAGTAGCATCCTTGTCATTACTGATGTTATGCTGAACTCCAAGAAAAAGTACGCAACCGATGGAGAATGCCAACATGCCAAATGAGGTTGAAGCCCGTTGCATCGAAGAATTTCGCAAAACACCGATCGGCCATCACAGCAAGGAGCTACAGGTCATCTTGAATGAGATGCGCGGTCAACCGATGAAAGACAAATATTGCCTCGTCTGCACGAAGCCCAACCGGGAATGGCAACTTGCCAAAACCACCGGAGTACGTGGAAAGCCAGTCAAAATGTTAAGTAAAAAATTCACCCGCCTGGAAGATGCCGAATGGTACGTCTTCAAACAGCGCTGGAAACTTAGTCGTGGCGAAACGATTCGCTAGACCAGAAATTGTTGTCAGTATTAGCATTAATTTGTCTTTAAGCGATCGTCGCCCGCACTTAATTTAGGGAATGGTGTCATCATGGTAAAAATTACCGGCTACGCCGACAAAATCAGCGCCACCCCCGGCGAAACAATTAAGTTTATGGTCAATTCGGAGTCCGGCCAGCGCTACCGCGCCGATATTGTCCGCGTCATTTGCGGAGATGAAAACCCAGACGGCCCTGGCTACCAGGAAAAAGTCATCAAGGCTCCCACCAATGGCAACTATAAGTGCCGTAAGCAGGTCATCCATGCCGGCTCTTTCGTCGAGATCGGGGCCACCGATATGCTCAACGGGCTCGAAAGTTTCACTATGCAGGCCTTCATATGGCCGTCCACACCAGAAAAAGGCACCCAAGCGATTATTTCCAAATGGCGTGACCGTGACAAGGCAGGTGCTGCGCTCATTATCACGAAGGAAAACGGCTCAGCCGCCCTATGCATTGGTAATGGCAAAGGCAAGATCCAGGTCGTCAATACAGGAAAGCCGCTGATCGCCAAAGAATGGTATTTTGTAGCAGCCAGCTATGATGCCAAAAGCAAGGCGATAACTGTGGTGCAGGAGCCTCTACATGGCTACCAGACACGCGGTGACCATGGCACGGTTAAACGCAAATCCACCGTCGGCAAAATTCCCCGTCATGACTGCCCCCTTACCATGGGGGCCTATTTCAAGAAGGTTGACAAGGGCCGCACGGTCTGCGGCGGCCACTACAATGGCAAAATAGACAGCCCGCGCATTGCCAATCGCTCCTTAAGTGTAGCTGAGATGGTCGCACTTAGGACCTGGCCGGTAGCGACCGAACTTGGCAATGCAGTGGTTGGCGCCTGGGATTTCAGCGCCGATATCATGAGTACCGAGGTTACTGATCTTTCGCCCAACCATCTGCATGGCAAGACCGTCCAACTGCCGACCCGCGCCATGACAGGCTGGAACTGGACTGGTGACGAGATGAACTGGACTAACGCACCGGAGCAGTATGGTGCCATCCATTTCCACGATGACGATATTTATGACGCTGGCTGGGA
>CAYPSQ010000176.1:0-2742 GCA_964413115.1 uncultured Rhizobiaceae bacterium | reverse complement strand
GTTCCGCGATGCCGGCGTCTCGCTGGTGATATGGGCCAACCACAATTTGCGCGCCTCATTGAGCGCCATGCGCGAGGTCAGCCAGCGCATCATGGAGGAGCAATCTCTGACATCGGCGGAAGCAAAAGTCGCAAGTGTCAAAGAAGTATTCCAGATCGTCGGGCAGAGCGAACTGGCAGCGGCCGAGGCGCGCTATCTCAAGCCCAAGAGTGACAATTTCAAGGGCATCATACTAGCTGCATCGCGTGGCTCGGCGCTCGGGCCACTCACCGAACGGTTGCCCAAATGCATGCTCGATATACGCGGCCAGCCGCTTCTCAAACGCTTAGTGAGCACCCTCAACGAGGTCGGATTGCGCGATATCAGCGTGGTGCGTGGCTACCAGAAGGAGATGATCAATCTGGCCAATATACGCGTCATTGACAATGACGCCTTTGCTGCTAACGGCGAGGCCGCCTCTCTAGAATGTGCCGTCGATCAACTTGACGGCGCCTGCGTGGTTTCGTACGGCGATATTTTGTTCCGACCCTATATTTTAGAAAATTTACTCACTTCTTCGGGAGATATCACCGCCGTGATCGACGCCCGATGGCGCGGTGCCCGGCACCGGGCGGCAGAGCGCGCTATCGACCTCGCCGTTTGCAGTCGCCCCTTTACCGGAGACTATCTTGACGAGGAGCCTGTATGGCTGAAAGCGGTCAATTCGACCGACGAAAATGGAGTAGCAATTGGCGAGCCATCAGGTGAATTTATTGGCCTGATTAAATTAAGCACCGACGGCGCCCAAACAGTGCGCCAAGAGCTGGCAACTATGAAGCGTGAAGGGGTAATCGACGAGGCGGACTTGCCGGCTTTACTCAACCGCCTGATCGCGCGCGGCGAACAGATCGAAACGCTCTATGTGACGGGACATTGGCTGGATGTCGACGATGCCTTCGATCTGGCGAAAGCACGCAATTTGGTATGACCAGGCAGTGACATACTTATTGCCACAAGGCAGCTCGGACAGCGGATGATCTCAGCAGCGGAATTTCTCGAACCGGCTCGGGCGCTCGGATATGACTTTTACTCCGGCGTCCCCTGCTCCTTCCTCACACCCCTAATCAACCGCGTAATCTCCGACCCGGCGCTTCACTATGTCGGCGCGGCAAGCGAGGGCGAAGCGGTAGCAATTGCTGCTGGCGCCTGGCTAGCCGGGCGCAAGACCACGGTGATGTGTCAGAATTCTGGCCTCGGCAACACCGTCAATCCGCTCACTTCCTTGAACTGGCCGTTCAGCATCCCGAGCCTGCTAATCGTTACCTGGCGCGGGCAACCGGGACTTAAAGACGAGCCACAGCATGAATTGATGGGCGAGGCAACGACCAAGTTGCTAGATGTCATGCGGGTACCGCACGCGCCCTTCCCAAGCGAAGAAGCTGACGTGCCGGAAGTCCTGGCGCGGGCAGAGAACAGCATGGCCGAAACCAGCCTTCCTTTCGCCCTCATAATGCAGAAGGGTTCGGTAACGGATGAGGCACTCGACCAACCCGCGCCACCACCACCACCGGGCGGCTATTTGGTCGATCGCTCAAGAGGCGGAGAACGCCCGGCCCGCGCCGAAGCGCTGCAACGATTGCTCGCTAAAGCGCCAGACGACGCCGCCATCATCGCCACAACCGGAAAAACCGGGCGCGAATTGTTCACCCTGGCAGACCGCCGCCAGCACCTCTATCAGGTCGGCTCTATGGGCTGCGCTGGGGCAATGGGATTGGGCGTCGCGCTCAATGTGAAGCGGCCGGTTATCGTCATTGACGGCGATGGTGCAGCCCTCATGAAATTGGGTGCGTTGGCCACCATCGGCGCCTATAGGCCCGACAATCTACTGCATCTGATCCTCGATAACGGTGTACATGATTCGACTGGCGGCCAAGCCACCGTATCGCCCGGCGTGTCATTTGCCGGCGCCGCCCAAGCTTGTGGCTACCAGACAAGTTATCTGTGCGATTCACTGGATGGTTTCGCTGCTGCGCTCGAAGATGGATTGGCGGGTCGGAGGCCCTGCCTTATTCACCTGCGTATGGCGCCGGGTTCGCTCAGCCCGTTGGGCCGGCCAACGTTGGCGCCTCATGACGTGGCGCGGAGGTTTAGCAACTTCCTCGCCTCGTAATCTTCCAGGATTCAGATCGGCTCGACATCGCCGCCTGCGACTGAAACCCGCACCTCGCGCCCCATCAGTTTCAACAAGATCAAGACGCGGTTAGTATCGAGCTCGGACTGAAAGATGCCCTCCAGATCGGCCATGGGCCCGCCCTGGACGCGCACCTCATCACCGGGCTTGAACGCTCTGCGGGCAATTTCGAAGATACCTTCCGAATTAGCCCGTTGTCTCAATGCGGCGATAATATCATCACCGATGGCGAGAGGGCCGTCGCCGTCCGCAACGATGGTGTGGACGCCAAAAGTTGACAGAATAGGCCGCCAGGGTTGCCGCGAAAGGTCAAGCTGGATGAACAGATAACGCGGGAATAGGGGGCGCAGCACAGTCTCCACCCGGCGCGCATGGCGCCGGGTTTTATGGTACAAGGGTAACCAGACTTCATAGTCTTGGCGTTGCAAATTGATTTCGGCCCGTTGCTCCGAGTTGACCCGGCAATGGACCACGTACCATTGTCTCATGTCTTCCAAACCGGTTTCCATTTCCAACACGCCCTGATCCGAGTAGACTTCGCGCCGCGAGCAATCAAGTAAAATTCATGTCCT
>CAYPSQ010000175.1:0-2746 GCA_964413115.1 uncultured Rhizobiaceae bacterium | reverse complement strand
TGCGGCCAGCGATAACACGCGCAAAAATTGAACCCATATCCTTCGAACCTAATGTGGACTTGGCGTTAATATGAGAAAATTGGTAGAGCAGGAATTTTTTCCAAAATACTGCGTGTTATTCAAATACAATTAAATTCCAGAAATTATTGATTAAAAAAGGTAGACTACAATTATCATGCCTATACTTCGTAATCTTATTTTTAAGGCTGCTCAACGTATTGCGACCGATGAGCGTATCCAGCAAAAGGCTGCTGAAACCTATCATGACGAGATTAAACCGCGGGCTGATGCTGCGTGGGTGGCAACGAAACCCCGGATTGATAAAACACGTGATGATATAAAAAAGATTGCAGAGGAAACGAAGCCAACTGAAGAACCTGCTCACTTTGCAGGGCGCGCTGCGAGAAGAATATTCGACGAGTTCACCAGTAAAAAAGCTAAAAAATAACCTAATTTTGCTAGTACAAACATTTACAAATTTTTGAATTATCCTGGATTGCATAAAGAGGGGGTTTATGCGATTTGGTCAACGCAGATTTCTGGCAGGAATTTTCCAAAATCCTGCGTGACTTTTTCCGGGCTATCCATTGAGCGACCGTTTCGCCTGGCAAGCTCTCAGACAAGTACTGCTCGCGCAACGTCTTGATGGCCAAGTCGTAGCAGCGCGACGCATCGTCAGCAGAATCATAGGCGTCACTCATCTTTTTTTGCGGCTCGTATTTTTTCGCGGAGGTCGCCGTAATCGATAATCATCCTTGCGGCCACCGAGCAGTTATCAACAACGAAGTCGCGCGGGCATGGCGCTCCCATCGCTTCCAACTCGTGGGCGGCGGCCGACTGGATCTCCCTCGAGTAATCGACAAGAGGTGTACCGCGGTCTCTGCAGAGACCTCTGACAGCATCCAGAGAAGACGCGCAAATCTTCCGCGTGCAACGAATAAAGTGGATTTTATCTCACTCGACATGACTTAGAGCGCAAAGGGTGTATCGCACATTCGAAGCGTAAAATTTACACAATGCGTCCGATTTCGTAGCCTCGTCTTTCGTCTCGCGTGGGGAGATACGGTATGCAGAGCGCTGCAACGGAACGGACAGTCGATCAAACCGAATTAGCGAAATATATGGCGGATGGTCGATCTCGGGCGCTGGCCCTCGACAATCGGGGACCGATCCGCCGGACACCTTCGGGCGCTATCGATCCCAATATCCTGGAGGCGTATTGGCGGCACGGCTTTTACGTCTTCGAGAACGTCTTCGGTGCGGAAGAGATCGCCGATCTGGAAGCGGATTTCGAAGGTATTTTGGATAGACTGCCAACCCACAAAGGCTCAAACGTCGATGCGAAGGGCCGGCCCGCTTTGGGAACCGATTGCAAAGGGGAAAATCTCTATTGGTCGAAGCCGCTCGGCGACCCGTGGGGCGGCACCTCGTTTGGGCAGGGGCGTCACGCGGTCAAAATGGATGAGCCGACGCCCACCCGTGATGCACCCAAGGAAATCGTCTTCCTGCTAATCGGCTCATTGCAATTCTCCGACGCTTGCCTGCGCGCCTACGGCCATCCTGATCTCTTGGCCGTCTCCGCCGCGGTGAATGGCGACGATTTCGTGCCCTATACCGACGGACTCTTCATCAAAGCCCCCGGCCTCGGCGCGTCAGTCGCGTGGCACCAGGACGGCACGACGCACTGGGACAGTCCCGATTGGCATCAGGGCTCGCACGGTTTCAATCTGATGGGCCAGATTTACGGCTGCACGCCGGAGAACGGCGTATGGGTCATCCCCGGCTCGCATAAGCTCGGCAAGGTCGACATCAAGGCAAAGACCGCGGCGGCAGGGACGACCTATCTGCCGGATGCAACGCCGATGATCTGCAAGCCAGGTGACGTAGTGATCAGCAACCGCCAGCTGCTGCACGGCTCCTTCGCCAATACCAGCGACAAATGGCGGGTCACCGTGAACATGGGCTGTCTGCCGCGGCAATCCGTTATCGGCGTTCGCGGCGGCGGCATCGTGTCGGCGGAAATGACATATGATGAGGAGCATATCGAGAAACGGTCACGCGCCATCGCTTACGCCATCGACGCCCGCCGGCAGAAATATCCGGGCGAAGAGCCGTTCGCATACGCTCCCTTCGACGGCCACGATATCGCCTGGGACCAGGAAGCCCGCGAGACACTCCACGACTACAGCGTGATGGATATGAGCGTCTGAGCTGAGACGATGTTAACGCGGTCTCTTGGGCCCACTTTCGATTTCAAGGTATTTTAAGAGAGAGATAGAGGCTGCTTTACGGCCAGCGCCATGCGGGGAAGCGGTCTACTTCACCACCTTCACCTTAAAGGGATTCCGGCTGATCAGTCTCCAGTCCCATTCTCTCTTTTCTACCGTAAAGATGGCTTCAAAAGTCTGCATGAGGAAAGTATGGCAACCAGGCACGCAAGGAAATATCGATCGCAATGAAACTGCTTGGCGACAGCATGAGCCCTGTCGTCTGGGATGTTAAAGGTAATTCGTGTTCTCTACGGGATCACGTGTCACGGCAGACATGCCGAAAGGTAAATGTCGACGAAGCGAAGGGTCGCCCGTCGCCGGCCTAATAGAAACACCCAGAAGCATATAACTAATTCTCACCACTTCGCCTGAGGCTCCTGAGAAGTGTACATTCCTTATTGTCAACAATTTATAAGCGGGGACACTAATGACCTACACCGTTATTGCCCGTTGCGCACGCACTGGACAGTTAGGCA
>CAYPSQ010000174.1:0-2859 GCA_964413115.1 uncultured Rhizobiaceae bacterium | reverse complement strand
GCTCATTTAAAGAATTTTACAAATGTAGAGCGTGTATTCCTATATTGCGCTTGTGCCATGCCACAATTTGGACTTGGGCGTTAATCGTCACATCCGAGCACTATCATTTGGGGTCGGGTGTGGAACCGGGGTGGGGCATGTATCTGTTAATAGAAATGGCTCTGCCAATTACCCTGAACGTTTTTGCGGAAAGAGGACCTACGATCTTCCATGCCGGCGTCACGCTCCTCAGCGAGATTGTTGGAAACGGCTCACTTGCAAGCAGTTAATAAATTCTTTCTGGTCTACTCTGGTACCGAGAAAATTTAAGAAGCCGCGCAGCTCAATCCCGCCATTGGACAATAGGTTTTTATATCTAATTTCGTGGTAGCTTTGAGAAATTTGGCTCCGAATTTTTGTCGGTCGCGTATGCTTCTGGCCCATGTCTTGTGTAATGCTCAGCAAATCTCGCGAGATCGCCGAATTCAGTTTCAGCCCATTCCCTTCATACCTTTATACTATAACAGCGCCGGAACGATATGTTTGACAGCAAGGATAGAGCTGCTCAGGATTCCCAGAGGATGACAACCGTAGTATTTGGCTATTGGAGCTTGTGTGACCGAAAGTAGTCGTTCGTGGCTGCTAAGCAAAGTGACGCATCGCCCCATCACCTCGCTTGCCCGTCGGCCAGCGACACCGCAAGATTGTTGCTAGAAGTAGGGAGACCACAACATGAATTTGCCAAATATCGACACGCTGACTCAAAACGCGCTTGATCACTATCTTTTCCCGCTTGCCCGTAAGGACAAAATGCGCGCCGATGGTGCCACCATCTTCATTTCCGCCCAAGGATTGGAGATAACTGATGCTGCGGGTAAAACCTATCTTGACATGATGAGTACACAGACCCGCGCCTCTTCGCTAGGCTACGGTCAGGACCGCATCGCCAAGGCGATCTACAAGCAGCTTATCGGCCTGCATTATGGCGGCACTTTCGCCAACGTTGTCGATGTGACGGTGCGCCTCGCGGCTAAAATCGCGGAGCTTGCGCCCGGCACGCTCACCGCTTCCGTGTTCGCCGGCTCGGGCTCGGAAGCCAATGAGATGTCGTTCAAAGCGGCCAAGCAGTATCATTTGTTGAACGGGGTAAAGCCGCGCGCCCACAAGATCATCGCGCGCTGGAACGCCTATCACGGTGCCACCATGGGCGCACTTGCCGCCACCGATTATCTTGGCACCCGCCATATTACCGAGCCTGGCGTGCCTGGTTATAGTCATATTCCGGCGCCCAATCTCTACCGCACGCCGTTTGGCATGGACGCCTCCGAGGTGAGCGAATTCTGCGCTGATTATCTTGAGCAGCAAATTCTTCATGAGGGCCCGGAATATGTCGCCGCTTTCATCGCCGAGCCGATTATGCAGGGCGATGGCGTCCAGGTCCCGCCGGACGATTATTTCGCCCGTGTGCGCGCCATTTGTGACAAATACGACGTTTTGCTGATAGTCGATGAAGTGATCACCGGATTTGGCCGCACAGGCAAATGGTTCGCCATGGATCATTGGGGTGTCCAAGGCGATATCATGTCGATAGGTAAAGCGATCTCGGCTGGTTACTTCCCGCTTGGCGTCTCCACTGTTTCATTAAAAGTCCATAACGCCCTGTCGCAATATGTTCACGTCCAGACCTACAATGGTCACCCCGGCGGTTGCGCTGCGGCGCTGGAGACCATCGCGATATTGGAAGAGGGCGATCTACTCGCGAAGGCTACTAAAAACGGAGCCTATTTCCTCGAGCGTATGCAGCGCCTGCGCGAACTTCCCATAGTTGGCGACGTGCGCGGCATCGGCATGTGGACTTGCGTCGATTTCACGAGCGACAAGAGGACCAAAGAGCCTTTCAAGGACGATACGGTAAAAGCCATCGCTAACCGCATGGCCGAGCTCGGTGTGCTCGGCGGCGAAGAGGGCACCGCCATCGAATTCGCCCCGGCTTATACCGCCACTCGCGGGCAGCTTGATCACTGCGTGGATATTACGGAACAAGCTATTCTGGAGATCGCCAAAGGGATTCAATAGCTCCGCTTGTGGGCCGAAGAGTGTGACGCAAAACGGCCAAAGCATTTTGGAAGCGCGTCCGTGCACCCGAGTTAATACGGGGTTAGTCCCCAAAAAGCCAAGTGGAGCGGATGCGATCGTTTGGCGTTTGAGGGGCGGCAAATAATGGAACGCACATGAATGCAAGGCCGTCAAATCGGGTTCGATACAGCTATGCCTAATCCTTGATAGCCTCCTCTCAGGAAACCTTCCCGCTACCTTACACGGTTCAGGAATTGGATCAGACGCGCGAATAGAATCCGAAGACCCTACGATTCCATTCTAGCGTTGCCAAGCCGGCCTGTATTTACATCACGCCAGGTACGTTCGATGATGCGAAGGGATTATCATCCGTCACCAGCCCAAACAATAATAGCTTGAAATGGCCATGGTCACGCCAAACCAGTTTGTCGGAAAGCCTAAAATCTCCCGATAGTGACAATGGAACATTGGCTGAATTTGCATACACCCACACGTCATTGGCGCCGGCGGCCGATGGGTTTCTGAAACGCTATACTCATGATTGGTACCAGAACTTTCTAGAAAATTGGGAAATTGAGCTGCGTCACTATTTGTCGTCCGGTACTGAACCTCCTGAGTAAATTCTGGTTATTTGTGTCACGAATGACCGCCCCCGCCCGGGAATTGAAGCGCGAAACAAGAGAGATACGAGATGAGATTAGAAGAATACGCTATGCTTGATGCGACCGCGTTGGGTCGGCTTGTCAAGGCTGGCGAGTTGTCCGTAGCCGAGTTGGTGGGCCTTGCCCGAGCAGCTTATGACAC
>CAYPSQ010000173.1:1327-2885 GCA_964413115.1 uncultured Rhizobiaceae bacterium | reverse complement strand
GGCCAGATCGCGCCGGCTTAGAGGGTTTCTACTTCAACTCGCCAGGCGATCTCTTTCAAAGAATGGATACCTTCGGCGCTGTAGTACATCTCCTCCACCGCCCCTTTGAAACTCAGAAAATTGAGCTTCACGATTGGCCTGTCAGGCGCCGTTTCGCACCAGGTGAGAATTTCATCAAAATCCGGCTTTATCCTGTCGCCTACCACCATTTTTCCCCGCTTTTCAACGGCTCTGCTCGTTACGCAGCCACCTTGATCATTAGTTTGCCAAAATTATCGCCAGAGAAAAGCCGCAATAACGTATCTGGGAAGGCCGCTACACCGCCTTCGACGACATCATCGGGGCAGTTCAGCTTGCCGGCGTTGAGCCAGGCGGCGAGTTCGGCGACCATTTCCGGCCACTGGTTACGCCAATTGAAATAGATAAAGCCTTCCAGCCGAGCGCTACGAATAAGTAGATTGAGGTAATTGGTCGGGCCCTCGATAGGGGTCGTATTGTTGTACTGAGAGATCGCGCCGCAAATCACGACACGAGCGTGAAAGTTAATGTGCGCTAGTGCTGCATCCAGGCATTCGCCGCCAACATTGTCGAAAAACACGTCGATACCGTCGGGACAGCTTCGCGCCAGACCAGCATTGAGATCCTCATTCTGATAATCGATCGCCGCATCGAACCCGAGTTCGTCGATGAGGAACGCACATTTTCGCGCACCGCCGGCAATGCCAACCGCCCGACATCCCTTGATCTTGGCGATCTGGCCAACATGCGCGCCAACTGATCCGGCGGCGCCAGAGACGACCACCGCCTCACCCATCTTGGGCGTGCCAACTTCGATCAAGCCGCAGTAGGCCGTTAGGCCGGCGATCCCTAAACTGTTCAAAAATGCTGGCAGCGGTGCCAGGCTGACATCGGCTTTCATCAGCGCGCTGCCATCAGAGATCGCATATTCCTGCACGCCGTCAATGCCGACGACGAACTCGCCGGTAGCAAAGAGTGGGTTCTGGCTGGCGACCACCTCACCAACCGTCAGCGCGCGCATCACATCGCCAAGCCTGAGTGACGGCACATAAGTCTCGCGGTCGTTCATCCAACCGCGCATCGCCGGGTCAACCGAGATGTAGTGAATCTTAACCAATACCTGGCCAGCCTCAAGATCAGGCACCGCCGCCTCGGTATACTCCCAATCGCTCGATTTGGGCAGGCCGACCGGCCGGCCGGCTAATCTGATTTGGTGATTTATGATATTTGACATAGCACCTTTGCTCCTCGGTCAATGGCGGCGCAGCATGTCGTTCGGAGCGGAACCTGTCCAGCCCTGGCACCCCGGCGGGGCAGCAGATGCACTAGTGTAGCTCTCCCCCACCTTCTTGGACGTCGATCATTCCGCCAAAGTATGGCTGCACAGAAGTTGTGCCCCCGATTTATTGATGCGTTTAATCTCGGCGATGGATTTGGTTTGCAAGACCCGGTTCTAGATATTTTCCAGCGTGTTCTCGGGCCGTGAACTTTTGCGGAATGCCACCGCGTCCTACGCCAGGCCAGGCGCGCTGCTCGTTAG
>CAYPSQ010000173.1:0-1227 GCA_964413115.1 uncultured Rhizobiaceae bacterium | reverse complement strand
GCTAATCCAGGCATGTACACGGGCTTCTGCGTCCGCCGGCGACCGCCTGAGAGAATATGCGACTTTACGGCACTATTTCCTTCCCTAGTCAAAAATCTCTAGCGGCAAAAAGGCCGACACTGTCAAGTTGGGAACATCGACAATTTGGCTGATCCGCAGATTTACTGCGACGCTCGCCAGGGCCAGGGCGTTTTCCGGCGAAAAGCCGCAGCGCTCGCCAATATACTCCACCATATTCAATAGCGCGTTACGCGTCGCCAGGCTGAGGTCTTCTGACAAGTTTTCGCCGTCACCTTTCAGGCAGGTGCCCGTGGTTGCGTAGAACCGGGTCGAGTTGTCAAGCGGTGCACGCTCGGCATTTTCATTGCCGAAGGAAACGTCGGTCTGGCCGCGCTCTGCCGCAACGCCGGTTAGCACGCGAAAGCGCGCATGCAGGATAGCCGAAGTCTCGATCGCGCTACCGCAGGATTCACCGTCACCCTGGGCAAAATGCGCATCGCCCACCGAAAACAATGCACCCTTCTGATAGACCGGAAAATAGACTGTGGTGCCCTTGACGAACTGTTTGATGTCAAGGTTTCCACCGGTTTCATGCGGCGAGATAGTGCGCAAGGCTTCGCCCGCTATCGCTGGATCCGCCGGCACCGCCATATCAGTATCTGGCAAGAATACCGCGCCACCGCGCTCATGGAGGCTCTTCTCTCGAGCATTGATATTGGCGAGTAATTTGTGCGAGGGCGCTAAGCCCATCACGCCAAAAAATGGCGCGCCAGGGATGCGAACGCCGGGCAATTCGGACGAGGTAGCAAAGCCCTCGCGCATATCCCAGTGCACCAGATGCGGTGTGGTAAAGAGATCGCGCAGAAAGCCGAACCCCGGCACGATAACTGTGAACCCCTCATCATGTGATTTGACGTCCAAGATATCGACTGCCAGCAAATCACCAAGCTCCGCCCCTTCGACATAGACTGGCCCAGTCAGGGGATGCGCACGGCCAATGCTGGCCTGACTTAAATCCGCGCCGGACATGGTTTTGTGAATTTGGCAGTCAAATGAGTCGCGCGTATGAATTTCTGCCTCATCGCCGCTCTTAACAAAAATCATTGGCGCGATGTCGGGGTGCCAGCGATTATGGCCCTCCGCGGGGCATTCCCCCAATGGCAGGGTACGGTCGACGGAGACGAGATGCTTAAACATATGTGAGATTCCTTGATCGGGTTCGAGATT
>CAYPSQ010000172.1:0-2923 GCA_964413115.1 uncultured Rhizobiaceae bacterium | reverse complement strand
GCCATCTATGGCTCGTAAATCAGGAAGCTTCTTCGCCAACGACGACGAAGGGCGCTTCAGTCGACCATGCAACTGGTTGACATTATATCATAAATACTGGTTCGTGGCCAACTGACCGGGGGTGAGCATCCGAACGCTGATCTGGTATTAGATTGGAGACGATCAGGTTCTAATATTTTAAAATCTGAAGTAGATAAAGTTTTGCGAGCGGTCCAAAAATAATACTGCCGCGAAAAAGACAACGCCAAGCACCGCACCGAGCAGAACGCCCTCCCGCACCCCCCGACGCAGAAGCGCCGTAACTTTCTCTGGGTTGAGAAAGTAGCAAACGACGGTGGCGCCCGCGAGATAACCCCACATCTCCGCAGTAACCGGCGTCACAACGGCGGCCGATGAGAGACCGAGCAAGTTCAGGCCGAAGGTGGCCATGTCGTTAAGTTCGAACAGAAAGAAAACCCAGCCCAACGAAACGAGAAAAAACGTGAGCGCTATCTGTAGGATTCGCGGCATGGAGTCCCAGATTGGTGCACTCCAACGATATCCGATCACCAGAATGGCGTGGAACAAGCCCCAGACGACGAAATTGAATCCAGCGCCATGCCAGAGTCCGCAGAGCGCAAATACAATCAGAATGTTGCGCAGGTAATGCTTGTTTCCACCGAGTGGCAGATAGAGATAGTCGCGAATCCAGTAAGAGAGACTGACATGCCAGCGACGCCAGAAGTCTTTAGGGTTGAGCGCCTCGTAAGGCCGTAAGAAATTGTCGGGCAACGTAAATCCAAAAAATCGCCCCAACCCGATTGCCATTAGAGAATAGCCGTAAAAATCGAAGTAAATTTGCATGCTGAACGCGAACACGAGGTAGTAGGCCGCGACCGGGCCAAGCGCCGCCGGATTGGATGAAAAAATATCGACGTATCGCGCCAATCCATCCGCCACGAGAACCTTGAGTGCCAAGCCTAAGACGGCAAACGCGACGCCTTCCGCAACCGCGGTACTATTCGGACGAAATGTGCGCAAGCCTTCAATTGCCTCGTTCACCTGCATGTATCTGACAATTGGACCAGCGACCAACTGAGGAAAAAATGTGATGTAGACGGCCAGTGGTACGAGGCCAACATGCTGCTTTATCTTTCCGCGATAGCGATCGATGGCGTAAGCGACGAGTTGGAACGTGAAAAACGATATGCCCGCAGGCAGGATCGCGTCGTGGAAAAGAGAAAAAGTCGTCCCGCCCTTGTCGCCCGTTAATCCCAGCACATCATGAGCAAGGAATTTGCTGTACTTGTAGTACGCAAGCGCAAGTAACGGACCAATCGAAGCCAGCACGGCCAGCGCGCGATTGCCAACCACCATGTCGAGACGTGTTATGAGATGAACCCAGAACAACCCAGCGCATAGCGCGGTCGCATGATCCCAGCCACTTAAGCCATAAAACACTAGCGAGACACCGACCAGCCACCAGGGCCGAAATTTGGCGAGACCCGGCATAAAAAACCCACCCACCGCCAGTGGCAGGAAGATGAACAGGAACTCCAACTGGTTGAAGGTCATTGGGTTGGAACAATCCCATCCGAAAGACCAGCTAGATAACGACCCAGCGCAGCGGCAGGAGAATGTGAGACATCGCTCCAATATGGGCCACTTTCGGACTGCGCAGTGACTGGCGCCGACACGCAGGTCAGCCCATGCGCCGCGCAAGCCGTAAGCCACGCCGCACGCGTTGCCGCCGAAATCGGGTCAGAAGAAACCAAACCTGGCGCCAACGGCGTTTCGAAGACAATGATTTTGCTATCCCCTATGGCCGCAAGCCGCGCCATATCGTTATCGAGATAGCCGGGTGGCACGCTTTGTTTGGCAGGTGGCGTGAGTGTGATTTTGGTCGGCACAAAATTTTCCCGGCGCTTACGGCTACCGTCCGAGCGGTAACAATCCGTCTCATTATTGGGATTTACCTCAAACATCCGAGCGCGCAAACGACTCGTGCCCAAGCTCTGCTTTACCGTTTGCCAAAACGTCCACATGTGACGCCAGGCCATTCTAATTCTAGCGTTTAACCCGAGAGTTTGCCGCGCCTCGGGCTCGATCAAATCGCGATAAACATGCACCAACCGCTCGGGCATCGGCGGCCATTCAGCGTTGCCGTAAAACTGCGTGGTCATGTTATCGAAGCCTATCAAGACTAGTCTGGGCGCTCGCTTCACTGCAGCAAGCGACTCCAGAAGCGCCACGCTTTGGCGCAGCGACATGCCTCCTACAGCAAAATTGAAAAAACGGCTCGACCGGCTGTCAATGTCAGAGCTACCTACCATGAGCACGCGACTGCTGCCGAATAAGCCTAGATCGAAACGCTCGTGTGCCTCCGCGTGTTCATATTTGATTTCAGCAATATCCTGCGCGGTGAACATATCCAACGTCCGACATTTTCCGTCAGCAGCCGTCTCCGCAAAGGGATCCGAGAGGTCTACCCGATAGATCGCCATCAGTCCTGCAACAAGCAAGGCAACGGCTAAAAAAAATGTGCGTAGGAACATGGACGATGAACAATTAAGGGATTATGTGGGCCGTGCTTTTGTCGATTAGAAGTGGCTGGAGAAAATGAGTGTGGCCGCCGTGGTGGCATATATGCGGCGCTTTTCTGGTGCGTGTGACAGCTTTGATTTCAAAGAAAGCTCCCAGTTTCATTCTCAACACATGTTTTAATTATAGAAACTTGATCAGCCCAGCGAAAACACATAAATCGTAGCATTAATCGGCGACGACAGTCAGCCAGGACATACACTACTTGGCGACAATATTATGGCAGTGGTCCTTGGTCCGTGAGTTGCTATGCCTGTTGGGCCACTATGCCCGTTCACCGCCCCACGGTCCGCGCACCACGACCCTCGGACCATTGCTCAAGCACTTCTTGCTTCTGTTCTGA
>CAYPSQ010000171.1:0-2934 GCA_964413115.1 uncultured Rhizobiaceae bacterium | reverse complement strand
CGCCCTGATCCGAGTAGACTTCGCGCCGCGAGCAATCAAGTAAAATTCATGTCCTCGGCACAAATATCGGCAAGTTCCAAATATTCCCTAAAGCGGCTTTTCCTGATCGCCGCGAAACTTGCCGTGACTAGCGTTTTAGTCTGGTACTTGTTGGGCGAGGTCGATTTGCGTAAGAGCGGCCAGCATTTGGCCTATTTTGACGCCGAATGGGGCGTTCTTGCACTTTTAGTGGTGGCACTCTTGTTCCTGGTCGCCGCGCTACGATGGCATATCTACGCCCGAGCGTTAAACATCTCTTTGGGTATAGGAGTCGCATTTCGCCTCTATCTCATCGGCCAGTTCCTTGGTCAAATACTACCCGCGGGGGTGGGTGGCGACGCAGTGCGCGTTTGGCTGCTGACGCGCCGCGGCGTCGCCGTTGGGCCGGGCGTATCGAGTGTGGTGCTGGAGCGTTTGACCGGCCTGTTGGGCATTTTAATTCTGATTGCGGTCCTGTTACCGCTGACCTTTACCTATGTCGACGAATCCTGGGAGCGATTGGCCATCGTCTTGTTGCTTGCAATCGCGGTCACTGGGATTTCCATCGTCGTCGGCATTTCCTTTATTCCACATTTGATCACCCGGTGGCGCCAGGTGGCGGTGATATCCAAACTGGCCGACGTGGCGAGCGAAGCGCGCCGCGCCGGTTTAATGCCGAAACCGGCGCTCAGTGATCTGGCGTTATCCCTGCTCATGCATCTTCTGGCGGTTCTTTCAATCTACCTTTTAGCGCAAGGGCTCAACATGGAGATTACCCCGTTAGCCTGCTTGGCTCTGGTGCCTGTCGTTCTGCTGCTGTCCACGATGCCTATCTCCGTGGCGGGTTGGGGAGTGCGAGAAAACGTGATGGTTGCGGCGCTGGCATTTGCCGGCGCGGAATCAAGCGAAGCGCTAGCACTCTCCATTCTGTTCGGTTTGGCGCTTTTAGCGCTGAGCCTGGTGGGCGCGGTCACATGGCTGATTCAGGGGCGCGCCGATCTGCGCCGGCCCGTAAGTGATAAAAAAAGCACCGAGGCCGCCCTCTAATGAACTCTGAACTCAATCCGCTTCGCCTGATCACCGAACCGTCCGACGAGAGTGGGCGTGAACGCCGAGCGAAGCGCGTTCGCGAACATTACGACCGCGTTGCGTCCAACCGTGACAAGTGGATTTCCCGCAACTCCTATTTCCACGATGAAGACAGCCGCTTCACACGCTTTCTCGTGCCGGAGGGCCTTAAAATATTGGACCTCGGCTGCGGCACTGGGCACTTACTAGAAAATCTCAAACCATCCGTAGGCATTGGCATAGATATTAGTCCCGGAATGATCGATGTGGCACGACACAATTTCCCGGCTGACCGCCATCCAAATCTCAGCTTTGAGGTTGGCGATATCGAAAACCCTGAAACGCTTGACGCGCTGAAGGGTCCGTTCGATGTCATTATCCTATCCGACACAATTGGTTTGTTGGAGGATGTCGAGGCCACGTTGACCAGGCTGCATGACCTGTCATCGAACGGAACACGCATCGTTGTTGCTTATTACTCCTGGTTATGGACACCAGCTATTGCGCTGGCCGAGTTGTTCGGCGCTAAGATGCGACAGATTCCGCTCAACCGGTTGGGGCCGGAGGATGTGTCAGCGTTGTTGGAACTTGCGGAATTCGACGTCATCAAATGGGATTGGCGACAACTCTTGCCGAGGCGCCTGTTCGGCCTAGGCCCGCTTATCAACCGCTCGCTAGCAACCCTACCGATTATCCGCCGATTAGGCGTTCGCCATTATGTCGTGGCCCGTTCGCGCTGCCACGCCGGGCTCGACAATCCGTCCACGACCATCGTCATCCCCTGCCGAAATGAGCGCGAAAATATAGCGCCCGCCGTCACGCGACTGCCTGAATTTTGTGATGATATGGAAATCCTCTTCGTTGAAGGCCACAGCCACGACGGCACTCGCGAAGAAATTGAGCGTGTCATCGCGCGCCACCCCAAGCGAGACATCAAACTGCTTTTGCAGGATGGAGAAGGAAAGGGCAACGCGGTACATATGGCCTTTGAAGCCGCGCGTGGTGAAATTCTTATGATACTCGATGCGGATTTAACTGTACCGCCTGAGGCGCTACCAAAATTTTATAATGCCCTGGTTAGCGGCAAGGGAGAATTTATCAACGGCACGCGGCTCGTCTATCCAATGGAGAAACGCGCGATGCGCCCGCTTAATCTGATCGCCAACTTTCTCTTCTCCATGATCTTCTCTTGGCTCCTTAACCAGCGCTTCACCGATACGCTTTGCGGCACCAAGGTCTTGACTAAAGCGCACTACCTCAACATTGCGAAAAACCGCGCCTATTTTGGAAACTTTGATCCATTTGGCGATTTTGACCTCATCTTCGGCGCTTCCAAACTGAACCTGAAAGTGGTCGAAATTCCCATCCGCTACGCCGAAAGAACCTATGGCAGCACGCAAATATCGCGCTTCCGACATGGAGTTCTGTTGCTGCGCATGGTGATTTTCGCCTTTCGCAAACTCAAGGCATTCTGATGGCCGGCGCCGCGCCGGCGGCGGCCCATTTGGACGGCTACCGCAGCAAATGGCAGAGCAAAGCCGTGTTGCGCGCCGTCTATAGCGATTATTACCAGCGCATGGTCAAATATTTGAATCCCGGGCCAACGCTGGAACTGGGCGCCGGAAGCGGGCACCTGCGCGAACACCTTCAAGATATCATACTGACCGATATCCAGCCGGCGCCCTGGCTCGATGCCGCCGCCGACGCTCAGGCATTGCCCTTCAGTACCGGTAGCTTCGAAAATATCGTGATGCTGGATGTTCTTCATCATATCGAGAACCCGACAGAATTCTTTGCCGAAGCGGCGCGCGTGCTCAAGCCGGGTGGGCGCATGGTCATGTTGGAGCC
>CAYPSQ010000170.1:0-2936 GCA_964413115.1 uncultured Rhizobiaceae bacterium | reverse complement strand
CCTAGGGGAGTCGAACCCCTGTTTCCGGCGTGAGAGGCCGGCGAAAACGGCAGAACTCTGGGGGTTTTGGAACTCGATGGACCGTAGGGATACCGCGGAGGACCACGGGGGACCTTAGCGGCACTATTTAGTTCCAAAGCACTACGGCCACAAATTTGGATCGCATAAACCCCCTACTAAATGCAATTCTCAGATTTTAGGCTCGTTTGTTGGTATAATTTTTTCGCCTCTCCAAGCTTTCAAACTAGGCGGCGGGCAAGCAAGTTTCACATGATAAAATCTAGCTTAAAAATTGACGGGATGACTTGGGTTAATTTTTAGGATGGAGAGATCACCGGATGGTTGACGCAATACTGAAAGAACAAAGGGCTGAATCAAAAGGTAGGCTCCATGTTCAACCGCTGTCGCTTCATATCGGCGCAGAAATTTGCGGTGTTGATTTATCACATCCCCTTTCACCCAACGAGATCACGGAAATCTGGGCGCTACTTTTGCAATGGAAAGTAATATTTTTTCGCGATCAACCTCTCGATCACGATCAACATGTCGCCTTGGCGCGGCAATTCGGGAAGCCGACTATAGGACATGCAGTGTATGGCCATGTTGATGGCCATCCCGAAATATATGCACTTTTGAAGGCACGCAAGAAGCCGCGCTACCAAGGCGAAAGAATGGTGACTCCCTGGACCGGCTGGCATACCGATATCACGCCGGCGCACAATCCGCCTGTTGCATCGATTTTGCGCGGTGAGATTGTTCCACCCTATGGTGGCGATACTCAGTTCACCAACCTAGCCACCGCATATAATGGCTTATCCGCGACAATGCGCACATTTCTGGATGGGCTTCGTGGCATTCACCGGTTCGCGCCGCCTCCCGAGGTTGCGACATCGAAAGAATATAGTGATCAGGTGCAAAGCAGGCCGCTTGTCAGCGAGCATCCCCTTATTCGGGTGCATCCGGAGACGGGCGAGCGCGTGCTCTTTGTCAGCCCCATGTTTCTCAAATTGATTGTGGGGTTGTCTCCCCGGGAGAGTCAGAAACTTCTCGAGTTGTTGTGGGAACATTCAATTCGCCCCGAGTATACGGTTCGGTTCAAGTGGGAGCCGGGCAGCCTCGCCATTTGGGATAACCGCGCCACGGCGCATCTGGCGCCGGTGGACATACGGGCCAGCGAATTCGACCGTCTATTCTATCGGGTCACGCTTGTCGGGGACGTTCCCGTAGGCGTTGACGGATCGCCTTCAACGTCAATCGAGGGCGATCCGATATTGGCGATTTAGGCATCTGCAATACGGGAGATGGCTCCCAATGATTTGCGCTGGCTTGCGTAGACATGGCACTCCACATGTCTGCAATAGGCTATCAAGCGAACTCACGGCGTTCCGAATTGACTTCCGCAGTTCCCTCAACAGGCGACATGCGCTTGGCGATGTCGGCTATCCGCTGATTTACGTCTGCTTGTTGTCCAGCTCTGGTTACACGACAGGGTTTCTGTGACCCATCCTAACCTGCACCGGCCGTGCGCACCGCCGATCATGCCATGTTGCGTGACGTGCCTAGCAATCTCAATCGTGGGCCAGCGTGCTTGGCTGAATGTTTCCAACGCCGCCGCGATCGCGTTATATGAGATCATTCGAATCCAACCTTCCACGGATAGCGAAGTATGATCGAGATCCAACCGGGATTGTTCGATATCCCGGGAGACGTAACTTATTTGAACTGCGCCTCGCAGACGCCACTGTTGCGCCAAGCCGTCGTAGCGAGCAAAACCGCCATAGCCCGACGGACGCGGCCCTGGGAATACACCTTGAAAGAATCTTGGGCTGAGGTGGAGCGGGTCCGCCTCCTGTTCGGGGCGCTGATTGGCGCGGCTGCGGCGGATATCGCTATCATCCCCTCAACTGGCTACGGTGTCGCGATCGGAGCGCAGAACCTGCCACTGGCGCGGGGCCAGAGCATCATTGTCTTGGAAGAACAGTTCCCCTCCAATTATCACGCTTGGCGGGTCCTGGCGGCGGATCGTAGCGCACGCCTTTGCGAAGTCGCACGGCCAGCCGACGGCGATTGGACTGCGGCTGTACTGGAGCATATCGATACGGATACGGCGATTACCGCCCTGCCGCCGTGCCATTGGACCGACGGCGGGCGCCTCAATCTCGACGTAATCGGCGCCCGCTGCCGCGACGTTGGCGCGGCATTCGTGGTCGATGCGACACAATTTGCCGGTGCGGCGCCGCTCGATATCGCTGCACTGCAACCGGATTACCTGTTTTGTTCAGCTTATAAATGGCTGCTTTGCCCGTACTCATTGGCCTTTATGTACGCCGCCCCTCGCCACCATCAGGGGCGGCCTGTCGAACACCGCACCGACAACTATGCCCCCGGCGCCGGCCGTTTCGACATGTCTATTCGCTATAACTACCTGACCATGGCGATGGCGGAAGCCGCGCTGACGCAGGTGCAAGAGTGGGGTCCGGCGCAAATTCAGGCCAGCCTGTCGCCGTTGATCGACCGCCTGGCCGAAGGCGCGCTGGAACGCGGCTTACACGTTCCGCCCGCAGCGCACAGGGTCGGCCATTATATCGGTTTTCGCAGCGACACCCCGCCGCCGCCCGATCTCGATCAGCGCTGTGCCGCCGACGGCGTACATTTCGCGCTTCGCCGGGGCGCCATCCGCATCAGCCCCTATCTTTTCACCCGCGAGGCCGATGTAGACCGCTTTTTCGCCGTATACGACCGCCATCGCTCCGATTAGGAACAGATCGCACGCTCAAAATCCAACGGCATTGTTTCGACATGCGCTGCTGATTCGCTTCGCAGGTGTTCTTTTAGATATCGATCACGCAGTGTCTTGATGGCCAGGCCGTTTGGAGAAAACCGAGGAACCTAATACCTTCGCTAAAAGTGAAGTCACAGGAGATCCCCATGTCCGA
>CAYPSQ010000169.1:0-2977 GCA_964413115.1 uncultured Rhizobiaceae bacterium | reverse complement strand
GAAAAAGGGGCGCTTATCTCAGCTATTGCGGACGTTTATAGCAAACTATGCAAGTAATCAAAGTTATTCACATTATTCATTTCCTGGCGTCATAGAGGCGTGTTGTGAAAGTGCCACCGCCCGCGCCTCAACAATCTGAATACCGACTCTAAGAAGGGCAACAAAATCTAGCCCCCCTACTACCGCACCGAATTAAAGAAGACGGGATTACCGACGCGCGCCGACGGCTCACGCCCAGTGGTATCAATTAATTGGCTTTTTGCCTCTAAAGATGTCATGCCTGCCCAGTTTACTGTTACCAAAAAGAAATAAGGCAAGGAAAGAGTTATGGAAAAAGAGATGCTAGCAATTGCTCGCTTTAAAAATGGCGAGGGGGTTTTCGAAAAATTTATGGGCTGGATGCAGTCAGATGAGGGAATGTCAGTACGAAAAAGTATTGCTCACGTTGAAAAAACTGTCCCATCGATAGCTCCGGACAAAAGCTATGTAATGTTCAAAGTTACCGTACATAATGAAGCTGGTATGAAAGAATTTGCCTCGGGTCAGAATGAAAAAGGGAAAGCGATTTTTGATGAGTGCATCGAGAGCGTCGCGATGTATGAATTGAAGAAGGTAGACCTCTAGCACCAACCTACCGCACCGAATTATAGAAAACGTGATTACCAATCCGCGCCGACGACTCATGCCCAGCCGCCCATGACGGCGCTATAGCCGCCGTGTGGTAGTGCGTCGCACCGCTAGTGATGTCGGCCATGTCACTCGCCCAGGCGCCGTTGGCGAGGGGGCAAGACAGTAGAAGACTGACACAAGTTTCATGGCACAGCGAAACGCCATCATAAATTCTATCGCTATGAAGATGATGCGATCGTGCGTGGCCGGCAGATGATCGGCTAGGAAGGAACCGTTTATCTTTCAGCGCGACACAGCGTTCCGATTGGCGTTACGATTAGCCATGCGCCGCGTAACCGCCACACTCGCTGTCGTCGGAGCGCTTCTGTATAGCGCTGGGTCTGCATGGGCGGATTTCGATGATGGCGTGGAGGCGTATAATCGTGGTGATTACGCCACGGCCTTACAAGAGTTTCGACCGCTGGCCGAGCAAGGGGATGCAAAAGCCCAGTTCAACCTTGGCTTCATGTACGACAACGGCAAGGGTGTTCCCGAGAACGACGCCGAAGCCGCTAAGTGGCACCGCAAAGCCGCCGAGCAGGGTGATGTCATGGCCCAGTACAGCCTCGGCGGCATGTACTTCAGAGGCGAGGGCATTTCAAAAAACTTTACCGAAGCGGTGAAGTGGTTTCGCAAGGCCGCCGAGCAGGGTGACGCATATGCCCAGGTTAACCTCGGTTTCATGTACGGTACCGGCGAAGGCGTTCCCACGAATTATGTTAAAGCTTACATGTGGTATTCACTTGCCAAAGCGCAGGGCAATGATGATGCGGCGAAGGGTCTGTATATTATTGAAAAAGAAATGAACACCGACCAGATCGCCAAAGCACAAGTCCTCGCCACCGAGTGGCGGGAGAAGCGCAACTAACGCCGCGCTGTCCGCACCGCCCTCTCAAACGACTCCTTAAAGTTTGACGCCATCTGCCGCTGCACCGCCGTCGCCGCGTTTTCGTAAGAACACAGCTGCTCTACGCACCATTTGTGTTCATAGGTGGTGGCGGTTTCGTCGAGGCGCCCCTAAACGGCTTTAATACGCGGTCCATCTCCCAATTCTTCACGTTTCACATGTCTCGGCTATCGTTTGTGACACATACGACGGATGTGACATGTTTTCTCGTTAACCGGATGTGCGTGCGCGCGCGTTATGGACAACTAGAAAAAGTAGAGCAATACAGAATTAGTGTCCCAACCGTCCTTATGTGTCCCGCCATCACTTTTTACTGCCTAAAATTCGGTTAGATGGAGATTTATGCCACTCTCCAGCGCAAGGCCGGCCACGGTACCGAGAGGGGGGGGCCAAAATGGAAGCCCGCGCCACGACGATCCCCAATAATCATGCAGGGGTGAATTGACCGCTTCGCATGCCGAACACCTGGCATTCCCACGAGAGAGAACTATATTTTTAGCACCAAGGAGCCTGGTCCGATGAAACTCAATTCCGCTAAACTATCCCGGCGCCACGTTCTTGGCACCGCATTGGCTGTCACTGGACTTGCCGCTTTGAGGCCGCTGCAGGACGTCTTTGCGGGTGCTCTTGTTGCAACGCCAAGACAGGGCATGGGGCCGTTCTACCCCCCGGCTAAGCCCCTTGATCAAGACAATGATCTAACCAACATTCAGGGAAAAACCGGCCGGGCACGGGGGCGGCTGCTGCATGTTATCGGGCGGGTATTCGATAGTGCCGGCCAATTGGTTAAGGAGGCACGAGTCGAGATTTGGCAAGCAAACAGCTTTGGACGTTACGACCACCCGCGGGATCGGCGCGATGCTCTCCTTGATCCGAACTTTCAGGGCTACGGCCATGATATTACCAATTCCGACGGCGCCTATCACTTCCGCACAATCGAGCCGGCTCCCTATCGGGCGTCCACTACTTGGACGCGACCACCGCATATCCATTTCATGGTCTCCGACCCGCGCTATCCGCGATTTGTCACGCAAATGTATTTTTCCGGCAATCCATTGAATGCCCACGATGCCCTACTGAACGGAATTTCCGACCCATCCGAGCGCGCCCTCCTCGTGGTTCCGCTGCAACCGTTGTCGCCTGAACTCGAACCCCATTCCGCACTGGCCACATTCGATATCGTCCTTGGCTTGCCAAGATCGGGATAAGCGTTTGCTGGCCATCGGTGGGTTCCTTAATACCGCCGCGCGATTGCATCCTTGACCTTCGCCACACATGCGTATCGTGGCTCTAAAACAACGGCGCTGGGCTCGATGGCGTGGCCAAATGGTTTGGTCATAAAGACCCGCGCAGCACGTAAATGCGCTAAATCAAAGGGTTAAGATTAATACAGTCGCGCCC
>CAYPSQ010000168.1:0-2997 GCA_964413115.1 uncultured Rhizobiaceae bacterium | reverse complement strand
CATGGCAAGATTATCAACACTGCCTCGCAGCTTGCCTATAAAGGCGCGCCGGGCCTTGCCCATTACACCGCCAGCAAATCCGCCATCGTCTCGTTTACACGCTCGCTATCGCTGGAAATCGGCAACCGCGGGGTTAATGTGAATTGTGTAGCACCGGGTGCGACGACGACACCGATCCTCGACGGCATGGATGAGGGCATTCTTGAAGCGATACGCCAGTCCATTCCACGCGGCCGCTTCGGCGTGGTCGAGGAAATTGCGCCGACTTATGTCTTTCTTGCATCGAGCGACGCGGATCATTATGTCGGCCAATGCCTGAGCCCGAATGGCGGGGATATATTTCTCTAAGGGCAGTTGAGCGGAGAGCGCTGCGAGCCTAGTTCTTGTCGTTACTGCCCGACATCAGCTTTCCCAACATTCGCCCAGCTTCGCGTACGGGATCTTTTTCGGCCGCAAACTCGACAACCTTATCGGCGGTCTCGGTCAGTGTTTTGTCGACAGTCACGACGGTTTTCACCGCTTTCTGCTGCACCCTCGGGTCAGCCGCAGCGCGTTTGAAAACGTTCCACATTAAATGCCGCACGATTGACATTGGCACCGTCCCTTGATGAATGATTATGCAAATTTGCGCTGAATGCCGCCAATATTCAAGCCAGTTGGCGCCTGTCGCCGAAGTTAACTGTTTTCTTCAGCCTAGAATTTCCCGGTAATGATCTCTGCCTCTGTGCGGTTGGTGACATTGAGTACCTGAGAAGCGCGGGCACATGCGCATTTGCGGTGCCTTCAGCCCGTTTGACTTCCTAGGCTATAGCTTTGCTGGAACGCCTCAAAGCTAAGTACCGCATCACTTCGCGCTGACGCCGTGTCAGGCTGCACGCAACCTCTTCCGACAGGCGCAGTTGGCCGAAGCTGGTTTCCAGGCGATCGACTGGTTGATCGCCATTGCGATGTCCAAGCAGTTCCGGCGGCAAATACATGCCACCCACCAGAACAATATGGATAGCTTTTCGGCATGACATCCGAAAGTAAGGATTTCGGAAAATTCCCGCCGCACCATTGTCGAGGGTCGCCTGAACTTCGGCTGGACTTTCCCGCGCCAACACCACGACGATAAGTGCTGCGCGGGCGCAGTCGTGGAAGCTGGAAATGCCGCTGAAGCCATACCTACCTAGAATCAAAAATCAACGAGGATTAGGGTCTCGGTAATCAAACCAAAGCGCTACTCATACACCTGCGACGCGATAATTGGAGCGTTCCGATACAGAACTTAATTATTCGTAACGGCTCAGCAGGCTTGTCCATAGTCAAAATGATCGATTTATCTAATTTATTATCCATGTAGGGTAATAAGCGCTAAACAGTGAAAATTAGGTTAAGTAAAATGGATCAAACGAAATTGGTGCCACCTTAATTTATCATTTCTCTTGCAGCATATCCGCACACTGAGCGCCGGCCGCACGCTGGCAGTAAACCAAGCGCTGGTGACCACAAACGCGGATCTGGCAGGGAAAATCGTGGTGGCGCTAGCGCGTCTTTCCGCAAAACAAAACACCGTACCGAAAGGATCTTAAGATGGCGCCGCGAACAATCCTCCCACTTACCCTGAAAAGCCGCGGCGGACCCAAGCCAATCTCGATCGCGGTCGAACAGGCGGTCATTGCCGGTTGGACCGGGCGCGATACGGCGAAAATGGAAGAGCATATTCAGGAATTGGAAAAACTTGGCGTAACCCGGCCCGCCGCGACGCCGCTTTTTTACCGCGTCGCCGCCGCGCGCTTGACTTTGGCCGATGCCATCGAAGCCAGCGGTGGACAATCAAGCGGCGAGGTTGAGTTCCTGCTCTTACAAGACGGAAATGCCCTTTACGTTGGCGTTGGCTCCGATCATACCGACCGCGAGGTCGAAACGTACGGCGTCACGGTTTCTAAACAAATGTGCGACAAGCCGGTTTCGAGCGAGGTGTGGCCTTATGCCGAAGTCGCCGGCCATTGGGACGAGCTATTGATACGCTCCTGGGCGATATCGGGCGGCGAACGACGGCTCTACCAGGAAGGCAGTGTAGCCGCTATGCGCGCGCCAGACGATCTTATCGGGCGCTATAGCGACAACCGAGCAATGATCCCGGGCACAGTCATGTTCGGCGGCACCCTTCCTGCAATAGGCGGGGTCGCGCCGGCCGAGCGGTTCGAATTCGAACTCGTTGACCCGGTTCTCGAACGCCGTATTTCGGGCGGCTACGATATTATCGAACTGCCAATCTCCGGGTGATATCTTTTTTACTCATGCAAATACGTGGTTACAGGTGGTTCCTCATGCTCAGGATTTTCCCTATTCGGCCGCCGTCGCCTTACCGCTGGCACGTTCGATACGGGAAATCATGTCATAGACCGGGATAACATTGGCAAAAGCGAGCCCGAGGGTGGTGTGCACCGCCTTCTTGATCTCTTCAATCGTGAGGCCACCGGCCGGGAAGGTCTCGGTTCCGTCTTCCATGAAGAAGACGTGATAATCGCGCATGCCGGCTTCGCGGGCCGTTGTCTCGCAGCAGATGTTGGTGCAAATACCGCTGACGATGATGGTATCGACGCCATTAGCACGCAGCAGATTGTCGAGATCTGTACCGCTGAAGGCGCCATAGCGCGGCTTCTCCACGACAATGTCGCCCTCTTTAACGTCGAGCGCGGGATGCAGCTTGGCGGTTTCGGAGCCGTCCATGATATAGCCCTCGCGTACTGCGTCGATAAGCTCGCCCATAGTGCCGAGATTGCTGCCGTCAGGCCGAGTAACATGGCGCGTGTGGATGACCATCATACCCGCCCGGCGGCATGCCTCAGCCAACCGATTGACTACCGGCAGGAGCGCCACACCGTCGGGCGCCGAAAGCGGTGTGCCCTCCACGAAGGCAATCTGCATGTCTACATTGACTAGAGCCATCCGCGCAGGATCCGCCAAATATTGTGTCATTCTGTGTCTCCCATAGAACCTATTGGAGAATTG
>CAYPSQ010000167.1:0-2999 GCA_964413115.1 uncultured Rhizobiaceae bacterium | reverse complement strand
ATGCTGGTAATGGCGTTCGCGACGCTGGTCTACGGCAGTGTGTCTGACCGGCTCGGGCGGTTACCGGTGTTGCTCTGCGGACTCGCGTTGTTCACCATCGGCGCAACTCTTGCGGTGACAGCATCGAACATCACTATTCTGCTGATTGGGCGGGTTCTGCAGGGCGCTGGTGCAGCTTGCGGGGTCGTGCTGGCGCGGGCCATGGTTAGCGACGTCTATGGCGCGGACCGTTTAGGCAAAATGATAGCCTATTTAACGGTGGCCTATGTTATCGGTCCTTTGACGGCACCGCCGATCGGCGGGTTGCTCATTGATCGGTTTGGGTGGCAGTCTATTCTGATTCTTCCGGCTGTATTCGGGTTTGTCGCTATCGTCATTGCTATGACGGTCATCGGCGAGACCTCGTCAACGCGTACTGTAGTTCGGCCCGGGCTGATCTTTAGCTATGGACGGCTATTCGGCGCACCGGTTTTCATGCTCTACGCATTGTGTCCGGCGTTATTCTCGGGCGCGTTTTTCGCCCAGGGTACCGCCGCGGCCTACCTTATGATTGAAGTGCTAAATCGGCCGGCATCAGAGTTTGGTATATTGTTTATGCTGGGCCCTGGCGGGTTCATGGTAGGGAACTTTCTATCTGGGCGGCTGGTGGATCGACACTCGGCGGCGGCCTTGATTGTTTTCGGTTCCTTGGTCACGGTCGCCGGCGTGATTTTACTAATTGGCCTGATCGCGGTCCAAGGACTTACGCCGTTTGGCTTGTTTGTGCCGCTCGCTGTGTTAACGCTTGGTCAAGGGCTCGCCATGCCTCATTCGCAAGCAGCTGCCATCGCCTACGAGCCAACGTTGGCGGGAACAGCGTCGGGAATCATTATGTTCCTTCAATTTTTATTCGCCTCCGCATTGCCCCAGCTCGTGTCGGCGCTCTCAAACAGTACTGCGACGCCGATGATCGTCGTCGTTACGATTTCTGCTGTTCTGGGTTTGGCTTGTGGGCTTGGGGCTCTGCTACTGGCACGGCGGGAACGGACGCAGGTTTGAGTTTTCTTTCAATTTGGTCCTTTCTTCTGAGTTTCTCGACCAGTTGTGAGAACCAGTTTGCCCTGAACACTCTGATCGGCGAAGCGGGTGAGCGCGGTGGAAAAATTTTCCAGCGGATAGATCGCCGTTATCTCGGGTCTAATTTTATCCTGTTCATACATAGTGAGGATCTCGCTCATGGCCCGTTCCATCCGCTTCGGCTCGGCGGTGAAGTGGGGGTCAAGATAGGCCCCCATCACGGTGATATTCTTGAGTAGCAGATAGTTCGCCTTGGCCTCCGGTATGCGGCCGGCTGCATAGCCGATCGAAACCAAGCGTCCTCCGTGACCGAGGGTGCGCAGGGCCGCATCGAAAACATCGCCGCCGACGGGATCGAGCACAATGTTTACGTCCTTCCCGCCGGTCTTCTCATTAGTCAGGCGTCTAAGTCTGTTTTTGAGGTCGGGTCCGGAAACGTCGATCCAGTGATCGGCACCGTGGTTGACTGTGAACTCGCCGTTATCAATCGTGCGTACTGCTGCGATCACAGTTGCTCCCTTGGCCTTGGCGATTTCAACACAAGCAATGCCAACCCCGCCTGATGCGCCGGTCACCAGTACCGTCTCGCCGGCCTTGATGCGGCCCCGCATCACCGCGGCGACGTATGCGATAGCGTAAGTGTTGTACATCGCCGCACCGGTGGCAAAGCTCATGCTGTCCGGTATTCCGAAACAGCGTGATTGTGGCGCGGCGAGCCGCTCAGCGTATGCGCCAAATGGAACTAACGCCATCACCCGGTCACCTGGCTGGCAGCGTGTGACGCCGGTGCTGACCGCGGTGACTACACCCGCAGCATCACGTCCCGGTACAAATGGTAGGTTGGGACGTAGCTGATAGCGTCCCTGGACAATTAGCGTATCTGAAAAATTAACGCCGGCCGCATGAACGTCGATCAGGACATCGTCGGGTCCTAGTTCCGGGTCAGGGATTTCCTCGACCTCATGGGTGTGGATTGGACCAAACGCGTTAACGAGGACAGCACGCATCGGGGATCAATTGGTCGCCGCGGTCGGCGAACGCGCCGCACGTGAAATAGCCTCAAGCACGATCCCTGTGGTCAGCAACTCAGGCAAAACGATGCCCGCCGGTGCACCTGGCCCGTAAACTGCATTGAATGGGATGCCATATCGGCCGAACCCGTTAAGATAGGCGGAAATTCTCGGATCCGGCATTGTCCAGTCGGCCTTCATGGCCGTTACGGCGGAGGTAGAAAGCCGTCTGGCGACTTCCGTTTTCTCAAGCACCAGCGACTTGTTGATTTTGCAGGTGAGGCACCATTCAGCGGTCACGTCGACAAATACAACGCGGCCCTTGGCAATTTCGTCGGCGATGGCGGCGAGTTTGAAAGGCTGCCAGATTTGGTCATTCAGCACCGTTCGCTGATCGACGTTCTGGTTCGCCAAGCTATTTGCCGCGCCGAGTGCCAGCGCTGACATAGCGCAGACCACCAGCCACGAGGCGAGATGGGCTCGGCCAGTTAGCTGCCGCGTCTGGTGCAGCGCGAACGCCACAGCCATCATCAGAAGGGCGATCAGTCCGGCACCAGCGAAACCTGTGTGCACCGAGAGTACCGTCAATAACCACGCCGCTGTTGCCACCAGCGCGAGGCTGAGAAAGCGGCGCAACGTTCTTATCCATTGACCTGGCCGTGGGAGCCACGTCACCAGCTTCGGTGCGGCCGCAATTACCAGGTACGGCAGCGCTAATCCGACTCCGAGTGCGAAGAACACCATATAGATTTCCACCGCCCCACGCGCCAACGCGAAACCGATAGCCGTACCCAAAAAAGGTGCTGAGCACGGCGTCGCCATTACGGTCGCGAAGGCGCCGTTGAGGAATTGGCTACCGAACCCAATTCCGTTGCCGGCGCTGGAGGCAGCATCTGCAAATTTGCTTGGGAGGCGAATTTCGAACAAGCCCCA
>CAYPSQ010000166.1:0-3006 GCA_964413115.1 uncultured Rhizobiaceae bacterium | reverse complement strand
CCCTGGCCGGGCGCTGTTGCATTCACCAGGGCCGCCATGTTGCCGTAGGGATGGCGGTTCTCATGCATGAGCTGATGCGCTTTACCTATCTCGTCGAAGGTGAATGTTTGCGAAAGACAGGGGTCAACCTCGCCATCGATGACGAGTTGGTTTACTGCTTCGGCTTGCAGGTCATTAGATAAGTGGCTGCCCTGGAAGCGCTTTTGCCGCATCCAGTGATAGCGTAGGTCCAACGTCACATTGTAGCCGCTGGTCCCGGCGCAAATTACGATCATGCCGCCGGTGCCGCAGAGAAAACCTGATGTTGGCAAGGTAGCTTCACCGGAATGTTCGAACACGATACTCGGGCTCACTTTGTCGCCGGCAGCTTCCCAAAACGCCTTGCCGAACTCGCGCGCACCCTTGAACCATGCGCCCCATTTGGGACTATTGGTATCCGGCATCGTTCCCCAATGGGAGAAGTCCTTGCGATTGATGACACCGACCGCACCATGGTCGAGGCAGAACTGCCGTTTGGCCTCGTCGGAGACTACGGCGATCGCTTTACCGCCATACGCCGTGACGATTTGTAGAGCCATGCTGCCCAGTCCACCTGCGGCGCCCCACACCAGAACATAGTCTCCGTTTTCGACGATATTCGGTTGCCACCCCATGAGCATACGGTAAGCTGTGGAGGCGCAGAGCAGGTAGCTGCCCGCCGCTTCCCAGGTCAAATGTTTCGGTTTCGGCTGGCACTGATGAGATTGGGCGCGGGCGAACTGGCAGTAACTACCGTAATTTGTCTGATAACCCCAAATGCGCGTGCTCTCAGCGAGCATCGGGTCTTTGCCAGAGAGCACCCAGGGATCATCCGGCTCCCACCATCCGCTATGCACGACAACTTCGTCGCCGGGTTTCACATTTGTGACGTCGCTGCCAACCGCCCAAACGATGCCCGAACAATCGCTGCCGCCGGCGTGAAAGTCTTCCGGTTCGCCTTTTTTCTGGCGGTCGGCAATGACATCAACCGGTTTGCCAAGCGCGGCCCAGACATTGTTGTAATTGATTCCCGTCGCCATGACATAAACCAACACATCCAGCGGTCCGATAGTGGGCGTGTCGATGATCTCGCGCTGCCACGCATCTTCAGGTTCGCCAAATCGATCTTGGCGAACAATAAACGCATGCATTTTTTTCGGAATTTCGGTTAGCGGCGGCTGGTCGCCGAGGTCACACAGTTCCATAGGTCTTCTATAGCTCCTCAGTGCTCAATTTATCTTTGTTGTTGTTAGGCAGTATTTGATGGCGCCTAGCTTCAGGATATCGATATTAGTCAGGTCAGATGTAACGTCATAACCGATTGGCTCGTGTTCAGAGCTACGCTTCAAAAATCTACGGCATATTCCGATAACCTATATTCCAATTTCAGCGACAGCAATTGAACACTCTTGCCAATAAAATTCTGAACTAATGCGGCTTGCACAGAATGCCAAGGTTGGGGAAATCTCTAAGTAATTATTCATGCATTCGGTTATTGTCGGTCTTATGTTCGTTTCTCGAGAATTCCAAGTAAAGAGTGAAATGAAAAATGCTGGATTGGTCATCCGTCAAGGTTAAAGGCGGACTTGAGACATGGTCGCCAATAGAGGATCTGCCTGGCCGAGTTCAAATATACCTATCCAGGTGACGAGAAGTGCGCTCTGCTCGCTGGTAGAATTAAGTTCGAAGACGAATACGGTGACATGCTCGAATATACAGCTAACAATATTTATACTCCCGTAGGGGCGAAGTAGCGGAACGGGAAGTGGCGGAGACGATTGGTGAGATTTACTTCATTCACGATCCAGATTTTACGGCGCTTGCCGCCTAGACCGGCGATTAACATCTGATTGTTTGACAAACAGTCAAATACCGAATTGCCGGGAGCCACCTAAAAGCTTCCCGGCGCTTTCTGGGAACATTTGGGCCAAATCAAGGAGATTGCTGTGGAAAAGGCTACTCAAAAAGTGACCGGTGGGTGCATGTGCGGCGCGGTGCGCTACGAAGCCCCGGAGCCACACTCCGTCATTTACTGCCATTGTCGGGATTGCCGACGCCACTCAGGAGCGCCTTTGGTCTCGTTCGTGGGTTATATCCGTGACGAGATTGAGTGGTCCGGCGATGCCCGGAAAATCTATAACTCATCGCCGAATATCGAACGAGGTTTCTGCGGAAAATGTGGCACTCCATTGACCTGGGAAGGATATGTCGAGGAACTTGGTGGCGATCTAATCGAGATTTTCATCAGCACCACGGATGACCCCGATTCCCATGTCCCACAATTTCACATTTGGCACGGTGAGCGGGTTAAATGGCTTGAGGTCGTCGACGACCTGCCGCGCTATCGTGGTTGGGCGCATGATGGCAGCGAACCCTATCACCAGGGCCCAGTCGTCGAAGATTTGTCGGACTAAGTCTTGTTTAAGGCGAGCTCCGCAGCAGATGCATGAATTTTCCGTCAGTCAAAAATTTTGCCAGCCAAATTACGGCGTCGCTAGGCGCCCGTTTGATTGCTTGAGCTTCGTATGAGCTGGAAAAAAGAAACTGAGGAGCTCGCGCGCAAGCGCTTGCTTGCACAGGCACAGGGTGGCGCAGAGGGTATCGCCCGTCAGCACGCCAAGGGATTTCTGACGGTTCGGGAACGGACCGACGCCTTGCTCGACCCGGGCTCCTTCCAGGAGATTGGAGGCGCCTCAGGCGACGCAGCCCGCGACGATGAGGGCAACTTGACCGACTTCACGCCGGCTAACTATGTACTGGGTTTTGGAATGGTCGGTGGGCGCCGCTGTGTCGTCGGCGGCGAAGATTTTACCCTTAAAGGCGGCTCACCCAATGCCGCGGGCCTGCGTAAGAGTGTCTACGCCGAGGAACTCGCCTGCACTTACCGCGTGCCTTTGATACGCCTCCATCAAGGTGCTGGCGGTAGCGTCGCGGGGGCTGGTGCGGAAACCCCCAAAAAAATGGGCAAACCAGACAAAGACGAGCCGC
>CAYPSQ010000165.1:0-3011 GCA_964413115.1 uncultured Rhizobiaceae bacterium | reverse complement strand
CATTTCCATCCGTCTTGGCTGAGTTGGATTCGAAGAATTGGGGGCGAACGGCGAAACTCTGCATGGCGTGGCTTGGTCGGAACGGCAATGCATCATGCATCACCCACAAGATGCCGGATAATTGTTAGTATCTGGTTTTCATTTATCTGTTGTTTCCCAGCATCCACATCGTTCACAGCCGCCGCAGCACTCCGGGTGTTTTTTGCTCCACCACGGATTTTACCGTAGGCCAGGCGGAGCAATGAGCTCGGCGAACGAGGAGCCCTATTACAGCCTTTATCTCAATGTGACGGCACATTGGCGGCGCGCCTTACTCCTGCCCGTTTTACGGACTCTAATATGATACTGTAGTGGCCGATCTAGCCGGCAAAGCGAGCGGCCTGTTTTCATGGCCAGCAACACCCAGATACGCCAGCCCATATATGCTAGCTCTGTCGGGCGTTGGCGGCGCTATGAAGACCAGCTTCCGCCATTGATTGACGGTTTACCGCTCGAAGCCGTCGCATAGAGCAGGCTCCAGGGGTACAATAACACCCAATCGATTTCCAGCTTTTCCAGCTTAAGGCAAAAACCATGGGTAAAATAATCTGGCTTGCCTCCTACCCCAAGTCAGGCAATGTCTGGCTGCAAGCCTTTATGTACAATTTATTTAGCAATTCACGCCAAGCGCCAAACCTAGAAACGGTGAGTGAATTTTGCACGCCGGAATCTGCAGCCGTTCATTTCATGACCCTGGATTCTCGCCCGCTCAGCGCTTGGTCACGAGAAGAAATCGCGGCGCGCCGTGCTGAGGCGCACAAATCGATTGCCGAATTGCGATCCGATAACGTGTTTGCTAGCACCCGGGCGGCGCTGGTGGAAAGTGGTGGCGCCCCCACTATCACCATGGAACACACCGCTGCGGCGATTTATCTAATGCGCAACCCTCTCGATGTGGTCGTATCCTTGGCCGCTGCCGGAGATTTATCCATTGATGAGGCTATCCTGCGGCTTGGCACCGAATATGAAACCGAGAGTAGCGATCAATTCGCTTACGAATACCACGGCAGCTGGTCTACCCATGTGATGAGTTGGACCCAGCAGCGCCATGCAGGTCTTCATCTGTTGCGCTATGAAGATTTACTCTCGGTGCCAGAAAAAGCCTTTGCGCCCTTGGCCACATTCTTGGGCTTGGATCCGCCGCCAGAGCGTCTCGCCCGCGCGATTAGATTCGCGTCCTTCGCCGAGCTTGCTGAGCAGGAATTGAAATCGGACCATGGGACTTATTCCGGGCACCCAAAAAGCCTGTTCCGGATTGGCAAATCGGGTCAATGGCGAGACGCTTTGAGTGCTGATCAGGTACGGCGAATCGTCGAACAACATGCTGCCCAAATGGAGCGCTCTGGCTATCTTCCCGAGGATAATTGAGCCGGGGAGAAATGCTTCCCTCCCAACTAATGTGAAGTTACAGTCTGGTGCATAACTAAGCTTCCCAAGAATAAAATTGGGGACCTGATGAATAGAAAAGAGCGCCGTCGCCGCGAAGCAGAGACTCGCGCCGCGTCGCCGGGCAGCAAAGATCCTGAACTGCGGGAAATGATGCAACGCGCGACAGGATTGCATCGCGACGGCCGCATCGATCAGGCGGTGGCGGCCTATGAGGCGATTCTCGCACGCGAGCCGCGCCATGCGGATGCGCTCCAGTTCATGGGCGTTGCCAAAATGCAAAATGGCCATGACGATGAGGCAATTGGGTTGTTGAAGCAGGCGGTCGGCATCGATCCCAAAAATAGCCAAGCGCATTACAATCTTGGTTTGGCGCTCCGCGCCGAGGGCAAGGAGCCGAAAGCGCTCGCCTCTTTTCGCCGCGCTATCGCGGTGGAGCCGCGCAATTTCGAGGCGCACAACGCGATTGCAGGCATTCTGTTAACCGTCTCCGATCAACTTGAAACGGTGGAGGTGCATATAAATTGCGCCTTGGAGAACAATCCAAAATACGTCCCGGCGCGCAATAATTTGGCACTTCTCCTGAAGGCGCGCGGCCGCCTAGAAGAAGCTGCAAGCGAGGCGCGCGTGGCAGTGGCGCAAGCCCCTGCGCACACCCCGGCACTGATTACGCTGGGAGCGTTGTTGCTGGAGATGGGCGAAACAGAGGAAGCCGAACAAATTCTTCGCAATGCCATGGCGCTCGCTCCCGAGGAGGCCAGCGTGCATATCAATTTGGGCGCTGCGCTCATTAATAGGGGCGCACAGGAAGAGGCCGAGGCGGAATTTAAACGCGCGCTGGAACTTGACCTAGATAATAGCGAAAGCCTGAGTAACCTGGCTATGATTCGCAGCAAGCAAGGGCGCCAGGACGAGGCCATCGACCTTTTGCAGCGCGCCCTGAACCTCAAACCGGGTGACGCGGACGCGCACTACAACCTTGGAAATGCGCTGAGGGGCCAAGGCAAGCGGGAGGAGGCCGTTGCCAGCTACGGCAAGGTGCTCGCCCTCAAGCCTGATTACGCTGAGGCGCACAATAATCTTGGCAATGCGATGAAGGACCTGGGGAAGCTGAGTGAAGCCGTGGCCAGCTATCACAAGGCCCTCACTTTCAAGCCCGATTTACCTGAGCCGCACTTCAACCTCGGCAACGCGTTCCTTGAACTGGGGGAGCTGGACGAGGCAGTAGCAAGCTATCACAAGGCCCTCGCCATCAGGCCCGATTACGCCGAGGCCTGGAACAACTTCAGGCTTGCTGCCAAAGCCCTCTCATTCTCCGAAGCTCAGAAAGGTCAAAAAGAAAACGGGTACAAAAAAGGGCTCAGCGATGCAGTTCGTACAACCGCCGACTTTGCAGTGCTCGAATACTACCTGGCCAAGTTTCGGCCACACGAGGCCGATAAGGCCGTCCAAAATGCCCTGGCAGCATTGCCTCCCAAAGTCGACGAGGAGGTACTCATAGACGGCAGAGATCACAAACCTGCAACTCCGCCTGCCCTCGCAGACAAACTGATTGGCATGTTGCATTTTGGAAGAAGTGGAACCGG
>CAYPSQ010000164.1:0-3039 GCA_964413115.1 uncultured Rhizobiaceae bacterium | reverse complement strand
TACGCCGCGAGCAAAATCGGCGCAGACCAAATGGTCGAGGCGTTTGCCCGGGCGCACGATATGCTTACCGTCATGCTGCGGCCGTTCAACACGTTCGGGCCGCGCCAGAGCGAGCGCGCTATTATCCCGACCGCGATCCGTCAAATGCTCGACCCCGCCTGCGCCGAAATCCGCCTGGGCGATCTCAGCACTACGAGAGATTTCACCTTTGTCGGTGACACTGTGCGCGCTTTCCTTGCCCTCGGCGCCGCGGCGCACCCTGAATTCGGCGCGGTCTACAACGCAGGAACCGGTATCGAAACCGGAATTGGCGACGTGGTGTCGCAGCTCAATGACATGACCGGCACCAACAAACCGGTGGTCAGCGACAGCGCGCGCCTTCGCCCCGATCAGTCGGAGGTGCGCGCCCTTGTCGCCGATGCGGCGCGTTTGACGGCACTCTCGGGTTGGCGCCCGGAGACCACACTCGGCGAAGGCCTCGGCCTGTGCGTCGAATGGTGGCGCCAGCGAATTGCCAGCGGCCGCCACCGCCGCGACACCGGTTACGCGCGCTAACCCCGTCAATTCTGTCCCCTTTGGGCGGATTCACATACATCGGCCTGCTTGATTTGATAGCTGGGTGCGGCGAGGGCTTCACCTAGCGATTCGAGACTGCCGGCATAGATGAACTTATCGATATTTACCACCAGGTGTTCTGTCTCACGGTACTGCCGCCGCGTCCAACGAACGCTCCACGCTGAGCATCTTAGGCACCAGCACACGGTTCTCCGGCAGACTTTCGAGAAGGGAATCATACGCCGTCTGCGGCCCGTTGAGAGCGGTGAGAATTACGGCGTCGGGATGACCCAGCGCTCCAAACCCGGCCACTATTGGCAACCCCAGACAATTGCCATCCGGCTGGACGGGCACAATCACACCCAGCAAGAGGACATCATGTTCGCGTGCCGTAAGAATGGCGATCTCAGCCAACTCACCGGTGCCCGCCAGCGCCAGATGGCGCCAACCCGCCGCCGTGCACTGCTCATATATTTCGCCGTATTGCACACGTGCGCGACGGAAGAAGGTCAGCGAACTGGAAAGAAACTCGGCAGTTAGTCGAGTTTTTTCGGTAAATCCCTGAGGCGTCAGGTAATAGGCGTAACGATTCGGTGGAATCTCGCTAATTTTGATCAAGCCCTTGCGTACGCAGCGCTTCACATAGCTGTTGGTCATGCCAAGCGCGATACCCAGTTCCTTGGCTAATGTGCGCTGATTTACATGTTCCGATTCGCCGACGCGGACTAATATGTCGCGAATTATGGCGTCTTCGCGCGCTTTGCGGCTCATCCGGCTAACCCATCCGACAATGCACGTGCCGCTTTAGGGAAACTCTGCTGATAGACTATTAACACATTGATATAATATATTTTTTAGACGCTACCGCCGTTCCGGGTGCAAGGTTACGACCCGGCCAGCTGTACTTCGAGACTCCAAAAACCGAGCGCCAAACTGATCCGGCGGAATCATAATGTCTCATATGTTCAAAATATGAACATCTTCACTTAACACATCGTTCACGTATTGAACACGGAATCAAGGAGTTTGTTCAGTTTTTGAACGGCGAACTAAAGTTCATCCCTGAGAAAACCACGGGCTTTTTCTCGCCAGATTCGGCATGTTACGTTTCGCAAGAAAGCTAAAACTGGGTAAAGGCAGGTCATGGCGACAAAATTGGACGGCGTGGTGGATAGCCAAGCGCCAAGCTCCAAGGCGCAAATGCTCAAGCATGCACTCTTGAAAGCGGAACTGGGATTCGTCATGGAGGCGCATAACGGCCTTTCCGCAAAAGTGGTAGAGGAAGCCGGATTCGAATGCATTTGGGCCTCCGGGCTTGCCATGTCGGCGGCCCTCGGCGTGCGCGATAATAACGAAGCTTCGTGGACCCAGGTGCTCGAACAACTCGAATTCATGGCCGACGCCACGCAAATTCCAATTTTGGTCGATGGCGACACCGGCTACGGAAATTTCAACAATGTGCGCCGGTTAGTGAAGAAATTATGCCAACGCGGCATCGCGGGAGTTTGCATAGAGGACAAGCTCTTTCCCAAAACTAACTCATTTATTGGCGAAGGCCAGCCACTAGCCGATATCGATGAATTTTCGGGCCGCATCAAGGCTGGCAAAGACAGCCAGAAAGACTCTGATTTCCAGCTCATTGCCCGCGTCGAAGCATTGATTTCAGGTTGGGGCATGGACGAAGCACTACGCCGCGCTGAGGCTTATCATGCCGCCGGCGCTGACGGCATTTTGATTCATTCGAAAAAAGCCAATGCCGACGAAATTCTTACCTTCAGCCGTGAATGGGCAGGGCGGGCGCCATTGGTGATCGTCCCGACAATGTATTACGCCACGCCGACCGACGCGTTCCGCGATGCCGGCGTCTCGCTGGTGATATGGGCCAACCACAATTTGCGCGCCGCATTGAGCGCCATGCGCAAAATAAGCCGGAGCATCATGGAGGAACAATCTCTGGCATCGGCAGAAGTAGAAGTCGCCAGCGTCAAAGAAGTATTCCAGATCGTTGGGCAGAGCGAATTGGCAGCGGCCGAAGCGCGCTATCTCAAACCGAAGGACGGCGATTTTAAAGGCATCATACTGGCCGCATCGCGCGGCTCGGCGCTCGGGCCGCTCACGGAACGGTTGCCCAAATGCATGCTCGACATACGCGGCCAGCCACTTCTCAAACGCCTGGTGAGCACCCTCAATGAGGGTGGATTGCGCGACATCAGCGTGGTGCGCGGCTACCAAAAGGAGATGATCAATCTGGCCAATATACACGTCATCGACAACGACGCATTCGCCACCAACGGCGAAGCCGCCTCTCTAGCGTGCGCCGTTGATCAACATGACGGCGCCTGCGTGCTTTCTTACGGCGATATTTTGTTCCGGCCCTATATTTTGGATAATTTACTTGCTTCGTCGGGTGATATCACCGCAGTGATCGACGCTCGATGGCGCGGCGCCGGGCATCGAGCGGCGGCGCGCGCTGTCGACCTCGCA
>CAYPSQ010000163.1:0-3106 GCA_964413115.1 uncultured Rhizobiaceae bacterium | reverse complement strand
AGCCCTTGGCTTCGCTCTGATGGGCATGGTTGGGCTCGGCGCTTGCAACCAAAACGCGGGCGATAAAGAGCAGCTTGGTTCGCTTGGCGGCGCCGCGCTGGGCGGATTGGCCGGCGCACAGGTCGGTGACGGATCGGGTCAGCTTGCGACCACCGCAATCGGCGCTTTGCTTGGTTTCTTGATCGGCCAGGAAATCGGCGCGTCGCTCGATAAAGCGGACCAGCTTTATGCTGAGCAAACCGCTGATGTTGCGCTCGAATCCAATCCGAGCGGCCAAAGCAGTACCTGGAGCAATCCCGACAGCGGGAATAGCGGCACCATCACGCCGGTCCGCACGTCCTACACGGACTCAGGCCAACCGTGCCGCGAATTTCAGCAGACCGTCACCATCGGCGGTGAAACTCAACAGGCCTATGGCACCGCCTGCCGCCAAGAAGACGGCGCCTGGCAAATCGTCAACTGAGGCGCCACCCCGCAAACTGTACGGAGTCACCAGACCCTGCGGGAAGGAGACAACTGGGTGCAGGTGTTTCACCCGCCGAGTGCTTTGGTGTAGGATGCGCGTGCTCGGATTCGGGTTTCTCAGATACGTCAAACTCGGGGATTTCATGAACGATTCAAGCCTGCTCATGGCAGGAAAACGGGGGCTCATCATGGGCGTCGCCAACGAGCGTTCGCTCGCTTGGGGCATCGCCCGCGCCACCGCGAGCCACGGCGCTGATCTCGCCTTCAGCTATCAGGGTGAGGCGCTGCAAAAACGTGTCTTACCCCTCGCAGAATCGGTCGGCTCCGACGTCATTCTACCCTGTGATGTGACCGATGATACAAGCATCGAGGCGCTGTTTGCGGCCATCAAATCGAAATGGGGAAAGCTCGATTTTCTCGTCCACGCCATCGCCTTTTCGGATAAGGAAGAGCTTAAAGGTCGCTATCTCGACACGACAGCGGAAAACTTCACTTCGACGCTAGCCATATCCTGCTACTCCTTCACCGCGCTCTGTCGCCATGCGGCAGCCCTAATGCCGAATGGCGGCAGCCTGTTGACGCTGACCTATGCAGGTGCCGAGCGGGTGATGCCACACTACAATGTCATGGGGGTCGCCAAGGCGGCGCTCGAAGCCAGCGTACGCTATCTCGCCGCTGATTTAGGCACCGACAACATCCGCGTCAACGCGATCTCCGCCGGGCCAATCAAGACCCTGGCAGCTTCGGGTATCGGCGATTTTCGCTATATTCTGAAATGGAATGAGTTGAACGCGCCACTGCGGCGTAACGTTACCATCGACGAGGTAGGCGGTGCTGGTGTGTATTTCCTCAGCGACCTCAGCACCGGTGTCACCGGCGAGGTCCATCATGTCGATTGCGGCTACCACGTTGTCGGAATGAAACACCCGGACGCGCCCGATATTTCGGTGGCTTGACCCATGTCGTTCAACAGTTTCGGGCGTTTGTTTCGCGTCACGACCTGGGGCGAAAGCCATGGACCGGCGATCGGCTGCGTGCTCGACGGCGTACCGCCGCGCCTCACGCTCGATGCCGGTATTATTCAGCCCTATCTCGATAAGCGCCGCCCCGGACAATCGCGCTTCGTAACACAGCGCAAGGAGAGCGACAGCGTCGCGATTCTCTCCGGCACCTTTGAGGGCCAGACTACCGGCACGCCGATTGCGCTCGAAATTCAAAACGAAGACGCGCGCTCTGCCGATTATGATAAGAATCTCGACCTATACCGCCCGGGCCATGCAGATTTTACCTACCAAGCCAAATACGGCATCCGTGACCATCGCGGTGGCGGGCGAGCCAGTGCGCGCGAAACCGCCATGCGAGTTGCTGCCGGCGCCGTAGCGCGCATCATATTAGGACCCGACATTATCATTCGTGGCGCCTTGGTGCAGCTCGGCGAGAAGGAAGTCGACCGCGCACGCTGGGATTGGGCCGCCACAACAACGAATGATTTTTGGTGCCCCGACACGGCGGCTGTGGCGACATGGGAGGCGTATCTTGATACGATTCGCAAAGCCGGCTCCTCGGTCGGCGCTATCATTGAAATTCAGGCATCAGGCGTGCCAGCTGGTCTCGGAGCGCCGCATTACGGCAAACTGGACACCGATCTTGCCGCCGCGATAATGAGCATTCACGCCGTAAAGGGCATCGAAATCGGCGCCGGATTCGCCGCTGCAGGGCTGAGCGGTGAAGATAATGCTGATGAAATGCGCATCGGCACGGACGGCCAACCTGAGTTTCTCTCGAACAATGCAGGTGGCATCCTAGGCGGCATTTCAACTGGCCAGGACATCCGCGTCCGCTTCGCCGTCAAGCCCACCAGCTCGATCTTGAAGCCCCGGCAGACGGTGACCCTCACCGGCGAAAATGCGGAGATTTCGACCAAGGGCCGGCACGACCCCTGCGTCGGCATCCGCGCGGTGCCTGTCGGCGAAGCGATGGTGGCTTGTGTGCTAGCCGATCATATGCTGCTTCACCGCGCGCAGTGCGGTTAGATGGCACGATCGACGAAACCCGGAAAAACCCGGGCTAACCCGGTGCATGCGCTCAGATTGCCCAATCAGCGCCGCCTCGATCCGGCCATTAAGACACTGTTTGCGAAATTCACCGAGAAGCTCGGCTTCGTGCCTAACGTGTTCCGCTCCTACACCCTACGGCCCCGGCGGCTGGAGCATTTCCGGCAATATAATAACGAGCTGATGGTAGGCGATTCCGGGCTGACCAAGCTTGAACGCGAGATGATCGCGGTGGTTGTCTCGTCAGTGAACCATTGCCATTACTGCCTGGTCGCGCATGGGGCCGCGGTACGGGTGCTCTCAGGCAATACGCATCTCAGCGATCAATTGGCGGCCAATTATCGCTCATCAGAAGTGACGCCGCGACAGCGCGCGATGCTCGATTTTGTCTGGAAGCTGAGCGCAACCCCTGCGTTGATCGAAGAGAGCGACCGCGCGGCGCTGCGCCACGCTGGTTTCAGCGACGAGGATATATTCGATATTGCCGAAGTAGCCGCCTTTTACGCCGCTTCGAACCGCCTTGCTAGCGCAGTCGACGCCCGCCCCAACCCGGAATATTACAAGATGGGAAGATAAGGAGACTTGGC
>CAYPSQ010000162.1:0-3124 GCA_964413115.1 uncultured Rhizobiaceae bacterium | reverse complement strand
TGAAGTTGATACATCCCCGACATTCCCGCGCCGATGATGATGGCATCGAAATCCAGAGTTGGCCTCGATTTAGATCTTATGCTCGCCCTGCCAACTGTCGCCATATTCGTGCGGTGCCTCCAATATTCCAAAATTGCTTCATTTCAAAACGCATGCTTTCCTTTCGGCAGAGCAGAATGTCGCCATTTCTCCAATACTAGGATTGTCAATTTTTAACAGACTTAGCAAAGGTATGAACTTCACGTTACAGCATTTCTCGAGCATAAGCCGCCGTTAGGCCTAGATGTGGTTTCTAACTAAACATGGAATTCTCCAAAGGACACACTATAAAAATCCCCATCTACCGCCGGAGGGGCTTAGTCACGGGGTCATTGGAGTACGGCGCGATTCATGGATTAGGCCTGTTGAGATTGGGTCGCTGCAAAGTCCCTGAATATGCTATAGAGTGATTTCAGCTCGAAAATATTATGGGATCAATGACTTAGACGATTGTTTGTAACAAAGTTGTTGAATTTCAATGACGCAAGTGATGGCCGACTTATTGTTCGAGCTAAATAAAAACTTCGATTCTGGATTTGCATACTGACGGCCTATTTGGGCAGATCGCCTCATGGTACTCGGCCTAATCCCTCATTTAGAAAAATATTAAATATTCTTTGTGGTCCACGATGAACCAGGCGATGAACCTGACAGACTGGTGTTTGCTCTTAGCCGCGGCGCTGTTTCTTGGTAGTACGTTTCTTTTCCTTAACATTGCAGTCACCGAAATTTCGCCCTTGACGGCCGCAGCTCTGAGGACTTTTATCGCGGCGCCATTTTGCTGGGCTTTGATGCGGTTTTTCCGCATGCACATGCCACGCACTGCTCAAGGGTGGATCGCCCTATTCTGGCTCGGCCTGTTGACCGCGGCTATCCCCTTCGGCACCATCGCTTGGGGCCAGCAGTATATTGAGAGCGGGCTCGCAGGCATCCTTTTTGGCACTATGCCTATCTTATCCGTTGTTCTGGCTCCTTTGTTCCTGTCCGAGGAAATATTCACCCGTCGACGTTTGGTCGGTGCACTAATCGGACTAGTCGGCGTCATATTAGTGATTGGCCCATCGGTACTGGCTAACGCGGGTGACCACGTGTTGGCTATAATAATCTCCTTTCTCGGACCACTTAGTCACACACTAGGAGCAATCTACGCCCGCCTGCAGCCTCATATTGCGCCGCCCGCTATGGCCACCGGCCAGATGGTCTTTGGTGCGGCAATCTTGACGCCGCTGGCATTTCTCTTGGAGGCACCTCTTAGCCTGACTCCGAGCATAGGCGCTATCGGCGCCATTTTGGTCACTGGTGTCGCCTGCACTGCGGTTGCAATGAGCCTGTATTTCATTGTTGTCCGCCGCGTTGGCGTCACCCGTAGTTCCCTGATGCCACTTTTCATGCCTGTAGTCGCCGTGTTGCTAGGCACCATCGTGCTCGGCGAGCGGCTTCCGGTTGAAGCTTATCTAGGCCTAGCTCTAATCCTGGCGGGTGCTCTTGCAGTTGGCGGCCCTACGCCCACCACACCGTCTCCAACCTCCTCCCCCAACTCATAGGCAGAGAATTAGCACTTTCAATTGGCCACTTTAAAACTTCCGAGAGAATTTTTAGCCGCTGACGCTGCATACGAGTATAACAGCCTAAATTTCAAGCGCGAAGCTCCGCCCAATGGAAGCGTTTCTTATAAACTTCTACGAAATCGGATATTTCCTCTGCAAACTCCATTGTCAGGCTGATTTCATCAAGCCCCTTCATCAATCGGTGTTTGTCGAACGCATTGATTTCAAAAGAATAACGCGCTTGATCGGGGCCTGTGACACTCTGCGTTTCCAAATCCAAGGCAATCTCCGCGCCGGGATTGTCCCGCAACTGCCGGCGTAAGGTTTCACAGTCTTTGGAAGAAAGGCGAATTGGCAATATGCCATTTTTGACGCAGTTGGTGAAATGTATGTCTCCGAAGCTGGGTGCGATGACACTGCGAATACCATTTTTGTCGAGTACATGTGCGGCATTTTCCCGCGAAGAGCCGCATCCCCAGTTTACATCGGTGACGAAAATTCGGCCCTGTCGAAATGGCTCCTTGTTAAAAACGAAATCCTTTTCCGAACCGTCTTCGTTGAAACGCAGATCATGTAGCAAAAAATTCTTGTAGGCCGGGTCGTTGCCTGGCCGCCGCAAAAACCGCGCCGGAATAATTTGATCAGTGTCACAATTGGCGATATCGATTGGAACAGCGATCGCGGCAAATGTTGTAAAGGGGTTCAGTTTTTCCTCCCGCAGCAGCGTCATGTCACTTGCTCCAGTCTGCGGACATCGGTGAAATGCCCCGTGACAGCGGCCGCTGCCGCCATAGCTGGGCTGACCAGATGGGTGCGACTGCCGAGGCCCTGGCGACCTCGGAAATTGCGATTGCTGGTTGATGCCGACCGCTCGCCCGGCGCCAACGTATCGCCATTCATGGCGACACACATTGAACAACCCGGTTCCCGCCATTCCATGCCGGCCTCGAGGAAAATCCGATCCAACCCTTCCGCCTCTGCTTGCTTCTTGACCAGGCCCGAGCCCGGCACCACCAATGTGCGAACCGCAGCGCTGCGCCCTTTGGCCACTTTTGCCGCAGCACGCATGTCCTCGATTCGGCTATTGGTGCAGGCCCCGATGAAGACCGTGTCGACTTGGATATCGGACAAGGCCATTCCGGGCTTAAGGTGCATATAATCAAGCGCCGCCATCATATCGGCCCGCACCAGAGGATCGCTTTCGTCGGACGGATTGGGGATGCTTTCCGTAATCGGCAGTGCCCACTGTGGGCTGTTACCCCAGGTCACCATCGGCGCAATTTTGTCACCGTCAAGGGTAACCTCCTTGTCATATGTAGCGTCGTCGTCAGAAAGCAGTGTTCCCCAGTAGTCGATAGCAAGATCCCAATCCTCTCCCGTGGGTGCAAAGGGACGGCCGGCGCAATATTCGATTGTTTTGTCGTCGGGCGCGACAATGCCAGAACGCGCACCGGCCTCAATCGACATATTGCAAAGTGTCATGCGCCCCTCCATGGACAATGCGTCTATGGCATTACCAGAAAATTCGATCGCGTAGC
>CAYPSQ010000161.1:0-3131 GCA_964413115.1 uncultured Rhizobiaceae bacterium | reverse complement strand
TTCGCCGCGCCATCGCCGTAGAGCCGCGAAATTTCGAGGCTCACAACGCCATTGCCGCCATACTTCTCGGCGCGGCCGATCAGCTTGATATGGCAGAGGCGCACATCCGTCGTGCCATAAACAATAACCCAAATTATGTGCCCGCGCTCAACAATTTGGCGCTCCTCCTTAAGGCGCGTGGCCGTCCCCAAGAAGCTTTGAGAGAGGCCCGTAGCGCCGTCGCAATAGCGCCGCAGCACGCCACAGCGCTCACCACCCTTGGTTCGCTTTTACTTGAGTTGGGTGAGACAGAGGAGGCCGAAAAAATTCTTCGCGATGCAGTGATACTGGCCCCAGAAGATTCCGGCGTGTATGCCAATTTGGGTTTAGTGCTCAAATTTATAGGTCTCGCAGTGGATGCCGAGGCGGCGTTCGAGCGCGCCTTGGAACTTGATCCCGAAAACACCGAAAATATGAATCACCTGGCCCTGATTCGCAGCGAGCAAGGCCGCCAGGACGAGGCTGCCGTCCTCCTCGAACACGCTTCGGCCCAGAAGCCCGGTGACGCTACGCTGCATGCTAGTCTCGGAACCGTGTACCACCGGCAGCAAAAATGGGGCGAATCCATCACCTGTTTTCGGCGTGCCCTGGATCTCGATGGCAATAATTTGGACCGCGCCCAAGGTTTTGCAGATAGCTTGCGCGGCGGTGCTTTCCTTCAGGCCAACGCACAATTGTGGAAGGACCTCGAGCGCTGTCTCAAGATCGAGGGAATTAATCACGAACCGCTGGCCGTGCCGGCAGCTCGTTTGCTGCGGAATTCTCAGCAGCTGGCGCCTCTGGTCGAGGCGGTGCGGTGCGGCGATTTAGGCCTGTCGGCAATAGAGGTACAAAAAGGTGATGTGTTGGCCCCGCTGTGCACGGAATTTGTCTCTCGTCTCATGCACAATGTGATTATTCCCGACGCTACAATAGAACAAATTTTGGCGGCCATCCGTAGGAGTCTGTTGAAACTGGCAGTTGCGGGCCGTTTACCCGAACGGTTAAAGCAGCAAACGCTAAACTTTCTCTGCACGCTGGCAAGCCAGTGTTTTCTCAATGAGTATGTCTATCTTCAGAGCGCCGAAGAAGAAGCGGAAGTTGCTTCTCTGCAGGCACAAATTGACGATCGCCTGCGTCAGCCGGAAGAACGCCCGCCGCGCGCCGCCATCGCGGTTCTTGCTTGCTACCGTTCGTTGGACGGGCTGGCGACGAACGGTATTTTGGCGGGCCACGAAATGGCAGTGGGCGACGACGCATTCAGCCAATTGATTACGCAACAGATTCGTAACACCATGGCGGAGCGGAAGCTGGCGCCTGATCTGGCAGAGCTTGGTGAAAACTGCGATGAGCCCTTAACCAAAGTATGGCCACAATACGACGAAAATCCCTATCCCCGCTGGACCAGCATAGCGCGCTTCAAAGCCATGCCGGTGCGCGCCATGCTCGGTGATCTCTTTCCATACGCAAATCTAAGTGGTCTGAATATCCCGGGTGAGCCTGACCTGTTGGTCGCTGGCTGCGGCACCGGGGCACAGGCCGTCGCCGCAGCATCGCGTTACCACAATTCACGTGTGCTTGCGATGGACCCTAGCTTGGCAAGCCTGGCCTATGGCAAGCGCCAAGCAGCGGTGTTGGGCGTCGATCATATTGAGTGGGCGCGCGGCGACATTCTCGCACTCGCCGGGTTTGAGCGCCGATTTGATATAATCGACTGCGTCGGTGTGCTGCATCTCATGCGCGAGCCGATGGCGGGGTGGCGCACTCTGCGAAACTTGCTGAAGCCTGGTGGCGCTATGAAGGTCGGCCTTTATAGCGAACTGGCGCGCGCCGATTTCAATCAACTGGGCGCAGATTTGGCGGCACTAGAAAATCCGGCGGACCGCATTCGATCCTATCGCCATGAAATCATCGCTTTGCCCGACGATGCGCCCTTGAAGCGAGTCATGGCACTGCGCGATTTCTATACTCTTTCGCAATGCCGTGATCTTCTGTTTCACGTCGAGGACCATCGCTTCAACCTGCCCGAGATCGCCCGCAGTCTAGACGAGTTGGACCTCGAATTCATCGGTTTCGAGATGTGCGAGCGCACAGTTGTTGATCGCTACCGGGCACGGTTTCCCAACGATCCTGGCGCTCTTAATCTTGACACATGGAACCGCTTCGAAATCGAAAATCCCCATACGTTCGTTGGGATGTACCAATTCTGGGTCAAGCCGCGCGGCGTGCCAACTGCGGGCCCAACAGACGCGGATTGATGCATGGGTAATATTGTTTGGCTCGCCTCCTATCCGAAATCGGGCAATACATGGCTGCGCGCGTTTCTGCTCAACCTAATGACGGATGCTGAAGAACCGTTTGATATCAACAAATTGGCGGCGCTAACCCAAGGCGATAGTCAGGCGAAATGGTATGCCGAGCTTGATACCCGGCTTCCCGCGGAGCTAAGCGTTGAGGATTTGGCCCGCCTTCGGCCCAAAGTACATGCGTGCATCGCTGCAAGCTCCGCTAATTCCGTTTTTGTGAAAACCCACAATGCACTCGTTGAGGTCGCTGGTAGCGCCATGATTAGCCAGTCTGAGACTGCTGGCGTGATATATGTGGTGCGCAATCCTCTGGATGTTGCGCTCTCGTACGCTGATCATTTAGGTGTCCAGGTGGACGATATTCTTGATCTTATGGCCACGCGCGGATTTGCCACACCAGCCAGCTCAACCCATGTACCTGAGCATCACAGCGATTGGTCGAGCCATGTCAAAAGCTGGACGCAACTCGCGCATCCCGCCCTGCACGTCGTGCGATACGAAGATATGGCGTCCCGGCCAGTCGTGACCTTTGCCGCCATTGCCCGTTTCCTCGGGATGAACCCGGTACACGAGGCTTTGCTGCGGGCGGTGCGCTTTTCATCCTTCAAGGTGTTGCATGCACAGGAAAAGAAAAGCGGCTTTGTCGAGCGCACGCCAGTGCAAAAGTCTTTCTTCCGCGCCGGAAAATCGGGAAATTGGCGTACACAGCTAACCCAAGCACAGATACGCCGTTTACTCGACGATCACCGCGAACAGATGGGACGGTTTGACTACGTGCCCAAGGGATATTAAAATACGGCAATAAAT
>CAYPSQ010000160.1:0-3176 GCA_964413115.1 uncultured Rhizobiaceae bacterium | reverse complement strand
GTTGATCTTTCAGCGCGACACAGCGTTCCAATTGGCGTTACGATTAACCATGCGCTGCACAGCCGCCACACTCGCCTTCGTTGCGCTAGTGTTTAGCGCTGGGTTGGCGTGGGCAGATTTTGATGATGGCATGGCGGCGTATAAGCGGGGTGATTACGCCACCGCCTTACAAGAGTGGCAACCGCTCGCCGAGCAGGGTCATGCTGGGGCCGAGGCCAGCCTAGGTGTCATGTACGACAAAGGCGAGGGCGTTCCGCAGAACCATGCCGAAGCGGTGAAGTGGTATCGCAAGGCCGCCGAGCAGGGTCATGAAAGGGGCCAGGCCAATCTCGGGACCAGCTACGCCTTAGGCACTGGCGTTTCCAAGAACGCTGCCACAGCCGTCAAGTGGTGGCGCAAGGCCGCTGAACAGGGTTACGCACAGGCCCAACACAACCTCGGTTTTTACTACTACAACGGTATGGGCGTTCCCCAGAACTACGCCGAAACGATGAAGTGGTACCGCAAGGCCGCCGAGCAGGGTTATGTAGATGCCCAGGTCAACCTCGCCGGCATGTACGGTAGAGGCGATGGTGTTCCTGAGAACTTCGTCAGGGCATATATGTGGCTTATAGTTGCCAAAGCGCTCGACAACACCGTCGACGAATTGCTAATAGAATTTATGGACATGGGTAAAGAAAACTTGACCCCCGCCCAGATCGCCAAAGCTCAAGAACTAGCCGCCGAGATCTGGGAAAAGATTAACAACTAACGCCGCGCCGTCCGCACCGCCCTCACAAACGATTTACCTTTCAGCGCGACACAACATAATTACATTGCTGCCCTCGCGGGGTTTGCCTGGGGGCTGCTGTTTTTTGGGGAGGCGCACAGCGCTTTTATTTGCGGCGCGACCGCGCTTGTGTTTTCCGGTCTTGCTCTGCATACGCTGAGTGTCCACCGAGCGGCGCTGGCTGAAGGCGCTTAGCTTAGCATCCAACCCGCCGGTAAATACAAAGCAAAAATTTATTGCGAAAACCTAGAACGGCAAACGGAATCGCACGGTTTTCACGTTCGGCTTTCGAGTGCCACATCGAATTACCAAAAACGTGATTTTCAAGCGGGGCTGATGCATGATTCACAGCCGACCATGGTCTAAATTACTTCTAATGTGTAATATGTGGGTACCGCAATTTTCGAAGCGATTTATCTCTAGTAGCATAAATTATTTATATCAGTAAGACTTGTTTGTCTTGCTGTTCGAGGATTTTAGACGATGAAAAAGGATCTTTATTCTCGTGATTCTGTTGTACTCGCGGATATCGAGCGCCTTCGTTTTTTCCCCGTATCTGCGGTTGGGGGTGAGGGTTCGTACATTGTGGAAGAGGGCGGGCGCCGCGTACTAGATTTCGCGGCGTCGTGGGGTGCAGCAAGCCTAGGTTACAGCCATCCTGCAATAATTGAGGCAGTTACCGATGCAGTTAGCAGTATGGCATCAGCTAGCCTCTGTTCATATAGTGTTGAACACTCAATAGCATTGGCTGAAGATTTGCTGGCCCAACTTCCAGACGATCGAGAACGGCGGGTGTGGTTTGGGCATGCTGGGTCGGATGCCAACGACACGTTGGTACGCCTTATCGAAGCTGCTACATCACGGCGTGGAATTATCTCGTTCGTTGGCGCATACCACGGTGGTAGTGCTGGTTCGATGTCGGTCTCGGGGCACAGTTCTCAAAGTCACGCACCGCAACGCCGCGGGCTGATCCGTCTTCCTTATCCCGACCCGTATCGGCCGCAGTTTGAGCCGGATTTAGTGTCTGGTGCGCTTGCTGATCTAGATCGCGTGTTTGCCGAAGAAGTTAAGCCCGAAGATGTTGCAGCGGTATTTATAGAACCGATCCAATCAGACGGCGGTGTTATAATTCCACCGACCGGTTATTTGAAGGGCTTGGAAGAGCGTTGTCGGGCGTTTGGGATTTTAATTGTCGTTGACGAAGTTAAGGTTGGGATTGGCCGGACGGGCATATTCCACGCGTTTGAAGCCGAGGGCCTATCGCCAGATTTTATCGTTTATGGCAAGGGACTCGGCGGTGGACTTCCAATTTCGGCTCTGGTGGGTCCAAAGGATCTAATGGACCTACAACCTGCGTTTGCCATCATGACAGCAGCAGGCAATCCCGTCTGCACTGCTGCTGGTCGCGCTGTTTTGCAGACGATTCAGCAGGACGGTCTAATTACAAATGCATCGCACGTGGGCGATCAGATGCTGAAAGGCTTTGAGCGTTTAGCGCAGCGCCATGCGATGATCGGTAACGTGCGGGGACGCGGCCTAGCTTGTGGTGTAGAGCTTGTAAAAGATCGGAGTTCCAAAATAGCTGCACCAGACGAAACGGGAAAAGTGGTATTTCGTGCTTATGAGCTAGGCCTGATTCTGTTCTACGTGGGTATGGGATCAAATGTTCTGGAGTTTACTCCTCCTCTGACTTTGACCGAATTCGAGCTCGAAGAGGGGCTGGCAATCCTAGATCAGGCATTTGAGGACGTTGCCAATGGTAAGGTTTCTGATGCTGAGGTATCAAGATTTGCTGGGTGGTAAGGTCTCTGAGTTCCTCTGCTGCTTGGTTTATCGACACTTCTAGGCTCACATACGGATGTGAGCTTGCTGCGGCGGAGGCTGCGCCGAAATGCGTTCAGGGTGCCGAGGATGGGGCCGTATGGGTTGCTTTTCTCTTGAGCCTGTTTCTCTTCGATAACCGCCCGTTCGGCTTCGGAATTGATGATCGAAATGTAGAGTCCTAATCGAGCACCAACACCAAGGCGTTTAAGGGCCGATTGAAGGTCCGATGTTTCCTGGGGTTTGACCATCCATTCACCCAATGAACAGCGCTACGTGATCTCCTCGTCTCGATTGGTAAATGGCCATCAAATCGAATGACAAATTTCGGCTAAAATTGGTGGTCAGTATTTTCAGAACCGCCATGTCATGAGTTGCGTGTCATTCAGAACACGAACTTCCATATTCCCTAACAATTTCTGAAAACTCACAGGAACAGTCTTTGACCGAAGGTTCAGGTATAGAATGTTCCCAACCACGAAATACGTCACTCAGGTGGTACCGTTCAAACTTAAAGGTATAGTCATTAGGAATTAAGACGCTAAGTTTACCCGCAACTGAAAAGCCCGCTCTGGTTCAGAGTCGG
>CAYPSQ010000159.1:0-3212 GCA_964413115.1 uncultured Rhizobiaceae bacterium | reverse complement strand
GTGCAGACGTTCTTCGAACTCGCGGATGGTTTTCATCATCCTGTAGGCTCTAAGCAGATCGTCTTTGCTGAGTTGCATGCTTAATCTCCCCGTAGTTTGGCATGGCGCGAGGTTTCGTCCATGCGTGTCAGTAATCCATTTTGTGCGGCATACGTCATGACCCCTGGAATGTCGAGTGTAAGCGGCCCGTCCCATTCCAGCCGCACGGTCAATCGATCAGTTGGCGAAAATTCTATCTCTCTCTCGCCATCGAGCGCAATGACTCCACCAGACGCCCGCAGCGGGACCGCTTCGCCGGGCCGCATGTCATTGATTGTTTCGATGCCGATATCCACCATGAGACCGGGTGCGAGCGGCGCTGTAACGGTGATCGCGCCGGCGCCTGGTTTGGTCAAATTCAGCCACAAGCCGCCGTCCGCGCTGCGCGCCACCGGGCGGAGCAGCCCGCCAATCGAGGACAGGCCGACGGCGTCGGCCTCGGCAAACGACAAAAACAGCTGGTCGAGGCCTTCGGCGCTCCAGAGGGCGCGTGAGCCGATCCAGAGCGTTGTGCTGGTGCAGAGATCGACCAGCGCTATATCGCGCTCGGCGCCGTTGACGTCGATTCGTAGAACTTTGTTGCGGGTAGCCGCCTGCGCGGCAGGAATTTGCCCGGTCGCCACCAGTCCGGCGGCGAGCCCGGCGATGGTTGCTTCGCGCATCGCCGGAAAGACATTATTGGTGCCGGTGGAGAGGGCGGTTATCGGTATATCTCCGGCTTTGGCGGCGACCAACCGGTGGGTGCCATCACCGCCAAGCACAATGATGCCGCCGACGCCGCGTGCGACCATTAATTCTACCGCGGTGAGTGTGTCGGCTGCGCTATCCTCGATAGGCATATCGAGAAATTCCACGTGTGGCCAGATCTGGCCGGCCGGCGGCGGCGTTTCCAAGGCATGGCGGATACGGTCGGCGATGCCAGTCTTGTCGGGCATCATATAGACAATTTTTACCCCGAGTTCGCCTAGCGACGAAAACAGGCGGGTGGTCATGTTGCGTTTCTCAGCGATAGGAAACACGGAAGCTTGCGCCACAAGGCGGCGGATATCTCGTCCCGCCGCAGGGTTGGCAAGAATTCCAACCGAGGCTGTGTGATCGTCCAAGCTCATATGATTACGTTTTTGCTGTTCGAATGCGTTATCGGCCGATGTGTCTATGTCAGCGAAGCGCCGCACTATGCCCCATCCCACTGCGTTCGCCCAGCGCTTCTTTGTGCAATTTGGTCGTTGCTGACCGGGCGGGTGCGATAGTGTAAAACAATAGTATAAAAACAGGCGCCAATGGATAAGAAACAGCCAAATAATGTGCGCGTCTATGGCGTGCTGCTGCGTGCCGGAAATGTGCTGATGGCGGCCGAAAAGGTCGGTGGTCGCGACGTGCTTAAATTTCCTGGCGGCGCTGTAGAGGCCGGCGAGACGCCGGAAATGGCGCTCAAGCGCGAATTCCTGGAGGAAGGAAATCTCGCCGTGAGCCCCGCTTATCTGTTACATATCCCCGGCACTTTGTTCAGTCCCTGGACCCATAGCGAATACACACCCATCTATTATCGTGTGCACGGAAAAGGTGTGCCGCGCACTCCGGACCACGAAACCGTTGAGTTGATATTCATGGAACCTAAGCAAGCGATTGAGAGTGGCCTGATGGCCGCGCCCGAAATTTGCGCTCTCAAACGAGCGGTGAAAGGGGAAGCGGAATCATGATCGCGGCGAAATTTGTGTGTCCCCGCTTGATTGCTGTCACCGCGTTGGCCGTTGGGGCCATGTTGGCGCCTTCCAGCGCACCGCCCGCCTTGGCTCAACAAACAGCTGCGGTTGACGTTGATGAAGTGCGGGTCGAGCCCTTGTCTCAAACCGTACCGGTAATTGGACGGCTGGTGGCGCGGCAATCCGGCGTCGTCGCAGCGCGGATCGGTGGCCCGGTTGCCGATATGCAGGTCTCGGTCGGTGATCGCGTTAAGAAAGGCGACATACTCGGCGTTTTGGATACCGCACGCTTGCAGCGCCAACGCGCCCTGCTTGCCGCAGATGTGGCCGAAACCATAGCCCAGATTAATTTGGCCGAGTCCTTGCTGGCTTTGCGCCGTCAGGAATTGGCTCGGCTCGATGGCTTGAAAAATTCAGCTGCCTTTTCCAAGGGCCGCCACGAGGATACGCGCCAGCAGGTTGTCGTCGAGCAATCGTCAGTAGGTGTGGCGATGGCCCGCAAAGAGCGGGCGGAAGCCAATCTAGCCCTGGCTGAGATCGATTTATATTATGCCGAAGTACGCGCGCCTTATGATGGTGTCGTTACCCTCGTGCATACCGAAACCGGCTCCTGGGTGACCAGCGGTGGCCCCGTGGTATCGATGGTCGGCGACCGCCAGTTAGAAATCGAGGCCGATGTACCGGCAAACCTCATCCCGGCCCTCGAATCCGGAATGGTGGTATCGATCGCGCTTGATGACGATTCGCTGTATCAAGCCGTCGTGCGTGTGGTTGTGCCCGAGGAAAACCCGTTGACGCGCACCCGCCAGGTGCGGTTTACGCCCGATGTTGAAATGGCGGACCGGGCCCTCGCCGTCAACGAGTCCGTGGTCCTGCAAGTGCCGGCCGGGCCTTCCCGAGAGGTCGTCACGGTCCACAAAGATGCGTTGATCACGCGCCAGGGGCAGACACTCGTTTATATAGCAGCGGATGGCAAAGCGAACATCCGCCCGGTTGAAATCGGCGTCGCCGTGGGCGGGCGCTTTGAAGTCATCAGTGGGGTCGCCTCGGGCGAACTTGCGATTATCCGCGGCAATGAGCGGCTGCGGCCGGGCCAGGGTGTCACTGTCGCCGGCGCGTCGTAAATGAACCTCATCCGCCTTTCCATTGCGCGGCCGATCGCCATCATCGCGGCGGTATTGATGATACTCCTGTTCGGCCTCGTCGCACTTCAAACAATCCCCATTCAGCTGACGCCCGACGTACGCAAGCCGGTGCTGACCATCACCACAAACTGGGTGGGTGCCGCGCCGGCCGAGGTCGAGCGTGAAGTGACCAACCGCCAGGAGGAGGTTCTGAAGGGCCTGGAAGGCCTGGCGCGCATGGTCAGCCAGTCGCAGGACAACAGCTCCGAGATCACACTGGAATTTAATGTCGGCCACAATATGGACCGGGCGCTGCTGCTCGTAGCCAACAGTCTCGACCGCGTCG
>CAYPSQ010000158.1:0-3236 GCA_964413115.1 uncultured Rhizobiaceae bacterium | reverse complement strand
GGATCCGGGTCCCTTTCGGTCTGGCCCCGATCAAACTCGGAGGCTGTAGTTAGCCGGTTCCCTAAGCTCCAGCGCACCGACATACCCCCGCTCATCGAACGTTACATCGACAACATCGTGGCTGATATAAGTAACGCCGATTGCGGTGCAGTATTGTTTAAGGTATTCACCGAGCAGCGGCTCAGGGCATAGCGGGTAATTTGGCGCATCATGGGATGGTCTCCCCATGCAGGCTGAGATCCAGGCCGTCGCGTTCGGTCTCTTCATCGACCCGCAGCCCGACAATCATGTCGATGATTTTTAACAGGATAAAGCTGGCGACCGCACACCAGACGATGGTGGCGGCAATTCCCGACAATTGGGTCAGGACCTGTCCGGGATTGCCTTCCAGCAAGCCGGCGGTCCCGCCGATGGCCTTGCTGGCGAACACACCGGTCAGGACCGCACCGACAATGCCGCCGATGCCGTGGATGCCGAAGACATCCAGCGCGTCGTCATAGCCGAGCTTGTGCTTGAGCCAGGTGGCGCCCCAATAGCACGCGATGCCGGATGCAACGCCGATGCAAAGCGCGCCAACCGGCGTCACGAAGCCGGCGGCTGGGGTGATGGCGACGAGCCCGCCGACAGCGCCGGATATGATGCCAAGCACGCTCGGTTTGCCCCGCAGCATCCACTCGAGGAACATCCAGGCCAGTGCCGCTGCGGCCGTGGCGATCTGGGTGACTACCATGGCCATGGCGGCGGTGCCATTGGCGGCGAGCGCCGAGCCCGCGTTGAAGCCGAACCAGCCGACCCATAACAGCGCGGCGCCAATGACCGACAGCACCAGATTATGGGGCGCCAGGATTTCGCTGCCGAGCCCGGTGCGTTTGCCCACCATAATCGCCGCGACCAGTCCTGCGATGCCGGCATTGATGTGGACCACGGTGCCGCCGGCGAAATCAAGCACGCCAGCTTTACCCAGAAAACCGCCGCCCCAGACCCAATGGGTGATAGGGGCATAGACCACCAGCAGCCACAGACCGGTGAACCACAGCAAGGCGCTGAACTTCATCCGGTCGGCGAAGGCGCCGACAATCAGCGCCGGGGTAATAATGGCGAAGGTCATCTGGAAAACCATGAACAGCGAATCCGGAATGGTGCCGTTCAAGGCCCCCACCGTCATGCCGCGGAGGAACATTTTGCCGAAGCCGCCCACATAGCCATTGCCTGCATCGAAGGCGAGGCTGTAACCGATGATCATCCACAGGATGCTCATCAGGCAGGTTATGGCAAAACATTGCATCAGCACCGACAGCACGTTTTTCTTGCGCACCATGCCGCCATAAAAAAGCGCGAGACCGGGGATGGTCATCATCAGCACCAGGGCGGTGGATATGAGCATCCAGGCGGTATCGCCGCTATCGAGTTTTGGCGTGGCTGCCTGAGCCAGGGCCGTGCTGGTCGACGCCAGCAATGTGGTGCCCGCAACCAAGGTGGCCATGAAGCCGATTTTCGTTCTAAAGCGCTTCATTGTCTTCTTCTCCTGTGCGGATGCGCACCGCCTTCTGTACGTCGAATACGAAAATTTTGCCGTCGCCAATTTGACCTGAGGCGGCTGAACCGCGAATGGTATCGACCACCTGCTCGGCCATATCGTCGGAAACGATGACCTCCAGCCGGATCTTGGGCAGGAAACTGATTTCGTATTCAGCCCCCCGGTAGATTTCCGTTTACCCCTTTTGCCGGCCGAAGCCGCGTGTTTCGGTCACGGTCAGGCCCTGAACGCCGACTCCGGTCAACGCCTCACGCACGTCGTCTAACTTGAACGGTTTGATAATGGCTTCGATCAGTTTCATCGCTGGGTTCTCCGTCCCTAAAAGCTTCTGCCGAAAGCGAACAGGACGGCGCTCGTTGCCGTCCCGTTCTCCTCTGGATAGGCAAATGGCGTGCCAACTCGGTAAAATACGGGAAAATTTTTCAATGAGTTGTAATTTATACGCGATCCACCAGACTGCGATCAGCATGGCCGGTCCCGACGCGATGACTGCAGCTGACGATAGCACCGGGGCTACAGACTGAAGTCCGCCAAGGAACTCGGCTCGTTGACCACCTCGTGAAACAGAATTTTTTACGTCAAGTGACGCCATTTGCGTGTTCCAAGTTCCAATCGCTCTCATCCCTCTATCAAAACGCCTGAGCACGTAAGCCCAGTTTGGCGAGCGGATATTCAAGGTGCGCAGAGGGATACTCACGACCAAGGACATCATTAAAGCTGGCGAGTGATGCTGTCTGCTGTTAAATTTGATGCATAGTGATGCAAAAATTCGTACACTCGATGTTCAGGAACAATCGTATAGATTAAACGGAGCGGTGATGCGCGCCCTTGTGAACCTCAAATATGTTGACGAAATTGCGCGTGCTGGCTCGATCAGACGGGCAGCGGAGTCACTCTCAATAACGCCATCAGCCTTAAATAGAAGACTAATAGCGATAGAAGATGAGTTGAATGTACAGATTTTCGATAGATTGCCGCGTGGCGTGCGACTAAACGCCGCCGGCGAGATACTCATTCATCATATCCGCGCACAAATTTCTGATTTTGAGCGGGTGCAGTCGCAAATTGCTGATCTTTCTGGTGTTCGACGAGGACAAGTTGCTATTGCCTGCAGCCAAGCACTTTTACCGTTTTTCTTGCCCCATCAGATTGACAAATATCGGACCGAATACCCGATGGTGCAATTTTGCGTGTTGCCACGGGACCGCGCAGCAGCAGAGGTCGCTTTGTCTGATTTCTCAGCTGACCTCGCACTTGTCTTTGATCCGATCAGCATGTCGGATTTTCAGGCGATCATAAGCGTACGCCAAACAATTTGCGCCGTCATGGACGGCGACCACCCGCTGGCGTCAAAGGATGTCCTAAGGTTACGGGACTGTTTGCAATATCCCTTGGCACTCCTGACAAAACCTTATGGTGTTCGACTCTTATTCGACAAAGCACTCGCAAGACTAAACCAGCCCGTTGCATCAGCATTGGAGTCGGACAGCTTCGAATTCCTTCGAATGGCGATAGCCGGATCAGAACTCATAACATTTCAAATTGACGTCGGCTTGGCTGCAAATGATGAGAGTGGGCCCCTGGTCAGCCGCTCAATAGCACCGTCTGACATCGCCAGTGGTGTTTTGCACTTGGGCCATCTTCGCGGACGCGTGCTATCTGTTGCAGCCGCAAAGTTCGCCAATCAACTCGCCCAAGC
>CAYPSQ010000157.1:0-3261 GCA_964413115.1 uncultured Rhizobiaceae bacterium | reverse complement strand
ATCGCTGAGATGTTCCGTGAGCCCGATGCTCATCTTGGCTTTCTCGCCGCAGGCACGACCATGGGCCAACTATTGTCACTACCACTGGTAATCATTGGCGCCTGGCTGGTCCGCCGCGCGTTAAAAATCCCATGACTCCGGTCGAACGCCGTGTCCGCGATCGCATCATACAATCGGGTCCAATCTCGATCGCTGAGTACATGGAGATTGCGCTCGGAGACCCCGATCATGGTTATTATCGGACGCGAGATCCTCTCGGGGCCGCAGGCGATTTCGTCACCGCACCCGAGATCAGCCAGGTATTTGGTGAGCTGATCGGGCTATGGTGCACCACGATGTGGCAGGCGATGGGAGCGCCCGATGTTGTTCGTCTGGTCGAACTGGGCCCTGGCCGCGGCACACTGATGGCCGATGCAATCCGCGCAGCCGAGTGTGCACCAAATTTTCTCGCCGCCGCCGATATCCACCTGATCGAGACCAGCCCAACGCTCAGAGTGCGCCAGCACGATGTCCTAAAAGCGCTGCATCCGACGTGGCACGAACATTTCACCGAGGTTCCGGACGGACCTTGCATAGTGATTGCCAACGAGTTCTTCGATTCACTACCGGTCGAGCAATTGGTACGCACGCCGGGCGGCTGGCGGCGTCGCAGTATCGGGATAAACGATGCGGCCAGTGATTTATGCTTTGTCTTAACGGACAACGGGCTGACAATACCAGCACCGTTCCAGGATGCACCGCTCGGCGTCCCATGCGAGCTGCGGCCTGATGCGGAGATGTTAGTCGACAATATCGCCCGGCGGATTTCGAGCGAAGGCTGTGCTGCGCTGATCATCGACTACGGTCACGCGGTACGTGCGCCAGGCGAAACACTGCAGGCAGTCCGGCGACACCGGTTCGACGGAGTCCTCACCCAGCCCGGGCTCGCCGACCTGACTGCGCATGTAGATTTTGCGGCTGTAGCGGAGGCCGCTCGCGCAGCGGGCGGGGACGCCCACGGGCCGGTGGCCCAGGGTGTGTTCCTCGATCGCCTCGGGCTCAGTATCAGGGCCCAAATTTTGTGCGAATCCACACCCGAGTGCGCCGGGGAGATCCGCGTCAGTTGTCGCCGGCTTCGAGATCCCGACGAAATGGGCAAGCTGTTCAAGGCGCTCGCAATTACGCCTCGAGGATCACCTCTGCCACCTGGCTTTGAACCGAATAGCTCTCGGACGTGCTGACTCTCCAAACACTCGATCAAATCGCGGGCATCCGCCATGCTTACTTTACTCGAGAGGGCGGGGTCAGCAGCGGCATTTACGCTTCGCTTAATTGCGGCTACGGCTCTTACGACGATCGTGACAACGTAACCGCCAACCGCGGACGGGCGATGGCCAGGATTGATCTTTCTTCCATGGCGCTGGCGACGACCCACCAAATCCATGGTACGGCAGTCCAAGTTATCGAAGACGCCCATCCGCCCAACGATCGGGCCGTGGCCGACGCCTTGGTCAGCAGCACGCCAGGAATCGCATTGGGCATCCTAACCGCCGATTGCGCGCCGGTTCTGTTTGCCGATTCCACCGCTCGGGTCATCGGCGCCGCGCATGCCGGCTGGCGGGGTGCAATGGCGGGGATTCTTGAAGAAACAATTGTAGAGATGGAGCGACGTGGTGCTCGGGCAGGCAACATCGTTGCCGGTGTTGGGCCGTGCATTGCCCAGGGTTCTTATGAGGTCGGCCCCGAGTTCCGTGAGCGGTTTGTCGCGGCTGATAAGTCAAATGCAAAGTTCTTTAATCAAGTCGGCAGGCGCGACCATTTCGATCTTGAGGGTTATGTTGTCGACCGACTGAAGCGCCTCGGAGTCACGACGGTAGAGAGGTCTGGGGTGGACACCTGCGCCGATCACAACAGATTCTTCAGTTATCGCCACGCTTGTCTTGAAAAAGAGCCAGATTTCGGCCGCGGAATGTCAGTGATCGCGCTTACAGGTTGAATGGTGATGCCACACCTGATCATATTTTTACTGCTATTGGTTCTAGGGATGCTAGCGACCTGTGTTTTATAACCGCCGAACCAACCATCGACACATGATCGTGTCGATATTGCTTATCGGTTTAGCATCGTGTCAGCCAGTGCCGCAGCCATTTGCGCGCATGCCTGGCACACCCGACAACCCGCTCCTCCGGCTCAATGATCGGTCCGGAATCGTCGTGCTCCCTTTGGACGGCGCGCCACCGGCAATCGCGCATGAGATACTGCGTGCGACCGTAGCTGCGTTGCACGCCCTTAATATCCCAGCGACGATGAGAAGTGCCAACGCCAAAAGCTATTTTCTTGTCGGCCATGTGGAGACCAAAACCGCACACTCCAATCTCTTGGAAGTTAAATTGATGTGGGAGTTGGCAGGCCCGAAGGGTGTGCCGATCGGCCACCATGAGGTCACCGGATCGGTGAAGGATGCGGCGTGGAACGCAGGTTCAGACGAACTGGTTCGCCAATTCGCCGCGGCCTCAGCGCGTGGCATCGCTGCCTTCATTCAATCGCCGGCGCTATACAAGCCAGCTACGATCGCGGCTATACGACCACTTTACGTCACGGGCGTATCGGGCGTATCGGCCAAGCAGGGAGGAATTTTGCGCCGAGCGTTGGCGTCTGCGCTGCGCCGATTAGAGCTCTCCGTGCAACCTATTAGACGCGAGCGCGACCTCATCGTTGCCGGCCGAGTATTGTTCGGTCCGGTGGCGGCGGGGGTGCGACGGATTGAAATCTCTTGGTCGGTGCGTGAATGGAATGGCGAGGAAATCGGTAACCTCAAGCAAGCAAATATGATCTCAGCTGAATTGATGAGCGAAAAGTGGCCGGAGCTCGCAAATTTTACTGCCAAAGCGGCAGCGCCCGGGATCGTCGAAGTGCTACGTAATTTTCGGGCCGCATGGGACGGCTGACCATTTACAGGGCGCAGGTACGCTGGTACAGTCCGCTTGCGCCGCCGCGGGGAGCGGGACGCGAGAGCAATTTAATTTGGTGATCGGCCGCGATGAAGATCGTCGCCTGCAACAGTAACCGCCCCCTCGCCGAAGCGATCACGGCGTACCTCCAAATTCCGTTGACACAGGCCAGCGTTCGACGATTTTCGGATATGGAAATCTTTGTCGAAATTCACGAGAACGTTCGTGGCCAAGATACCTTCATCATTCAGTCGACGTCCTATCCGGCGAACGACAATTTGATGGAACTGCTAGTTACGCTCGACGCGTTGAAGCGCGGCTCGGCTCGACG
>CAYPSQ010000156.1:0-3264 GCA_964413115.1 uncultured Rhizobiaceae bacterium | reverse complement strand
CAAATCAAGAATATCTTCCGTGACTATCATGCTTCGGGTGTAGACCAAATTACCCTGAGTGTCACGGTGATAGCGCGCCGCCCCGTCACGGCAACTCATTCAGTCCGCCTAGAAGCGCAAAATCACCAAACTCTATTGGCGGGAGACGATAGATCTGCTCGTTACTTGGTCCACTCGCTGCATCGCGTCGGTCACGCGGTCTGCTTGGTTTGCGATGGCTTCGAAATGTTATCGCATACTGCCGACGGGTTTGTGATGCTTATGGCCATCGACGAATGCCTCGCTCGGCGGCCTCACGCGCCGCGGCGATTGGCCGCGGGACCATTACCTAGCGCTACTCAAAATATATCAAGGGCGGCCGTCTGATCGAGGATTATGCCCGCTAGCTATTCGACAAAGAAATGCACAAAAGTAATGAGCGGGAACTGCTATGTGATCACCGCACCGTTTCAGAAACGATACTTGGCTGCGCCGCCTTCATCGAGGATTTGGACTTCGCTCCCGACATCATTCTGCATATTTTTAAACATCACTAGGCCCGCTGCTAGCACCTATTCACAACGCCTGGGATGAAGCGCTTCTCAAACCTCGAACAGCTTGCCAATAAATTTCTGTATGGCCACCGTGTTATTCGCGATAGCCGGGTCGGTACGCTTTACGGCAGTGACGAAGAATTGCTGGCGCATATACTTAGATAGCTTTGGCCTAGCGTATATCTATGCTGCGCAAGCATTCGGCTATCGCTTCAACCGCCTCGAAGGGAAGCTTGCCGGCCTTGCCGTCTATGCACGAGCGCATCCCGACCGTCATCCATGTCGATGGAACGGAGGTTATGCAGAGCATCTGACGTGTGCAGAACCCCTTTACTACAATTTTCTCGCGCGATACAAGGCACAGACATAGCGCCTGGTGACGGACAATACGAATTTAACGTGCATAAGGAGCCGATTATCAACACGCTTGAGGAATGCGCGGAGGCACTTTTGGACGACTGCGTCGATTTTGTGGCGGCGGCTACGCGGTGAATGACCGCAACGCCCTAAGTCGACCGGCCGGCCAGGGCGCCATCGCCCCGCAAAATGACATGAAGAGCGGGGTCTCTTTCGTCGTCCCAGTATTCAACAAAGCTGCCTTTCTGATCGAGACGCTTCGCTCCATTGCAAGTCAGCGCGGTGATTTTGAACGCGAATTTATCTTTGTTGATGATGGCTCGAGCGACGATTCAATGGCGATCATTCAAGCGCAAACGAAGGGCTGGCAGAACGTTACGATCGTGTCTCAAGAAAACCGTGGCTCGGCCGGCGCTACCAACCGAGGTCTCGCTTTAGCCTCCCGCGTGTATGTCAAATTTGTAGATGCAGACGACCTGCTATCGCCGTTCGCGACCGAGGCGCTTTTGCGCGCGCTAGATAAAACCGATGCCGTGCTCGCCCATGGTGACCTCATAGCATTCCAACCCGACAAACGACCCGCGATCGACATAAAGCCGCCGCCCTATCGGACCAGCGTGAATACCGCGCCACTCAAATCCGTGCTTCGCACGTCCTATTTCAACCCCACCCAGATCATGGTCCGCACCAAGGAGGCCCAAGCGGTCGGCGGCTGCGACGAGAGGGTGGTGCATTCGCAGGAATACGGTCTTGCGCTGCGGCTCGCGCGGATTGGCACGTTCTGCCATGTCCACGCAACGTTTGCTTGGCAGCCCGTCGGCGCACCGTGCCAACTGTCTTCCCAGCCGGCACGGCAGCTCAAGCGGGTCACGCTTACCAGCGCTTACTTTCTGCGCGATTTTCCCGAGACACCCGTATCGCTTCAGCGCTACGCTCACCGTCGCGCGGCCGGGCGGGCATGGAAATGGGCGCGGCGCCAACACAATGTAGGTTTCGGGTCTCGCTGGTTCTGGCGCTTCGCCTTGAGCCGGCTTGCGGTGGTGCACGACTATGCGCGTGAAATCGAGCGCTGCGCCACAGTCTTCGATGACTCGGGTTTAGGACGACGAGCACCGGGTTCATGAACCGGTCGTGGGCCAAGCAATGAAGCCATACACAGACAGTTACTACCGGGAACGCTACAAAACCTCTTTGCCGTCGGCTGAGCGAATCGTGCCCTTGGTCGTCGAATTGCTCGCCCCGCGCAGCGTGATTGATCTCGGCTGCGGAGATGGCTCTTGGCTGTCGATCTTCCGCCGCCACGGAGCAACGGACTTACTCGGCGTCGATGGTGGCTGGCTCGATCCTCAGCATCTCAAGATATCTACCGACGAATTTCGGGTGGCACGGCTGGATGGGCCTCTTGAGTTCGATCGCCAGTTCGACATTGCGATCTCGCTTGAGGTCGCGGAGCATCTGCCGCCAAGCAAAGCAGCAGGCTTCGTCGCATGCCTTACCAAGCTTGCGCCCGTGGTCATGTTTTCAGCCGCGATCCCGGCGCAGGGCGGCGTCAATCACCAAAACGAACAATGGCCGGACTACTGGGAACAGCACTTTGCGAACCATGGCTATATGCCGATTGACGTCATACGCTGGCAGGTATGGAACGATCCCGCAGTAGCTTGGTGGTACAGCCAAAACATTTTGCTCTATGCCGGCAAACAAACACTGGCTAAGAATCCGTCGCTCAGCGCGGCGCGTCAAGCGGTGCCCGGGCCAGCACGCGCCATCGTCCACCCCCGGCTGCATCAGCAGCTCATGCGGCGCAGCCAGCCGGGCTTCAAGACCTGGCTCAAAATGGCGCCGGGTGCACTTGCCCGTTCGCTCCGCAAACTGGTCGGAACTTGAGCGCCCGCCATGCCGTCGAAACCCGCGGCCACGTCGACGCGTCGCGCCACCCGCGAGGCCAGATGCTATGTGGGGGATATTTGGATTCTTTGATACCGCCGCGGCCCTGAACAGGACCGATCGGATCTAAATCATCGAAAGAGTGACGCTCACACTCCATCACCGTGGCCCAGATGGCACCGGCACCTGGATCGACCCTGACAGCGCCATCGCACTTGGCCATCGTCGACTCGCCACTCCTGAGCCAAAGAGGTAAAGGCAGGCGTGATGGCCACTTGCGGAGAGTCGGTGGGCTATTGCAACGCTGGCACAACGCGGGCACAGCGCGGCCACAATTGGGGCAAAAAAAGGATATTTTTAGGTGAGTCTAGTGTATACTCACTTATTCGATGCGGACTAAAATGGCTTTAGTGTCAAATACTTGAAGAGAATGGGCGCATAGCTCAGCGGGAGAGCACTACGTTGACATCGTAGGGGTCGCTGGTTC
>CAYPSQ010000155.1:0-3272 GCA_964413115.1 uncultured Rhizobiaceae bacterium | reverse complement strand
CCGAGATCCGCGTACTACCGCTGCGCCGTGGGCGATCATCATGTCGAGCGTGACGGGTAAAGTAGAGTCGAGCCCGTAGAGCACCATGCCGAGTGAATCGCCAACCAGCAAGACGTCGACATGGGGATCGACAGCCTGCGCCACAGGCGTGGTATAGGCAGTCAAAACGACGATCGGCTCCTTACCCTTCTGCGCACGAAGCGCAGGCACAGAAATGCGTTGTGCGTGGATTGGTGCGCTCACTCAGTTCCTCCGGGGACATTCGGCGGCAAACCCGCCAGCCTATCTTCCGTATATGGTCCGCTCGTCGTCCGAGTTCGGCTTTCTAGCGCTTTTTTGATGCTCACGAAAGGTTTTCCGTAGCCAGACCCGGGCAGGCTTGGATTACAATGCCTAAAGATCTCAGACCGTAATAGGTATCAGATGCTTGATAAATTGTCGTGGTATTTTGCTGCCTTGGTGGGTGGGGTGGTAACGCTCGGGACGTGCGCATCTGCGTTGGGATTGCCGCAGCGCCACATGATCTCGACTGCGAATAGCCATGCCACTGCCGCCGGGCTTGAGACGCTGCGCGCTGGCGGCAGTGCTGTCGATGCAGCGATCGCCGCCCAGTTGGTGCTAAACCTGGTGGAACCGCAAAGCTCCGGAATCGGCGGGGGCGCTTTCCTGCTACACTACAAGTCCTCTACCCGCCGCATAGAGGCCTACGATGGGCGCGAAACCGCGCCGGGCGCAGCCCGCGCCAACATGTTTCTGACACCCAGCGGGGAACCTGTGAAGCATCTCGATGCAGTTGCGGGAGGTAAATCAGTTGGCGTACCAGGCGTTCTTCGCTTAATGGAGGCAGCGCATCACGATCACGGTAAACTTGAGTGGACACGACTGTTCCGCCCGGCCATCGTTCTTGCCGCCAACGGTTTCAAGGTTTCACCACGGCTTCATCGGTCGATCCGTATTGCAAAGCGCTTGAAAGAATTCCCACCAACGCGGCAATACTTCTTCACGCCCAGAGGTGAACCCAAACCAGTCGGCATCTTGCTCACTAATCCCGAATTCGCGGACACTTTGCGCCGCATCGCTTCCGGTGGCGCAGATTCGTTCTACGGAGGTGTGATCGGTCGCGACATCGTTCGAACCGTGCGCTCGGCGCCCCGCAATGCGGGCGCGATGCAGTTGATTGATCTCACTCGCTACCGCGTCAAAAAGCGCGAGGCATTGTGCCGAAACTATCGGCGCTGGAAAATCTGCACCATGCCACCGCCGACTTCAGGCGGCGTGACGACGTTGCAGATTCTTGGAATGTTGGAGCGCATTGAACTCGGTTCGCATAAGCCGGATTCGATCCAGGCAGTACATCTCATATCAGAGGCCAGCCGGCTCGCATACGCTGACCGTGCGCTCTACCTCGCCGACCCCGATTTTATCCACGTGCCAGTCGACGCGCTTTTGAGCGAAGCTTATTTGGATAAACGCGCAAGACTAATCTCGACAGAACGCACCATGGGCAAGGCCACCGCCGGAACACTAAAAAACTTCGGTAGCGAGTGGGGGAGCGGCGAAACTCTAGAGTTTCCTTCGACCAGCCACCTTAGTGTGATCGATGAAGACGGCAACGCGGTCTCCATGACGACCACCATCGAGGGTAGCTTCGGCTCGCAGCTGATGACGCGGGGTTTCATGCTCAACAACCAGATGACGGATTTTTCGTTTCAACCCTCCATCCGAGGTCGCCCCATTGCAAACCGAATTGCGCCTGGCAAGCGTCCACGTAGCTCCATGTCACCGACATTGGTCTTCGATCGCGGCGGCAAGCTGGTGCTCACCGTGGGATCTCCGGGCGGCTCGCGCATCATCGGCTACGTCGTAAAAGCTCTGGTCGCCGTGCTCGATTGGAAGCTCGATCTCGCCGCTGCATTCGCGCTTCCCAACCACGTCAACCGCAATGGGCCGATCGATCTCGAGAGCGGCACAAATCTGATTCACATAAAGTCTGGCCTTGAGGCTTTGGGCCACAAAGTCCGGATGCGCCGCAACGGTAGCGGCTACCACGGCATTAGCGTGCAACCAAGTGGCTTTGATGGAGCAGCAGATACGCGCCGCGAGGGCGTGGCGGACGGCGACTGACAATGGCTCCTCGCGCGTCCAATCCGATCGCCGGTGCGCTTTGGATGATTGGTGCTGGAGTTTCGCTTGTCGGCCTGGCGATCTTGGTGCGATACCTAACGCCCAAATTTAACGTGCTAGAGCTAATATTCTTACGCAATGCAGTCAATTTGGCTTTGATGATTCCCTGGCTCACGACGGCGGGCCTCGCGGCGTTGAAGACGGACCGGCTGGGGACACATGCGGCACGAAACGGCTTCCTTTACGCTGGCAACATCGCGTGGTATTTCGGCGTTACTCTAGTGCCATTGGCTGAGCTGTCAGCTTTGCAGTTTACCATGCCAATATTCACCGTCGTAATGGCCGCATTGTTGCTGCGCGAGCACGTAGGCGTGCATCGCGCGCTGGTGATCGCAGCAGGTTTCGCCGGCACGATCATCATAATTAGACCTGGCGCCGTTGAGTTCGGCACCGGTCCATTTCTCGTGCTAGCGGCAGCATTTCTATACTCATGTGCCTACATCGTCACCAAGAAGCTGGCGGGTACAGATTCAGGCAACCAAGTAGTGTTCTATATGAGCCTGTTCATCCTAATCTTCTCAGCGATACCCGCGACGTTTGTATGGCGCACTCCCGATCTCGTGGACGCCGGGCCGCTGATCGCCATGGGGCTCACGGGATACACCACACACTACTGCTTGACACGCTCGATGGCGGCGGCGGATGCTAGCTTCGTCGTGCCGTTCGACTTTTTCAGGCTGCCTCTCTCGGTCGGCTTCGGATACTTATTATTTGCTGAGCCGTTGGACCCAATGACCTGGCTCGGCGCCGCAGTGATCTTCGCCGGTGCTTATTATAACACGCTGCGTGAATCCAAACTTGGACTAAACCCGCGGCGTTAGTGAACCGATACGTTAACACCGCCTGTAACCGAGTATAATTTATTCACAAAGGACTCAGAAGCACATAATGCAGACGTAGGCTTCATCCTACACGGCATAGGCGGAGTTAGCCTCGTGCGAGAATTGGCATTGCAACACAACATTGAATTATGCGTTAAGAATTTCTCGCAGCGCCGCAAGGAACGCATCTGTGTCTTCAGGCAAACCAATCGAGACGCGAATATAATTCTCGAAGCCGGGTTCGCCCCAGGTGGCTATGCGGATGCC
>CAYPSQ010000154.1:0-3315 GCA_964413115.1 uncultured Rhizobiaceae bacterium | reverse complement strand
GTGAGAAACAGGAAACGGTAGACCTGATCGCGCGAATAGCGGATGGCGACAAAGCGCACATCGAGTGGGCCATCGCGGCCTGAGATGCGGCCAGCGCCAGTCGCCGCTTCCATGCCGTTTATATCTATAGTTTCGACGTCGGTAACATTGAAACCGTCTGCCCAGACCCGGGTGAGATAGTGTTGAGTGCTGAGGTTCCGGTTGTCCAACTTGCGCCCATCGAAGCGAAGCAGCGCGCCACCCGAATGCTCACCAAACACTGCAGTCTCACTATTTTGAAGGCGAAATCCAGGCGGTGCGGTGAAGCGGAACTTAAGGTCAGCGTGGGCGAATTCACGCCCTCGAACGTAACCTTGATGTGGCGAATCGCCGTAAATCATACCGTCGATCTGATTGAGATAGACGTCGGCGTCGCGCGCCAGATTATTCTTTGCGCCAGACCGTGCGCTCGTCGCTGCCTTTTCAACCCGCGCCCCGGTGCGCGGATGGCTTGAAAAAAGCCCTTGTGCTGGATCTTGCCCTTCCTTGCCGGCGATCTTAAGCGCAAGCTTATGTTCTTCGCCCATCGCGTCAAGAAAAGAGGCCATCGCCATCGGGTCGAACCCTGCCCGCGTAAGATACCGAACGCCGAGCTGGTCGGCCTCAAATTCCTGGTCGCGCGAAAAGCCCTGGATATAGGCCCCAACAGCGACACGCGCGGCATTGCCGAGAAGTGGCTCACCGACTGCAGCACCGAGCACCGCAGCGCCGAGTCTGGCGAGAATGCCGCGGCTCATACGTTGCGCCGAATGGCGCGCCGTCACATGGCCAATTTCGTGCGCAACCACGCCAGCAAGCTCGGCTTCGTCATTGGCCAACGCCATCAAGCCGCGCGACACATAAACATAGCCGCCAGGTAACGCGAAAGCGTTGATCACCGGGCTGTCCAACAGGGTGAAGGTAAACGGCGGCTTGGGTTGCTCGGAGGTGCTTTGCAACAACTCACCAAGCCCGTTTAAATAGCGCGTGAGAGCGGCATCTTGGTATTTACCGCCGAACGCCTCCACCATCTTGGGATGCTCTTCGGCACCTATCTGGCGCTCTTTATCAGGCGTCATGAAACCGGTGAAGGTCTGTTCACCGGTCGCTGGATTGACGCTACAGCCCTGTAAAAGAGCCCCGCCGCCGACCAAGGCCGCTACCAGGGCTGGCACAAGGAGAATACGCCGAAAATTTGTCAGTCGCTGCACCGTGCTCACTCTTACACTTCAATCTACGCCGGGTGGGTCGCCTCAATCATGGCCCCATTGAAAGCTTTAATCCAGCCGCCTACACTCACAATAGGCCTCTTCAGGGCAAGCATACCTTCGCCCTCAGCATCGAACAATTTACGGCCGCGGGGGCAACAAAATTGTAAAACAGCCCTTCTAATCGGCGCCTAAATTGACCCAACCGCGGCGCCTGGTCACAACTGAATCCATCACCCGTCCTTCGACGAAATAGAACGTGCCAATATCTTTGACCTGCGCACTGCTTGGTATTGTATGGCCCAGGTGCCGACTTGGACAGCACGGGTGCTCCATTCCTGTGCCGGCATTCTGCCGATCAGATGGCGATTGTTGTGAAAGCTGTAAAACCACGCTATTGCCGCCGCGAAAAATTCGTCTTGTGGGCTCCATAATAGAGTGCCAGGGTTTTGCCGAACGCCAACCCCTCGAGCGCCTGTTTGGCTCCATCAAGGAGCAACCAGGCCCTGAACACGACACGTCCGAGCGGCAGTTGGCACGCCTGGATACCTACCAGCCATACTTCACTGCCGTTTTGGAGAAGGAGCGTATCGCCGTTGACCAGTTCGACGGAGGGCGAGGTTTCACCGCGCTCAAGAATTTTAACAACTATCTCCGCCTATTGCGCTGATTAGAGGCCGCGCGATAGGCAGCGACCGTCGAAAATTATTAGCCCAGGACTCCGCCAGGCCGTACACTGGAACAAATGAGCAAACCCATTCTGTACCGGGGAAGAGCGGCGTGAACAAAATGATAATCGCGAGGCTCTTCATCGTCACCGTATTAAGTGTCGCGCTGTGCGCTGGATGGGGTGTGACCTGGCAAACTTCAGCGCGCGCCGGAGAGCCGGACTTCTTTGCGTTCAGCGCCGGTGGCTTCGACGTCAATGACGATGAAACCGCAGCAGATTTCCGCGCTGAATATCGCTCGGACATGCGATTCTGGAAGATTTTGCCGTTCATCGGCCTGGCTGGCACCTCCGATGAGGCAGTGTATGGCTACGCCGGTCTCGGAATTGATATCTTTTTCGGCCGGCGTGTGGTGCTGCAACCCAATGCCGCCTTCGTTGGCTATCACAAGGGCAACGGCAAGGATCTCGGCGGGGAATTTCAATTCCGAACCGGCGGCGAGCTAGCCTGGCGATTGGACGATTGGTCGCGCCTTGCCATTGCCTTCCATCATATCTCGAATGCTGGCATCTATGACGACAATCCCGGCACCGAACTCTTGGTGTTGACCTATTCGGTGCCCTTCACCCGGGCGCTAAATTAGCCGAGTGGGAATTCCGTAATCGATGACCAAACAGCCGACGGCCAGAGCAACCAAACGCGGCAAACTCTCAACTCCGCGCTTCCGTAATCCGCGCGAGGCGCTCGGCCATACCGCGGGGTTGTTGCGCCAAGCTGTGCCACCTTCCTGCTAGCGCTTTGAGTGCTTCATGGCCTCGCCCACGAGGTAGGCCCGGCGCTGGAATTATTTTTTATTTTCGAAGCTGGTCGGCTTGCCGGCTGTGTCGCCTAGCCGCGCTACTCTGAGGCCATCGCCGAAGTGTGGGTTACCGGCAGCACCACACCGGCCCATAAGGATTGTCTTAAGGGGCCTTTCCTGACGACCATGACTTTCCACGCCAAAGCGCACAATATGCCAATTTATCAGAAGCTAAAATGCTGCGGGATCAACGCCAGCTGCAAGTTCTATATCCTGGGTGAATACACCGAAAACGGCCCCGCCAAACACCACAGTGTGTTTAACCGCAACGCCACCGAACAACAGTACGACCGAATAGCCATACCGTTCCCCCACTGATTGTTTCGTGTTATCAGGCGAGATAAGTATCCCTGAGAGCGCCCGTAGCTCAGTCGGATAGAGCACCAGATTCCTAATCTGGGGGTCGCAGGTTCGAATCCTGCCGGGCGCGCCAACTTGGCCCCGCCATCGGTTGGCTTGGCGATTATGCGTCGTGGAGGAAGTCAATTAAGACTTTGGAAACCGCTGCCGGTTGTTCTTGTTGAACACAGTGTCCTGCCCCTTTTAAGAGATGACACCCTCG
>CAYPSQ010000153.1:0-3325 GCA_964413115.1 uncultured Rhizobiaceae bacterium | reverse complement strand
TATTCGACATATACCCCATTTCCACTAGGACAGACGGCACATTAGGGGCCTTAAGGACACGGAAGCCTGCAAAACGGTGCGTGCGGCCGAGCAATTTGGTCGTTTTTTTCAGTTCGGGAATGAGTTCGCCGGCGAAAATGGCGGAACAGGTCATGGTTGTGCGCTGAACGAGTGATAATAAAATTTTGCGGACATCTTCTTCATACGCGTTAGAATTATTAACTTCGAACAGAGAATCGACCTCGTTCTCTCGCGCTGCCAAGGCTTCGGTTTCGGTGTCTGAAGCCTTTTCCGATAAGGTGTAAACGGAGGCGCCACGGATAGCTCGATTTTGGTGGTGATCGGCATGGAGTGAAATGAACAGATCGGCATTTTTTTCCTGTGCCAATTTTGACCGCGAAGAAAGAGATAAATATTTATCCGCGCGTCGAGACAGAATCACATCATAGCCGCGTTCGATCAGCATAACTTCCAAGGCAAGCGCAGCCGCCAAGGTGAAATCCTTTTCAAATATTCCATTTTCGGCCACCGCGCCCGGATCCGCGCCACCATGGCCGGCATCGACGACGATCAGCAATGGTTTTCTCGAAAAAGGCTTGAGATTTGGGCGTGGCGGCGGTGGCAGAAAAGTTCCTTGCGCTGCGGCCGATGCCGTCTCTGCTCCGTTTTGATAGTCTGTTTGGTGCTGTGCTTTAGCAGATTGGTTGCTTGTAGCTGAGTTCGATCCAGACGGCGCAAACGAACTTTCTGTGACCTGAATGAGGTCAATGACAAGCCGGTAGACCTTGGATACTCCTGGCGCCAACATAAATGCCTGGGTTACTTTAACCGGCGCTCTTAAATCGACCACAATCCTTGCAGTCTCGTTCTGAAACTGACCGTATCGTATGGCACCAATGAGGCCGCTGTTAAGCGAAGGTTTGCTATCGTCGAACGCCCATTCTGCACCGATCATATCCACGATGAGTCGATACGGGTCTTTCAGGGTAAATATTCGAAATGGCACACCTTCACTAAGATCTAGCACGAGTCGAGTGGCATTCTCTTGCTGTCCGACGCGCGCATCCTTGATGACCGGCTTAGCATGCACTGCTAGGTCAAAAACCGCTATGAACGGCGTTAACACACAAATAAATACCCACCAGAAGCGTATCACGGGGGAGAATCACCTGTTGGTTTTTGAGCGTCCATGTCTAACATTTTTACAGATGAATTACGCGACTTGATCGTTGGCCACCGGCCACGCCCGCTAAAGTGTTTGTCGCCTCCCACTGCACAGAGTATCATGGGCATGCGAACGAAATTTTGATTATTCACCTGTCCACCTTTTGGAGGTGGCAACACAGCCCAACTACTTACATGACGGTGTTCAGCAGAAATGTTGAATTGCTCGCCACTCACTGTTTGGGTTTAAACGACATATGATGGAATTGATGACACACGCGAAGCTGAAGCCGGATATGGTCTGGCATAGATTGGCCCCGCACTGTCCGTCATGGCAGGAGCAACTTTCGCCCTGTTCGACGGAGCGTCGCGCCGGGCAATTAGCTTCCCAAATTCGACAACGCCGCCGCGCCAGGTTCGCGGCCGATGCGTTGCAGTCACGGAGAAAACTGACCAATGGTCAAAAGAATGCTGATCGACGCCAGCCATGCGGAAGAAACCCGCGTGGTGGTGGCGAATGGAACACGACTCGAAGAATTTGATTTCGAAACATCGGCGAAGAAGCAGCTTAAGGGAAATTTTTATCTCGCTAAGGTAATGAGGGTCGAACCCTCGCTGCAGGCTGCGTTTGTCGAGTATGGCGGAAACCGTCACGGCTTCCTGCCGTTTGGTGAAATCCATCCTGATTATTATCAAATACCGGTTGCCGACAGAGAAGCGTTGTTTGCAGAACAAAGTGACGCTAACGATGACGATGACCATGCCGACGAAGAAGAGAAGAATAACGAAACTGCGTCGGCGACGGTAGATGGGGCAGATCCGGATGATGCAGCAGATGCACGAGGTAGTAACTCGGCGACGGAACAAAGCGATCTCGCCGCTGAGAAACCCGCAATCGACATCGAGGCGGGTGAGGACGTTGATTCACCTACCGAAGTTCGCGTCGCCAGCCCTGACGAATCCGTTGAGACGTTGGGTGGCGACGATATAGACGATGAAGCGCAGCGTCGGCTCCATGTCAGCCGGTCGCTTTTGTCGCGCCGCTATAAAATCCAAGAAGTTATAAAAAAACGCCAAATCATGCTGATTCAGGTAGTGAAGGAAGAACGTGGCAATAAGGGCGCTGCGCTGACAACCTATCTTTCCCTGGCTGGCCGGTATTGCGTCCTAATGCCCAATGCTGTGCGCGGTGGCGGAATATCCCGCAAAATCGTCAATGCCGACGACCGCAAGCGCCTCAAGGCCATCACTGCCGAATTGAAGGTCCCCTCTCGCATGGCAGTCATCGTGCGCACTGCTGGCCTGGCCCGAACGCGGGCTGAGATCAAACGCGATTTCGAATATCTATTGCGCCAATGGGAAGGCATTCGCAAGGCAACCCTCGAGTCCAGTGCTCCAGTTCTGATCAACGAGGAAGCCAATCTGATCCGGCGTTCGATACGCGACCTGTATTCCCGTGACATCGATCAAATTCAGGTTGAGGGCGAGGAAGGCTACCGAATCGCTAAAGACTTCATGCGGACGCTAATTCCGAGCCATAGTTCTCGAGTGCAGCCCTACCGCGATCGCGTCCCGCTGTTCACGCGTTACCAGATAGAGGGTCAACTCGACGCAATGTACAGCCCACAAGTACAGTTGCGCTCAGGCGGCTATCTGGTCATCAACCCGACCGAAGCCCTAGTATCGATCGATGTGAATTCAGGCCGGGCGACAAAGCAGCGCACGGTCGAGGAAACAGCACTAACAACAAACCAGGAAGCCGCGGACGAAATTGCGCGGCAACTGCGACTGCGAGATTTGGCGGGACTGGTGGTGATCGATTTCATCGACATGGATGAGAATCGGAATCAGAGAAATATTGAACGCCGGTTCAAGGAAGCGATGCGCAATGACCGCGCGCGAATTCAGATTGGTCGTATCAGTCCCTTCGGCTTGCTGGAGCTATCCCGCCAGCGCTTGCGACCGAGTCTTTTGGAAACGGCTACAGAAATATGTTCGACGTGCTCCGGCATGGGTGCCGTGCGAACCACGGCATCGTCAGCAGTACACGTTCTCAGGGCCGTTGAGGAAGAAGGCCTGCGAGAGCGTAGCGGTCAAATTCTCGTACATGTACCAGGCGAAATCGCACTCTATATTCTTAACCACAAGCGCGATGCGCTGA
>CAYPSQ010000152.1:0-3346 GCA_964413115.1 uncultured Rhizobiaceae bacterium | reverse complement strand
CACGCTTGGTGCGCAGCCCAATTGTCTCGCGCCGCGAACAGGGCGCCGCCATGGCGGCCATTGTCACGCGCGCCGACATGTCGAATTTTGTTGGAAACTTAGCCGGCCTAATGGCGCAGAATCGCCGACTGTTTGCCTTGAAAGATACGATCGCCGCGTTCCAGACGCTAGTGGCAAAGCATCGCGGCGAAGTATCCGCCGAAGTCACCTCGGCCAGCGAACTAAAACCCGCACATTTGACCGCCGTAAAAGAGGCGCTTAAGGAAATCGTCGGCCGCGACGTTGCTTTGGAAACCACGGTTGACCCAAGTTTGATTGGCGGACTGATCGTCAAGGTCGGCTCACGCATGATCGACAATTCACTACGGACGAAGCTCGAAAATCTTGAGCTCGCCATGAAAGGGATTTGAGAATGGACATTGGCGCCGCTGAAGTATCGGCAATCCTCAAGGAGCAAATCGCCAATTTTGGCACCGAGGCGGATGTCGCCGAGGTCGGGCAAGTGCTCTCCGTGGGTGACGGCGTCGCCCGTGTATACGGTCTAGATAACGTCCAGGCTGGCGAGATGGTCGAATTTCCCGGCAATATCCGCGGCATGGCACTCAATCTTGAGACCGACAATGTCGGCGTCGTAATTTTCGGGGAAGACCGGGCGATCAAGGAAGGTGATACGGTCAAGCGCACCGGCGCGATCGTCGAAGTACCGGTTGGCAAGGGCCTGTTGGGCCGTGCGGTTGACCCGCTTGGAAATCCTATCGACGGCAAGGGCCCGATCGAATCAACAGCTATGCAGCGCATCGAGGTCAAAGCGCCCGGCATCATCCCACGCCAGTCGGTGAACGAACCGGTCCAGACCGGCCTGAAAGCGCTCGATGCACTGGTGCCCGTCGGACGTGGCCAGCGCGAATTGATCATTGGCGACCGCCAGACCGGCAAAACAGCAGTGGCGATCGATACCATCATCAATCAGAAAGAGGTGAACGCCAGCGGAGATGAAAGCAAGAAACTCTACTGCATCTATGTGGCAGTCGGGCAGAAGCGCTCGACCGTGGCCCAGGTGATGAAGACGCTGGAAGAAAACGGCGCCCTAGAATACACCATTATCGTCTCCGCCACTGCTTCTGAAGCGGCGCCCTTGCAGTTTCTTGCGCCCTATTCGGGCTGCACCATGGGTGAGTATTTCCGCGACAACGGCATGCACGCGGTGATCATCTATGACGATCTCTCTAAGCAGGCTGTGGCTTATCGTCAGATGTCGCTCCTCCTCCGCCGCCCGCCGGGCCGTGAAGCCTATCCGGGTGACGTCTTTTATCTCCATTCCCGCTTGTTGGAGCGCGCCGCAAAAATGAACGCCGATCATGGCGGCGGGTCGTTGACGGCGCTTCCAGTTATTGAAACCCAGGCCGGCGATGTGTCGGCGTATATTCCGACCAATGTGATCTCGATCACCGACGGTCAGATTTTCCTGGAGACCACCCTCTTCTATCAGGGCATCCGCCCGGCTATTAACGTTGGTCTCTCGGTCAGCCGGGTGGGATCAGCGGCGCAGATCAAGGCGATGAAGCAGGTTGCCGGGCGTATTAAGCTGGAGCTTGCGCAGTACCGCGAAATGGCAGCGTTCGCGCAGTTTGGCTCGGATTTGGACGCCTCCACTCAGCGCCTGCTAGCGCGCGGCGCGCGGCTCACCGAACTGCTCAAGCAGGGGCAATATTCGCCGCTGGCGATCGAGGAGCAGGTGGTCGTCATTTTCGCCGGGGTGCGCGGCTATCTCGATAGCATCGAGGTTGAGCAGATTGGTCGATTCGAGCAAGAATTTCTCGGTGAGATCCGCTCCAGCGGCGGCGATATTCTCGACTCCATCCGCAGCAAGGGAGAGATGAGCGAAGACAATGAAAAGAAGCTCGCCTCGATGCTTGACGATTTCACTAAGAAATTTGCCTGAGCCCGGCTGATAAGACGGAGCACAACGCGAGATGGCCACTCTCAAGGACCTGCGCACCCGCATCGACAGCGTGACGCAGACTCAAAAGATCACCTCGGCTATGAAGATGGTCGCCGCGTCCAAACTGCGCCGCGCGCAGGAAGCCGCCGAATCAGCGCGACCCTATGCAGAACGCATGGAGCGCATGGTCGGCAGCCTCGCCGAGATCATGCGCGAACGCGACGACGCACCGAAGATGTTGCGCGGCAGTGGCGCCGACAGCACTCATTTGATTGTCGTCGCGTCATCCAACCGTGGTCTATGCGGTGGCTTCAATTCGACTATCACTCGCGCGGTGCGTCTCAGAATAATGGAACTGCGGAACGACGGCAAAACGGTCAAGCTGTTCTGCGTTGGGCGCAAAGGGCGTGAACTATTACAGCGGGAATTCGGCTCGCTAATCATCGAGACATCTGAGGAAACCGATAAACGCGGCCCAGGTTATGATGAGGCCGACACGATCGGGCAAAAAATCACGGCCCTGTTCGAAACTGGCGAATTCGATGTCTGCACCATCGTCTACAATCATTTCAAATCAGTGATGACCCAGATCGTGACGTTCCAGCAGATCATTCCGTTCGCCGATTCGGCACATGCGGCTGAAAGCGATGACGCCGAGGGGCAGATCGACCGCGGCGGCGCGATTTATGAATTCGAGCCCGAAGAGGCCGAAATTCTAGAGCAATTGCTGCCTTATAATTTATCAATTCAGGTATTTCGCTCGCTGTTAGAAAGCGCGGCTAGCGAACAAGGTGCGCGCATGACCGCAATGGACAGCGCCACGCGCAACGCCGGCGAAATGATTGACAAACTGACCCTTAATTACAACCGAACCCGCCAAGCCAAAATTACCGGAGAATTGATTGAAATCATTTCCGGCGCCGAGGCCACCTAGGCGGGTCGACAGGTGCTAAAACCAAACTTTCAAGACAACTGAATTCAAGCGCGACGGGAGCCAGGCTATGGCCACTACAGACACAAACGGCACTATTTCCCAGATTATGGGTGCGGTCGTCGATGTTCATTTTGACGGCGACTTGCCGGCGATTTTAAATGCGTTGGAGACCGACAATCACGGCAACCGGCTGGTGCTTGAAGTGGCGCAGCATCTCGGTGAAAGCACCGTGCGCTGCATCGCCATGGACACCACGGAGGGCTTGGTGCGCGGCCAAAGCGTAGTCGACACGGGCGCTGGCATCATGGTGCCGGTCGGACCAGAAATGCTGGGCCGCATAATCAATGTGGTTGGTGAGCCGATCGACGAGCGCGGTCCCGTGACCGCGACAAAGAATATGCCGATCCACGCCCCAGCGCCGGATTTTGTAGATCAATCGACGGAGGCGGAGATTTTGGTGACCGGCATCA
>CAYPSQ010000151.1:0-3346 GCA_964413115.1 uncultured Rhizobiaceae bacterium | reverse complement strand
AATCGGAGAAAGTACGTCTGCTGCGTTATGGGTGCTATTTCAATTAGGGTGTGGGACCGAATGTGGGACCAAATTTACGGTCCAGAATAAAATCCAATCCTTTCAAATTTCTAATTGAAAGTACTGGCGGAGGGGGCGGGATTCGAACCCGCGGTACGCGTAAACGCACACACGCTTTCCAAGCGTGCGCCTTAAACCACTCGGCCACCCCTCCAAGCTCGCGCAACATAGCAATTTTGAACTTTGTCGCAAGATATAGGCATGACTTTACTGCTATGTTGTTGGCCAATGAATTCGCGCGGAGCCCTTACCCCGCCGTGCCGCAGGGTTTAAAAAATGATCGTTGGTCGCATTGTTGCCAGTCTGTTGTTGCTCGCAGCGCTTGGTCTGTTTGCCTATGAAATCGTCGGCGTCATTTCAGGCGCGGGCTACAATCTGGTCGCCGGCGGAACATTATGGGCTGAAATCCATACCAACAGCCTTGTCGGCTTTCAGGCGCTGATCGAGAAAAACATTTACCCCTGGTTATGGGGCGAAATTATTCTGCCTATTCTGCTCGGTCCGGCCTGGGCGATCGCCGCTGTGCCAGGTCTGTTGCTCGCCCTCGTCTGCCGCAGGCGGCGCAAGAGGAAGGGTCTCAGGTGATCACTCTGGCGGTTGGGTCGAGCGCATAAATTCCGTAATTGCGGGACGACCGGGGAGATCGAGTTTGGCCGCATGGGGTGGACTTTCGGCTATCACTTTACCGCGCCGGATGACATGGAGGCAGGTCGGGCGGAGACGGATTGCTTCGATTGGATCGGAAGCCTGCAGGACCACCAAATCGGCGTTGCAACCAATATCAAGGCCATAACCTTCGAGGCCGAGATTGCGCGCCGGATTTTCGGTCACGGCCTCAAAGCAGGCGCGAATTTCTTCACGTCCAGAGAGATGCCCGGCATGAACTGCCATATGCGCAACATCTAGAAGCGCGCCGGTATTCATGGAGCAAAAGGGATCCATGACCGAATCCTGACCGAACGAGACATTCAGGCCGGCTGCCATCAATTCTTTCACCCGCGTCATGCCGCGGCGTTTGGGATAGGCATCATGCCGGCCCATGAGGAGCATGTTGGCAGTAGGATTGGCGATGACCTGAATATCAGCTTCTACCATCATCGGAATGAGCTTGCTCACAAAGTAATCGTCCATGGAATGCATGGAGGTTAGATGCGATCCGGTGACGCGGCCCTCGAGACCATGGCGCACAGTTTCCGCGGCCAAAGTTTCGATATGGCGAGAATTGGGGTCGTCAGTTTCATCACAATGCATATCGACTCTGAGTCCCCGCTCAGCGGCGAGCGCGCAAAGTTGTCGTACCGATTCAGCACCCTCTTCCATGGTGCGCTCGAAATGGGGAATACCGCCAACCACGTCGATACCCATGTCCAGCGCCTTCGCCATATTCTCCACACCTACAGGCGAGCGCAGATAGCCGTCCTGTGGAAAGCCGACCAATTGCAGGTCGAGATAATCTTTTACTTGCTCACGTACCTCGACTAACGCTGCCACACCGCGGAGGTTCGGGTCGGTGGTATCAACGTGGCTGCGGATTGCCAACAACCCGCGGCCGACCGCCCAGTCACAATATTCGAGCGCCCGTTCGACATACCAATCATGGTTTAGGGTGGGTTTCAGCTCGTACCACAGTTTGATGCCCTCCAGGAGGGTGCCGCTTTCATTGTAGCGGGGATAGCCATAGAGAAGCGTGGCATCCATATGAAAATGCGAATCCACAAACGGCGGCGAGACCAGCCGACCTGTGACGTCGATTTCACGCGCGGCCGAAGCACCAATGCCAGCCTCTACCGCCGCGATTTTACCGCCCTTGATGGCGATATCGATTCCCGTACGCCCATCAGGGAGTTTCGCGCCGCGGAGGATAAGATCCATATCAGAACAACCCTACAATGTTACCGCTGTCGTCGACATTGATACTATTGGCCGCCGGCACCCGCGGCAAGCCGGGCATGGTCATGATATCGCCGCAGACTACAACAAGGAATTCCGCACCAGCTGAAACCCGTACCTCGCGGATCGGCACCACATGTTCGGACGGTGCGCCCTTCAAATTCGGATCGGTGGAGAAGCTGTATTGCGTCTTGGCAATGCATACCGGGAAATGGCCGAAGCCACCATCTTGCAGGTCCTTGAACTGAGCGCGCACTTTCTTATCAGCGATGATGTCGTCGGCACCGTAAACCTCCTGAGCGACGGTGCGAACTTTGTCCCAGAGTGGTAGTTCGTCGGCGTAGATTGGCTTAAAGTTGGATGGCTTGTTGGCGATGGTCTCGACTACGCAATTAGCCAAATCCTCGGCGCCGGCACCGCCGGAAGCCCAATGGTCGCTCTCCACGGCTGCCGCGCCGAGTGCCTGACAGCGTTCCAGCACCAGGGCGCGTTCGGCTTTGCTGTCAGCTGAGAAGCGGTTGAGACCGACGACGACCGGTACGCCAAATTTAGCGATGTTGCTCAGATGGCGTTCAAGATTGGCCATACCCAATTCGAGCGCCGGCAAATTTTCCTCACCCAGCGCATCCTTAGCGACACCGCCATGCATCTTGAGTGCTCGGATGGTTGCGACGAGCACAACGCAATCGGGTGCGAGGCCAGCTTTGCGACATTTGATATCGAAAAATTTCTCCGCCCCGAGGTCGGCGCCAAAGCCGGCTTCGGTCACCACATAATCGGAAATCTTCATCGCCGTCTGGGTCGCTAGAACAGAATTGCAGCCATGCGCGATATTGGCAAACGGCCCGCCATGCACGAGGGCCGGATTGTTCTCCAGCGTCTGCACCAAGTTGGGCGCCAGCGCGTCTTTCAGCAACGTCGTCATCGCACCTTCGGCTTGAACTTCGCGGGCCCGCACCGGCGTGCGATCGCGCTTGTAGCCAATCACGATATTGCCGAGACGGGTGCGCAAATCCTCAAGATTACGCGCCAGGCAGAAGATCGCCATGACCTCGGACGCAACTGTGATATCAAAGCCATCTTCGCGCGGGAAGCCGTTGGCGACACCGCCGAGGGAAGAGACGATCGAGCGCAACGCCCGGTCATTCATATCGACGACGCGCCGCCAGCTTACGCGGCGCGGATCGATTTCGGCGGTATTGCCCCAATAAATGTGATTGTCAACCATGGCGGCGAGCAGATTATTGGCGGCGCCGATGGCATGAAAATCTCCGGTGAAATGGAGATTGATTTCCTCCATTGGAACGACCTGGGCATAGCCGCCGCCGGCGGCCCCGCCCTTAAGCCCGAAACACGGCCCAAGACTAGGTTCGCGCAAACAGATCAGCGTGTTCTT
>CAYPSQ010000150.1:0-3348 GCA_964413115.1 uncultured Rhizobiaceae bacterium | reverse complement strand
GGTGTGGTGCCGCCTGTAAGACTCGAACTTACGACCTCGGCATTACGAATGCCGCGCTCTGCCAACTGAGCTAAGGCGGCGCACCACTTCGAACCTACTAAACGCACTTATGCTTCTTATCAAGAATTACCATTCTAAGTGGTCCATAAATCGCACAAACCCCTTATTCACTTACCGTTCGCGCGGGAATATGAAATCTCGCAATTTATTGTTTTAATGACCTAATTTTCTTTCGTTATCACTTCGTATTGCAAGTGCATTTCTCTACCAACTGGGTTAAGTTGCTTTACTTTTGCAATCCTTCCAGGCGCTCCCAATCCGCCCTTCGCGCACGGCCCTGTTGCTGATCGCGCCATTTGGCATCGGTCTCATTCAGCTCAAACACATAGCTGTAACCGCCCGGCGGATTGGTCAGGATCTCCCACCAGTTGCTATCTGCGTCGATCACATAAAACGAATAGGTGCCATGCTGTTCGACAGGTCGAGTGATTTTTTTGATCCCATAGGCGTTCTTCTCTGCGCAGGCAATGCGGTGGGCAGCATCAACGCCGTCGCGGTTTTCAAAATCAAGACCGAAATGGCTATAGATGCCAGCAGAGGTCTTACCACTAGTTTCGACACATGCGATGGTCGTAGTACTATTAAGTCGCAGCATTAGCGAACGCGAACTGGTTTGTCGGACCTCAAGGCCAAGAAATTCGGAATAGAACTTCCTGGCCACATCGATATCGTGGCATTCCACAGTCCCATGCGATAAAAATCGCGGCTTAAGATGAGGTAAATTTGCTGTCGAGCCATCTGAATCTAACATCGGACTTTATCCTATATTAAATAATTTGTGCGTATCATCTTTCTTAGTCCAACCCATCTAGATCATAAAGGTTCCCCAAATTCTACTCGCTGTCAAAATTCATCCTTTTCTCACGTAGGTTTTTTATCAACAAAAAATTGTTAATTATTGCTTATTTCGTCGATCTATAAATTGCAAATTCAGTGCTATACAAAGAGTCCCACTAATTGATAAAGGCATCTCCGGGTCGTATAATTGCCGCCTGCAGTAACCTCTTAGATTCTCAGCAATCCCTAAAGTAACAAATCCGTTACAAATGAGTTAACCGACGGTCCGGCGTACGTTCGTCTGCGTCCGGGGAAAATGAATCACCGGCCTTGACCACTTCGTTCCCGCCCATTTTGTCGCTATCGACGTCACCAGACCGGTCAGTGAGCGACGTCTCAGACGCGAAGGTGGTGGTCGAGACGGCAGCGCGAGCCCGTTCGGGGGCGCCCCAGTCGAGTGTGCCGAGAGACTCGCATTTTTCACAGATCGGAGCCCAGTGAAGCCATGCCGCGCCGCATGAGGCACACTTCCACGACGGATTGGGCTCGGCTGACGCCGCCCTTTGGAGCCATTCTCGTGCGGCCTCAAAATTGTCGTTCTCGGCTTCTTCAAGATCGGCCATCAGCCTGCATATCCGCGCCGGCGGTGCCTCGCCTGTTGTGGACTGCAAATGCCCCCGGGCCTTACCCCAGAGCTCGGCCTCAAGCGCAACTTCGGCGAGCGCAATACGACTTTCCTGGTGGTTGGGGTTGAAAGAGGCGAGGCGCTCAATGCGGTGGACGCGATTGATCGGCTCTTCTGCCTCAAACATAGAAAGATAAAGTTGGGCGAGTTCAGGGTGGGGAGTGCGCGACCAAGCGTCGTGAATTATGCGAGACGCTTGGCGGTTCTTGCCCTGACCTATCAGAAGTGCAACCAAACGGAGAGTGGCTGGCAAAAACGCGCCCGATTGGGCGTGCGCTTTTTTCGCGTGCTCTAGCGCAACGCGCGCTGCGCCCGCTTCTCCGGCCTCGCCGCTGGCGCCGAGCAGAACGATCACACGTCTGCGTCGACCTTCCTCGGCGGAAATTGCGCGTTGCCGAATTGCCTCATCTAACGTGACGCGTGCTTTGCTCCAATCGCCGTGGCGCACCTGGAGGTCAAGCAAAGTCGTTAGCACCCACGGTGTCTTGGGTCGAAGTTTGTAGGCCTGCCGGGCATAGCCCAGCGCCGCCTCTTCGTCGCCGTCACGCTGGGCTTGCATCAACAGCCCGCGAAGTCCGAGGAATGCCGTCTCGGAGCGCTGTAGCATGCTATTGAAGTAATTTCTTGCCGCAGCGGTGTCGCCTTTGAGTTGCGCCGCCTGAGCCGACAACAACATGGTCAGCGGTGGATCGCTCAGCAAATTATTAGCACGTTTTGCTTGGCGCAACGCGCTGGTTGCATCGCCGGCGGCGACCGCAACCATGCCTTCGGTCAATGCTCGGTAGCCACGTTCTCGCCGCTGAGTGCGGCGGAACGCAAGCCAGCGCCGCGGCAAGTGCCAGGTCGCGACCCAGACTCGATAGGTCAGCGCCGCGGCGACGGCGATCGCGGTGGCAACCAAAACCAGGAAGGCGACCGTGGTGTCAATCCGCCACCCCTGCCAGTGCAGGCTCACCTCACCGGGCTCGTCTGCGAACTGGAACGCGACTGCGACAATGGCGCCAATAGTGATGATCCAAAGGACAGCCCTTGTCATGTCTGGAAACCCGTCATCAAGAGGCGCCAGAGAGAAGCTGGATGGCATGGTAGCTAAGCCGGTCGAGTGCGCCATCAGCGGCAATCCTTGAAGCCACTTTGCCGCGCCACACCGCCATGGCCGCGGCGGCCCTCCCCGTCAGCCCAGCAAGCACCTTATCCGCGCCTTCCAGGTCCCTAGCCACGAGCCGTGCTTCGGCACGGGCGAGCAGGGCTTGCGCCGAATCACCTTCGACATTTGCACCCTCGCGGCGAATGGTAACAACGCTCGCAAGGCGCTGCACCGTACGGTCTATCCAGCCACTTCCCTCAGGCGCGATCGCTGCCCTTGCAGCTTCGGCGGCGGCAGCATCGAACATAACGATCAGGCGGTTTTTGGTGTCCACGCCAGTTGCCGCGAGCGGTGTCAGCACTTCGAGTACGCTCACGACCAACGGATCGGCGCCGCCAACCGCGCGAAGTGAGTTCAGCGTGGCCGAGAATGGACCGGACTTGCCTAGCGCCTGTCTCAATTGGCCGACGGCGAGCACAAGCGCTCTTCCTCGCACTGGTTCAGAAGGCGGGACGGGATGGGACACCGCGACCTCGAGCGATTCGAGACGCCGCGACATCGCGGCGAAACCGGTCATGAGCCGATCGTTCTCAGCGCGAAGCTGTGCGATTCCGGTCATGCCATCGGCCGCACCCAAAGAAAAACCCGAGACCCGCGTTTTGAGCTCGTCGAGGTGCGCCGTCAGTACTGATTGGAAGTCGGAAACGGATTTTTCCAGTACATTTATTCGCGCATTTAT
>CAYPSQ010000149.1:0-3379 GCA_964413115.1 uncultured Rhizobiaceae bacterium | reverse complement strand
GCCCAGGCGGTTACTTTCTCCAACAGCGAATCGTAAAACGGGGTAATCACCGCGCCCGAATAGGCGGTGCCGCCGTCGAGCCGAATACCGAAGCCGGTGGCGCCGCGATAGGCCGTCAGGCGGCCATAGTCGGGAATAAAATTGTTCTCCGGGTCTTCCGTCGTCACCCGGCATTGAATGGCATTGCCGGTCACGCCGATTTCGTCTTGAACGGGCATGCCGCTTTCGGGAGTCCCAATTTTCGCGCCTTGGGAGATACGGATTTGCGCCTTTAATAAATCTATTCCAGTCACGACTTCGGTGACCGTATGCTCAACCTGGATACGCGGATTGACCTCAATGAAGTAAAACTCGCTGCTGTCGACATCCATCAGGAATTCGACCGTGCCGGCGTTGCTGTATTCCACCGATTTTCCGATGCGAACGGCAGCGGCGTGCAGACCCGCGCGCTGCTCGGCATCGAGATAGGGCGCCGGTGCGCGCTCAACCACCTTTTGGTTGCGCCGTTGCATGGTACAATCGCGTTCATGCAAATGCACAATGTTGCCGTGGCTATCACCAAAAATTTGCACTTCGACATGGCGAGCGCGACGCACTAATTTTTCGAGATAGACCTCGTCATTCCCGAATGCTGCCTGAGCTTCACGCCGTGCCCCGTCGAGTTCATCAGCCAACGCCGCTTCGTCCTCAATCACTCGCATGCCGCGTCCACCGCCGCCCCAGCTAGCTTTCAACATGAGAGGATAGCCAACCTCAAGCGCCAACGCCTGGGCGCCTGCAAGATCCCGCGGCAACGGCCCTGTCGCCGGCATGACCGGCGCTCCGGCACCTTCTGCGAGCGCCCGGGCCGAGACCTTATTGCCTAGTAAACGCATGGCATCGGACGTCGGTCCGACGAAGAGAATATTTTCGGACGCGCACGCGTCGGCGAAGTCCGGATTTTCCGATAATAGGCCGTAGCCCGGATGAATGGCATCAACTTTAGCGGCGCGCGCGATGCGCAACACATCCTCGATGCTCAAATAGGCTTCAACCGGCCCTCTGCCCTCACCAACCAAATAGCTTTCGTCCGCCTTAAACCGGTGCAAGGCGAAACGGTCTTCCTGCGAATAGATGGCGACGGTCCGGATGCCCAGTTCGGTTGCCGCGCGCATGACACGAATGGCAATTTCGCTGCGATTGGCGACAAGAATTTTGGAAATTTTTTGCTGCGGACGCGCGGGCATGGTGGGCCTTCCCCTTCCTTAGTCCGGAGGGCGGCGGAGATGCCAATCGCTTGCCTGTTGAAAGGCGTGACCCACCTTCAGCACGCCCGCTTCATCAAACGGTCGTCCGGCAATTTGGAGGCTCATCGGCATGCCGTCCGAGGCGTTGCCACACGGAACGACAAGCGCCGGCAAGCCGGTTAGGTCGAATGGCTCGGTATTGCGCAGGATGGCGCCAAATACCGAATCTGTCTCGCCCCGAATATTGATCGCCTCCTGGCCGAGCGGCTGTGCAGTGATCGGCAGCGTCGGCGTACAGAGTACATCGACTTCCGCCAAAACGTCGGCCATGGCGTGGCCGAGTAGGGTGCGATAGCGCTGGGCGTGCAGATAATCCTTGGCGAGAACGTAATTACCGACCTCGAGAAAGAGCCTGACCTGGTCGGTATAGAGTTCGCCGATGGTGGCAATATGATCGTCGTGATATGCCGTGCCCTCGGAGAGATAAAGCACCATCGCCGCTGCCGCGGCATGGCCGATGTACGGGATATCGACTTCGTGTACTTCAGCGCCGAGACCCTCCAGCACCGCAATCCCATCCATCGCCGCTGCAGCAATTTCGGGGATCGCGCGATCAAAAAAGTAATGGTTCGGCACGCCGATCTTCAAGCCCTTGATATCACCCATGAGCGCATTGGCATAGTCCGGCACGGCGCGCTCCACCACCACCGCATCCTGCCCGTCCAGCCCGGGCATCGGTTGAAACATCAACGCCGCATCCTCGGCCGAACGCGTCATCGGCCCGGGGTGGTCCATTGTCCAGCACAGCGGGTAGATGCCAGCACGGCTGGCACGACCATAGGTCGGTTTGAGGCCGGTAATGCCGCAGCATGCTGACGGCATGCGGATCGAGCCACCAGTGTCTGAGCCAGTCGCCCCCGCACAAAGACGCAGCGCCACCGCCGCGCCCGAGCCACCGCTTGAGCCGCCACTGAAGCGCGCATTGTCCCATGGATTACGGCACGGGCCGAACATGGAAGAATCATTGGTCGGACCGTATGCGAACTCATGGGTGTTAAGCTTGCCGAGCATTACTGCGCCGGCTTGCTTGAGACGCGCGACTACGGTGGCATCAGTGTCCGGCACATCATTCTCCAGGACACGCGATCCCGCGGTCGAGCGGACGCCCGCAGTCTGATAGAGGTCTTTGTGGCCAATCGGTATGCCATGCATCGGGCCGCGCCAATCGCCGGCGATAATTTCTGTCTCGGCTTGTTTAGCTTCGGCCAGCGCATCTTCTTCGCACAAAGTTACGAAAGCATTGACCTTGTCGTTATGTTTGGCGATGCGGGCGAAATAGGCCTTAGCGGCATCAACCGGAGAGAATGATTTGCTACGGAATCCCTGGGACAGTTCGGCGATCGAAAGTTCCGTAATATCGCTCATTTGGAATCGCCTCCGCGTTCGACTGGCCGGAAGATCACGGCCGGTTCAACATTCTTTAACGGCAGGTCGCGCAGGCTAGCGATCATTTGCATGATATTTTCGAATATCTCGGCGTGGGCCGCCGCTTTTTCGGCGCTTATTGGATGCCCTGAAAGCTCGGCGGCAACGGATTGCAGGGTTTTTGGCGTAATCGGGCTTCTAGTGCTCATCTTTCACCTATTTGCAAGACTGATTCCGGAACCGCACTTTAGCCCAACGTCCGCTGCCTGTCTCAGCCGCTTTTGCCGCCCGGCTGACCACGCCACCGCATGAGCGCATAGCCGATCGGGAACAGGACAAACACCGGCCGCCAGAGCCTACCGGAGACATGAATGTCGCAGTTATAAAGATGCTCGGGCAAGACCGACGTTACCAGTCAAAGGATCAGGGAAGTCACGTCCTAGAGGGCAAACCCTCGGAAAGTACCAGATAGCCGAGATCGGTAGATCCAGAACTGCTGTTCACCGCGCGTGCACCTGTTCTGTGAACTGGAAACCCGTACGAAGACAGTAGCGCCTGCGCGCGGAGCACGTCGACCAGGAAAAAGAACGAACGGAAACCAAAACCAAGAAGTGACGGGGCGCTGCAGAGAGCAAACCTGTTTATTCTATATGTTTTTTTACGGGATTTTTAGTGGGGCAGCTAGCCAGTAATTTGTATATCTATAATGGGTTATCATATCGAACCCT
>CAYPSQ010000148.1:0-3435 GCA_964413115.1 uncultured Rhizobiaceae bacterium | reverse complement strand
GTCGGCACTGAACACCACTTTGCCGGCGGCTGCGCCCGGCGATGCTGCGATGCCGCGGGCAATGATTTCCCGGTCGGCGTCGGGGTCGAGTGTTGGGTGGAGTAGCTGTTCGAGGGATTCTGGATTGATTCGCTGGACCGCCTGCGATTTTGTGATTAAGCCCTCTGAAACCATGTCGCAGGCGATTTTAAGAGCTGCCGCGGCGGTTCGCTTGCCGGTACGGGTCTGCAACATCCACAGGCGGTTATTCTGGATCGTGAACTCGATGTCCTGCATGTCGCGGTAGTGGTGATCGAGTATATGCCGGACGCGTTCAAGCTCTGCAAACACACCGGGCATGACTTCCTCCATGGCGGGCAAATCTGTGGCACCATTGTTCGACTTTGCTGCGATCGTGAGGTGCTGTGGCGTACGGATCCCAGCGACCACGTCTTCGCCTTGCGCATTGAGCAGATATTCGCCGTAAAAGTTGTTTTCGCCGGTCGCGGGATTGCGGGTGAATGCGACGCCGGTGGCGCAATCCTCACCCATGTTGCCGAATACCATGGCCTGAATGTTGACTGCGGTGCCCCAATGGGTTGGAATTTTGTGCAGCCGTCGGTAGGACACTGCGCGCTGATTCATCCAGCTGCTGAACACTGCACTCATGGCGCTCCACAACTGTACTTGGGGATCCTGCGGGAACGGCACGCCGATATCTTGGAAGACCTGGGCCTTGTACGATTCGACCACTTCCTTCCAATCGTCCGCGCCGAGCTCGGTGTCGAGAACTAGCCCACGTTGGTTTTTGTGGTCGTCCAGAAGCCCTTCGAATAAGTAGTGCTCGACGCCAAGAACTACGTCGGAATACATCTGAATGAAGCGGCGGTAGCTGTCATAGGCGAAGCGTTCGTCGCCGGATCTGTGGGAGAGCCCGGCGACTGTTTCATCGTTGAGGCCCAAATTGAGCACGGTGTCCATCATGCCTGGCATCGACGCCGGCGCCCCCGATCGTACTGAGACCAGCAGTGGGTTGTTGGGGTTGCCGAACTCAGCTTCGACGACAGCCTCGATTCCGGCGAGTGCAATATCGATTTCGGATTGGAGTCCGTCAGGATAGGCGTGGTCGTTGGCGTAGTACTCTGTGCACACACCCGTGGTCACCGTAAAGCCCGGCGGTACCGGCAGACCCATGGACGACATTTCGGCCAGATTTGCGCCTTTGCCGCCCAACAACTCGCGCATGCTAGCGGCGCCTTCGGCGGTTCCATCACCGAAGCGGTAGACCCATTTTTCAGTCATCTCAGCCCTCAATTTTAGCAAAGTCCGCGATTTTTCCCATGGTGGAGCGGACCTGAGATAGTAGTTTTAAACGATTAACCCGTTGTTTAGCGTCTTCGGAGTTGACGGTGACGCGATCAAAGAAATTGTCGATGGGTTGGCGCAACTCAGCTAGCATGTCCATCGCTTCTTCAAATTTTTCATCCGCTAGAATCGGCGTAATACGGACATTGAGCTCGCGGAGTCGAGAATGCAGCGTCTTTTCCTCGATTTCGCTCAACAGAAACGCGTCAGTCTCCTCATCGTAGGACACCGAATCCTTCTTTTCCTCTTTAGCGACAATGTTGCTGGCGCGCTTGTGGGCGATCAATAAGTTGGCGCCATCGTCGGTGCCGAGGAAACTCTTGAGTGCATCGACTCGGGCTAACAATCGTACCAGGTCGTCCTCGTTGCCCAGTGCAAAGACGGCGTTGATCAGGTCATGGCGAATGCCTTGCTCTCGCAAATGCACCTTGAGCCGGTCGGCGAAGAAAGTCAGTAAATCCTCAACGACTTTTTTGTTTACCGCCTCTTCGTTGCTGTGATGCAAGGCCATTTCGCACGCGCTACGTAAGGGCAGTCGCAAACTGTTTTCGAGGATAAGTCGGATTGTTCCTATGGCGGCGCGGCGCAGCGCGAATGGATCGCCTGAGCCCGTTGGTTTTTCGTCGATAGCGAAGAACCCCGCCAGCGTATCAAGCTTATCGGCGAGCGCAACGGCGACGCTGGTCGGTGCTGTTGGGCATAAATCTCCTGGCCCCTGGGGAGCATAGTGTTCGGCGAGGGCGTCGGAGATCGCGGAGTTCTCGCCCTCTTCCAACGCGTAGTAGCGGCCCATGATGCCTTGTAGCTCGGGAAACTCACTCACCATCTCTGTGGTCAAATCCGCCTTGGCGAGCAGCGCCGCAGATTGTGCTAGGCCGCTGTTGCATCCTGGGATGAACTCTGCGAACTCAGCTGCCAGAGTCTGCATTCTCAGCACTTTTTCGCCCAGGCTGCCGAGCTTGGTGTGGAAGGTGATTTGGTCGAGAACGGAGACACGGTCCTTGAGACGGACCTTTTTATCCTGATCCCAAAAGAACTTTGCATCCGCGAGACGTGCACGTAGCACTCGCTCGTTGCCAGCAATGATTTGGGCGCCACCGTCGGGCGCTTCTATATTAGCGACGACCACGAAGCGGGGTGCCAGCGACCCGTCCGCGTTTAGTAGAGAGAGATACTTCTGGTGGGTCCTCATCGAGGTGGTGAGCACCTCATGGGGCACTTCCATGAATGCGGGGTCGATCGAGCCCATTAGGGGCACCGGCCATTCGACGAGTCCTGCAACCTCGGACAGCAGTGCCGGGTCGTCACGGACCGTGAGTCCCTCGGCGGCGGCAAGCTCAGTCGTGCGAATTGAGATTATCTCTCGCCGTTCGGCTGAGTCGACGATGACGAAGCGGTCGCGAAGCTTGGTGTGATAGTCAGCGAAGTTTCGCACCGCGAACGGTTTCGGTGCATGAAAGCGATGGCCGCGCGCGCGGTGTGTTACTGTGACGGCGTCGATGGGGGTCAGGCTGCCAAAGTCCACCTGCTTGCCGCAATAGACCGCCAAAACGTGATTTAACGGTCTAACCCAGCGCGCCTTCCCTGAGCCCCATCGCATCGATTTTTGCCATGACAGTGCCGACAGTGCGCGGCCCACGATGCTGGGTAATACCTCGGCGGTGTGGTGGCCGCTTTGCGAAATCACCGCAAACAAGAATTTGCCTTTATCTGTCTCGCGCACTTCACACTCTTCCAGCGTCAAACCATTGCCTTTTAGGAATCCTTGGATAGCATTTTCGGGTGCGTTGCTTCGCGGACCACGTTTTTCTTCGCACGTGTCAGGTTGGCGCTCCGGCAGGCCGTCGATTACCAGCGCGAGACGGCGCGGCGTTACGAACGTCTCGGCGCGCTCGTATGAAAGACCTGCGTCCTCCAGCTGTAATGTTACGAGGCGCTTCAAATCGCCCGCAGCGCGAGCCTGCATGCGCGCAGGAATTTCCTCGGAATAAAGTTCGAGGAGAAGCTCAGGCATGGCGCGGCCTATCACCTATTGAAACGATTTCCATGATTCGCCTTGCCCCAAGCACGCGCCGGCGAAGTCTGACGCCG
>CAYPSQ010000147.1:0-3461 GCA_964413115.1 uncultured Rhizobiaceae bacterium | reverse complement strand
ATCAAAAGCTGCATCGTAAGCAGGTCCCAAGAGGCGCCGTTGAAGCGAGCAAGGCGACTGTCAGAGCGATCGATTTATTGTTGCAAGATGCTGGCGTTCGGCAAAACGATGCCATCTATTAAGACAAAGTGATGTAGGAGAGAAAAATTGCGCTGAAACATATGGCTGGGCTAATTACCGGCGGGTCGAACTTGGTCTTGTAGTTATGATTAGTAAAAGTGGCGTGGCAAATTGACTTTTTTGTGACGTCTGACGGCCGAGAAATATTTTGCATCTCTATAGCGGGTTTCTACAAGAAGACGCCGATACTTTGAGTGGGAAGCGTTGTATGCGACAGGATCACCACCCGTCGAGCTAAACGCAAACCATTTTCGCCATTCCGCAGAACATCCTGACGCTCGGCGGCGAGCACAGTGTAATCCGCCGAATCGCCGCGGCCAAGATAAAGCAGGAGGTTCGATTTAACGTTGATCTTATCATTGCTCCACTGGCCAGCCCTTACATTGGTAATCGCCCGGCGGGTGCGCGTTGGTGGATCTTCACCCCACGCGCTGTCGGTGCCGAGCCGCGCCACGCGTGCTTGGAGCGACGAATAGGTTTCCTTCATATGCCAGCCGTTTTCAACCACAGGGTCTTCGGCGCGCCGTCGGGTCAACAGGATCGGCATCTCATAGCAAATATCGGCGGTCAGCAGATCAAGCCATTCGGTGACGCGGTTTTCGTCGAGGCACTCGGCTTCCCGTGTGAGAAACCGGTAGCAGGAAAACCATGCCTGCATATCCTGTTCTTGAGAATCCAAATTTTCCGTCATCTCCGTACCCTCGATTTCTCTTGCCGGGCTGCGTCAGCCGAGTTCGCGTGGCGCTGGCAATAGCTCTGGATAGGCGTCGTCAATCACGAACCGGCTCCATTGGCGGATCGTATAGCGGTAGGAGTTTTCCTCGTAGCGGTGCGAGGTCGCGAGTCCCGGGCCTTGCCAATCCTCGATTGGCGCAGCGGTGCCCACGCGAAATCCGGCCTGATAGTTCAATTTCATGCTGCGGCCGAAAATGCTCGTGCTGGTGCGATTCATCCCACGCCCGGCGACCCCATCGTCCTGATCGAACACGCCGGCGCTGCCAAAAGTTTGCACCGCCGCCAGATAGGATTTCTCGCGAAACTCATCTGACGCGCTCTTCGGTACCAGGGTCCAGCTCCACGCCTCCATCGTGCCGTCGCCGCGCGGCTGCCAAAGACGTACTTGCGCGAATGCATTGGCGGGCTGCCCGGCCGTGCCGGTTAGCGGGATGACGAGGTAGGAAAAATTGGGAAACACGGTGCCGACCAGCACGCGGCTGCGGCGCGCGAGATCGGCTTGCAACGTATCAAGCTTGTCGAACGAATAATGTTCGGCGAATTCCTCGGGATATCCCCAGAACGCGGATTCGTCGCTCGGCGCGATTGATATAGTGGTGTTGTGACCGCCACCAGTGATGACATGATGGCCGAGAATATTTGCAGCGAAGGGAATTGTGATCGCGCCGATTTCGAATAGCGAACGGTGGAGGGTGATCAAATGATAGTCGTCGCCGAAGCCGTCAAAACCGGCTTTCCAATTTGTTGGCCACATATAGCGCTGCGGCGCGCCGATGACTTCGAGATCATCAAAGAGAGCAAAAAATATATCGAGATAATAAGCCGCATCGCCAAGATAATCGGCGAGGGACGGTGCGGCGTTATCGAGACAGGCAAAATAGAAGCCGCGATAAAGTCCAAGCCGGGGCGCCGCATGCAGGCCCCATTGGCTGCGATCCCGGCCGCCGATCGCATCGCCCTGTGACGGCGCTCCAATAAAATTGCCAGTGTTGTCATAGGTCCAGCCATGATAGGGGCATTGAAATCTTTCGCTGTTGCCACGTTCCACCGCGCAGACCTGCGAGCCGCGGTGGCGGCACGCGTTGAACAGCAGCCGAACGTGATCGTCGGCACCGCGGACAAGAATAAACGAGTCTTCACCGATATAACGCAGTAAGTGATCGCCGCGGTTGGGAATTTCCGATTCATGACCCACAAATGTCCAGGCCCGGGGAAACAGGCGCTCGCGTTCCAGCGTATACAGTTCCGGGTCATTGCCGAACACCCATGCCGGTACCAGACCTTTCTGTATATCCGTTTCCAGCATCTCGAATCTCGAGCGCATTTCCGCCGACAAATTGCGGGTTCGAATGATTGTTGGAGAATCGCCGTTCGCTGCCAGGTTCGACATAATGGGCTGTCTCCAATTATGAAGAAGGGTTCGGAAATCGAATTGCTCCGCGGGTAATTTTATGGCTTTCCAAATCTTCGAAGGCCGCGGCTATCTCAGAGATATCGTAGTAGCGGTCGGTGATAGCGTCGAACGGTAATTCACCGGCCATCATGAGATCGATAAAGCGCGGAATGTCGCGGCGTGGAACGATAGAGCCTCCATTAGTCCCGGTAATAATTTTTTCATTGATCAAGCCACGCAACGGTACCGAGTATTCGAGATCGTTTTGCATAATGCCGATGGCGACAATGGTGCCGCCGGCTCGCGTTGCGGCGATGCCGGTCTCAATGGTCCCGGCCGCGCCGACGGCATCGTAAAAAATATCGACACCCGCACCGCCTGGCGTCAGCTTCAATATGTCATCAATGGCATTGGGGCCGGCGAGCACAGCATCAGTCGCGGCGCCCGACGTTAGTGCATTGTTGAGTTTAGTCGGAATCAGATCGACGGCGATCACGCGCAATGCCTTGAGCGCGCGTGCACCTAGCATGGTGGCAATCCCGACGCCGCCAGCGCCCAGCACGGCAATCGTTGCGCCGGGCTGCACCGGACTACGTATCATCGCCGCGCCAAGCCCGGTAGAGATGCCGCAGGCCAGGCCGGCCAGTTTCTCAATTGGCGCATCGGCGCGCACCTTGACCACCGCCGAGGCCGGGACAACCGCATATTCGGCAAATGAGGATTGCGAAAAGAAACTATTGAGTTCATCGTTGCCCTGCCGGAGCCGCCTGGTGCCGTCGGGCATGATGCCGCTGAAAGCGATCTCAAACCAGCGATCGCAGATCGACAGCGCGCCGCGATCGCATTGTGGGCAGGCGTTGCACGGCATGACAATGGAGCACACCACCGGATCGCCAGGCGCCACGTCGTGCACGTCCGGCCCGACGGCGTCGACGTAACCGCAGCCTTCATGGCCGAGCACCACTGGCTTCGGCACATCAAAATTACCACGCACCACTGAGAGGTCGGTATGACAAATACCGGCGGCGATGATCCTTATCCGGACCTCGCGCGCCTGCGGCTCCGGAATATCAATGTCCTCGACGGAGACTTGATTTCTGCCGGTGCAAAGGACAGCCCACATTTCAGCTTCCTAAAAAGATGTTTTCATTATGATAGATGATAGCCGAGATAAACACGGTGTTCGTCCTCAATTTTTCGTATGGAAGCGTTT
>CAYPSQ010000146.1:0-3483 GCA_964413115.1 uncultured Rhizobiaceae bacterium | reverse complement strand
AGTAATCTGCAAACTGCCTGTATGCGCAGAAACCATCCTGATTTCAAAGAAGGTGATGCATACATACACAATGACCCCTATGACGGGAACAGTCACGCCGCTGATCACACTATGCTTGTCCCTGTATTTTTTGAGGGGGAACATTTTTTCACAACGGCTGTCAAAGCTCATCAAGCCGACACAGGAAACAGCCTCCCTACAACTTATATGGCACAGGCAGCAGATGTTTATCAGGAAGGATCTCTAATTTTTCCTGCTGTCAAGGTTCAGGAAAACTACGCAGACATTGATGACATCATTCGAATGTGCCGACGCCGTATTCGCGTCCCAGATCAATGGTACGGAGACTTTCTCGCCGGCATTGGTGCTGCAAGAATTGGCGAGCGCAGTCTAAAGAAATTTGTAGAAAAATATGGAAAAGAAACAGTCCGTTCTTTTATACACGAATGGCTGGACTATTCTGAACGTCGATGTATTGAGGCGATAAAGAAACTTCCAAAAGGCAAGCTGGAAGCTAATCAATCACACGATCCCATAGAACCTTGGGTTCCCGATGGCATACCCGTCAACGTCAAGATTGATATTGATCCTGACGAAGCAATGGTCACTGTTGATTTAAGGGATAACATTGACTGTATAGATGCCGGCTTAAACCTGACTGAGTGCACCTCGACGATGGCAGCTGCACATGGAGTGCTCTCGTGCCTTGGACACGATCTGCCGACCAATGCAGGGATCATGCGGCGTATCAAGGTTTTACTACGCGAAAACTGTATTGTTGGCATACCGAAATTTCCACATAGTTGCTCCGTAGCGACCACCAATCTTACCGACATTATTGTTAATGTAACGCAGTCGTCTTTCGCCGAACTCGGGGAGGGCCAAGGCTATGCTCATGCAAATTATTGCAATTCAGCTGCTGCAGGAGTTGCTTCCGGAAAAGATTGGAGACGAGGAGGAGAGCCCTACATTAATCAAATGTTTCTAATGGGCGGCGGTGGTCCCGCTTCTTCAGAGACAGACGGAATGCATTATATTTTTGTGGCTGTCGGCGCGGGCTTGCTATATCGGGATAGCGTGGAAATTGACGAACAACGTTTTCCGATACTCGTCCAAAAGATGCAACTCATGGAAGACTCCACGGGTCATGGTCGTAGAAGAGGCGGTCAGGGCACCGAGGTGATCATGGGGCCAAGGAAGGATACGATTCACATCCTACACGTTTGTAATGGCCTTGAATCCGCGCCTATAGGGGTTCGGGGAGGCACTGGCTCCAAGTTGGGAGGAAACGTGCGCATTGACCAAGATGGCAAGGAACACCCTTATCCAGCCGTCATGGTTTGTGATTTAGAACAAGGCGAATTACTTCGGGCAAGAGATCAAGGCGGTGGCGGCTATGGGCCACCCGTTGAAAGGGAACCCGAACGAGTTCTTAAAGATGTAGAAAACTACGTTATCAGTGAAGAAACAGCGCGCGATGTTTATGGGGTTGTAATAGAGGGTTCAAGAAAAGACGACACTCTTAAAATTGATCTTGATACAACCAAGAAATTGAGAACAGAGATGGCGGCCTAATACAAACTTTGAAAATAGGACAATCAAAAGTGGTTAATACCACTTCGATGGCACCTAAGAGAAATTTGTTTTGAGCACTACACCTGCACGCAAGACAACAAGTGCCTAGTGTATGGATGCACGGGGTTCGCGAATAGGACATCCGTGCGATTAGCTTCCACGATGCGACCGGCCTGCATCACCGCCACACGATCGCAATAATGAGCAGCGATACCCAAATCTCCAGTAATAACTAGCCTAGCCGTACCAGCCTCGCGCGCAAGATTTCGCGTCAAGTCTAGTACTTGGCGCTGAATAGTTACATCAAGGCCGGCCGTGGGCTCATCGGCAATCAGAAGGCGCGGACGGTACATCAGCGCGAGGGCAAGGCAGACGCGCTGAGCCATGCCGCCACTCAGCTCATGCGGATAGGCAGCGAGGCGCAGCTCCGGATCAGTAATACCGACCATCTCCAACAATTCAACAGCACGCGCCAGGGCGTCCTTCTTGCTAATCTTTTCATGCGCCTGTAGCGCACTGGTCAGCATAGCGCCAACCGTAGTGAGCGGATTGAGCTGCGATTTTGCGTTAGGCAAAATGGCGGCGATTTCGCGTGAGCGCAGCTTCCGCATTTCGCGCTTCTCCATCGCAACTAGATCAACCTCGCCATAGCGCACGGACCCAGATGACACTTCAAGCGGGAAGGGCAACAATTGGAGGACGCTTTTCACCAGTATCGATTTGCCAGAACCCGACTCGCCGACAATCGCCATACTTTCACCGGGGGCGAGGGAAAAGGAAACGTCGCTGAGCAGTTCCTGCCCGCGCGCATCGCCAACGGTCACGGTCAGTTTATTGACATCAAGGATCGGCGTCTCCGTAGAAGTCGCAGAAATCGGTACTGCGACATCATTCGAAGCTTCCGCCGTATTTGTACTCTCAAGTGCGGTGGTACGGCGGCGGTCGACATCCTTCCGAATCGCCCGGGGCTCCATCGCCATATTCAAAATCTCACCGAATATCCCGAAAGAAAAGACAGTGAGTCCAAGTGCGAGGCCGGGGAAGAGCGCTGGCCACCATTGGTCGATGATGAGATATTTGGCGCCAGAGGCAATCATCGCGCCAAGCTCGGGAGTGGGCGGGCGCACCCCGGCACCGACAAAGCTGAGACCAGCAGTGAGCAGAATAGCAAAACCCACGGTGACCGACACCTGAACCATCACCACCGGGAAGGCATTGGGAAAGATATGACGGAAGCCCAAACGCATCTCCGTATTGCCGACCGCTCGCGCCGCCTCGGAGAAGGGTCGCTGTACTAGCGATAAGACCTCGGCACGCACTAAGCGTATGAAGACGGGAGTGTTCACAAAGGCAATGGCGATGATGATATTGGTCAGGCTGCCGCCAAAGATCGCCACCAGCACCATAGCGAAAACGAAAACTGGGAAGGACTGCATGACCTCCAGAAGGCGCATGAATACCTCAGCAAAAACCGTGGCGCCAGTCTTGCCCCGGGTCTCGTAGAGTGCCACAAGAACGCCCAAGGGGGCGCCCAGTACCACCGATATCAATGTCGCGATGACGCCGATCACTACATCAGTACGCGGCGCCGCTAATATCCGAGAAAATATATCGATGCCGTTTTCGTCAGTACCGAGAATATGCTTGCCACTTGGTGGCAAAAGGCGAGATAGCGGGTCGGCAACTTCGGTGGGATAGGGCGCGATATACGGCCCAAAGATGGTCAGAAAAATGATGCCAAAGAAAATGATGAGCACAGCGCGTTGCCAGTATGGCAGGTTCTTGAGCGTGCGTTTTATGCGGAGCCACATGTGCCGCTATTTCCGCCAACGGTCAGTCATCACGACCCCATCGCCTTGATACGCGGGTCCATGGCGAACTGCACCAGATCGACTGCAAGATAGACCA
>CAYPSQ010000145.1:0-3531 GCA_964413115.1 uncultured Rhizobiaceae bacterium | reverse complement strand
GTCGCGTTCACATCCCCACACCACCAGCAACCTTGATGACTTCGCCGGTGATGTAGCCCGAAACCGGCGAACAAAGGAAAGCGACTGTCTCAGCCATATCCTCGGGTGTCCCCATACGGGGTATCGGATAACTTGCCGTGCCGTAATCATATCCATGCATTACTGCCGATGTGAGCACGGGGCCCGGCGCGATAGCATTGACACGTACACCTTGGTCCCCATATTCGCGTGCCGCCCACTTCGTCAGTCCGATCAGTCCGGCTTTCGCTGCGGCATAGGCAGGACCTGACCTTCCTTCTGGTCCCTGCGCTGGAAGACCGCCGATTATGCCGGAGATCGACGATACGTTGACAATACTTCCGAACTGGCTTTTCAAAAGATGTGGCAGCGCGGCTCGCATGAAGAAAAATGCGCCAGTGAGATTCTTGTTCAGTTCGAAAAACCAGGTCTCATCATCGAGATCGACCAACCCCGTGCGTGCACCGCCGCCTGCGCAGTTGACTAGAATGTCCAGTCGGTCGTGCTCTTTCTGGGCACGTGCCACCACCCGATCTACTGAAGCGGAATCGGTGACATCGCACACAAGCATTCTCACGGCATGTTCGACCTCGGCATCTAAGAGGTCCACCGTCACAACGCGCACGCCGCGTTTCGCAAGCGATTGGGTGATCGCGCGACCGATAAATCCCGCGCCGCCAGTGACGATGGCGACCTGGCCTTCAAGTGGTTCCGTCACGACGCCATCATCTCGTTGATCGCAAGTTCAATTTTGGCAGTATCGATGCGGTAGACATTCTCCAATGGAGGCGAGAAAGCGACCGGCACACGCGGCGCGCCCAGCCGTTTTGGAGCGCGTTTCAGGTCGTCAAACATATGTTCGGTCACCCTTGCGACTATCTCCGCTCCGAATCCGCAGACTTCAACTGCCTCATGGATTACGAGGAGCCGCCCGGTCTTGCGCACCGATTTCAACACTGCGTCGATATCCCACGGCCATAAAGATCTAAGATCGATCAGCTCGATGTCGATGCCGTTTCCGGCTATTGTGTCGACAGTAGCCTGAACCAGCGCCGTCATCGCCGACCAGGTGACGATGGTCAAGTCTTTTCCTTTCCTGGCCATCCGCGCGACACCGATCGGCACGCAATGATCGCCGTCTGGGACCTCTCCGTCTTCCTGCCAAAGCGCTCGCGGCTCAATTAAAATGACCGGGTCGTCACAGCGAATCGCGCTTTTCAACAGTCCCTTGCAATCGGCCGGCGTTGACGGAGCCAGGACAACAAGGCCTGGCGTGTGGACATACCAGCTCTCAAGCGATTGCGAATGCTGGGCAGCTGAGGAAGCCATGATCCCTTGTGGGAGTCGCACAACAGTCGATACGCTTGCCTGTCCACCGAACATAAACCTGGCCTTGGCCGTCTGGTTGACCAGTTCATCGATAGCAGGCAAGGCAAAATCGGCTATACGCATATCGACCACGGGGCGTGTGCCTGCAAGCGCACCACCGAGACCGGCGGAAACGATCATTGCCTCGGAAATTGGCGACGCGACTATCCGATCAGGTCCGAATTCATCGAGAAGACCATGATATTGGCCATAGAGGCCCCCGATGTGTAGGTCTTCTCCCACTGCCCAGACCAGCGGGTCTCGCCGCATTTCCTCGATTAGTCCGTCGCGGACAGCTGCAAGCGTGGTTTGCCTTGTCATACCGGCGATCCCACTTCCTGGACATCGGTTAGCGCAGTAGCGGGATCCGGTAGACTTCCCGCACGCGCGATGGCAAGCGCCTCGGTGATTTCTCGGTCCACTTCATCGCGCACGGAGTTCGCTTCCGCAACAAGCTGCCATTCCTTCAGCTTTCGATCCAAGAGTAGGATAGGATCGAGTAACTTCTGTTGGGCATGGCGCTCGGCATCCCGATAGGCGCCCTTGTCCGCAACAGTGTGGCCGCGCAGGCGATAAGTCTTTGCGTGAATGAAGGATGGACCCTCGCCCGTCCTCATACGACTTACCATCCGTTGCGCCGCTTCAGTAACGGCCAACGCATCATTGCCGTCTACTTCCACACTTTCTATGCTAATTGCGCCAGCGCGTGCAGTAGGGCCAGCGCCGGCGGTCAATCGCGCTGTTTCTGTGAATGCGGCAAATCCATTGTCTTCGCACACAAACAATACGGGAAGCCGAAAGGTGGCCGCCCAGTTGAGCGATTCCAGGAACGGGCCGCGGTTAACGGCACCATCCCCGAAGAAACATGCCGTTACCGCGCTATTTCCGCGCACTCGAAGGCCTTGTGCCGCGCCCACGGCTACACCGATGCCACCCCCCACAACGCCATTCGCACCCAGCATGCCGACAGAAAAATCAGCAATGTGCATAGACCCACCCTTACCAGCACAGGTTCCGTTCACACGACCGAACAACTCCGCCATCATGGCAGCAAGTGACGCGCCTTTGGCAATGGAGTGGCCATGTCCTCGATGCGTACTGGTGATCAGGTCGGTTGTCTCCAGCACGGAGCAAACACCCGCAGCTACGGCTTCCTGGCCAATTGACAGATGGAGGGTCCCAGGGATCTCGCCTTCGCGCTGGGCGACTTCAGCTGTCTCCTCGAAGCGCCGAATCCGTAACATCGTCTTGAACAAGGCCAATGCGCGAGTATGTTGCTGGGGTCTGACCGTGTTCATGCGGCCCATAGCATTTTCACACTATTCTCCATGTGTGCTCTGCTGAGTATTTGTCAAGTGGCGGCAAGCAAAGTTCCTTTAGATTGATCTAATCTTCCTTTATACATCGTTTTTCAAAATGCTCGTATACCTCTAGATATTCTTTGTTAAACGTAGATATTCCTGTCGGTCCTAGACACACATTTACAGACGGGTATGCCTAGGACTAAATTGCTGAATTAGTGAACAAACTCGGCAATTCAATTGGACAATTACGCTCTGAAGCGGACAACAAAGCCTTACTAAACAATGAGGCGGGGTATAGACTACAAGGCCATGCGCCCATAGCTCAGTTGGATAGAGTACCTGGCTTCGAACCAGGTGGTCGGGAGTTCGAGTCTCTCTGGGCGCGCCAATTTAACAAGCACTTGTGCGGCTTCTGGGCAAGTGCTCTCCAACGGAGACGTTTATCAGAGCAATGGCCGTGAATTCATCGCGGGAACCGTCGATCTAACAACCCCATCGCAATTTCTACTTACATTTAAACCGTCCGAGCCGAGATCATTGGTTAATGACAGACGAAGATGGACGGCATCGTGATGCCCTGAGTTTTAAAAGCGCAGCGGCAAAGGGCTATACGACGCCGCCGCATATCAAACAGCTAATTGAAGCTACATCACATTTAAAAGCAGGGCCAAGAATGACATGGGAGCATTAGCACGGAAGGGTCCATCGAGTGATGCCCGATAGGCTTTAACGTTTATCAGAGCAGTGACGGTTAATTAATTTCGGGGACCGTCGATCTAACGACCCTCACTTCTCATCTACTGCCCATAATATGGTGTTTAAGAGCAGCATAAATGAAGCG
>CAYPSQ010000144.1:911-3534 GCA_964413115.1 uncultured Rhizobiaceae bacterium | reverse complement strand
TTCAAATCCGACTGGAAAAAGTGACACAAATTGATCTAAGTGTTCGATTTAATCGATTTCATGTGCTCCTGCTGGGCGCGCTATTTTCCGAGCACACTAGGCTTTTTCATAGAATGCCGTTATGATAAACGCTCAACAGCTCGGCTGAAGTGCCGTGTCGCAACCCATCGATAAAGGCAGAAGCCGATGAAAACGAATTGGGTCAAAACCGGATTACTGGCGATGGTTCCTGTACTGCTATTGGCTACGGGTTCCGACGCGGCGCGCAAGCGTGTACCGGGGCAATACGGCTATTCTAATTCGCCTTATTGGCAAGTGGGCTTGCTCAGCCGGCAACTGACTATTGCCTGCCAGCGCGGCGAGTTTGGACAGCGCAAACATTATCTCCTTTCCATCGGCTATGTAGGCAAGCAGGGCAGAGGGATCACCGGGATTGCCACAAGCACCTGGAATTTGCACGACCCGAAAGGCTTAGCCGAGCCTCGAAGGACCTATCATTTTTTCAATCAAGGATATTCCAATTGCAAGGTCTACGTTGCCGAAACGCCGCGTAGCCGAAACTAGAGTCCCGGCCAGTAAGTACAGTTCTCCACCATGACTGGACCGAGTATAGAAATCCTCGACCTGTGGCCGACCAAGCTGGTGCGCAAGATGCTCGACAGTATCGAAGAGCCGAACCTTGCGCTGTTGAAGCTTGTACGCGAATGGGACAAGGCTAATAGAAACCTAACCACGGACTACCATGACAATAACCCGTTCGAGATCGACAGCCCAGCGACCAACTGGCTGCGCGGTGAAGTGAATCAGGCAATCGTTGAATACCTGCAGGCCATAGGCATCGATTTTCCTGTCGATTGGCAGATACACGGATGGGCGAGCCTTAACCGGACTGGCGATTATCACGACAACCACAATCATCCGCACTGCTACCTGAGTGGCACCTACTATGTGAAGGTCCCAAAATCTGGTTCAAACCGTCGCCAGCGTAGCGATGTTCGCCCCAATCACATCACCTTTTATGACCCGCGCACCGCCTTCAACATGCAATCGATCAAGGCCGATCCCTATGTCGAGCCGGAATTCACCGTATTGCCCCAGCCTGGCCTCTTGATGTTTTGGCCAGCGGGCTTGATGCATTTTGTACATCCGAACTTAAGCGATGAGACGCGCGTCTCAATCAGTTTCAATATTATCCTGAAGTGGGCCGACCACTATTTGCCGACGCAGGAGTGAGCGCGATGCCAAATAACGCCGCCAGGTTTTCGAAGAACTTCACGAGCGGCCTGGCTGTATCTTGATGTCGAGGCCCTAAGATCAAGGCTCTGTACGCATGCTGATAGGCTTAAGCGGCATGCGTTTAACGGACAGAATTTCCCGGTGCGCTAGATGACGGTGACGTCACGAAATGACGTACCCCGGTACTGCATGACACAATCTATATTTTCGTTGCTGCTTAGCTGCATATCCACGATTAATACAAACGACGCAACAGCGTAAATGTACATGACAGACAATTGCGTCGACGGCGGTGATTCAGAAAGATATTTGCTCACGATCAAATTTTTCACTACGGACCAACGTGTTAACGCTGGTTATTACGCCGCCCCCGCGCGCCCCTTCAATTGCGACGTTGCCGAGTGCCGCCAAGCCCCAAGGTATGACGGTCGATGGCGGCGGCCTTGACCAAAGCAAACACAAGTTTGCCCGGCTTCAGGCCCATTGCTTCGACCGAACGGCGCGTCACGCGAGCAATCAACGGCGCGCCAATATCCAACAAGACCTCAGTCTGCGGGCCCGATCCATGTGCGATTTCGGACACAGTCGCCGACAAAACATTGAGTATGGAGGTATCGGTCGGACGGCTCAGACTCAATGATACATCGCGTGCTCGGATGCGCATGCGGAGCGCCGCACCCAACGGCGCATCTACCCCCGGTACCCACAGCCGGCCGCCCGAGAAACTCAATTCCGTCAGTCCGTATGTCTTGTCTTGGCCGCGCACAACGACGTTCAAAACCGCACCTGCTTCATAGCGCCCGGTGAGCGGGCGTAAATCAAGCCGGCCCATGATGCTCTCCACGTCACCGGAGGCCACAGTGCGGCCATGATCCAGGATCACCATGGTGTCAGCCAAGCGGATGACTTCCTCAAATGCGTGGCTGACATAGACGATGGGAATGCCGATATCGTCTCGCAGCCGTTCGATAAAGGGTAAGATTTCTCCCTTGTGGCCCGCATCAAGCGCGGCTAGCGGCTCGTCCATGACCAACAACTCCGGCGCGCTGAGTAGCGCACGGCCAATGGCGACGCGTTGTTTCTCGCCGCCCGAGAGATTGCGTGTGTGCCGTCCCAGTAACTCTGACAGGTTCAACAGATCGAATATCTCTTCCGGGTTAGGAGCCGAAACCCCGGCGGGCAGGAAACGCCGGCCGTAGTCAAGGTTCTTTTGTACGGAAAGATGGGAGAAAAGACGTCCATCTTGAAAAACGTAGCCGATGCGCCGTTTCTCCGGCGGCACGAAGACACGGTTTTCCGAGTCATAAAGAACGCGCTCGCCAAGCGTGATGCGACCTGACATCGGCTGCGTGAGGCCCGCGATGGTATTAGCCAACATCGTCTTTCC
>CAYPSQ010000144.1:0-901 GCA_964413115.1 uncultured Rhizobiaceae bacterium | reverse complement strand
CACCGGCCATCTATAGCTCCTCCGCCTGGCGCAAGCGGCGCGCCAGGTATTCGGACAGTATCAAGGCGCCAAGCGCCAAAACGATCGAAATAACAACTAGCCGCAGGGCGCCGGCCTCGCCATCAGGTGTCTGCACCAAGGTGTAAAGGGCGAGAGGCAGTGTGCGGGTTTCTCCGGGTATATTCGAAACGAAGGTAATCGTTGCGCCGAACTCACCAAGGCTCCTGGCAAATGCCAGGAGCGCACCCGTGAAGATGCCGGGAAGTGTCAGTGGCAGGGTAACCGTGATGAATACCCAAACGGGGCTGGCGCCGAGCGTACGGGCGGCATCTTCCAAGCCACGGTCGATCGCTTCCATCGAGAGACGGATGGCGCGCACCATCAATGTAAAAGACATGACCCCAGCGGCAACGGCCGCGCCACGCCAGGAAAATGCTAAAGTGATGCCGAATGTCTCATACAGCCAGGCTCCAATGACACCATTGCGTCCCAACCCGACCAACAACAGATATCCGATCACCACTGGCGGCACGATTAACGGCAAGTGCACAACGCCATCAAAAAGAAATTTACCAAAGAAATCGTGCCGGGCCAGCACCCATGCAGCAGCCAGCGCTAGCGGTAGGCTAATCGTCACCGACCATGTGGCGACACGCAAGCTCAGCAGCAGGGCTTCCGTCTCAATGGGGGTTAGGTCAAACATGCCGGCTTGATGTGCTCCGTCATTTATTGGGTAGCCGGTAAGTTGGTGGTTGGAAACCATGCCCGGCAAGAATACGCGCGACTGCCTCAGATGTCAGAAAATTCAAGTAGAGGCTGCTCACCGGCGTACCTGCAACATTTGTTGCCACGTACCGGATTTCCGGATGGCTGTCTTTCGGAACCGTGGCAGCAATGCGGA
>CAYPSQ010000143.1:0-3577 GCA_964413115.1 uncultured Rhizobiaceae bacterium | reverse complement strand
GGGAAATGAGACGGCTCTATCTGAAATAGGATCAATACTAGATGCAGGGCTGGGAATCGAAATCGACGCTCATGCGGCTGCTAGATGGTTCTGCGCCGCAGCTGGGCAGGGCCAGCTAAGCACAACATTGTATTGCCACTTACTTCGAGGAGGGCATGCGAGACGACAGACAAAGAAGTTGCGTACCTCAGAACTCAGCTTTGGATGCCGAAACATTTACACAGCTTTTGGCCACGGAAGAAAGCGTTTAATCGACCGTTTCGCCAAGCTCCAAAAGCTTCTCGCGGATCGCTTCGTTGTCCGGCGCCATATTGCGGGCGCGATAAAAATCCTTAAGGGCACGGGAATGCTGACCATCCGCCTCTAGCGTCAGCCCGCGGTGGAAAAACATTTTTCCGTTCACCGTGCCGAGAGCAATCGCAGCATCAAAATCTGCCAGTGCGCGCGCCCAATCGCTTATTTTTCGGAAGGCGCTGGCACGTGTAGCAAGTGCAATTCCAACCAAGGTGTCGTTGATCGACGCGCTGTCGATGGCAGCAGTCAAGTCATCGACCGCCTGCAGGTACTGCTCCAAATGATAAAGCGCCTGTGCACGGCTGATCAGCATGGCAGCGTTGGTTTCCGCGGCCAAATCTCCAGCATCAATCGCGGCACTCAAATGCACGACCGCAGCAGTGAAATCCCCCCTGCGCAGCGCGAGAGAACCCTCATTCATATCATTCAAGCTGTTCGCCATGACGGGCAGCGCGGCAAGCATACAAGCTAGACAGACAGTTAAAAATTTCACGCCTTGGCCTGTCACGTTTGCAGCGGGACGAGAAAATCGCGCAGCGCGTCGAGCGTGGCGTCCGGGTCTTCCTCCAGCATTATATGGCCGAGACCGGGAAACATGACATGCCTTGCATTGGGAATTGCCGCCGTCAAGGCCCGGCCCGCCTTGGCCGGCGTCATCAAGTCTTTCTCACCGATCACTACCAGCGTGGGGCAGGTCACCGCGGCCGCCGCCGCGCGGCCGTCATAAGCATTAGTCGCGGCGAGATCTGCATGTAGCACACCCTTGGCGGCCCGCTCCATAACACGCAAACCGCCGCGCATCATCCACAGACCCGGCATTCGATGCACACCCAATTGGGCGCGGCGGCCATAACCCCATACATTCAACAAATCGAAGGCTAAATGATCGTCCGCCGCCGCTGGGTCAAGGAGTGCTGAATTGACCGGTATGGCGAGTGCGCCGCCCAAGATCGCCAACGCTCGGACCCGCGCACCGTGCCGTCCCGCACAATCGAGCGCCACCTGCCCGCCCATGCTGTGGCCGACCAACGCCGCCTTGCAGACGCCGGCCGCATCCAGCACCCGGGTCACCCAATCGGCCATCGCCTCAATGGTTTTAAGTGGCGCCCCCGTGGAGCGGCCATGGCCAGGCAAATCGGCGGCGAGAACATTGCTGCCATGCCAGGCAAAATACCGCGCCTGCAATTTCCACACTGTGCGATCAAATGACGCGCCGTGAATGAATAGTGTAGTCGGCAATGCCGGGTCGAAATCCTTGCCGCCTGTCGCACAAAAGACGTTCACGCCGTCGATTTGGAGTTCCATCCCTCAGGCCCTCTGCGACGCTTTGAGAGCGCGCGCCAGATCATCTGTCAAGTCTTCGGGGTTCTCGAGGCCGATCGAGAGGCGCACCATATCCTCCCCGACGCCGGCCAATTCAAGCGCCTGAGCGTCCATTTGTTGATGGGTAGTGCTGGCCGGATGAATCACCAGGCTCTTGGCATCACCCACATTAGCGAGATGGGAAAATAATTCGACCGACTCGATAAATTTCCGACCGGCTTCCCGGCCGCCCTTGATGCCAAAAGTAAATATAGACCCGCAACCGTTCGGTAACATCAACGCCGCTAATCTGTGATCGGGATGGGTGGTCAACTCGGGGTAGCTCACCCAATTCACCGCTTCATGGCCCTCGAGAAAAGCGATGATAATCCGAGCATTCTCGACATGTCGTTTCATACGCATCGAGAGTGTTTCCACCCCTTGCAGAATGTAAAAGGCGTTACCCGGACTCATACAGGCGCCAAAATCCCGCAAGCCCTCGGCACGAGCCCGCATAATGAAGGCGGCAGGACCAAATTCCTCAGCAAAATCGAGACCGTGATAGCCCTCATAAGGCTCTGTAAGGGTAGGAAAGTTGCCAGACGCCTCCCAATCGAAGGTACCGCTATCGACGATCACGCCGCCTATGGCAACGCCATGCCCGCCAAGGAATTTGGTGGCCGAATGCATGATGATATCGGCGCCATGCTCGAAAGGCCGGAAGAGATATGGTGTCGCGAAGGTATTATCAATCATCAGTGGCAAACCGTTTTGATGAGCAATCTCGGCGATGCGCGGCATATCCATCACTTCGAGGCCGGGATTGCCCAATGTCTCGCCGAATATGAGTCGCGTGTTGGGCCGGATGGCGGCAGCAAAAGCATTTGGGTCTCGCGCATCGACGAAACTGGTCTCAATACCGAAGCGCGGTAAAGTATGGGCAAACAGATTGTGGCTGCCGCCATAGATCGAGGCCGAAGAAACGATGTGTGAGCCGGCATCCATCAACGTCGCCACAGCCAGGTGCAGCGCTGCCTGCCCGCTCGCCGTGCACACCGCGCCAACACCGCCTTCTAGCGCCGAGATACGCTCCTCCAATACCGCCACCGTTGGGTTGGAGATACGCGAATAGATATGGCCGGCACGCTCCAGATTAAACAGCGACGCCGCGTGTTCGGTGTCTTCAAAGACATATGAGGTAGTTTGATAAATCGGTACGGCGCGGGCACCGGTCACCGGATCGGGCCGTTGCCCGGCGTGCAGGCTAAGCGTATCGGGCCTAAGGTATTTTGGATCTACTGCCATGGCAAAAAGCCCCTTGCGGCGTGTACTGGTTTCCGGCGGTATCCTAAGCTGGCGCAGCGGTTTGTCCAGGCAAGTTGAGGCATTCGCGGAAAACTGTTTTGGGCCGCGCCTACTGCGCGTAAGATTACCGTCAAAGTTTTAGAAAATTGGGGGAGGGATCGATGCTTAAGATCACCGGCTATTCGGATCGCGTTAGCGCACGTCCCGGCGAAACAATCAAATTTATGGTCAATTGCGAACTTGGCAATTACCGCGCCGACATAGTCAAATTGATCTGCGGCGATAGCTCACCGGACGGGCCCGATTTCAGAGAAAAGCTGATCCGAACGCCGGCGAATAAGCGCTACAAGGGACGCCCACAGCGTATTCATATGGGCTCGTACGCCGTTGTCAAAAACAATTCGACGCTAGAGAATCTTGAGAGCTTTACGGTCCAAGCCATGATCTGGCCGACCACACCGGACAAAGGCCTGCAAGGTATTGTTGGGAAGTGGAAGCCCCGCAACCAGAGCGGGTTCGCACTGGTAATAGCCGAAGACGGTTCGCTCGGCCTGATGCTGGGCAACGGCAAGGGCCGAACAGAGACAGTCTCTCTTGGAAAGCCGATGCTAGCGCGTCACTGGTATTTGGCGGCGGCGAGTTGGGACGCCGAGAAAAAAGAGGTACGCCTCTATCA
>CAYPSQ010000142.1:0-3598 GCA_964413115.1 uncultured Rhizobiaceae bacterium | reverse complement strand
CCATAGGTGAAATGTGATTAGAATTATTAAGGGGCGCTTGTATAGGGAGGGAATTTTGAGGGCGGATTATACAGAGGTACTCTTCTAATTGCTTATTAGAGAGATCAAGGTGAACAATAAGGATTTCATTACTGTCGGCACGTACTTGGTGAGGTGCTGGGTCATGTATCGCGGCTTTAACGAAGGCTACTAATAAGGAATATCAGACATGAAATTAGGACTGAATGGAAAAGGCGTTATTGTCACCGGCGGATCACGTGGTATTGGCTTCGCCATTGCAGATGGCTTCGCGGCGGAAGGTGCGAAAGTGTCAATCTGCGGAAGGACACAAAGTTCGCTTGACACGGCTCGGGAGAAGCTCTCGGCTCATGGAGGAACTGTCCATGCTGCGATCTGCGACGTAGCCGACGCGGCCGCCCTCGAAACTTATATTAACCGCGCAATGTCGGCACTCGGCGAACTTCACGTTTTGATTAATAATCCCTCCGGCTTTGGACGGACCGACGATGAGGACGGTTGGCGAAAATCTATCGATGTAGACCTAATGGCAATTCTTCGAGGAAGTTGGCAGGCTGCTCCAATGCTAGAGAAGTCGGGTGGCGGAGCGATCATTCACATCTCCACAATTTCCGCGCTCACTGAGAGCACCCGCACGCCACCTTACGGTGCTATCAAAGCGGCAGTAAATCACTACACGGTCACGCAGGCAAAATCTCTTGCACCAAAGGGAATCCGGGTCAACGCTATTTGCCCAGGTTCGATTTATTTTGAAGGTGGCGTTTGGGATGAAGCGCGGCAAATGAACCCTGATCTCTACACCAGCATCCTCGCAAGCATCCCGTCTGGCCGATTTGGTAAACCTGAAGAAATAGCTACGATGGCCGTATTTCTAGGATCCGACGCCGGTCGCTGGGTGACCGGGCAGGCTATAGCGGTGGACGGCGGCCAGGCCCTCTAACATGAACAAAGGTGAAATCTGTCCGATGGGCGCTGATGACAGATAGAGGCCACTGTTGTCGATACTTGCGTAGTTCATGAAGTTACCTCTGTTCTTCCAGCCGGTCGGTGGCCGGCGCCGGCGGGCGTCCTAAGCCGGCGATCTCCCACCACAGGTCGGGCGTCATCTCAATGCCGCCAAAATCGAGCGAGGGTTGCAGTTGTTCGAGATTGCGCGCGCCGATGATTGGGCAGGTGACGTGCTGGTGCGCGCCGGCCCAGGCGACCGCCAGTGAGACCGGATGCACGCCCTTGGTTACCGCCAATTCGGTGAACTTGCCGGCGGTCTCGAGCACCCAGTCCTCGCCGTAGCGCGCGGTATATTCCTTGTTGGATATCAGCCGGCTCTGGCTGGGGCTTTTGTCGGGACCGTACTTGCCGCTCAAAAGCCCGCCGCCGACGGGGCTATAGGTCATAACGCCGAGGTTCTCCTCTGCTGCCAGCGGCAGAATTTCCACCTCCACTTGGCGTTTCACCAAGCTGTACATGGGTTGGATCACGTCGAGCCGCGGCCAGCCGTTCTTGGCGGCGATACCCAGCCCCTTGGCGACTTGCCAGGCCGACCAGTTACTGGCCCCGAGATAAAGCACCTTGCCCTGCGTCACCAGGTTCTCCAACGCACGCAGCGTTTCCTCTAGGGGTGTTACAGGATCCCAGCGGTGCATGAACAAAACGTCCAAGCGGTCGGTGCCGAGCCGCTTGAGACTGGCCTCGACGGCGCGCGGAATGTGGCGGCGGTTGGCACCGCGGTCGTTGATGTCTTCTGTGATGGGGTTGAAGCACTTCGACGTGATCACCAGTTGGTCGCGCTCGCGCGCTATTAACTTGCCGAGGATCTCCTCGGCCTTGCCGTGCGAATAGGCGTCGGCGCAATCAAAAAAGTTAATGCCGGCGTCGCGGCAGGCGGCGTACATGCGCCCTGATTCCGCTTCGTCGGCATCGCCGCCGAACGACATGGTGCCGTAGCAGAGTTGCGAGACCTTAACTCCGGTGGAGCCGAGCCATTTGTAGTCCATCGATATCTCCCATTGGCGTGTTGAGCGTTAAGAGCGCCTCAGCTGCCCAATTTGCCGCGCAGAATCGCGGCACGAGCCGCCAGATAGCCGAAGGTCAGCGCTGGACCCAAGCAGATGCCGGATCCAGGGTAGGATAAGCCTGGACAGAAGAGTTAGGCAAGAAGGGTGTTGTGTCGGCGGAATATCTCCCGGGAACATTGTGAGGACGAACCGTTACGCACTGTTGGCACCGCCTCTCGTTCCACACTTGTATTCTCCTGAGTGCCGTCCTCTCAATCAGCACTCTCCATCATCCTTGGCCCAGATGCACTCGCCAAGTAGGCCAGCAGGGTCGATATTATCGTTTTGAGCTGAAGAGTTTATTGAGAGAGAACGGCTGTCTTTTTGCTCATAGGAATTCGCAACGGTCGTATGAACTTGCGATTGAAATTTCCGATCAGCAGTCGTCTTTGGGAGCCCTCATGATGGAGGCAGATGATTGCGCCTGTGTAAATAGAGGCTGCGATTAAAGATTCAAACACCATGAAAATTTATCTTCTCAAATATATACGGCTGACGTCGAAAAGGATGGAGACAGGTGGAGACAAGAATTGATCGTGGGGAAATTCAGTCTTGCCACCACCTGCCTCCCAGGGGGAGGAGGATCAAGTGATTAATGACAAGGATGAATTCTAAATAGGAAAAAGGGCCTTCAAATGGCCAACTGAGGGCAATCCGAGGGTCATTTCATGGCGAAAATGTGTCCACAGTGAGTACCTGTTCGTAATGCCCGAGAATTCTGTAAATGCTCAAGAATACATCTATAATCCTCAAACGAGGAGAAAACGGGAATGCAAACCGTCATCGCCTACATCGGGGCTGCTATCGCCGAGATCGCCGGATGCTTTGCGTTCTGGACCTGGCTTCGCCTTGGCAAACCAATTTGGTGGGTTCTGCCCGGGCTTATCTCGTTGGGCTTGTTTGCATTCCTGCTGACGCTGATCGATAGTCCTGCTGCAGGACGCACGTACGCGGCATACGGAGGCATCTATATCGCATGTTCCCTTGCATGGCTCTGGCTCGTCGAAGATATGCAACCCGACCGTTGGGATTTTATTGGTGCCTGTGTCTGCATTTTGGGAGCCGCCATCATCATTGCGGCCCCGAGATCACCAATCTAACGTGACCCACGTGACCACACATTTTTAATTTCTTTGAGCAATCCGCTCTGCTTCGTTTGGTGTTGAGGTTAGTCCGATGCGGCCAACGGGAAATCTGGATGAGTTTTGATGAAGTTTTCGATGCTTACTGGTTGAGCAACGCTGATGAGATTAATAAACAAAAATTAACTAGCTCGGAGAACCCATCTAAGCGAAAAGGGAGCCGAGGGCTGGTCGGTTTTTCAACCGGTGCCGCGAATGACGATGGCGCCGGTGGTAGTGCGAGTACAGGTAGTGCTGGAACATCCCGCGGGCTTGGCAAGACAGACTTTCGTTTTCTCCTGAACAGAGAATCTTATTCCCGCGCGGCAAAAATAGCGGAGGCAATTGCGCGACGGGCTAATACACGCACTACGAGGCGATGGGAATCATCTAAACGGGGGCGGG
>CAYPSQ010000141.1:1205-3679 GCA_964413115.1 uncultured Rhizobiaceae bacterium | reverse complement strand
ACGGTTTCCTGCAGTTGACGGTTGGTGCGCTCGAGACGAAAGGCAAGCTCGCGCATGACTTCGACCGACATTTGCGGAAACTGCAAGATTAGCTGAAAAAATACGTCTTTCGAGATACGCAGTGTCGTGAGCTTGCTTTTCGCGGTGATGGTCGCAGTGCGGGGCACATCGCAAAGGATAGCGATCTCACCCACCCAATCGTTCTGCTTGACCGTCGCCACGGTGATGGGGCCGCCCGGCGTGTCAATGATGATGTCGGCTTCGCCCTCAACAATTACATAAGCGGAATCACCCGAATCACCCTGGTAAAAGAGGCTGTCGCCGACGCCATAGGTTAGGCGTTCGCTGGTAAAGGCGAGTAGCTTGAGTTTGGCGGCATCCAGATTGCGAAACAGTGGGACGTTTCTGAGTAGATCGACATCCTGTTGTAGATCCGTGGCCATGGGTTGCTCCTGAATCCTTGCGGTATCGCCGCAGGTCAATCCTTATATATTGGGCCACGACGGCACGAGCCTAAGGGTGAAAATTATTTTGTTAGCCTCGAACTACTCGTTTTCCACTAATTCCCTAAACGCGGTGCCATCCTGGTTAACTGTTGCGTAATCGCCGTTCTCCACCACGCGGCCGTTCTTCATCACCAACACTTGAGAGAATTTTTCGGCATCTGAGGCGCGGTGTAGCGACCATACAACACCCTGTTCAGAGAACTCTTTCAATAAATTCTCTAGAATACGTGCTTGCGTAGCTGTTTCGAGAATCACGGTGGCTTCGGAGAGGATAATGACGTCAGGGCGTTTCATCACCGCGCGGGCTATGGCGAGTTTTTGGCGCTGGGCGGCAGAGAGACGCGATCCAGCAATGCCCGCCTGATAATCTAGCCCGACCTCCATCACGGTGGGACGAAGTTTTTCAACGTCAATGACTTCGGAAACGAGCTCACCGATTTTCTCTGCCGCCTGGGCCTGACCATAAGCCACCTTGCCGAACAGGATGTTGTCCTGGAGCGTTGCCGCCGAGTTGTATTTTTCATCATCGAACATTTCTACCGAATTCTTTAGATTCTCCGGCAAATCCTCATGGAATATCCGGCGCGCCTCAAGGATCTTGGCTTGCATGGCCTCATCGATGAGCCCGAGACGGTGACGTGCCGGAATTAATTTAAATGGTAGCGATATTAGGCGTATCCGGTCCTCATCTCCGAGTTCGTTTAGCTTTTCCTTGTCGGTATGAGTGGCCAGAGTCTGATATTCGGGCAATTCATCGGCGTTGATAAAGCTGAAGCGCTGGAATAATTCATGATCCGGCGGCAAATCGGCGAACAGTTCGATCATGGTGGCGGTCAGTTGGTGACCGCAAGACAGTAAGTCCTCCATCAAATCAGCCTTTTTAAGAACTCCCAAAACGTAAGAATTCTCAGCCAGCTTTTCGATATCGAACATATCACCCACAGGATTTCCAAAGATCAGATTTTCGGCCAAAGTCGCGTTTAGATTATAAGTCGCTCGGTCAAACGGCTCGACCAGTTCGGCATATGCCGGTTCTTTCAGGCGCGCCCTAAGGGCGCGGCGGGCGTTGAGAATGCGCGCGGCAGACTCGCGTCTCACCGCCGGATCAAGTGAGCCACGCATGCCGTATTGGTAAACATCATCGGCCATATCGGCTATTTCGAGCGACTTCAGCGCGGCCGCAACCACACCGCTTGAAGAGCCCACGCCAGCCGATTCGTAATCGATCCAATCATCAAAAATATCATAAGCCGAATTACCAGCGCGCTCGGCTTCCGCCAGCCAACTCCGGCGAGATCCCGCGGCATCCACATCATCGCCAGCGCCCTTCTTCTTTTTCCTAAACTTCTTTTGCTTATCTATCGTCTCCGACGCCGCCTGCATTTCTGAAGTTTGTTGTGTTTCTATCGTCTCTGGGGATTCCGGTGCTTCAAACTGTTCAGACCCTTCAGACAATTCGTCCGTCGGAGGCGTTTCTGCTAGCACGTCATCGTCGTCGTCACGCGGGCGATGCTTGAGGCCGTAGATCAAATTGTCCTTCAGGCTGGAAGAGAAAATGTACGCATTTTGGCCTACAAATCCGATGCGCCGGCCCGTCACCGCTTCCGGCATCTCGCTCAGTTCACTGCCACCGGCATTCAGGCGGCCACTAGTAGGCTCGATCAAGCGTGCAAGCATAAGCATCAGTTCTTCCTTGCCGCTACTCGAAGAGCCGACGATTGCCACATGATCGGACACGGCAAACTTGAAATTAACGCCGTTGACGATGGTAACCTGATCCTCGTCCTGCAGGCTCAAATTAGACGCCGCTACCTCGCCATGGAAAGACTCAAACTCATCGGCATCCGAATATTGCTTGCCTTCGTCCATTAGGCCTTGCGGTTCGAACTGGGTAATCACCTGGTCGTATTTGATGCGAGAATCAGCCTGAATTTGATAATAGGTCAGCAGCGCCTTCCAAGGCGGCGA
>CAYPSQ010000141.1:0-1105 GCA_964413115.1 uncultured Rhizobiaceae bacterium | reverse complement strand
TCCTGAGAGAAAATATAAAAAATTGCGGTCAGTAGCAGACCGCCCTGTAGCGCAGGCACGGCGAACGCATCGCCTATAAATCCGCCGAGCGGTTCGACCTCAGCGGTAATCATTGGGATCAACTCACCCTGACTAGTTTTGCGGAAATGCGCCAACGGAAAGCGTAAGATGCGCGAATAGAGCAGATAACGGAGGCGGCGCAGCATGCGCTCGCCCATGCGGCCCTTATAGATGTTGATATACATCTTGAAGCCACCATTCACGAGCACCAGGAGGAGGAAAATGACACACAAGGAGCCGAGCAGGGTCAACTGATCGACGTCCATGATTTCAATACCGAGAATCTTTAGTGGGCGCGGAAACTCATCTCCCTGAATCGCCGGATCGTCGGCCAGGAGGGCAGAATTAATGATCAGCTTGGGAATATCGAGCGAAGCGTAGTAAAACGGCATAGAGACTACCGTTACCAAGAGGATAAAAATCTGCTGCCCCTTGGTGTGTTTAAATATAAATTTGTAGATGTTCTTGTCCATACGGACTGACTGACTCCCGCTAATTGCTCCCCAGAGCGCCACAGCCTAAGTTAGAGTATCGGCCCACTGCGGTAAACAGTGCGTTCATGAAATGCTTCCCATTCCATACTCCTAATGCCGCCCGTCTAAGCGAGGCACATAACCGACCATGAGTGGAGCTGTGGCATTTGTGCTCAAGGGATATCCGCGGCTCTCCGAGACTTTTATTGCGCAGGAAATCAGGGCGTTGGAGAAGCGTGGTCTTGATATACAGCTCTATTCGCTCCGTCATCCCACCGACCGCGAATGCCATCCAGTGCATCGCGAAATCATCGCACCGGTGAACTATCTTCCAGAATATCTACACCAGCAGCCGATTCGCGTGGCGCGTGCCTGGCGGGCGCTAAGACGGGCCCCCGGTTATGCCGACGCGTGGCGTTGCTGGCACGCTGATTTCCGCCGCGATCGTACACGCAATCGGATCCGTCGGTTTGGTCAAGCCCTGGTGCTTGCACATGAACTAACGCCCGACATCACCCATTTGCATGCCCATTTTCTCCATACCCCTGCCTCGGTTGCGCGTTATGCGGCCT
>CAYPSQ010000140.1:0-3684 GCA_964413115.1 uncultured Rhizobiaceae bacterium | reverse complement strand
TGAATTTTTGTTTGATGGCCATAGCGCTCATGGGGTTGTCTTTAGAACCGCGTGCCTCATGCACTACCTCTTCCAGCTGGTCGCCACCCTCAAATTCGATACGCACTCTACTCGGGCTATAGCCGGAGCCTTGGATATCGGCGAATTCAGGATCGACCGAAGACGATACGCGGGCGGTAAAGGCCCGAACCGCGTGGTCGTCAATGGCACTATCGTTGAACGTGTCCACATTTGGTGCTCCATGAATTAACGCATAGGGGATCAAATATTTTAGGCTAAATCGAGAGCTGTCCTCCGACCATGGGTAGTCATCGATTACCCGATTAGCGGCATGCTTTCCCGCCCCGATTTTGATTGCAGTTATCTGGTCGAGCCGTGGCAGCGCCGCATCTCGCAAATTTAGCGCTGCTTCGATTGCGGTGTGGAGTAACCCGCCGCAGGCGAATGGTTTGATCTTGTATCCCGGGTCAAGCAAATCGTATTTTTCCCCAAGACTATCGAAAACGCCTGTATTCCATTCGAGCCCACGCGCATAGGATTCGAAGAAACCCTGATGGCCTTCCAGTGCTATGGTGCTTGAAGTAAATCCCCGACTACCTAGAAATGCCGCGGTGATACCGCTTCGTGCCGCCAGACCAGCGTGGAACGGTTTTGTCATGGTACCGAAATTGGCACCGAGACCGGCGGCGGTGGAGCCGGCGATGCCAATTATGGCAGACAATGTCTTTGTCTCCGCACCCATTAACCGTGCACAGGCCGCGGCGGCGGCAATGGGTCCTGCGACACCGGCACCGTGCCAGCCCCCTTGGCTGGAGAGACCTGGGAAAGAACGGACAATTCGTCCGCACACTTCGCAGCCGACGATGTATGCAGCGATCAATTCCCTGCCATTGCTCCCTAGTGATTCTGCCAGCGGAAGAAGCCCGGGAATTACGGCCGCCGCCGATTGCCCGCTAATGAAGGATAGGTCGAAATCAAGGGCCTGAGTTGCTGCACCATTAGCCAGTGCAGCATTTTGCACAGAAGTACGGACTTTACTGCCGGCGATTGCCGATACCGGAGCGGCTTCATCGGCTGCCGCCATCTCGGTCGTAAGGCGTGATACGGGCTCACAACTGCCTGCCAACATGACGCCAATGGTGTCAATAAAGGCTGTCTCAGCGATATCCATGAGCGCCTCAGGCGCAGTCTTCAATTCAAAATTTGCGATGAAGTGGGCGGCTTGTTCGCTCCTGACAGTTTGTTGAGTTTGGTCGTCGGCCATAGCACTCCTGTAGACAACACCGGCGCGGCTTGAGCGTGTCTGGTGTCGGTGCGGGCGAAAAAGCTCGCTGCTAAACGTTTACTCCGCTTCAGTCATATCCAGTGGCGCGGTATAAATGGTGCCGTCCACCTCTATGCCACTGATATTCTCCCGGTAGCCGGGCGGGGTCGGGCGACCCGTAGGGTCTGTGAGCCATAGCCGCATTAGGTGGCGCTTACGCTCGGGTTCGAGATAATCCTCAAATGCCGTTCGCGTGTGAAGCATCACATGATTATGCAGGAATTGGATGTCTCCTGGCTCAAACTCCATGGGCATCACCAGTTCATCGGCGAGTTCCTGAAAATATTCGAGGGCATCTATGTCGGTCTGGGTAAATTTTGGAACGCCAGTTAAAATCTGTGCTTTTTTTACGTGGGCGCCTGCGCCGCGAATTGAGAGATACCCATTTTGAAATGCACAAATGGGCATGCGGTACCAAGGATCCTCGCCGCTTGCCACTTCTCCATGTTTGGTGAAGTAGAACTCCTTGCATAAGGCTTGTGCCAGGTCTGGGCGCCGCCGGACCATCTCATTATAGACGGTCATTGAACTTACGATGAGACTGGCGCCACCCGACTTGGCGGGTTGCAAACACATCAGGCCGACATAATCGCATTGGTCGGAGTGAAAATTCATTCGCGCTGCCGTCTGGTAGCCGCGAGCCATGGGGTCGTCGTAGCTCTTTCCCATGTCCTTGACGTGGCCAAGCACATGGCCCATCGGATTTTGCGATAACGCCCGACCGAGATATGTACCCATGCAGTAAAATGCGGCGCCTGCTTGCCAGCGCGAAATCTCGCCGACAGGCAGCCCCCGGATCAGAATGAAGCCGCGGCCTTCGGTAAGTTCGCCATAAATGGCGTCGAGTGTTGGGCCAAGGACAGGTAATAAAAATGTATCGCGAGTGATGTCTTTGATATCAATGCCAGCGGATTCTAGCGCCTCCACCGCTGTTAAAAGATCGCCAATTTCCGCATCTGATAGGCGGTAAATCCATTCATCGGAACGCGCGAGCATGTCTTCGGTGTACCACGCTGCCGGGTCGACCACCGGAGCACCGGGCCGAGCGGGCTGGCGTATGGGTGCGTTTCCATCCATTTTGAAGCTCCAGCTAGTATTCACCTAATTGTGCCTGATTTGTTCACGCACCGCTATATCAATTGTATGAACCACCCCCATTACCCCAATACAGAAGGTTTAAAATTTCTAACAATTCGCTGTCATTGTTTGATTGTTCAAGGTCAGATAAAAATTGTGTGTTTCTTTGTTGTATTGAATTAGGAATTTGATCATGAATGGCAAGGGTTTGGGCTTCTTCATGACCTTCGGTGTGCTGGCATTGATGTGGTCGCAACTTGCAACGACTGCTGAAGCTAGCATGTTCGGCCCCAAGAATTTCGACGAGTGTATCCTTGAAAACATGAAGGGCGTTTCAAGCGATACTGCTGCCGAACTTATTGCACAGGCCTGCGGAAAAAAATTCCCTAAGTCGCTACCGACTGACTTTGAAGAGCGGTTTGGCAAACGGGGAACACTCGCCGGCCATGTATACGAAAAGGGCCGTCGCAATAATATTGTCCGCATGAAGGGTGCTCGCGTTCGGTTGCTCGACCCCAAGGTGGTCAAGTCTTTAGTCGCCTATGTAAAAGTGCGTGACGACATGCGGCAAAAGGCAGCACAAAAAGAGATCGAACAATTCCGTCAGGAGAGTTTACGTAAAGCTCCCGCCGCTCGGGTCAAAGCACAAGGCAATTTCAAAGCGGCGGAGGTGGCGGTAAGGGAGAGTGAAAGTCACCGCCTGGTCCTAACCTCCGAACTCGAAAAACTACGGTCGGAACTAGTAGCGGACATCAGGGCTCGCAAAATTCTGCTAGCGAAACAAAGGGCGGCTGATACTGTAGCCACTAAAACCGATAACGCTCGGCTCACCGAGTTACGAGAAAATAAAGGAGTTCTGGCACGGCAGCTTGAAAAAAAGAAGAATGAATTTGCCGCTGCTCAGGCGACAGCTGACCGAAAATTTCATACCGATCAAAAATCCTACATGAATACCCTAGCAGCCCGTAAAGCGGCCGAGTTGGCCTTGCAAGGTGAGCTCAAGGCAGGCCGCCAGTCGATAAAGAGAAAATCGGATAGCCAAATTGCTCGGGCGGTAAAACGGGGTTCTAAACTTGAATCGCAAATTCGAAAGGCCAAACAAGACTTGCAAAGCGCGCGCCTGGCGAAAGCGCGGGCGTTGCGGGCCGCCTATCTGCGGGAAAAGATTCAATTAAAATCATCTTACGACATGCGCTTTGCCTCGATTGGTCAAATTGAACCGTGTTTCAGACTGGTAAACGGCGGTAAACTTGCCATTCGGAGGTTGATCATCGGCGTTAAAT
>CAYPSQ010000139.1:0-3719 GCA_964413115.1 uncultured Rhizobiaceae bacterium | reverse complement strand
CCTGCTCAGCAGCCTTACGGTACCATTTTACTGCTTCGACGTCGTTCTTGAGGCCACCTCGGCCGTTGGCATACATCACGCCCAGATTGAATTGGGCCTTTGGATACCCCAGATCAGCATCCTCACGAAACTGTTTTACTAATTCGGCGTCGCTCTCTGAGGTACACCCAGTGCTAAATACTATCGCGATGATGGCGAGTGTGGCGGCTATACGGCGCATTGTTAATCGTAACGCCAATTGGAACGCTGTGTCGCGTTGAAAGTTGAATGGGTCCTTCCTGGCCGATCATCCACAGGTCACGCGCGATCGCATCGTCCTCGCAGCGATAGAATTTATGTTGGCGTTTCGTTTCGATCCGTAATGTTTTGCCACATGCCAAAAATGGGGGAGGGCGCCCGGAAGAATAGGGGATAGCATAGTAAGGGTTTGTCGGTTGTCTCCATGCCTTGATAGCAGCCGCCTGAAGCGCCTGCGCGAAACTTTCCTGGAGCCGAAATAGCTGAGGTTGCTAAAGGCGCTGAGAATGCGCTTGAGCACATATTCCTTCGCGGCCTAGACCCTCATTCTATACTGCGGGCAGCGTATGTGCGCCTACTCTTAAACATCGGCTAAATTGGCCGCGACTACATCTTCGTTCCACTCAAGTCCTACTCCGGGAACGTTGGGAATGCGAAGCAAGCCGTCCCTGACCGCGTAGGGTTTCTGCAAGACCGGATTTACCCAATCCTGCCATTCGAGCCAATGCGCGGTTTCGGTAACCCGCATGACATGAGCGGCGATTTCGGGATATAGATGCGTGGACATAGGAACTCCAGCCGCGCCAGCGATGGCTGCAGATTTCAGCCAGCCGGTGACTCCACCGATTCGCATGAAGTCGGGCATCACGAAGTCACAGGCCTTTTTCTGCAGTGCCATGTGGAGGTCGCGGGGGCCGTAGAAGTTCTCGCCGATTTGGATCGGCGTCTTTAACTTGGCGGCCAGCTGTGTGTATCCGTCGAGATTGTCATAAACAATCGGTTCTTCGATCCATGCAAGGCCGAGGCTGTCAATCATGTGGCACCGCTGCAAGGCATCCGCAAGAGTAAGGCCTTGATTATAATCGACCATCAACTGCACGTCGTTACCCACTAGGCGCCGCACCGCCTCTATAGTTGCCACATCTTCCTCAACCCGTTCCCGGCCCAGCCGAAGCTTGAGACCTAAGAACCCTCCCTCGTCGCGGAGCTGAACGGCCTCCTCGGCAACCTCCTCCGGTCCTTTGAGCCATAGGCCGTTGCTGTTGTAGGACTTCACAGGTCCGACGGACCCCCCGAGCAAAACGCACAGTGGCATGCCCGCGGCCTTGGCCAACGCGTCCCAGGCTGCCATGTCCAGTCCGGAGACGGCGATCATCGATAAGCCCTGATAGCCGACAAAGTGTAGCGACTTGCGTGCTGCGTCAAAGATCTCAATAGGTGCTACATTGCGGCCTTTAAGCAGGTCGGCAAGGTCCTGCAAAGCCGGGACCAGATAGCGCATGGATTTGATAACATAGGGCTCCAGGTAGCTGCGCCCTACAACACCTTCTTCAGTGTAAAGGTCGATTAGTATGAGCGGCCAGTCGGTGATGGTGGCGATGCGTGCAACAACCGGTCGTTTCAGCTTGAGCACGATTGGCCGCACTCTCACGTCCTTAAATGTCAAAGGTTCAAACTGCATTGGCTTCTCTGCTTCGCGTCTGGACGAACACTTTCTGGCCTAGTCTTAGGAGGATGCCGGCGAGCGGATAGACGATTATGCAATAGAGAACTGACGGGAACCTGCGCTGAGCAGGTTCCCGCCATTGTGGTTGCCCTGACGGCGGGTGTCGATGTACAGGATAACCGCTTAGAAGTCGAGGTGCTGGGCCACGGTCGCGATGGGAAGAGTCATGGTCGACAATCTGACCACTATTTATGGCGACCCCAGTGGTAGAGCAGCTTGGAACGATCTTGATGATCTGCTAGCCGCTTGGGCATGGCTAGGCAGCGAACTTCATATCAGCTAGGCCTTTATTGACTGATGCGGTCATCAAATCAACGTAGTGTATGCTTTGGGCCGATGGCGCGAGGGCAAACGGATCTTTGCGATTAAGGCTAAGCGCGGAGAGGATTAATAGTAATTATCACAGACCGCCATTTTGAGAGTTGCAAAGCCTCTTATTTTTTCGATGCCTTCTTTAAAAGTATCCTTTAGAGAATCTTGTTCGGAATAAGAAAACTCACCGAGATTTATCTGCTTAACAGTAAAAAACATCACTGAAGCCTGCATTGCGAGAACCGCCTTGGCGACTTCACAGTGATTTTCTGGGTCTAAAGGGAGAATTAAAGCTTCATAAACACGCGATCTGTTCTCGCCCATCATGTTCTCGAACTCTGCCTCTAATTTTGCCAAGGTTTGGGCCTTGGCCTCGGCTTCTGCTTGCACTGCCTCTACTTCTGCTGCGGCCCGCTCCATTACTTCGTTAGCCCGTTCTTCCAATACCTCAGTGTCCGGTAGCAACTCGTCCGCCTTCTCTCCCAACTCGTCCGCTTTCTCTTCAATGGCATCGAGCAAGTCAAAGGCAAAACTTGGGGACGCAAATCCGACCGTAAATGTAAGTATTAAAGCAGCCCAAATAAATCTCATTTGATGTTCTCCCTTGGCTGATGTTCGAAAATTGATACACGACAATATCGTAACTGCTGTCACCAGCCTATCGATGACCGGCGCGCACGTATACCGCTCGCAGATTTATCTGCTTTAGACGACGGTGCGAGCTTGGTGTCAAAATTCTCTCTGTGCTACACGACGGTACTATGCGCTGGGAAGCAGACCTGTGACCCGCGATCGCCTGTGGATTTTTTCATGAAGATGTATGTAGAAGCACGAGGCAAACCACCCGCAGGGAAAGTCGTGGTCGCTAGTATGGTTCTAAATCGGCCGCGGAAAGGCGGCTGGCCGACCGTTTGGTGCAGCGGTGGATGGTTCCAGAGGCAGCTGAGCCAATATCGTTGACAGAATTGCAACGCGTGCCGACAGGACGCGGGCGCAGTTGTGGCGTTAAGTAAGACCTAATGCATCTATGCCTCCTTTGCGCCAATTTGTGGATACAGAGCTATTTCCTATCGTACCGTGGCTTATACTGTCGATCCCGAAGGCACAGGCGTAACCGCACTCATTTTGGAACGAGGGTGATCCAAACCGCTCGAAGATGATGGTATAGAGCTACAGGACAGGGACTGCGCGCGCTATAAGCGTCGATTTCTGGACTTTAGCGCGTCACATGGTAAGGACCACACCACCGGGGGCGCCACGGATTAGCACTCGGTTGCTGTAGGGCCGTCGCGAGTGGATAGTTGTGAACCATCCGCGTGGATCGAAATCACGTTTTCTATAATCCAATGGGATAGCTAGAGTTCTCCTTAAACCGATGATCGCTTCGAGGAGCGGTTGACCAGAAATAGGCCTAAGAAGAGGAGGGCAATAGCGGCTCCAATCCAGGGGTTCGGCACCTCGCCAAAATAAAGCGCGGCCCAGCCAAGTCCCATCAGTGTCCCAAAATAGCCATAGGTTGACAAAAAAACGGGTCCCGCGATCCGAATGATCTCGAACGTAAGTACAAGAAAAATCGCGCCAATGACGATGGTTCCGATCAGCGCCCAATCGCCATCTGTCATAGTAGCGTCAAAAGTCCACCAATTATCAGTCACGGCCATGA
>CAYPSQ010000138.1:2336-3740 GCA_964413115.1 uncultured Rhizobiaceae bacterium | reverse complement strand
CTCATCTTAATGTCGCTTTAGTGCCACTCCCCATGTCCTTCAACCGTCTTGTCATTCTAATGTGTGCCTTTCTGTGGCTTAGCTTGCTGGGCATGCATTCAGTTCCAGCGATGCTACCGCTTTTTACAAAGCTATGGTCGCTGAACTATACGGAAGCCGGCTGGCTCGCTGGAATGAACTATCTAACCTACCTTTTCGGCGTGGCTTATGTTGGTATCACCGACCGCATGGATGCTCGGCGACTGCTGATCATCGGCGCCTTGCTGAACGTGGCTGGGTATGGCGGCATGGGACTGGCCGACGGGTTTTGGAGTGCGCTCTTCTTTCGCGGCATTCAGGGTCTTGGTTTCGCTTGGACCTACATGCCAGGCATCAAGGCTATGAGCGACCGAATTCCGGGTGACGGAAAGGGCCGTGCCGCAGCAATCTATGTTTCCAGTTTTGCAATTGGGTCGGGGCTATCCGTTTGGATCGCGGCCGAGATCGCCGTGGCATATGGCTGGCAATGGGCCTTCGTCATCCCCGCAATTAGCAATGTCTTCGCCGCGGCGCTTTTGTTCTGGTATCTACCACCCGTTTCAGTCGATAACGTGGGTGGTTCACACACATTAATGCCGGACTTCCGGCCCGTGTTTCGCAACCGAGCCTCAATCGGCTACATCATCGGCTCCTTTGCGCACAATTTCGAGCTACAGGGCATAAGGTCCTGGACCGTAACGTTCCTAACCTGGGCTGCCATCACTCAGCCCGACATTCCCGTGACCTTCAATGCCGCGCTAGCAGCCATGGTTTTGATCCTGATCGGTGTACCGAGCAGCTTCATCGGCGCGGAATTCGGCCACCGTATTGGATACGCGCGGACCTCCTATCTCGCGATGATCCTGTCAGGGGGATTTGCGTTGATGCTAGGCTACTCGGTCGCCTGGCCAATCTGGATCTTCGTTGCAATTTTGATCTGCCACAATCTACTGGTGCTGGTCGATTCGGGTACCCTGAATGGTGGCGCGGTAAATACCGCCGATCCAGCACAGCGCGGCAATACGGTCGCGGCCTTCGGCACTGCGTCAGCGGCCGGCGGTTTGCTTGGCCCAGTCCTGCTTGGCTACATCCTTGATGTCACAGGTGGCGGACAAAGCCCAGAGAGTTGGGGCACCGCTTTCGCCCTGCTTGGCGGCGTGATCCTAATTGGTGGAATTGCTGTTCGAGTGCTGTCGCAACCGCGCGAGATGAAAGATTAACTGTCGGCTGCCGCCTGATCGCAGAGCTTCTGAAGCTGCTCCCATCCACATTAGCCAGTGAAGGCCTCATCGTTGAATAAAATAGCGCCGACCCATCACTGATGAAAAGACACTCCGTGTCTTCTAGCGCCGCAGTCGCGCCATGCACCATACCGTTCGGTTCATA
>CAYPSQ010000138.1:0-2236 GCA_964413115.1 uncultured Rhizobiaceae bacterium | reverse complement strand
ACTCCGTGTCTTCTAGCGCCGCAGTCGCGCCATGCACCATACCGTTCGGTTCATAAATGTAATCGCCAGCTTCCAACACGCCATCGCGTACATGCAATTTACCCTCCAGGATCAAGACTTGTGCCGCCGATAGGTGCTTATGGGGCGGTGCCACATAACCTTTCATCCATTTTAAAAGAACTGCCCAGCGCCCGCTCTCTGGGCCAATCCAAAGAACCTTTGAATAGGCCTCTCCGGCCTCGGTCTCGATCCAGTCCATCTCTGTCGAGCGGGCGATTGAATCCATCATCTCACTATTGACCGACGCTATATCTTGCGGCGACGACATTTTGTGTCTCCCTAATTGTTTTGCACCCTGTCGCGACATCGGACGGCGGACAATTTGCTCCCTATCTCGCGGGTGCTACCGTGATGTCTACAACGAGTAAGGAGTATCAATCGTGCAGCCCCTACAAGATGTCCGCATTCTCGCTGTCACCGTTTTTCTCGCAGGTCCTTTTCTCAGTATGACATTGGCCCGTTTTGGGGCAGACGTAATCAAGGTCGAAATACCGAAAGGCGGCGACCCCGTGCGCGCCTTAGGGCCTTTCGCTGGACCAGAAGGCGTCAATCCAACAAAACAAACAGACCAGGACATCCCAACCAAATTCCTAAAACGCACACAGGGTGTAAAGAGTGTCACGCTAAACCTAAAAGATCCGGAGGGGCGCAGTCTGTTTCTCCAATTGGCCAAACAGTCTGACGTTGTAATAGAAAATTTGGCACCGGGTTCGATGAAGCGACTCGGCCTAGGATACAAGGACGTGGCAGCGGTCAATCCTAAAATCATTTACTGCTCAATTTCCGGTTACGGCCAGGACGGCCCACACGCAGACAATCCGGCGCATGACCATCAAATCCAAGCGATGGCCGGCCTGATGGACATCAATGGACATCCAGAAGGGCCGCCGACGCGGGTCGGTATCTATGTTAGCGATCTCGTCACGCCGCTCTACTCCGCCTTTTCTATCCTGGCCGCCCTGCGCCACAAAGAACAGACAGGCGAAGGTCAGTATCTCGACGCTTCGATGATGGACACGCTAGCGAGCCTCATGTTCATGGAACCGCTGGAGGAATTCCTCGCCGACGGCCATCCACCACGCGCCGGCAATAATGCCCGCACCGGTCCGACAGGTCTCTACCATGTAAAGGATGCCGACGTAATCATCACGGTCGGACATGACCATCGCTACGTCGCTTTGTGCGAAGCACTAAAAGCCCCAGAACTAGCCACAGATGAACGATTTATCGATGCAGTCAAGCGGGCGGAGAACCTAAAGGTGCTACGTGTCGAGCTGCAGGATCGCTTCGCTCGCTTTAACTGCGACGAGATCCTAGCACGGCTCAAGGATCGTGACGTTCCCGTAGCACCAGTCCGCACCCTGGACAAGGTGCTGGCCGACCCGCATTTCCGAGACCGCGGCACCTTGCAGCCGATGCGCCACAGCCTGGTCGACGAACCAGTCGAAGATGGCATTACGGTCGGCTTTCCAATCAAATTTTCAAGCGGCCCGCTACCGCAAATGCGCGGCGCCCCAACTCTGGGAATGGATAATGAAGATGTGTTCGGACGGTTGCTGAATATAAGTGCTAAGAAAATCCAAACGCTAAAGGATAAAGGTGTCGTTTAGACATCGTCCCTCGGCACGCCAATAATCAGCAACTTCTCCCTCGAACAGCTGCTGAGTGTTGCTAAATTCACCTTAGTTACCCAGACCGTGGCTAGCGTAGCAGGCTATGGCACCGGGCTACTCATATCGTTAGTCCTCGTGTACTAATCGGCGTGGAGGGACTCGCGCCCGTCATTTCGCTATCGGCACTTATTACCAGCCTGACACGAGCCTTCACCTTCTGGTAGGATTTGGACGGGCGCAAGACCATTTTCTATACGCTCTTCGCCTTACCTGCGGTCGTAACCGATGCCATTTACAACCTGCAAGACAGGGTTCGGACGAACAGCCATGCGGGGTTCGGCGCTCTACCTTTAGCTTTGGTCTTCTGTTGGTAATTATCGTCAGCATGACGGCGCCAAGCGCGCTGACCTGGCAAACACTTCACAGCTACTTTCCACGACAGATTTTTCGAAGTCTTAATCGCCTTTGGTGGCGTCACATTGCTTTAACAGCTACTTGCCTAAAAGGACTCTAAGCTCCATCCATCCCAACGATGCAAACTGAGCACACATTCTGGTGCGGAA
>CAYPSQ010000137.1:0-3748 GCA_964413115.1 uncultured Rhizobiaceae bacterium | reverse complement strand
GTGCGCGCGCGTTACGGGCAACTAGAAAAAGTAGAGCAATATAGAATTGGTGTCCCAACCGTCCCTATGTGTCACGCCATCACTTTTTACTGCCTAAAGTTCGGTTAAATGGAGATTTACGCCACTCTCCTGCGCGAGACTGGCCACGGTACCGAGGGGGCCAAAATGGAGGCCCGCGCTACGACGATCCGCAACAATCACACAGGGTAGAATTGATGGATTCGCATGCCGAACACCTGGCATTTCCACGAGAGAGAACTATATTTTTAGCACCAAGGAGCCTGGTCCGATGAAACTCAATTCCGCCAAACTATCCCGGCGCCACGTTCTCGGCACCGCATTGGCTGTCGCCGGACTCGCCGCTTCGAGGCCGCTGCAGGACGCCTTTGCGGGTGCTCTCGTTGCAACGCCAAGACAGGGCATGGGGCCGTTCTACCCCCCGGCCAAGCCACTTGATCAAGACAATGATCTAATCAACGTTCAGGGAAAAACTGGCCGGGCACGAGGGCGGTTGCTTCATGTTGTCGGACGGGTATTTGATAGTGTCGGCGAATTGGTTAAGGAGGCACGAGTCGAGATTTGGCAAGCGAACAGCTTTGGACGTTACGACCACCCGCGGGATCGGCGCGATGCTCTCCTTGATCCGAACTTTCAGGGCTACGGCCATGATATTACCAATTCCGACGGCGCCTATCACTTCCGCACAATCGAGCCGGCTCCCTATCCGGCGTCCACTACTTGGACACGGCCACCGCATATCCATTTTATGATCTCCGACCCGCGCTATCCGCGATTTGTCACGCAAATGTATTTTGCCGGCAATCCATTGAATGCGCACGATGCCCTGCTGAACGGGATTTCCGACCCTTCCGAGCGCGCCCTCCTCGTGGTTCCGCTGCAACCGCTGTCGCCTGAACTTGAACCTCATTCCGCCCTGGCCACATTCGATATCGTCCTTGGCTCGCCAAGATAAGGATAAGCGTTTGCTGGTTATCGGTAGGTTTCTTAATGCCGCCGCGCGATTGCATCCTTGACCTTCGCCACACATGCGCATCGTGGCTCTACAACAACGGCGCTGGGCTCGATGGCGTGGCCAAATGGCTTGGTCATAAAGACCCGCGCAGCACGTAAATGGCGCTAAATCACAGGGTTAAGATTGATACAGTCGCGCCCAGTAGCGCCTAGTCGTGCCGCATCGAAGACTGGAGGGGGGCAAGAAATTCAGGTAATCCAAAGTCAGAGCCGAAGCGTAGAAGTCAGCAGTAGAGCAACACACCCGCAAATGAAGGAGATCTACTTTGACGTCACTTCGCGTATCCCTAATCGCTACTCTCGCCGCCATTCCCTTGTTATTTGGTGCAGTCACAGCAAAGGCTGCTGATATTGTGGACACGGCCGTTTCGGCGGGTCAATTCAACACACTGGTTACAGCAGTGCAGGCTGCCGGCCTCGTCGAGACCTTAAAATCCGATGGTCCGTTTACTGTTTTTGCGCCAACCGATGCGGCATTCGCAAAACTTCCCGCTGGCACAGTGGAAAGTTTGCTGAAGCCGGAAAACAAGGACCAGCTCATTTCGGTCCTCACCTATCATGTGGTTTCGGGCAAGACTATGTCTGCGGACATTGCAGGCAAAATCGCAATGGTTCAGACGGTCCAGGGAAGCAAGGTATCGGTGAACGCGACTAACGGCGTGATGGTTAATGCAGCAAAAGTTGTCTCGGCCGACATCGAGACTTCCAATGGTGTCATTCACGTAATCGATACGGTCCTCTCGCCAAATTGATTGGCATCCATTTTTTCAAATGAGGGCGGTCGGCATCATGTCGGCCGTCCCTATTTAATTGGCACTATTTTGGCGCTCCATTGCCTCAATATTCTAGAAGCTGATCACGCAGCTTATTATCAAGGCGAGTGATTTCGCCCACGAAAAGAGATAATCAGCTCACGCTTTCCATCGTGTAAACGATATCGACACAGCCGTTGTCTTTATCCCACTGCTTCATCTCCGGCGTGGACATGAAGGCTGCCAACTCACCTATATCCGTAACGTCCAATAGCAATACGGATTTGTGATCATTGACCTTAGCTAATTCGTAGCCACGGAACCATGGACCAGCTTGTCCTTTCGAGCCCTCGACCATGGCTTGAAAGTCATCAAAGGTGCAGGTGAATTCTGATACGACACAAACGTTCATATAACTCCTCCGATCGCACGTTATTTCATTTTCACAAAATTGTGATTAACAAATTTCGCGCACCTCAACAATCGCCCTATAAAGCCTCAATTATCTATACGTTGATGATGCGGAACTATGCCATGATATTGGTCATGAAGCGCACGCGGGTGAAAATTTGCTGCATCTCAAGCCTTGAGGAGTCGCACCTTGCAATTTCCTACGGCGCCGATGCACTTGGCCTAGTGTCCCAAATGCCGAGCGGACCGGGCATTATTGATGAGGCTTTGATTAAGAGTATCGCCAGGGTCGCGCCGCCGCCCCTCGGCACTTTTCTGCTCACCAGCGCGCTTAGCGCTGATGAAATCATCGCCCAGCAAAGCCGCTTCGGCGTGAATACGATTCAAATCGTCGATGCCTTGCCACCGAGCGAATATGCTCAATTGCGCGCCGCCATGCCAGGAGTGGCGTTGGTACAGGTAATCCATGTACGGAACGAAGAATCGATTGCCGATGCGCGCGCCGTGGCCGGCGAAGTCTCAGCGGTGTTGCTCGATTCCGGCGACCCGACGCGTGCCATCAAGGAACTCGGCGGCACCGGACGGGTGCATAGCTGGTGCTTGAGCCGCGCTATTGTCGAGGCACTCGATATCCCGGTCTTCCTTGCCGGCGGCTTGTGCGCAGAAAATGTGACCGAGGCCATAAACACGGTCAAACCGTTTGGCGTCGACGTCTGCAGTGGCGTCCGCACCGACGATAAGCTCGACGGCAACAAACTCAGCTCATTTATCGCTGCCGTAGAGCTCGGTTCATTGGCTTAACATGCTAGATGCCGATAACGCAGCTTATCCAGATAAGGTCGGTGGTCACTTCGAGTATGTGGTAAACACGAGGTATGCTACTCAGCATGTTAAAATATTGTTGGTCGCTTAGGGAAACAGCTAATGAGCTTTATAGAACTACGTCAGTATGAAATTTTCCCAGGGAAAATGAACGATTGGGTGTCCTTAATGGAGGAAGAGATTGTACCGTTTCAAACCTCTAAAGGGATGAGCATCCTTGGTCGGTACAGAGGCGAAGACGACGATAGCAAATACGTGTGGCTAAGGGAGTTTGAGAGCGAGGAGCAACGCAAATCACTTTATGAGGCTGTATATGAAAGTGACCACTGGAAAGATAACTTGTTGCCCCGAGTTTCCAAATTAATTAACCGGGAGACAATAGAGGTCACTCGGTTGATACCTTTAGCGTAGCGTCAACACGCTAAAAGCTGATCACCCAGCTTGTCCACGCGCCCCATCTACTCCCAATATGCTGGAAATTGATACGCAGGCATCATCCCCCGCTCGACTTCCTCTGCCACTACCGAACCCGCCTCCGGCCATGTAGGACAACTGCCGGTCTCAAAGACCGCGCTCCCGCATGCGCTTAAGGTTATCGCTAGGGTGACGATGAGGGCGAGCTACAATACCCGCCTCGTTAGCCTTCTCTCTGGCTTTGGCCGCCATTGATCTACTGCGCGCATGATTTCGCCCCGCCATAAATGAAAAGACAAGGGGCAGCGCCTTTAGCG
>CAYPSQ010000136.1:0-3787 GCA_964413115.1 uncultured Rhizobiaceae bacterium | reverse complement strand
GAAGGCATTTGCGCTCAATCGGATTCTACGGCCGCGTTCTCAGCGTCTTTAGTGGAACATGATGCGGACGGCGCCGCTCCATGCTGCCTCTAATGGAGACAGCCCACAAACCCTACTATGCCAATCCCCAGTACCGGGCGCCCCTCGCCGTCGTTGGTGAGAGGGCAGCGCCTTAGACTAATGGCGGAGTCAAGTGCGCAAGCCGAAGAATCTGGACATCCCTTGTCCCCGAGTGATAGCGTTTTCAAGTTCTTGTGAAGCGGCCATCCGGGGAATTTCGGTAATTACAGATCTTGCAGCTACGGCGCGCTAAGCGGTGCTCGAGAAGATCTGGGAAAGAGGTGTAGAATGGCGTTGCTTGATCGGTCCGCGTGGTACGACATCGCGCGTTCGAACAACTGGACCCCCAAATATATCGCCGAAGAAGAGCTTTTTCCGCCGGATCAGAGCGATCCCTATGATATTCCGATCTCGGAGTGGGAAACCTTCGACGAGCCCTACAAAGTCTCCTACCGCGAATATGTCAGTGTGCAGCGCGAGAAAGACGCGGGCGCCTATTCCGTTAAGGCAGCGCTGTCACGGTCGAACTACTATGAGCAGGCCGATCCGGCCTATCTCAGCCTCCTGAAGATGCATTACGGCGCGATCGCTTTGTCGGAATATGCCGCCTGCCAGTCCGATGCACGAATGACGCGGTTCTCGAAGTCGCCTTCGATGCGCAACATGGCGACGTTCGGTATGCTCGACGAATTGCGTCACGGCCAGATTCAACTGTATTTCCCGCATCAATTGGTGACCCTAGACCGTCAGTTCGATTGGGCGCACGAAGCGGCTCATACCAAAAACTGGGCGACGCTGGCGGGGCGCCACGCTCTTGATGATGTGATGATGACGCGCGACGCCGCGACCACCTCGCTGATGCTCAACTTCGCGTTTGAGACCGGCCTCACTAACGTGCAGATGATCGGCCTCTCGGCAGACGCCGCGAATATGGGCGACTTCACCTTCTCCAATCTAATCACCAGCATCCAATCGGACGAAGCGCGCCATGCGCAGATCGGCACGCCGGTGATCCAAATCATGATCCGCAACGGCAAAAAAGCGGAGGCGCAACAGGCGGTCGATATCGCATTCTGGCGGATTTGGCGGGTGTTCGCGCTGCTTACCGGAATTCCGATGGACTATTGGTTCCCGCTCGATAAGCGCGATCGCTCGTTCAAAGAATATATGCATGAGTTCGTCATCACCCAGTATGAGCGCCAGTTGCTTGATGTCGGACTTGAGCGGCCTTGGTATTGGGACCATTTCCTCGAGGAAATCGAAACCCACCATCACTGCCAACAGGCAGGAATTTGGGCGTGGCGCAATACGGTCTGGTGGAATCCGAACGGCGGGCTCGGGCCTGAAGAGCGCGCGTGGCTAGAGGAAAAATACCCCGGCTGGAATAGCACGTTCGGCAAATATTGGGATGTGATCATCGACAATCTCAGAAACGGCCGGACCGAGAAAACTGAAGCCGTCGGCATGCCGGCGCTTTGCAACATGTGCCAGATTCCAATTTCCAATAAAGGCGGAGTCGAGTGGAAAGCGCGCATATACCAGCGTGAATATGAGGGGCGACGCTACAATTTTTGCACCCCGGTGTGCCGCTGGGTCTTCGATACCGAGCCGACGCGCTACAAGAATTGGAATACAATTGTCGACCGGATGTATAACGGCGAGATCGATCCACCGACCGCCGAGAATATCCTGCGCTACATGGGCTCCGGCGTGGTCAGCAAAGGCGGCCGCGACGCGCATAATTATGAATGGGTGAAAGGTTACGGCCGCACCAGCTCCGGCGAAGCTGCGGAATAAATCCGTGGCGTCGGTGGCGGTTCTCTCGCGTCTGCAATTCGATGCCCACACTCGGGTGATCGATGTCGAGGCGGAATTCACCATGGATGAGGTGGCAGAAGCCTGCGCGTTGCCGGCGGTCGGCTATCAAACCACCCATCCCGATCCAACCAAGCCATTGCGCGTGCGCGTGACGACCGACGACGACAGCGCGCCCGTGCTACCGCGTGATATGACGGTAAAGGAAGCCGGGTTCACCCATTTCGAATGCATCGACGTGTACGTGGAATAGTGGACCGGGCGGAGCAATTAATGTGACCGAAGCGCAACCAAAATCGAAAAATATGGCGGGCCCATTGCTGCGTGGCGGCGAAATCGCCATGGCGGCATGCGATGCCATTGAAGAGGACAACCCGGACAAGGAAATCCTTATCGAGGACCATCGCACCTATCTGCGCGTGGAAGCCGAAGGCGGGCTAATTATTCGCCGTGAGACAATGGAAGCGATTCTCGGGCGGCCGTTCAACATGCAGGAACTGGAAGTTAATCTTTCCGGATTCTCCGGCCAGATCGAAACCGACGAACATTTCATGCGGTGGTATCTGAAACAGACTCTATAGCGACAGCGGCCACAAGTGGCCGGAAAGAATTCGGAGAACAAGATGAGCGAAGACAATCTGTCGAAGCCACTGAAGACGTGGAGCCATCTGGCGCCGAACCGCCGGCGACCCACCGAATACGAAATCGTCTCAACGAACATGTTGTGGAGTACCAGAGACCAGGGCGCGCCCTGGGCCATGGGGCCGGAAATCCCGATGAGCAAGTGGTACATCAAGTACCGCAATCAAAGCCCGCTCACCCATGCCGATTGGGACGCCTTCCGCGATCCGGACCAGCTTGTCTACCGCGGCTATAATATGATCCAGGACGGACAGGAATCGTTTGTCGATGCGTTGCTCGACGACTATAGCCGCAACGAACATGATCACGGACTCACGCCCGAATCGATTCAGCGTCTTGCGCGGTTCTATACGCCGGCGCGGTTTTTGATTCACACGGCCCAGATGGCATCGGCCTATCTGGTCACCATGGCGCCGGCGAGTACGATCGAAAACTGCTTTATCTTCCAGTCCGCGGATCAGTTTCGCTGGGTTTCGCGAATCGCCTATCGCACCGCCGAGCTTTCCACCGCCCATCCGCACGCTGGTTTCAACAAGAATGAGCGCCAAATTTGGGAAGACGATGCCGCCTGGCAAGGGTTCCGCGAATTGATGGAAAAAACTCTCGTGACCTGGGATTGGGCAGAACAATTTACGGTTTTGAATTTGGTGGCGAAGCCCGCCATCGATGAAATTCTGATCAAGCGCCTTGCCGACATTTGCCGGCGCGACGGCGATACCCTGACCGGCTTGCTGCTCGATGCGCAGATGACAGACAGCCTGCGATCGCGCCGCTGGACCACCGCTTTGGTCGAATTTGCCCTGGAAAATGCCGAGAGCGGTAACAAGGATGTGCTCGATAACTGGCTCGCCAAATGGGTGCCGCTCGGCAATAAGGCGATCAAAGCCTTCGCAGGGGGCCTCGGCCCGGAAGGCGACGAAATGGCGATGGCGGCGGTGGCCGATGCGTCGAAGTACCGCACCAGTTTGGGGTTCGACGCCTGAATTAAAAGGACTCGATGCGCTCGGCCCAAGTCTTGATGTCTTTGTCGCCGTGGATTTGATCGTTGCGGATTTCCAGCAGGATATGCGGCAAGCCGCGTTTCAGGCCGTATTCCGGAATGGTAAAATCGGGCAATTCTTCGAAACCATAGGGACGAAGGGCGCCCAGAACAGGGGATGGGCGCCCTTCGTTGTCGTTGGGGAGGGGGCAAGACAGTAGAAGACTGACTCGATATTCACGGTGCAGCGAAGCGCCATCATAACTTCTATCGCTGTGAAGACGGTGCGAT
>CAYPSQ010000135.1:0-3874 GCA_964413115.1 uncultured Rhizobiaceae bacterium | reverse complement strand
GACATTGTCGTGGGAGACCTGGAGGGTGTGGTGGTTATTCCCGCGCACCTGGCGAATGAGGCCTCCGAGGAGGCTTTCGAAATGACCGCCTTTGAGGATTTTGTTACAGAAGAGGTCCGCAATGGGACGCCTACGGTCGGTCTGTATCCACCGACCAAGGAGGAAAGTTTAAAAAGGTTTGATGCTTGGAGGAAGGCTAAAGGGCGTTAAGTAACGTCGATCCGCAACCCTGCTTGGTGCAGTAGCGGCATGACCCGTTTGCCGAAAAAATCGAGGTCCGGCAGGAAGTCGTAGAAATTAACCTGCATGCCATCACAGCCGGCACGCTTCAATTTTGCGAACCAGTCAACGATTTGCTCCGGCGTACCGACCAGATGGACGTTGCCACCTACCGCCCAGTTTGACTTGGAATGGCCACGCCAGGAAGATTGATCGCCACCCATGAACGTGGCGACAAAATTATCGGTCGCGACCTCGTCGCGCATATCAAGGATGCGGTGGTACTGTTTCCAGGCCTCTTCTTCTGTCTCGCGGCAGATGACGTGCGGATTGATCATGATTTTGATCTTGCGCTTTTTCGCCCGTGCTGCCTGACGGATCTTCTTAGTGTGCGGGCGCAACGTCTTGACTGCTGCGGCGGGATCGGCGCCGCCGGGGCTGGTAACGAATATGATATCGGAATAGGTGGTTGCGTAGTCAATTCCGGCTGGAGAGGAGCCTGCATTGACCATGATTGCGGAGCCGTTTTCGGGTTTAGGCGCGACGAAGGCGCCGTTGGTGCGCCAATATTTGCCCTTGAAGGTGAGTTCCTCATCCTCCGACCAAAGGCGTTGCATGATGGTCGTGAACTCCGATGCCATGGCGTAGCGTTCGTCATGCGGGATTGGGTCGAGCCCGAACATGCGGAACTCGCTTTCCTTGTAGCCGGTGACCACGTTAAGGCCCCAGCGGCCGCCGCTCATATGGTCGATGACGGCGCCGTATTTTGCTAGATGCAACGGGTGCCAACCATACAAGATGTGCACGGTTGCGATCAGCAGCACGTTCTTCGTGATAGGCGCCAGGCCGGCCGAGGTAATGAACGGATCAATCGTGTTTTCGCGAAACCTAATATCACCGCCATAGCCGCCTTTACCCATCCACTGGGCCAGCGCGAAGACGATATCGAAGCCCAACCGGTCAGCCTTGCGAGCACATTTGGCGTTGTAGTCAAACTCCCAGGAGGTCTTGCGCGGCGCCTTTGAGGGGCTCCAAGCCCCTTCCTGATGCGGCATGAACAATCCCAGCATGAGTGGCTGTTTAGCGGCCCGTTGGAATGGCGTCAGCGGTTTAGCCATTATAGCCCCTAATCGCCAGTGAAGTTTGGCGCACGTTTCTCGACAAATGCAGTGACGGCTTCTTGTCGGTCGCTGGTGGCATTCGAATTAATCTCATAAGCGATTGCCGCATCCATCACTCGGTTCGCGATATCCCGCAACGGCAGATTGACCGCCGTCTTGGTCCAGCGTACGGCCCAGCGCGGATTGCAGAGGATTTTGCCGGCCACTTCGTCGACCTTAGCGTCGAGTTGGTCACCGGGCAACGCATGGTTGATCAGGCCCATTGCTGCTGCTTCCGATGCACCCAGCATGTCGCCGGTCAGCAGCATTTCCTTGGCTCGGGCATAGCCTATGAGCTGTGGCCAGATCACTGCGCCGCCATCGCCGGCGACGAGGCCGACCTTAACGTGAGGATCGCCGATCTTTGCGGTTTCATCTGCTATGATCACGTCGCAGAGCAGCGCGATTGATGCGCCGAGCCCGGCTGCCGCGCCGTTCAGGCGGCAAATGATCGGTTTTTCCAGCTCCAGCAAGCCGTTGACGATGCGCTTCGCGTCGTGAGCGATATCGCGGAATAGGGACGGGTCGTCGATCATGGCTTGAAACCACGCCATGTCGCCGCCAGCGCAGAAGGCTCGGCCCGTGCCGGTCAGGACGATAAGGTCGCTATCCGGGTCGCGCTGTGCTTCAGGAAAGATGCGCGCCAATTCCTCATGCATCTCAAAATCGACTGCGTTCATCTTGCCCGCATCGATCGTAATCCATAGCACGCGGTTGCGATGATTGAATTTGAGCCGCTTGTAACCGACAAATGTCATCTCCGCTTTCTCCCTTCCTATTCACGTCAAATTGTCGCAAATTCTGCGAAAACTCGATTACTTATTCAACAATCATGCCAATTGCCTTTCGGGTCCACTCGGTGGCAAACTAGTTGCCGGTTCGACTGGGCCAGGAGAGATTGCCATGAAGATAGAACAGGTTTTGGCCGAAGTACCCAGGGTGCTTAGTCAGGAACAGCGAAAATTCTATTTCGAGAACGGTTACCTGCTGCTTGAGAGCTTTGTTCAGGGTGATGAATTGAAGCGACTGCAGGACATTACAAAATCTTTCACCGAAAAATCGCGCGAGCTTGACGCATCGAACGATATATTCGATTTGGAACCAGACCATACCGCCGATGCGCCGCGCGTCCGCCGCCTAAACATGCCCTACCGCCAGGATCCGGCCTATTGGGAGTATGCGAGTAACAGCAAGATCACCGACGTCGCGCAGGATCTGCTGGGATCAAACTTGAAAATTCATCACTCCAAGCTGAACTTCAAATGGTCCGATGGCGGTGAGGAAGTTAAATGGCATCAGGACATTCCGTTCTACCCGCATACCAACTACGGCGTGCTAGCGATTGGACTTTATCTAGAGGACGTCGACGACGAAATGGGGCCGATGGGCGTGGTTCCGGGGAGCCATAAGGGCGAGATCTATAACCACTACAACGATAAGGACCAATGGGTTGGGGCCCTTGATGAAAAGGACTATGGCCGCGTCAATTTTGACGATGTCGTCTGGCTGAAAGGGCCAGCGGGATCGGTCACTGTTCATCACTGTCGTACCGTGCACGGTTCAGTCCCAAATGGGTCGCCGCGCGGCCGGCCTCTGCTTATCAACGCCTATTCGGCGGCGGATGCGATCATGATCACAGCGCACCCCTATCCAGGGTCGCTGGCGGATCACATCGTGCGTGGCAAACCGGCACGCTGGATTGATTACGCGTCAGAACCCTGCCTGATGCCGCCCGATTTCTCTGGTGGTTACAGCTCAATTTTCGCCGCTCAGCAGGAAGAGGACGAGTTGCTCGCGGTGACCTAATCTGAAGGAGCCGCCAAATGGCGGGAGAGCTTCTGAAGGATTGCGCTAAGCGGTTTTATTTGCGTGTCGTCGAGGACGCCTAAGGCATTCTCGGATTACGCCGCGAAGACCTGGTTTAGCGCTGTCCCCGACGAAAATCACGTATACAAGATGAAGGCGGCGGAAGAGGCAAAGTTTCAGAAGGTTCTGGCTTTGCAAAAATGAACTGCCGCTTGGCAGCAGGGCTGACGCATACTATGTGACCCTAGTGGTCGGTCGTATGCAGCCGGCAATTCAATTAGACAAAGACAGGAGAGCTCAGTGCTCGATAAGCGAGTATTTTACATCGATGGCCAATGGCAATCGCCGGCCAAAGCAAATGATTTCGAGGTCATCAATCCTTCAAACGAAGAGCCTTGCGCAGTTATTTCCCTTGGCGGCCAAGCAGACACTAACGCGGCCGTCGAGGCTGCGAATGTTGCTTTTGATGCGTGGCGGGAAACGCCGAAGGAAGAGCGCTTGGCGCTAATCGAGAAACTTGCAGGAATTTATATATCGCGGGCGGAAGATATGGGCGAGGCGATCTCATTGGAAATGGGCGCACCTATCGCAATGGCGAAAGCCGCTCAGGCGGGCGCCGGAGAGGGGCACATCAAGAGTTTCTTCCGCGCCTTCAAATCATTAGAGTTTGACAGCGAGCTGGGCTCTCA
>CAYPSQ010000134.1:1603-4129 GCA_964413115.1 uncultured Rhizobiaceae bacterium | reverse complement strand
GGCCTCAAGAACGACGTCGAAGCAGTAAAATGGTACCGTAAGGCTGCTGAGCAGGGACTTGCAAACGCACAGTTCAATTTGGGTGTTAGCTACATTAACGGCGTGGGCATTCCGCAGAATAACGTCAATGCGTACGTGTGGTTGTTACTTGCTAGAGCGCAGGGACATCAAAAAGCGGCGGAGTATACTGAGTCCATAAAAGTTATGTTGACTGCAACTGACTTATCTAAAGCTCAAGCCCTCGCTTCCGAGTGGTGGGAGAAACATAACTAATACTGCACCGTTCGTCCCCTGCCTCCCGAAGACGGCCCATTAACATCAAAGGCTATTCTAAACTGGAGGGTTAAAATTTATACAGCCGCACCCAGTCACACCTAGTCGTGTCATATTCCTGCCATATCATAGAATCGGTTCAATTTTTTCGGTCTGCGCCATTCAAGGCTTAAGCCCGCCGTAACTTGTTTTGTAACCCTTCTCCACCAATTGCTTGGCGGCATCGCGCAACGTGGTGTCGGGAACGTCGAGGCCGGCACCCGCCGTGATACGATTACAGAAATTGAAATAGGCGGTAATGGCGATGGCTTGGAACAGGGCTTCGCTGTCCCAGCCAGCATCGTAGACGGCCGTAGCATCCGCCTCGACAAGGCGCGACGGCGTAAGCGTCAGTTTGCGCACATATTGCAGGATCGGTCTGAGGCGTGCATCGATGGGTGCGCTGTCAATATTATCCAAAAGCGCTGGCACCACCGCCTCGCTTACGCCCAATTCCTCGGCCAAAAAGGAATGGCTGCGGTGACAATAAGTGCAGGCGTTCAATCCGGAGGTAAAGGCGCTGATGATTTCGCGTTCGGCATCGCTGAATGGGGATGGCCCGCGCATCAATTTGTCCTCGAAATCGATCAGGCGCGCCATCGGTTCGGCATGGGCCTCGAACAAATCGAGCATCGTGGCATCTTTGGGGAGCGATCGAAGCAGGCCCATGGTCCTTCTCCTCCGGAACCGGTTCATTGGCTCAGCACTCTAGAAGCTGATCACGCGGCTTGTCCACGCGCCCCATCCATTCCCAAAATGCCAGAAATTGATCAGCAGCGGGCATCATGCCCCGCGCGGCCTCCTCTGCCACCAAAAAGGCCAGCCTCTGGCCATGTCGGGCAACTGCCGGCCTCAAAGGCGGCGCTCAAGGATCGGCTCAAGAATATCGCTAACCTGGCCATGAACGCGAGCGGCAATTTCTGCCTGATCAGTCTTTACCCTCACCTTGACCGCCATGCTTCTGCTGCATGCAGAATTCTGCCCCATCGTAAAAGAAAAATTAGGGTGCAGCGCTTTGAGCACCGCTCCCGGAATGGAAATACCCCGCCGAACATCGGGATAACGTTGCGCCTAGTAGCGCCCGGTTTCGCCTAGTCGTGGCATATTCGTTCCATACTGAAGAATCGGTACTATTTTGCTGGTCAATTTATAAAGTAACTTGAATTCGGTAAATGAAGACGGAGAACGGACGATGGAATTTTCGTTAATTTTAGTGCCGGCGGTACGCGACGGTCAGCCGGAGCCTTTCGACAATTTGATCGAGCAAATCGAGCTAGCCGAGGAATTAGGCTATGACGAGATTTGGCTCACCGAGCATCATTTCAGCCAATATGGACGGGCAGCCGTTCCTGCCCTGGCGGCGCAAGCAATAGCTCGTACATCGCGCATTCGTGTCGGCGCCGCGATCGTCGTTCTGCCGTTTCACCACCCGGTGCGCGTCGCAGAAGATTGGGCCACGCTCGACCATATGTCACAGGGGCGAGTCGATGTCGGAATCGGGCGCGGCAACCAACCCGCTGAATTCAAGGGCTTCGGCGTGCCGATGGATCAGGCCGAAGAACGTTTTAACGAAGCACTTGAGATCATTCGTCTAGCTTGGACGGAAGAACGCTTTTCCTACGATGGAAGGTTTTGGCAGATCCCGGAGATCGAGGTGTTGCCGAAACCCTACACTAAACCTCACCCCCCCCTGTGGCAGGCAGCCCTCAGCGATTACACTGTCCAGAAGGTCATCGACCGGGGGATCAACGGATTGATCGGTCCTTATCTCTGCCCTTATGAGACCCTCAAATCGAACTATTTCGACACCTGGCATCGCCTGCACAGTGAATCCGAACGCCCGGATCTCCGTATGGCGCACAATGAATTCGTTTATGTCGGCGAAAGCGATGCAGAAGTGAAGGCTGATATGGAAGACAAGGTCATGTGGTATATCCGTACGGCTGCGAAGATTTGGGGCGAGCGCGACCGCAGCAAGGTCGCGGCGCAATACGCCAATTACAACGATGTACTCGAATGGCTCGAAGTCGTGAGCTTCGAAGAAGTCTATGAGAGCCTTGGCATGTTCGGCACACCAGACGCGGTGGCCGAAAAAGTGCGCTGGATGCGCGATGAAGGCGGAGTTGACCAATTGATGAACTTCATGTGGTTCGGCGGCCTTGAGCAAGACAAGGTGGCGCGCAACATGACACTCTTTGCCGAAGAAGTGATGCC
>CAYPSQ010000134.1:0-1503 GCA_964413115.1 uncultured Rhizobiaceae bacterium | reverse complement strand
TGGCGGCGGTTACGATATTATCGTTTATGAACTTTCAAACGTGAGCCACGGGAGAAGCTCAAATGAAATTTGTTCTTGCTGCGTTAGTACTCGCATTTATGGCCGGATTTCCATCGTCAGGCTTTGCCGAGCAAACAGATTGTGAATGGGCCGAGGCCCGTTTCACTAACGAGCTAAAGGGTCTCATGTTTAGATATGAGAAATACGTGCCGTTAATTACTGATCTAAATGTGCCTGTATCGGTATTAGAAATTGAAGAAAATCTTCTCCACCAGAATGCCGAACGAACGGCATATTGGGGGACTATCAAAATAGCTGCCTGCCAAGGCAAGTGATTAAGCCCTCTCCGAGATCAGCGTCATTACGCCCGTCCCCTCCGGATGAACCGAAACGACGGTATATGCAACGCTTTTGACTGTGATCGTGTCGCCCTTATCGGCGGCCCTAACATCACTAGTGGCACGCCAAAACTGGGGCGCGACACCGCCATCATCGATGGTAGCGTACAAATTCAAAAAGCTGACAGCCTAAAGTCACTACTTGAATCACCAATAACAAGCCGCTTAACATCAATCGGAAATAGGCTAAATCCTCCCTTACGAAACAGATTTAGAACTCCCCAATTTTCTGATGACGGACACTGTCTGGCTGCGGTCTTCTACACAAGGGCGTTTTAGCTAAAGGAGAAGAGAAGATGAACTTCGAGGGCAAGGTTGTCCTGGTCACAGGTTCGACGACGGGCATTGGCGAAGCCTGCGCTCGTGCTTTTTCTGCTGCTGGCGCCTCGATAATGATAACGGGGCGGAATGCCGAGAGAGGGGAGCGGGTGCGCGACGATTTACTCAGACAGGGAGGCGCTGCTGCCTTCGTTCAAGCCAACATCGGGGACGATGGTGTGTGTGACAGTCTGGTAACTGAAACGGTGAAGCACTTTGCACGGCTCGATGTGCTGGTCAACAATGCCGGCATCTTTTACAGCGCCAACGCCTTGGAAACGACTGACGGTCAGTGGCGCGATACCTTCAACGTCAATGTCGATGCGCTTTTTTTCTTAAGCCGCGCGGCGGTGCGGCAGATGCTAAAGCAGCATGGGGGATGCATCGTCAACGTCGCTTCCGAGTGGGGCCTCAATGGCGAGAACGACCATGTCGCTTATTGCGCTAGCAAGGGGGCGGTTGTTCAGATCACTCGGTGCATGGCGCTTGACCATGCGGCGGACGGCATCCGGGTCAACTCAGTCTGCCCTGGCGAGACCCATACCCAGATGATGGACGATATCCTCAAGCAAAAAGGAGGCGATTTTGACGAGAGTCTTAAGGATTTTGCCAGGGGAATTCCCATGGGCCGGATTGCGGATCCGGCCGAGGTCGCGCGCTGCGTGCTATTCCTCGCTTCCGAAGATGCGAGCTATGTGACTGGGGTAAATTTCCCGGTCGATGGAGGCAACGACGCGACCGGAGGCGTTTACCCATAGAGAGTGGCAGATCGCGGGCATGCCAAGAC
>CAYPSQ010000133.1:2439-4164 GCA_964413115.1 uncultured Rhizobiaceae bacterium | reverse complement strand
ATGCAGGTACTTGTCAAACCGCCATCAACGATCAACTCCGTCCCGGTAATATAGCTAGCCTCGTCAGAGGCCAAAAAAGCGGCTGCCTTGGCAACCTCAAACGGATCACCCATACGCCCGATCGGAATCATGGCGTGGCGCTCCTGGCGGATGCGTTCAACTTCAGCCGGGTCGTTGATCTGCTCAAGCGATGCGTTGATCAACGGCGTGTCGATGACACCGGGCAAAATTGAATTCGCGCGGATTCCCTTGGCGGCATAGTCAAGTGCCACCGTGCGGGTAAATTGCAGGATCGCCGCTTTGGACGTGTCATAGGCAATTGCCGGCGTTCCCCAATAGCGGATTCCCGCGACCGAGGAGATATTCACAATCACGCCCTTGCCCTGTTGTTCCATTACCGGCAATACGTGTTTACAGGTGAGAAACATGCTTTTGATGTTGGTATCTATCACTTTATCCCAGCTAGCCTCCGGCAGTGAAACCGGGCCGTTGAGATCTAGAATACCAACATTGTTATGCAGAACGTCGATACGGCCATAGGCGTGGAGAGCGGCTGCAACCATCGCGGATACAGAGTTATTATCAGTGACATCACACAATTTCGTCAGAACTGAATTGCCTTCTTCGGTGATGATATTCCCGGTCTCCGCCAACGCGTTTTCATTGATATCCACGGCTACAACCCGTGCACCCTCGCGGGCATAATGAATTGCGCATGCCTTGCCGTTTCCAATGCCTTCGCCGCTCGCACCCGCGCCGGTTACCACGACCACCCGATCATCGAGCTTACCCAACGTTGTTGCCCTCCCGCCGGCCATTCTGCTCAAATTGGTTCGGCAATAAATACCGCAATTTTGCGCGATGTTTTAGCTTTGTACTCCTCGTAGGGAGGAAATGCCTTCACGCCGGCCTGCCATAGCATCTCGCGTTCCGGATCATCGTGAACTTCACGAAGCCGCATCTTTTGAACTTCGGTCATATCCCTTATTTCAACATCTGGATTGGCTCTAAAGTTATATATCCACACTGGATGTTTCGGCGCACCGCCGTTGGAGCCAATCAGCACATAGCCATCGCCAACTTTAACCTTCATCAATGCAATTTTGCGAACACCGCCGGTTTTATTGCCCTGATGTGTGATGACGATGCAGGGCAAACCTGTATCTAACAATGTAGTGCCTTGGGTGCCACCGCTACTTTCATAAAGTTCTATCTGTTCGCGCACCCAATCAATGGGTGATGGGATGTATTCTGGCATTTCTTTCTCCACTTAATTAAGAGCTGAAACAGACAAGATGCTCAAATTTCCTGCGCTGTGGGGCTGTCGTGACCCCGAAATAGGCGGCTACCTAAAGGGGGATCGTTTTTACAGACATTTAGTTACGCCAAGATTAGTTACGCTGCGATGGATTTTGATTGCTCTAGATGATATCGCCAGTATGCGCCGTCGTCACCGTTTCTATCAACATGATCCAGCATTCCTATTCTACAATGGGACCATGCATTTCCCCTTCGGAAAAATGGAATATGGAAATCACCTTCCTTGAGTAAGACCTTCAAATACTTACTTTCGATCTTCAGACTGTCTTTGCAACTGCAGAAACGCTCGTCCTCGTCATCATGCTTGTGACACGCTAGCCCCCCTGGCTTTAACAATTTTGGCATATTGGTCATTGATTTGACCGACAATTTGCGCCGACCAATATACCGTCATGCCTTCAAATT
>CAYPSQ010000133.1:0-2339 GCA_964413115.1 uncultured Rhizobiaceae bacterium | reverse complement strand
ATCGTAGAGAAAAAGACCGCCAAGACCGCACTACTGTTGACGGAAGGTTTTCCCGATATTCTCCTGTACCGCCAGGGCGGCAAGCGCGAGCCGCTCAATCTAGTAATGGAATTTCCGCCGCCCTATGTACCGCGCCGCCTCACTTTCGAAATCCCCGAGCGCATCAATGCCGAAGGCGGTATCGAGAGGGCGCTGGACGAGGCGGTCGCGCGCGACATCATCATGGGCTTGGTAAAAATGAACATCGAGGCCGTCGCCGTAAGCTTACTCTGGTCGATCGCCAATTCGGCGCATGAAAAGCGCCTTGGCAAGTTGATCGCGGAAATCCTGCCGGGCATTCCTTATACGCTTTCGCATCAGCTCAACCCGATAATACGCGAATATCCTCGCACCTCTTCCACCGCGATCGACGCCTCGCTGAAGCCGCTCATGCAGAGCCATCTTAGCGAGTTCGAGAGCGACCTGCGCGCGGCTAACTATCAAGGCGAAATTCTGGTGAGCGCGTGTTCCGGCGGCGTTATGCATGTCAAGGATGTGGTAGAGAAACCTATCTATACGGTGAAATCTGGGCCAGCCATGGCTCCCTTGGCGGGCATTGCTTATGCGGAGGCGGAACGTGAAGGTAACGACGTCATCATCGTCGATACCGGCGGTACCACATTCGACGTCAGCATGGTGCGCGCCGGGCAAATCAAATTCACGCGCGAGACTTGGTTGCTCGGCGAGTGGATCGGGCACAACCTCGGCCTCTCATCTGTCGATGTTCGAAGCGTGGGCGCGGGCGGCGGCTCCATCGCGTGGATAGATTCAGGCGGCCTGCTCAGGGTTGGCCCCAAAAGTGCTGGCGCGGTACCCGGTCCCGCCTGTTACGGCCGAGGCGGTGAGGAAGCGACGGTTACCGATGCCGCTGTGGTACTCGGCTATATCGATCCAAATTTTTTCCTCGGCGGGCGTATGGCGCTCGACGTGGCGGCGGCACACAAGGCCGTTTCGGCGATTGCCTATCAGATCAAAATGAGCGCCGAGCAGGCGGCCTTTGCCATTATCACCATTGCCGGAGAGCAGATGATCAAGGCAATCCAGGAAATCACCGTGCAGGATGGCGTTAATCCTGCAGAGAGTATTCTCGTCGCTGGCGGCGGCGCTGCCGGGATCAATATTCTGCCCATCGCCAAGGCGCTCGGCTGCGCCAAGGTGCTGGTGCCCCGCACGGCCGGAGCGCTCAGCGCCTGTGGTGGCCAATATTCCGACATTGTCGCCGAGTTCAGCGCCAGCCAATACGCCCATTCAGGAAATTTCGATTTTGCGGGCGTCGATCGCGCGCTCAACGGCATCGCTCGAAAGATCGACGCCTTCAGCGAAGAATTGCGCGAGCGCGGCATCACCCAATTCAACAGCGAATATTTCGTCGAAGCGCGCTACATCAATCAACAATGGGAAATGGAATTTGCCATGCCACAGGAGACGGTCCAAAACGCCGCCGATGTAGAGGCACTAGTGCAAACGTTCCACGATGTGCATTTCCGCCGCTACGCAATGAAAGAAGAAGGCGGCGCCATCGAATGCGTTAACTGGAAGGGCCGGCTGAGCGCTATACTGAACAAGCCTAACTCTCAGGAAGAAACTGTGGGTGAATCTATGGCGCCCGAAGCCAAGCGTGTATCGCAAACCTATTTCGGCGGTGACGACGCCCTTGATGCGCCGGTCTATGTTGGCATCGACCTCAGTCCCGGCGCCAAAATCTCTGGCCCAGCAATCATTGAGGAGCCGACCACCACCATCGTCGTCTATCCCGGAGCCACCGCACGAGTGACAGAGCGGCGAAATTATATGTTGGAAACGGAAACCGAGAGTAAGGCGTAAAGGGGCTTAAAAATGACAAAACCCAAGAACAAACACACGCCTCGCACAGGGTTAGACCAGACGGACCCAGAGGATAGTTTCGACTCAGTTCTGCTCGCCATCATGGCCAACCGCATGGATGCGATCTGCCGCGAGATGACGAACACCGTGTTGTTCTCCGCGCGATCGGCGGTGATCGGCATCGCGCGCGATTTTTCCTGCGCTATTATCACTTCTGCGGACGAGGTTCTGGCGGTGGCTGAGGCGATGCCTATTCATGTGTTTGGCATGCATCTGCAAACCGCTTCCATGGCACAATATCATCCGGATTTCCGCGAGGGCGATGCCTTTCTCGATAATGATCCCTATATCGGCAATAGCCACGCCGCCGATCACACTTTCCTCATCCCAGTATTTTTTGAGGGCGAACATTTCTTTACCGCGGCGGTCAAGGCACATCAGGCCGATTGTGGCAACAGCCAGCCAACAACCTATTT
>CAYPSQ010000132.1:0-4285 GCA_964413115.1 uncultured Rhizobiaceae bacterium | reverse complement strand
GGGTTTGCGTTGACAGAACATGCTCGACTTCACTAGAGCCAATACCGAAGGCGAGACAGCCGAAGGCGCCGTGCGTCGCGGTATGGCTATCGCCGCATACCAACGTGATGCCGGGCTGTGTCGCGCCCTGTTCCGGCCCAATGATATGGACAATGCCCTGGCGTTCGTCGAGCAGCGGGATCAGTGGTACATTGAATTCGGCGCAATTTCGTAACAGGGTCTCAAATTGTATGCGCGCCAGGTCGTCCTCAATCCGCTCACCGCGCCGCGTCGTTGGAATGACATGGTCTGGCACCGCTAGCACTGCGTCGGTGCGGCGGACCGGGCGACCACTTGCACGCATACTCTCGAATCCGGGCCAGCTCGTGACCTCATGAGTGAGGTGCATGTCGATGTATAGGAGAGACGTACCGTCATCGTTTTCTGACACGACATGGCTATCCCAGATCTTATCGAACAGGGTCTTTTGCGTGCTCATCTACCCATCCTCTTGCCTAGCCCAGGCGGGGCTTGTACGGAACCGCTATTGTTCAGTCGGTCGCTGTTGTAGTGTCTGGTTTAGTCTTTGCCGCTGCCGCTGCTGCACGGGTGGGCCGATCATCACGTTTCTCGCGGATCCGCGCCGATTTGCCGCGCCGGCCACGCAAATAATAAAGTTTCGCGCGCCGGACTGCGCCGCGTTTGGCGACTTCGATTTTGGAGATGCGCGGCGAATGTAACGGAAAGACGCGTTCGACCCCTTCACCATGCGAAATCTTGCGCACCGTGAAAGAGGAATTCAGGCCCCTGTTCTTGCGCGCGATGCAGACCCCTTCGAACATCTGGATGCGTTCGCGTGTGCCTTCCAGAACTTTCAGATGGATGCGCACGGTATCGCCGGGGGCAAACACTGGTATCTCACGATCGGTGGATAGCTTCTCGACCTGCTCTTGATTCAATTGTTCGATGATATTCATGGCTCTGCCCTCATGTTAGCGCACATAGTCCGCGTGCCGGCCCATAGGTCGGCGCGCCGTTCGCGCGTGGTTTTCTCGGCCTGAGCGCGGCGCCAGGAGCGTATACGCTCGTGATCGCCGCTCAGCAACACCTCCGGTACGTCCTTACCTTCGAAGCTACGCGGACGGGTGTAATGTGGGTATTCCAGTAGGCCCTGTTCAAAACTTTCCTCTCTAAGAGATTCAGCGGCGCCGACCACATCCGGTAGGACGCGCACGCACGTATCGATCACCGCCAGGGCGGCAATCTCGCCGCCTGACAGCACATAATCGCCGATGCTCATTTCTTCGATGCCGCGGCTTTCCAGCACGCGCTCGTCAACGCCCTCGAAGCGCCCACAAATGAAAGTAGCCCCGGCGCCGGCGGCGATGTCGCGCACCCGGGATTGCTTTAGTGGCACCCCGCGTGGCGTCAAATAAATCATCGGCGCCACACTGCCGCCTGCTTGCGCCGCGTCGATCGCAGCCGCTAACACATCGGGCCGCATGACCATTCCTGGCCCACCGCCAAACGGCTGGTCATCGACCGTGCCGTTTTTGCCAAGTGCATGATCACGGATATCAAGGCATTCCAGTGACCAAATCTGCCGCGCCAGCGCGCGCCCGGCCAGGGCGCCGGCCAGGGGGCCGGGGAACATGTCGGGGTAGAGCGTTAAGACCGTGGCGTGCCATGGCATGCGTGCGTTATCTGCGGTCCGATCTTTGGCCACGTTGTCTTCATTAATGTATTTGCCGGTCATGATACTTCCGGTCCTAAATTTTCCGCTTCAGGATTTTCTGCGATGCTCGCATCCTCGGCGTCGGTCTGGGTCGGCGGATTGACCACTAGCCAGCCTGCCGCCAGATTGATGTCCGGGACAATTTCACGCGTAAACGGGAAAACGATCGACGCATCATTATCTCGGTCTATATCGATCACATCTCCGGCGCCATAATCATATATACCGCGCACCACGCCATAGGGTTCTCCACTGACAGTGCGGGCGCGGAGGCCAATCAGGTCAGCGTGATAATATTCGTTTTCTTCCGTGTCGGGCAGCGCCGCACGCGCGACATAGAGCCGCGTGCCTTGCAGCGCTTCTGCCATCTCTCGGCGGTCAACGCCGTCAATTTCGGCGAGTACGGCACCGCGCGACACGCCGCGCACGGTAAGCTGGAGGTGCGTGTTGCCATCCTCGCTCTGGAGCGGCCCATAGGCCGCGATATCGCTGACATTCATGGCAAAACTCTTAATTCTAACCGCTCCACGCACGCCGTGTGCGCCGAGCACCACGCCCAGGCAGACAAGCCCCGCTGGCGCTTTCTCACCGCTGGTGGAGCCGAGTGGCCAGAGGCCCTCAGTCGGCGTCCTTTTCTGCCTCTTCCGTGGACGCATCTTCGCCGCCTTCCGGGCTGCTTTCGTCTGTCGCTTCCGCTGGAGTTTCCTCAGCTAATGGCGCTGTCTTGGCGGCCTCCGCTTTCTCGCGTTCTTCTTCGAGGCGCGCCACGGCCTTGGCCTTGGGCTTGGCTTTCTGCGGATTGTTTCGCTGCGCCGGCATGGCGATAATTTCTGCATTGCCGAGGAAGCGTGCCACCCGGTCGGTCGGTTTCGCGCCGACGCCGAGCCAATGGCGAATGCGGTCTTCGACAAGTGTCACGCGCTGTTTGTCCTTGGGCAGCATCGGGTCATAGGTACCGAGGCGTTCGATATAGCGCCCGTCGCGTGGATTGCGTGAATCGGTGACGACGATGCGGTAAAAAGGACGCTTTTTGGCGCCCGCGCGGGAAAGGCGAATTTTCAAGGCCATGCCGTCTTTATTCCTCTATTGTTTGCGACAAGTGGGTTCAAGTCGGTTATCGCGGTGGAATCATTCCCGGCATACCGGCCCGCATAAGGCCTTTTTCGCCGAGTTTGCCCACCCGTTTCATCATCACGTTCATCTGTTTAAACTGTTTCAACAACCGGTTCACGTCTTGAATGCTGGTGCCGGAGCCCGTGGCAATGCGTCGTTTGCGTGAGCCGTTGAGGCGCTTCGGATTGCTGCGTTCGTCGCCGGTCATCGAGCTGATGATGGCTTGCATGCGGTCGATCGATTTTTCATCGACCTGGGCTTCCGCCATCTGGCGCTTGATTTTACCGACACCCGGCAACATGCCCAATAAGCCGTCCATGCCACCCATGCGCCGCATCTGGTTGAGCTGGGAGGAGAGGTCGTTCAGATCGAAGCCGCCTTTCTTAACTTTCTTGGCGAGATTTTCAGCCTCTTTCTCGTCGATCGTCTCCTGCGCCTTTTCAACCAGGCTGACGACGTCGCCCATCCCGAGGATACGCGACGCAATGCGTTCCGGGTGGAAGGGCTCGAGCGCATCGAGCTTCTCACCCACACCGATCACCTTGATCGGGCAGCCGGTTACCGCGCGCATACTCAGCGCCGCGCCACCACGTCCGTCGCCATCGACACGGGTGAGGATGATGCCGCTAATCTCGACCCGCTTTTTGAACTGGGTGGCGACGTTGACGGCGTCCTGGCCGGTTAGCGCATCAGCTACCAGCAGGGTCTCCACCGGATTGGTCGCTTTGCGCACCGCCACCACTTCATCCATCAATTCCGCGTCTGCATGCAGGCGCCCGGCGGTATCGAGAATGACGATGTCGTAGCCTTGTTGGCGCCCGGTCTTCATTGCCCGCTTGGCGATGGCGACCGGCTGTTCGCCGTCGACAATCGGCAGTGTGTCGATGCCGACTTGTTGGCCGAGTACGGCAAGTTGTTCCATCGCCGCCGGCCGACTGGTGTCAAGCGAGGCTAAAAGAGCGCGTTTTTTTTCTTTCTCTTTCAGTAGTTTGGCGAGCTTGGCGCTCGTTGTTGTCTTGCCTGAGCCCTGCAAACCGACCATGAGGATTGCTGCCGGTGGCTCCGCCGCTAGATTGATCGCAACCGAACCAGCGCCGCCCAGCATTTTCACCATATGGTCATTGACAATCTTGATGACCTGTTGCCCGGGGGTGACGCTTTTCAGCACCTCAGCGCCGAGTGCTTCGGCCTTGGCTTCATCGATAAATTGCTTGACCACCGGCAGTGCCACATCGGCTTCCAGCAACGCCACGCGCACCTCGCGCATGGCCGTCGAGACATCGCCTTCGGTGAGACTGCCATGGCGCGTCAGCTTGTCGAAGGTGGCGCCTAATCGGGTGGCAAGAGAGTCGAACAAAGCAGCCTATCCCTTATGCAAAACGCAGATAGCGCCAGTGCGCGAAACTCGCGGACTGGCGTGCCTCCTCAGAGGCGTGAGACCAAACAAATCTAGAACGC
>CAYPSQ010000131.1:0-4394 GCA_964413115.1 uncultured Rhizobiaceae bacterium | reverse complement strand
GCGCCGGATTTTGTAGATCAATCGACGGAGGCGGAGATTTTGGTGACCGGCATCAAGGTAGTTGATCTGCTGGCACCCTACGCAAAGGGCGGCAAGATCGGCCTGTTCGGCGGTGCTGGCGTCGGTAAGACCGTGATCATCATGGAACTGATCAACAATATCGCCAAGGCGCATGGCGGATATTCGGTGTTCGCGGGCGTGGGCGAACGCACCCGCGAAGGCAACGATCTCTACCACGAGATGATCGAATCGGGTGTTATCGAATTGGAAGGCGCAAACTCGAAAGTGGCTCTGGTCTACGGCCAGATGAACGAGCCGCCCGGTGCGCGTGCACGAGTTGGTCTCTCTGGCCTCGCCCAGGCGGAATATTTCCGCGATGAGGAAGGCCAGGACGTGCTGCTCTTTATCGACAATATCTTCCGCTTTACCCAGGCGGGCTCGGAAGTGTCCGCCCTTTTGGGCCGCATGCCGTCGGCGGTGGGCTATCAGCCGACACTTGCCACCGAAATGGGCAACCTGCAGGAGCGAATCACCACCACCCAGAAGGGATCGATCACATCGGTGCAGGCAATTTATGTCCCGGCCGACGATCTCACGGACCCGGCGCCGGCGACATCGTTCTCGCATCTCGACGCCACCACTGTTCTGTCGCGCCAGATCGCCGAGCTCGGAATTTATCCGGCGGTGGATCCGCTTGATTCGACCTCGCGCATGCTCGATCCACGGATTGTCGGTGACGAGCATTACCAAGTGGCGCGCGAAGTGCAGCGTGTGCTACAAACTTACAAATCGCTGCAGGACATCATCGCCATTCTCGGCATGGACGAGCTATCAGAAGAAGACAAACTTACCGTCGCCCGAGCGCGCAAAATTCAGCGTTTCCTGTCACAGCCGTTCTTCGTCGCCGAAGTGTTCACCGGCGCGCCGGGTAAGCTAGTCGATCTCAAAGACACCATCTCGAGTTTCAAGGCGATCTGCGCCGGCGAATATGACGATCTGCCAGAAGCTGCCTTCTACATGGTTGGTGCCATTGAAGAAGCCGTTGAAAAAGCCAAACAAATGGCCGCCGAAGCGGCTTAAAAGATAGGCGAAGACTTAAAGGATAGGCAAATATTGTGGCAGATACCTTTCAGTTTGAGCTCGTTGCGCCGGAAAAACTGATTTATTCGGACGATATCGAGTTTGTCGTGGTGCCGGGGGCGGAAGGCGATTTTGGTGTGTTGCCGGGTCATGCCCTGTTGCTGTCAACGGTCCGGCCGGGAATTATCGAAATCTTTGAGAACGACAAGCCGAAGGAGCGTTTTTTCGTCGGTGGCGGATTTGCTGAAGTGACACCAGAGCGCTGTACAGTTCTGTCAACAGAGTCGGTTAATCTTAACGATATTGATGAAAGTTCAGCCCGACAGCGGCTGGATACGGCCGAGCGCGACCTGAACGAGGCAACTTCCGATTCAGATCGCGAAAAATGCGAAAAAGCACTTGAGGTGGCACAGACACTCCTGGCCGCCTGCTCGCAAACATTATAAAAAATCAGTGGGTCAATCCATGCGACAATCAGCAGGCTTGCCCGACTCGCTAACCTGCTTATAATCTTAGGAAACTGACGTCTGCTAGGTTGCGGTCGCGGGTGAGCGGTTATGGGACATTGGACACTCGACGATATTCCCTGGGACAGTTTTGAGCCGGGTAAGCTAGACTCTGAACTTCTCAAACTAGTCAAGGCGGCGTGCATGGTTGAACACCATAGCGGCGCCTACGGGCAATACCTCTGTGCCATTTTCAGCGATGAGCCAAACGTCTGCGAAGATGCGATGAACTGGTCCAAGGAAGAAGTCCAGCACGGCCAAGCGTTGCGCCGCTATGCGGAGCTCGCCGATCCGAATTTCGATTTCGACGACGCGTTTACGCGCTTCTCCAAGGGCCACCCCATCGACGTCGACGCTGAACAATCCATCCGTGGCTCGCGGTGTGGCGAAATGGTGGCGCGATGCGCGGTCGAGGTCGGCACCTCATCCTATTACAGCGCGCTGCGCGATTCTATCGACGAGCCGGTGTTACGCGAAATATGCCGCAATATTGCTGCGGACGAGTTTCGCCATTACAAGCTGTTCTATCGTTACGCCAAACATTTTCAGAAAATTGAGGGTGTCAGCCGCTGGGCGCGCTTCAAGATCGTATTGGGGCGCTTTTTCGAAACCGGTGACGATGAGCTGAGCTATGCCTATTATTGCGGATCAGGCGACACCGCGCCCTACGTCCGCAAACAAGCTAATATCGCCTGTATGGCGCGCACACTGCCGCTCTATCGCTTCGGTCACGTACAACTTGGCGTCGGCATGACTCTGAAATCAGCCGGTATCAAGCCTCAAGGCATACTCGGCAAATGCATCACCCGCGTGAGTTGGATCGCCTTCAGGATTTATGCCAGACATTTGCAACGTGCGGCAGGTTACGTCTAATGGCCGATGGGCCAAAGTCGGCGGCCACCGCCGGCGCCATGCCCCAACAGGACAGATTACATCAAATAAATCTCGGTTTTTCGCCTGAGGAAGATCGCCTGTTGCTGCGCATCAACACCACCGGGCAAACCGAATATTGCCTGTGGCTGACGCGGCGTTACGTAAAACTGCTGTGGAAATTGTTGACTCAATCAGTGGAAAGACTGCCCGAGGTTAGCGCACAGTCGGCCCCGGAAGCTCGCGCAGCGGTGAAATCCTTTCAACGCCAAGAGGCTCGCCAGGTCGCGGATTACTCCAAGAGTTATGACGATGGCCAGGCCACTCGGCCGCTTGGCGAGGTGGCGGCGCTCCTGGTTGGTGTGCGTGCCGGGCCGGGGAAGAACGGTACCCAACTTATCCTGCAAACCAAAGACGGCCGCGCTATCAATTTGAGCCTGGAACTCAAGCTGCTTTATTCGCTGTTAGACCTGTTGGTCTCAAGCACTAAACAGGCTGAATGGAACCTTAATTTGAGGGCTGAAGACGCGGCGGTAGCAGCAGCCGTAGCGCCGGATCCGGACGAGCCCGTTCACTAGGCCCCTCTAAATCTCGACGGTCCCCGCCGCGCTGCCGCCCTAAAGAAAAACTGAAAATTCCTTGATCAGCGCGGTATAGAGTTGGCGTTTGAAGTCAACAATGTTGCGCGTTAGGTCGGCCGCCGAAGACCAGCGCCATTCAGAGAATTCTGGCTCTGCCTTGGCGATATCGATATCACTGTCACGGCCATGAAAGCGTATGACATACCATTTCTGGCGCTGTCCCTTGTAACGTCCACCCCAAGCCAATTTTGCCATCTCCGGTGGCACATCGTACTGGTGCCAGCCGCGCGAGACGGCAATGATCTCTGCTAGACCGGAAGAGACGCCGGTTTCTTCGTTCAGTTCGCGCAACGCTGCCGCCTCTGCCGTCTCGCCGAGATCAATGCCACCTTGCGGCATCTGCCAAGCTTCTGCAGTAACACCAAAGCGCTGGCCCACCCAGACAAGCTGAGCGGAATTGAGCAGAATAATGCCGACAGCTGGCCGGTACTCGGAGGTCGTATCCGGAGGGAGGTTGGTCGGCGAATAGTGAATTTCATGGTTCATCAATTGGCCTGCTTGTCGACTAGTGCAGTTACGGGAACGATCTCAATACCGCGCGCTTTGAGCATCGGCAGCCACGCCGCCATGCGCTGGAGGGTGATCGGGAAGGGTCGGGCCACAACCAGGGCAACGCCGCGCACACGCGAATCGTCCTCCGCCGCCGCAAAGGATTGATCAATCGCGCCGAGCGTCGGTTCGTGATCGAGGAAGCGGTCATTAACGACACTCGGCAACTGCATTTGCCCTGCCAGGTCCCCGGCGACGCTCTTGCTAGTCGAGCGGCTGTCGACAAACATCAGGCCGCGCCCCTTGAGGGCGCGGAGGATTGGGCGGAGCGGGTCGGGCGAAGCGGTAAATCGCGAACCCATATGATTGATCACGCCAACATAGCCTTTGAAGCGTCCGAGCAGCCAATTAAGGCGGGCGATGTTTTCGCTTGGATTGAGCGAGGTGAGGAGCGTGTGGGGACCCGGGTCATCGGCAGGATAGGAGATCGGTTCCATCGGTAAATCCAGCAGTACCTCATGGCCCGCCTCGCGCGCTGCCGCCACATCTACTTCCAAATCTGTGCCATAGGGAGTGAAGGACAGCGTCACCTCTTTTGCCAAACGGATGGCGCGCTGAGTGGCATCAGAGGAAAGCCCGAGGCCCGACACAATGATAGCCAGGCGCGGCAGACCGCTGGCCGGCTCAACAGCACGGCCATAGACGCGCCACGGCTCGCGACCATCGGGGCCAATAATTGGCAGGGCGCCTCGGTTAGTTTCCTGCAGAAGTGTGGGATCCGGGAGCGCGAGTGCAATGGCCTGGACGG
>CAYPSQ010000130.1:0-4478 GCA_964413115.1 uncultured Rhizobiaceae bacterium | reverse complement strand
CAAGCATGAGACCGGCGCGGGCGGCGAAATTCAACTGACCGATGCCATGGCCAAGACGGTCGAGAGTATTCCATTCCATGGTTTTCGGTTTGAGGGGCAGCGATTTGATTGCGGCACCAAGCTCGGCTTTGTGATAGCTAATGTCGCCTTTGCCGCTGCGCGCAGCGATCTGCGCGACGATATTCACGATATGCTGCAAGACATCTTTTAGAGGACTTAAGGATAAGAGCTAACGGGAGTACCCTGATTTATGCATATCGCCATGATTGGCACGGGCTATGTTGGCCTTGTATCCGGTGCTTGTTTCTCGGAGTTCGGTGTCGATGTTATCTGTGTCGATAAGGACAAGACCAAAATTGACACGCTCCGGGACGGCCACATGCCGATTTACGAGCCGGGCCTTGAAGACCTTGTGAAGAAAAACGTTGAAGCGGGGCGCCTCAGGTTCTCCACGAGTTTAAGCTCTGCCGTTGCAGAGGCCGATGCGGTGTTCATCGCGGTCGGTACGCCGAGCCGGCGCGGCGACGGGCACGCTGACCTTTCATACGTCTATGCGGCGGCCAAGGAAATTGCTGAGGCCATGGACGGTTATACGGTTGTTGTGACGAAATCAACGGTGCCGGTCGGTACCGGACGTGAGGTCGGACGGATCATTGCCGAGAGCAGACCGAATGCGGAATACGATGTTGTCTCTAACCCGGAGTTCTTGCGTGAAGGCTCGGCCATTGAGGATTTTTTGCACCCCGACCGGATTGTTATTGGGACCAAAAGCCAGCGCGCCCAAGAGTTGATGCGCGAACTCTACAGGCCGCTGTATCTAACCGAGACGCCGATTGTCTTTACCTCGCGCCAGACCTCCGAGCTGATCAAATACGCAGCCAACACTTTTCTTGCGACCAAAATCACTTTTATCAACGAAATCGCCGATCTTTGTGAAGCGGTGGACGCTGACGTGCAGGACGTAGCACGCGCTATTGGGTTGGATGGCCGGATTGGGCGCAAGTTTTTGCATGCCGGCCCCGGTTACGGCGGATCTTGTTTCCCGAAGGATACCCTGGCCTTGGTGCGAACCGCGGAAGAGGTCGGCAGCCCGCTTCGTATCGTCGATACGGTTGTTGATGTTAACTCGCAGCGCAAGCACCGCATGGCTGAGAAAATTATCGTGGCCTGCGGCGGTAACGTTAGCGGTAAAACAGTTGCCATCCTTGGCGTGACCTTCAAGCCCAATACGGACGATATGCGGGAGTCCCCGAGCCTCGACATCGTGGCCGGTTTGCAGGACGCCGGTGCGACAATCCGGGCCTTTGATCCCAAGGGTATGGACGAGGCGCGCGAGATGATGAATGGCGTATTTTGGTGCCAGGACGCGTATCATGCGATGGAGGGCGCCGATGCCGTCGGCATTGTCACGGAATGGAACGCATTCCGCGCCCTCGATCTGGAGCGCACGAAGGAACTCTTGTCGGCGCCGGTAATGGTCGATCTTAGGAATATTTACAATCCTCAGGAAATGGCTGAGGCTGGCTTCCAATACATTAGTATCGGCCGCGCACCAGCGGCACCTAAAGGCCTGGAGGCCGGTGAATGAGCGCTAGTCGGGAATTGCACCCGACGATCCTTCGTGAATACGATATCCGGGGAATTGTCGGCGATACTCTGAGCCCGGAAGATGTACATGCGATTGCCCGAGCTTTTGGCTCGACGCTATCTGATGCAGGCGGTAGTCGCATCGCTATCGGCTATGATGGCCGGGTGCATTCACCGGAACTCGAAGTTGCGGCCGTATTAGGCCTCAAAGCTTGCGGGCTATCGGTAGTGCGGGTCGGCCTGGGGCCGAGCCCGATGCTTTACTTCGCCAGCTATCACTTCGAAGCTGATGCGGCAATGATGATCACCGGCTCCCACAATCCGCCCGATTACAACGGCATCAAGATAACCTTTCAGGGAGAGGCGTTCTTTGGTGACGATATTCAGGCGCTTGGCAGGCGCGCCAAGGCCGGTGATTTCGTCGACGGCAAGGGTCGCGAAGAGACGCATGACATCCGCAACACTTACGTCGCGCGTATGATGGCCGACTATGAAGGTGCGTGTGATCTCAAGGTTGCCTGGGACCCAGGTAATGGCGCGGCTGGTGAGATTACGGAAATGCTAATCCGGGAATTACCCGGCGAACACGTGGTCATCAACTCTGAAATTGACGGCACCTTCCCCAATCACCACCCGGATCCGACGGTGGAAGCCAACCTTGAGCAACTGAAAGCAGTTGTCGCGAGTGAGCGATGCGATCTCGGTATTGGTTTTGACGGTGACGGTGACCGTATCGGCGTAATAGATGGCCAGGGCAGGGTGCTCTGGGGCGATCAGATTTTGGTGATCCTGGCACGCGTCGTTTTGGCCGATCAACCAGGCGCAACGATTATTGCCGACGTCAAGGCCAGCCAATCGTTCCAGGATGAAATTAACCGGCTTGGCGGCAAGCCGCTTCTGTGGAAGACCGGCCATTCGAATTTAAAGCAAAAACTGGCCGAAACGGGTGCGCCCCTCGCCGGCGAGCTGAGCGCGCATATCTTTTTCAAGCACCGCTACTACGGCTACGACGATGCACTCTACAGTGCGATCAGGCTGTTGTCAGCGCTTTCCAGCGGCGATGAGAGCTTGGCCGAAATCCGCGATTCCTTGCCGCCATATCTGAACACGCCGGAACTGCGCTTCGACTGTGCTGAGACGCGTAAATTCCAGGTCATTGAGGAAGTTCGTGAGCGTTTGCGAGGAGAGCCGGATATCACTGTTAACGATATCGATGGTGTCAGGGTGGAGATGGAGGATGGCTGGTGGCTGCTCCGCGCATCCAACACGCAAGCCGTTCTGGTGGCACGTTGCGAATCAACCACCGAGGAAGGCCTCGGGCGCTTGAAAGATGACCTCGCCCGGCAACTGCGCGAAAGCGGTATCGAGCCTCCCGAAATGTAAGCATGAAACACTATAAATTCAGGGGCCGTTTGTCGGCTAGCGGGTATTTGAGGCCAACTGTAGGCCCTTAACTCGAAGTTCCATGCAATCGTGGGATTTCTTCTCAAGCGTGCGGCAAGCAGCGTAGGCGGTGCGTTTGCCAAGGCCATGAATTCGAGCCCGGTAGAGGGTTTTACCCCGGCGGGTCTTGAGCGGTATCACCTTGATTGTGGCGCCGGCCAAATAGCGCCCAGCCGCATTAACAGCAGCCCGGGCCGAGCGATAGGCCTGCGAATATCTGGCATACGCACCGACCTGCACGCCCCATGTGCCCTTCTCTCCGGAACCTTTGCGGCGCGTCTGTTTAGTGGGCCTTTGATTACGGGGCCGGGCGTTAACCATAGTTTTTGAGGCTTTGCGCTTGCCATCGATGATGGCGAAACCCTTGTTTAGAATCTTGGTCATTAAGCGGTTACGCTGCTTGCTGTTGCGTCCACCGAAAATGACACCGATCAACCTCGCGTTGCCGCGCTTTACGGATGCCACAATATTGTAGCCGGCGGCACGGATGTAGCCGGTCTTGATCCCATCTACGCCTTGGTAAGTGGTCAGCAATTTGTTGTGGTTTTTATGTTTGCGCCCGGCGTAGCGAAAGGATTGGGTGCTGAAATAGTGGTAATAGCTGTGGTGATGGTGCAGCAGCGCTCGAGCCAACCGCGCCATATCGCGTGCCGTGCTCATCTGTCCGCGGTGCGGCAGTCCCGATGCATTTCGGAACGTCGTGCGAGTCATTTTGAGCCGCCGTGCCGTGGCGGTCATCATGAGCGCGAAATCGCGTTCGCTACCGGCGATGTTTTCGGCCACGGTTGTCGCCACGTCATTGGCAGATTTTGTCACCAGCGCGAAGATGGCATCCTTGACGGTAATCGTCTGGCCCCGTTTCAGGCCAAGCCGCGAGGCCGGCTGGCGTGCGGCACGAGCGGAAATTTTCAGTTTAGTGTTCAGCGTCCATTTACCGACGTCTAGTGCCTCAAACATCATGAACAGCGTCATCATCTTGGTCAGAGATGCGGGATAGTTTCGCGTATCAGCGTTGGTGGCATGCAATATCCGGCCACTATCGGCATTAACGACGATACTGGCGTAACCAGCCTGGGCTGGCTCGGGCACCCAAAACAACAAGGCGGCCAAGGCGATACTGCTAATGGTGGAGCACAGGTTTAGGCTGCGCAACGTGATGCCGTTAAAAAACTTACAGAAATTCGCCGCCAATCTTTTTTCTCCTCATGATGCATTGGCTTCATCATGGCTGGAATTAAAACATGAATTCGGACTTGCGTCTGCACAAAATTTACTTCCGAATCAATTGCTTGTTAGCAACGTTGGGATGAAGAAACGGTTAATTTCCGGGATAGGAGAGGGTGATTTCGTTGAGAAAATGACCATAAGGGTCAACTAATGATGCGGTGCAATTAAAAATGATGGTTATTTATAAATTTATATTAATATTATTTATCCCATTATAAAAT
>CAYPSQ010000129.1:0-4526 GCA_964413115.1 uncultured Rhizobiaceae bacterium | reverse complement strand
CCGTGTGAAGACGGTGCTCTCCCACTGAGCTAAGCGCCCACTCGGGGCGATATAAGGCTGTCGACTGCGGCGCTGTCAAGCGCCTGGCTCCTGTCGTTCATGCAGTCGGGAAATTAATTCAACCCGGCCAAGAGGGCCGGGAGCTTGGCGAAATCAGCGAGTATAGCGTCGGCCCCGAGATCGGTAGCGGGGCGGACGCTATAGCCGTAGGATACTGCGACTACTTTGATACCGGCATTGCGAGCCGCCGCCACGTCAGTTGCCGTATCCCCGACCATGATGGTGCGTTCGGGCGCGGCACCCAGGCGCTGCATGGCCTCAAACAAATGTCGGGCATCCGGCTTTTTGGCGGTGACGGTGTCGGCGCAGAGTACTGCGCCGAACATCTGCGCAAGACCGAAATGGCTAAGAAGTTGTTCCGTCGTTGCTTGGGTCCGGTTGGTGCAGACCGCGAGCGCCATTCCGGATTGATAAATTTCGGACAGGATATCGGGAACCGCAGGATAGGGCCGGGTGTTTTCGGTCATGGTTTCGTAATAATGCGCCAACAGGCGCTCGACCAGCCTGGGCAACTCGGCATCGGTGAAGCTTGCGCCGCGCCCGGTCAGCACTTGTTCGAGCAGGTTTCTGGCGCCATCGCCGGCGCGTGTACGGAAGGCATGGTAATCCACATGTTCGTGGCCCAACTCGCCCAGCAGGCGGTTGAGCGCAGCGATGATATCCGGCGCTGAATCGACTAGCGTGCCATCAAAATCGAACAGTACCGCATCCCATTGTTTCCGCATTTTTGCCGTAATTCCTTCCCATAACAAGATAATGCGCCAATGCGGACTGGCAAATGGGCGCGAATCGGCGGATCATAGCGTCGATAAATTAATTATAACATATGGCACCTACCCGAAACATGACTGAGACCGCGATCGTTATCCTGGCTGCTGGTAAGGGCACACGCATGAAGTCGCGTCGACCGAAAGTGCTGCATGCGGTTGCCGGGCAGCCTATGCTGCATCACGTTCTAGCCACCGCACGTACGCTGTCGCCGGAGCACCTGGTGATAGTGCTCGGCCCGGATATGGAAGAGATCTCAAACTCTTTGCGGGCTGTTGTACCGATGGCCGAAATTGTTATTCAGCAGGAACGCCTCGGTAGCGGCCATGCGGTGCAGATGGCGAAACCAGCCCTGGACGGATTTACCGGGGACGTGCTGGTGTTGTACGGCGATGTGCCGTTGATCACTGCAGAGACGTTACGCGCTCTGTTGGCGGCGCGGTGCGGTGGCGCAGCGCTTGCCGTGTTGGCTTTTGAGCCTGATGACAGCGCCGCCTATGGCCGTCTCGTTCTTGGGCCGAAGGGCGGGTTGGAGCGTATCGTTGAAACTCTCGATGCTGACGCCGCCGACGCTGCAATCAGCCTGTGCAATTCTGGCATCATGGCGGTCGATGGCGCGCATCTCTTTGCCCTCCTCGACGGGCTGGGCAACGACAACGCCAAAGGCGAATATTACCTTACCGATATCGTCGCCGGTGCGCATGCACGTGGTCTTGGCTGTGTCCACGCCATGGCCGCACCGGACGAAGTCATCGGCATTAACGACCGTGCCCAGCTTGCCGAAGCGGAGGCGGTACTGCAAACGCGCCTGCGTCAGGCGGCGATGAAGAACGGCGCTACGCTCGTTGATCCGGCGACCACTTGGTTCAGCTGCGATACGATATTGGGCGAAGATGTCACAATTGGCCCCAACACAGTTTTTGGCGCCGGAGTTCGTGTCGCCGACGGCGCCGAGATCCGCGCCTTTTGCCATCTTGAAGGGGCTGTGGTTGGCACCGGAGCTATTATCGGGCCCTATGCGCGGCTTCGCCCGGGTGCGTCGATCGGTGATGGCGCGCATATCGGTAATTTTGTCGAAGTGAAGCAAGCGCGAGTCGAAAAGGATGCCAAAATAAATCATTTGAGCTATATCGGCGATGCCCGCGTCGGCGCTGGCGCAAATATCGGCGCGGGCACGATTACTTGTAATTATGATGGCTTCACCAAGGAGTTGAGCGATATTGGGATAGGCGCTTTTATCGGCTCTAATTCCGCCCTGGTGGCGCCGGTGGTGATCGGCGACGGCGCGGTGGTCGCGGCAGGCAGCGTTATTACCCGTGATGTCGCGGCGGATGCTATCGCCGCGGCGCGCAGCGAGCAGAGCGAGCGCCCCGGTGCGGCGACGCGCCGCAGGGATAAAAAAAGCAGGCGCGACAACAACGGCGGGCAAGCGAAAGGCTAGCGAGACAACGTGTGCGGAATTGTTGCCGTAATCGGCGCAGCCGATGCGGCGCCCAGAATCATTGAAGGCCTGCGGCGGCTCGAATATCGCGGCTATGATTCGGCTGGCCTCGCAACCCTAATGAATGGCGGCTTCGATTTGCGCCGCGCCGAAGGTAAGCTGGCCGAGCTTGAGCAGCTGGTGGCAGCGCGGCCGGTTCGCGGCACCCTTGGCATTGGCCATACGCGCTGGGCCACCCACGGCGTGGCCAGCGAAAGCAATGCTCATCCGCATGCGACCGAGCGTGTCGCTGTGGTGCATAACGGCATCATCGAAAATTTCCAAACCCTGCGCGACGAGCTCGCTGCCGCAGGCCATGAATTCGCTACCGATACCGATAGCGAAGTGGTGCCGCAGCTCATTCACTATTATCACAAACAGGGTCTGACGCCGGCTGAAGCGACAGCGCGCGCCTTGAAGCGCCTGGAAGGCGCGTTCGCGCTCGGCATCATCTTTGCCGGTGAGCATGACGTCCTGATCGGCGCCCGGCGGGGTGCCCCTTTGGCTATCGGGTACGGTGACGGCGAAATGTTCCTCGCGTCCGATGCCATGGCTTTGGCGCCCTTTACGCGCCGCGTCAGCTATCTCGAAGAAGGTGATTGGGTAGTTCTCGAACATGGCGGCGCGACCGTGCGTGATGCAGAGGACAGTATCGTTGAACGGGAAATTCAAGTGAGTGACCATGATGGCGAGGTGATTAGTAAAGAAAATTACCGCCACTTTATGCATAAGGAAATTCATGAGCAGCCTGCCGTTATCGGCGATACCCTCACCAGCTATGTCAACCCAACGACCGGCGCCATCAGCCTGCCGGATCTGCCGTTTGCTCTCAAGGATGTGTCGCGGGTGTCGATCATCGCCTGCGGCACTTCCTATTATGCGGGCCTCGTGGCGCGCTATTGGGTCGAAAGCCTGGCTGGCGTACCGGTCGAAATTGATGTGTCTTCCGAATTCCGCTACCGCATGCCGCCGCTGGCTGAAGGCGGTGTAGCGTTGTTCATTTCGCAATCGGGTGAAACCGCTGACACCCTGGCGGCACTGCGCTTTGCAAAGGAAAGTGGGCAGAATATTATCGCTGTGGTGAACGTGCCCGAGAGTACGATGGCGCGCGAAGCCGATATTGTTCTGCCTACCCGCGCCGGGCCGGAAATTGGCGTCGCGTCAACCAAGGCGTTTACTACCCAATTGGTGACGCTCGCCTGTTTAACCCTTGCGCTGGCGCGGGCCAAAGGCACATTGAGCGCTGCGCGTGAAGCCGAACTTAGCCATGCGCTCGCCGAGGTACCGGCGCGTGCCGCTGATGTCTTGGCGCATGATGAGCGCATTCGCGGCCTAGCCGTATCACTCACCAACGCCACAACGGTACTCTATATCGGGCGTGGGTCGTGCTATCCGGTGGCGATGGAAGGCGCGCTAAAGCTCAAGGAAATATCCTATATCCATGCCGAGGGGTTTGCCGCTGGCGAGCTCAAGCACGGCCCCATCGCGCTCATAGACAAAGACGTTCCAGTAATCGTCGTCGCACCGCCGGACGCACTGTTTGATAAGACAGCCTCCAACCTGCAGGAGGTCGTCGCGCGCGGTGCGCAGGTAGTGTTCCTCAGCGATGCCCGGGGTATCGCGAAGCTAGGTGACATGGCGCGCGCGTCCATCGAACTGCCCCAAGTGGACAGCTTTGTAGCGCCCATTCTATACACCATCCCGGTTCAACTTCTGGCCTATCATGTGGCCGTCAACAAAGGCACCGATGTCGATCAGCCGCGTAATCTGGCGAAGTCGGTGACTGTCGAATAGTCTCCAACGGGTGCGTTATCCCGTCTGAAAATGACGTAGATATCTATTTTTGCTTTGAGATGGTCCTAAGGTTCAATTCCTCTCCTGTTAGACCTTATTCTGAATACCAACAGTTTCTTTCTGTAACCATTCAAGACCTTCGCGATGAAGGATTGGGTTATCGGAAGATTGCTCAGTGGTTAAGAGACAAGGGATATAACACCCCTAGAGGGAAGAGGTTTTATGGCAACCACGTTTATTCCATTTTGAAACGGAAACAACAGCGAGATGCCCGTTTGGAACAAGAGTTTACGAGGGAATACCGTAACTTTGATTTGTGGTTCATAGAGAGGAGGTTGATTAACTCGGACTAACGGTCAATACAACAGACCCCTCATCCAGACTCCCCATTTTCTCCATTTCCTGTCAGACTTTTCCTATGAGA
>CAYPSQ010000128.1:889-4566 GCA_964413115.1 uncultured Rhizobiaceae bacterium | reverse complement strand
CGGATATCATCTATGACATTTGGTTTATCGAACTGATGCCGTAGCGCTACCGCGTCAGCAGGCCGTTCTTCGTTTAGCTTCTTCCAAGCTGGAATGCTTGGGATGGAGGAGGCGTAAGCTTCTTTGGTAGACTCGCGCACCAAACCCTCCGGCGAACTATAGTATTGGATGAACTTCACCACCAAGTCGTGTTTCTCGGTGCCCTTCCCAATAGACAGTGCTTCGGTCCATTGCAGTCCACCCTCATCCGGGATGGACATGGCGAGCGGAATATTATCCTTCTGCATCAAGATTGTCAGCCACTCACCAATACCCGGTACCACATGCACGTCGCCTCCCGTCAGCGCAGGAAACAGGCCGGAAAAGGCATAGAAGTTTGGATCCTGTGGCGCTAAGGAAAATAGAGTTTCCTTCACTTTCTGATAGGTGGCTTCATCGATGTCATAGGGGTTCGGGTTGCCGTTATAGAGGCTCAGCACCCCCATGCTCGGGAGGAACCAGTCAAAATGGCCGAGCCTGCCCTTTGCCTTTTCACTCCACAGAACGTCGTACGCGCTAACTTCCTTGGGCGTGAACGCTTCTGTGTTGTAAGCCATTCCGATGAAACCATAACCGATCATGACCGAGTACAGTTTGTCGTCGTACCAAAGCGTCGGGAATTTCTGGAATTCGGGCCAAAAATCGTCGATCGGATAGTCGGCCGGATTCATTTCCTCAATGTAGCCGCCAGCAAGCGCCTGTTCGACGTAGGCGTTTCCGGTCAAAATGACGTCGTAAGTTCCGACTGGAGATTGTTGCAGCAACGACATCATCTCCTCGCCACCGACATACTCTTTCGCAATGATCTTTATACCGGTTCGCTCTTCGAAGGGCCCGACGACGTGCGGGGTTACATGGCCCGGCCACGTCAGCATTGTCAGCGTGTCCCCACCCGCGGCGCGTGAGCGCGGGATGAAGCCTCCGAACGCCGCTGCACCGGCGATTGCTGCTGTCCCCTTGACCACTTGGCGTCGATTCGGCGAAAACTTAAACAAACTGTTCTTGGATTTACCACTCATGATAAGTCTCCCTTTTGAATTGCGATCTACGCGATTTTTCTAGGTAGCACTCGCAGTGATTATACACTTACTATTGGGCTACGTATCAAGCTTAGATGGTGTTCGCTTGTTGTTGTCTCATTTGTTGCCGCGCTTGGCATAAGCTCGGGCCAATTCGCAACAAACGGTGGGCTACTCAACCGTGGTGAGCTTTGTCTTCGCAGCGATATTTTTAACTTCAATAGCTATATGAGTAAATCTCGACCAGCACGGCAGCCTAGATTGGCATGCGCGAGAGCTGTTGAACGGGAGCCCAAGTTTCTGCCTGTTACAACGGCGTAAGGCGCTGAAAACGGCTTGAAAAAGTTGCTTATTGGGGGCCCAATTTATTTGGGTGCATTTATTTAGGGTGCATTTAATATGGGGGCTCCTCATGATTGATGAACCCAAAAAGCGCCGAACTCCCAAAATAGACGGATACGCCTTGTTTTGGGGGGCGCCGCTGGCTCTCTGGCAGTTGGTGTTCTTTGTGGCACCATTGGTTTTCCTCGTCGTAATGACCTTCTGGACGGTCGAGAATTACCGCCTGACAGCCGACTTCGATACCGTCAATTGGGTCAGCTTGTTTTCCAAAGGCTATGTCATCGACACATATTTTCGCACCCTTTGGTACGGCGCGTTGGCGGCCATAGTTTGCTCCGTCCTTGCCTTTCCTGCGTCCTACGCGCTCGCCTTCAAGGCCTCGCCGTTCATTCAGCGCATCTGCATTTTCATGTTTATCACGCCATTTTTCACCAGCTATCTGGTGCGCGTCTATACCTGGCAGACGGTTCTTTACGACAATGGCGCCCTGAACGTCGTTTTCAGCTATGTCGGGCTCGGGCCGTTCGAATTTCTCAACACCCTGTTCGGCACCTTGGTCGGCTATTTGACACTTACCTTGCCTTTGGTGATCCTGCTGCAATATTTCAGCATGTCCAACGTCGATCGGAATTTTATCGAAGCGGCGCATAATCTCGGCTGTGGCCGCTTGCGTACGGTGTTCATGGTGATCATCCCGTCGGCGAAAATTGGCATCATCCTGGCCGGCACCTTCGCCTTTATTCTCTGTTTCGGCGATCTGGTAAGTCCGACATTTCTCGGCGGCGGCAAGCCGCAGACCCTCAGCATCCTGATCGTCGATTCTGTGAAGCAGGGCAACCAGTGGCCGCGCGCTGCCGTGGTGGCGGTGGTGATGGTGTTGACCCTGATTGTCGTTGCGTTCACCGCGCTCTATTTTGCCTATCGCGTCAAGGAGTCGAAGACATGAGTATCGATCGCGTCATCGCATACCTTTTGCGCAGCTGGCTCCTTCTGGCGGTGATTTTTGTTTTCACGCCGATCGTCATTAGCTTCATCTTCTCTTTCAGCCCCAAACACTATCCGACATTGCCGCTGGGCGGTTTCAGCACCGGTTGGTACGAGAAGATCGCCACTGAGGCGACGGTCCTGCCCGCCTTCCTAAACAGCATCAAAGCCGGCGTCATCGTCGCCGTTATATCGACCTTTATCGGCTTTGCCGCCGCCTATACCGATTACCGCTACCGCTTTTTCGGCAAGAATTTCTATCTCGCCCTGGCGCTGCTGCCGCCGACTATTCCGGTGCTTATCCTGGGCCTGGTGATGCTGATTTATCTCAGCCGCATCAGCCTGGTAGGCGAGCTTCATTCGGTGGTGTTCGCCCATGTGGTCTATTGTATTCCCTTTGCCATGGCCCTCATTCGCCTACGCCTGGCGCAGATAAATCCCGAACTCGAAAGCGCGGCGTGGAATCTCGGTGCCAATTCGTGGCGTGCCATGCGCGATGTGATCCTGCCCTTCACCCTGCCTTCTATATTTGCCGCTCTGGCGCTGACAATGGCGGTCTCGTTCGATGAATATATGATCGCCTTCTTCACCAGCGGTATTACCGAGACCTTGCCGGTGCGTGTACTCGTTTTCCTGGGGGGCCGCGTAAGCCCGCGCATCAACGCCGTCGGCAGTGTAGTATTCACCATTTCCATGGCGCTGGTGATCCTGGCGCAAATTCTGATAATGACGCGCCGCTCTGGCGAGCGCAGTATCGCTGTTGGAGGTAAATAAATTTGTCGGAAGCCCTTCTCGTTCTCGACCAAGTGGTGAAGCGCTTTGGCAACCATGTCGCCGTGGACAACGTAGATTTGCAGATCAGCCAGGGTGAATTTCTGGCTATCATGGGCCCGTCTGGTTGTGGCAAGACGACGACGCTTCGAATGATCGCAGGCCTCGAACATCCCAGCGAAGGTGAGATTCGGCTGAACGGCAAGCGTATAAACGAGCTTAAGCCCTGGCAGCGCGACACCCCGCTGGTGTGGCAGAATTTGGCGCTATTCCCGCATTTGAATGTCATCAAAAACGTTGAATTCGGACTAAAAATGCGCCGCATCGGCGCGCGCGAGCGGCGCGAACGGTCAATGAATTGGCTCGAGCGCATGAGGCTCGGCGAGTATGCCAACCGCAATATCGCCCAACTTTCGGGCGGCGAGCGCCAACGCGTCGCTATCGCCCGTGCCCTGGTAACGGAGCCGGAAATCCTGCTGCTCGACGAACCCTTGAGTGCCCTAGACGCACATTTGCGGGTGC
>CAYPSQ010000128.1:0-879 GCA_964413115.1 uncultured Rhizobiaceae bacterium | reverse complement strand
AACTGCAAAAGCAGCTCGGGATCACCTTTGCCTATGTCACCCACAATCAGTCCGAAGCCTTCGCCATGGCGAGCCGCGTGGCGATTATGAACGGCGGCCAAATTCAGCAGGTCGGCAGCCCTCGAGAGGTCTACCGCGCGCCGGCCAATCATTTCGTTGCCGAGTTTGTTGGCACCAATAATATTCTTACCGGTACGACGACCGCATTGGAAGGCAACCAGGTGGCGGTGAAAACGGCCTATGGCAGTTTCCGTGTACCACAACCCGAACCGACACCGAGCCAGGGCGACACGCTTGAGTTGGTGGTCAGCGCCGATCTTATTGCCATATCGGATCGCGCCGGCGAACATTACAATGTGATCGCTGGCGAGTTGATCAGTGAGGAATTCGTCGGCTCGGTGATTACGCTCTATCTCGACATAGGCGGCGGCACGGTTTTTCGTGTGCAAAAGCAGCAGCATGAATTGGATGCGTTAGACTACGCTTCGGGACGGAAGCTCTATGCGTCCTGGCGGCCGGAAGACACCTATGTGTTGCCACGCTTTTAAGACGGAGAAATAGCCGGCACTATTGTGCCACTGCCGTCGGAGTTTGCTCGCGCAGACCATTGCTTTTGGCGCCGCGCGTGAAGATGGCGAGACCGGCGAAGGCCAATGCAGTGGCGATCCAGACGTAAAAACTGGGGTACTCATCGTGCAGTAGATAACCCCAGCCGAATCCGCCGAGAACAATGAAATAAGTGTACTGTGAAAAAAACACTGGCCCGGTAATGCGCACGATGGTGAACCAGGCGATGATCTCCAATCCGGTAATTGCGGCAGCGAAGAGTATGGGAAGATTACTGTCGAGTGTAGAGGTGGGAGACACGAAGGCAAGGCT
>CAYPSQ010000127.1:4188-4596 GCA_964413115.1 uncultured Rhizobiaceae bacterium | reverse complement strand
GACAGACTCATTAGCCGGTCTACGGCCAAGTCAAAAAGGAGAGAATTTCCAAAAGAGGCGGCGAGGATGAAGACACCACACGCCATTCTGATCGGCTTATCGCTCATCTCAGCGGCTATTTTCCTCAAGGATATGATGACACCATCGGCACATGCATTTGGAGGGCCTGATGGGTTCGGGTGTGATCAGCGCCTGTTATACCTTTAAGGGCAATACGGCTGTCCAATTCGATCCAGTACCGTATTGCTGAGATTTCCCATGTACTTTTAATTGGCGGACAGGAAAGAAGGTTGACTAAACTACTCCTGTTCCTCGAAGTCTTGTATAAATTGAAGTTTAATATGTTGTTATTTGATGCTAATTGCTCAAACAATAAAGGAGAGACGGTCCATTTCATTGAGACTAGTA
>CAYPSQ010000127.1:0-4178 GCA_964413115.1 uncultured Rhizobiaceae bacterium | reverse complement strand
CAAATGAAGATTAATGTGTATTAGATGTCTATTATCTAGATTTCATAAAGCTCAAGAGGCCAACCATCGCTATCTAACTATTTGATTTATATGGTTTAATATGTTGTTATTTGATGCCAACTAAACTTGCAGGCCTATGTAGCGCTTTTCCGGCGATAAGCTTGGTATTGAGTTTGGCCTTTTACAATGTGGCAGCAGCGCAACTCACACAGACACCTACTGTATATGATGTCGTATCTCCGCCAACTTGCTCAAACAATAAAGGAGAGACGGTCCATTTCATTGAGACTAGTAGGGGACGACCAGAGATATCGGCCGGAATGGCTATTCGAGATAGAGATGGAAAACCAGTAGTTTATAGATCTAACTATGCTGCCAGCCCACCTGAATTTCAGAGTTTCGTGGATAGACATGAATGCGCCCATCACCAGACCGGAGATGTTGACCGCCCACATCCACCTAGAAACAGTTCCGAACATTTGATGAATGAAAGCATTAGCGATTGTATTGCAATCTTACGTATGCGTGACGAAGAAGCTTATAACCGCGCAGCGTTTGATAGGGTCACCGCTGCAATACGTGATGTTATGGAAAAAATCGGGTTTCCCGAAATCAGCATCAGCAGCCGCATCCGCAATATAAAAAATTGCTACATGAATTACGGTTCGCCGCAGGATTTCGTCAACGGAGTTTTGAGAAATAGAGGACTGCTGTAGCGGGACGAATCGAAAGCGGTTCGCTTGTCGGCCAACGAGAAAACTTAATACTCATGGGAGCTGCGTCTGTTCCAATGGCGCACCAGCGCAGCAAGGTCGACCTTCTGGCCGCACTTGAGGCAATGGCCGATTAATGGAAAGCCTTCTTATGTCCATCAATCCAACACTCACAAAAAATATAAATTCACCGCAGCACTGAGTATATCTATATGGCAAGGGGAAGTGGCCCTACCCGTCCGGGTTCATCTTGGATACCGCACACGCACGCCGTACGTACACATCGGTCTATAAGGTTCTATGCAATCCAAGCTAGACGCTAGGCACTATCTTCTTCTAAAGATACATCGAAATAATCTGCTTTATGTTGAGGAATTTCTTGGAGATGAAACTCGTCAGGCACATCTCCCATAAGAGCCATATTGATGGTCTCAAAGCCGTTCCTATGGCTTTCTGCCTGTCTAGTAACGTAAGCCTGAGTTGCCACCTTGGTGTTCGCTCGCCGGACTGCATGACGGCAGGCTCGAATTGTGCAGCGAAACCGGGAAATACACCACAGTTACAGTTGCCCTGCCCATTGCGATCAAATTTTTCAACGAGCCAGCGAAATTTCGTCAAATTCCCTAGACAGATCGTTGAGGATGGCCATAGCCTTTCCGATATTCGAAAATCATCAATCCGAACATAAAACTTGGCGCAAACAGGACCCGACCAGAAGATTATTAGGTCTAAAAAATTGGATAGAGGTATCGGTGAATGAAAGCCGTCATTGTAGAAGAATTTGGCCCGATCAAAAATGCCACCCTTAAAGAGATGCCGGACCCGGCACCAAAACCAGGCGAAGTTACCATTGATGTAAAAGTAGCGGAAGCCAATTTCCCTGATATCCTGGTCATGGAAGGTGAATATCAATTCAAACCACCCCTGCCCTTTTCACCTGGAAAGGCGGCGGCCGGCGTGATCTCGAGCGTTGGAGAAGGTGTCGAAACTGTCAAGCTCGGTGAACGGGTCGCAGCGCAGGTGGAATGGGGTGCCTACGCAGAAAAAATGACCGCGCTGGCCGACAATTGTTACCTAATGCCCGACGCCATGCCATTTGAGATCGCCGCCGCCTTGAGCCTGGTCTACCAGACATCACATTTCGCCTTGATGGAGCGTGCGCGCATGCAAGATGGCGAGCGCGTCTTGGTGCTGGGGGCTTCGGGTGGCATCGGCTCGGCTGCCTGCCAACTAGCCAAGGCGCTCGGCGCGTCCCAGGTGATCGGCGGCGTGCTCGGTGCCGATAATATCCCAGTCGCAAAATCGCTTGGTTGCGATCATGTCATCGAACTCGGCAGGGCTGATGTTCGAGACCGGCTACGAGAAAAAGTTCATGGCCTGACCCACGGCCAAGGCGGCGATATCGTCATCGACCCGGTGGGCGGTGACGCATTTGCTGCAGCTCTGCGCTCGCTCGCCTGGCGCGGCAGGCTGGTGGTGATCGGCTTCGCGTCGGGAACTATCCCGGATGTACGCACCAACTATCTCTTGGTCAAGAACATCGAGGTCTCCGGGCTGCAGTGGTCGGACTACCGCGAACGCGATCCCGCATGGGTCGGGCGGGTGCAAAACGAGATCTTCTCGCTATGGAGTGATGGAAAACTCAATCCCCTAATCGCCGACGCCTTGCCGATAGCCGAATTTGCCGAGGCCCTTGAACACCTTAGGAAAGGTCAGGTTCAAGGGAAAATCGTACTTGTGACTTAAGTCGCCATCGCCGCCGCGTCTTTATACAAGGTGCGCGCGCATACTTTCTCGAAACCAATGCCGGCGATGTCGGCCAACAGGATAGCAAGTTGCTGACGCCCCCCGGCTTGCATGGTGGCGTGCACCAATACTTGAAAGAATATATCACGCTGCGCGTGACTGCCACCGACCTGATGGATATCCCGACGCACCGGCCACAGAAGATCGACCACCCGGGTGTATTCTCTCTTGCGGTGCGCTGTCATCGCTTCAACCAAAGGAACGCCCAAAACTCGGTTGGCATTAGAGACTGCACTGGCGGTGGCGAAGCCGTGGGCACGCATGTTGTCGGCGAGTTGTGAAACCATTTCGAACTTGCCGGCTGCCGACAAAACCATGGCGTCGTGCGCGCTAGTGAAAGGATTGGCATGATCGTGGATGCGCCCGGCACAGATATCGGCAATAGACTGCCACCGCCCGCCGACATCAACGCCCCTGAGTTCCAGGCGCATCAATAGTGATGCAACATTTTGTATATCGATGGTAGCGTCGGGCACCGCCTGGACCAGTGGCGATTCCGGGTTGCGTACCTGGGTGTCAAGCAAGTGCAAAATGCGCTCATGTTCGCCTTTTTCCAATAGAAAAAGACAAAGGTGCCACCAGTTGTGATGCTTGATCTGATTGGCTTCGTCCCAACTGCCACACAAGCCTTCAAGCCATTCAATGCCTTCCTCGGCCCTACCCTGCATGAACAGCACGTGGGCAATGGCATGAGCGCCCCATGCACTTTTTGGCTCGCGCTCAATCGCTTCGCGCCCGGCAGCATCGGCTGTCGCGTAATCACCGCTCTCCTCGTTGGAGAACGATCTAACGGCAAGGAAATGGCCAAAATCGGGGCTCGTCTCCTCCCATGCCGGCGCGGCCCGCTCAACGACATCTCGCATCCACTGGCTTTCGCCGGACCAAAATAATTCGAACTGAAACAACCGATGAGCAACGAGATCGAGAGGTTCTTCCGCCAAGTGCGCTTCCAGGACTGCGGCGCCAGCCTGCAAGTTGCCCGCATGCGCGACCTGAAGCCCCTCCGCCAAGGCGCGTACGCGCCGCGGTGAATCAGCTAGTGCTGGGGTCACAGCGGTCAGCAGTTCGTTGATCATCGGATCGAACTTAGCCGTTCGGCCAGCATGCAGAATCCAGGCCTTGAGAATCTTTGGTAAGGGAAAATCCGCATCCGCCGCGATGGCCGCGTCGAGATGGCCGATCGCGTCAGCCCGCCATGCGACGAAAGAGCGAGCACCTAAATCGAAGGCCGCCGCCGCCTCGGTATTGGTCGTGGAAAGATCAAACCCGTAATAGTCGGTTAATCCAGACATGGCACCCTCAAAGGAATTGAATATATCCGTCGCTTGGCGGCAATGGTAGGGAGCAGACTTAGACCGCGCAAGCCTCCTCAAGCGGCAATTTTAGCGGCAAGACTTCTCGCCCGAAGCCCAAGAAACTGGCCTGCGGCATGGCAACCAAGATCGCCAAATCAAAGGCTGTCATCCAACGTGCTAAAATGGCATCATCCCACCCTTTATTGATAAAGGATATGAAGCTCTAAATGAAAAACGCCATAAAAAGGCCCACGAAAAATCCGGTTACAAATTGAATGCAAAATTGGTTTTGGGATTTCATAATAGTCGGTTTTGATTCTTATTTTTGAGAATATCTTAGTCGTTTTTGAGTGCTTTCTCGCGT
>CAYPSQ010000126.1:2193-4607 GCA_964413115.1 uncultured Rhizobiaceae bacterium | reverse complement strand
CGAGCCTCAACCACGTCCTCAAGCTCGAGGAGCGTGTTTTCAACTTCGCTAGGATGCACCTTTTCGCCGCCGACATTGATGACATCGGATTTTCGGCCAAGAACGCGGATATACTCGCCATCCTGCTCGACTTCGTCTCCGGTGATGTACCAGCCGTCTTCCGTAAAAGGCGACGGCGCATTCAAATACCCCAACATCGCTGCGCGAGTTTTGATCTGAAGTATTCCGTCAACGATCCGATGCTTTGCGTGGCTTTGATCAATCTTGAAAAATAGCGAACCTTCGTCTCGCGATTTTGTTGAGAAAACACCCAACTCAATCAATCCATATGTCTGTTTGGTACGAGCGTCGGGCAAGCTTTGACGCAATGCCTCGAGCGTTCGAAGCGGCATCGGCTCCGCCCCGTATGTGACCAGACGCAGAGACGACAGGTCAAACCGCTGATGCGCCCGCGCCGCCAGGAACAAATTGAGAAAGGAGGGCGACACCGGCAGCAGTTCGGCCTTTGACGCTTCGATCACCCGGGCGACGGCGTCCGGCATGCGGTCGTCCACGCAAATCAACGAGCCACCGGAGCAGAGACTGTACAGGATAGTATTGAGGCCGCCCCAATGGTCGAACAAGAGGAACGCAACTGTGCGCATCGCCCGTCGGCCAGCAAGAAATTTCTCCAACAGCAATGTGAAATCATGCGCCGCCGCTTTCGGCACGCCGGTTGTGCCTGAGGTGAACAGTACCAGGCCGGTAACACCGCGGCGCGCGATCTCGTTGTAGTGCTCGGGCCTGGTACCTGCCTCGGGGCAGCGCAGGATCGAAAGGTTCGCACGGCTATCCACGCCCCGGCTTGCTTTGAGGATCCATTCAGGCGCCGCAATGCCTAGTTTGGTTGCGGGCCCCTCGGCCAGTGTCTCCAAATGGGGAATGCAGATTAACTTTCGTTCAACGCAGGCCCAGAGCAGCGCTACCGACTCCGGGTTAATGTTGCCCTCGATGAGTGTGGGTGCAAAGGGAGGTATGCCGGCACGCTCCAACTCTTCACCAAACTGATCGGTCGTCTCCAGGAATTCGTCAAATGAAACTGAGCGACCCTCGACCCAAAACGCTTCCGCATCCTTGTGCGCTTGCAGGCGGTTGCGAAATTCGACAACGCTCATCTATTAAAGGAGCCTTATAAACGCTTCAGCGATGAAAGTTTCCTCCAACGCCCAGTCGAGTTGGCGAAGATAGCAATTGCTCCGAACGTATTCGACATCGTCTTCTAAGATAGTCAGACGTCGTAGCATTTCAAACTTTCTCTAAAGAGCAAACGGGTCACACGGCGTCCAGAACCATGGCGCCCATCGAGAACCCAACGCCGAAGCCGAATACTAGCACACGACGCACGGGCCGTGCCCCATCTGCGTAAAGGGCTTCATGCAGTGCGATCGGGATCGACGCGCTGGTAGTGTTGCCGAACTGGCTCAAATTTCGAAATAGCACGCCCCCCGGTGTGCCGAGCGCGCTTTCGAGGTGGTCGAGCGCGATTTGACTGGCTTGGTGTGGCACGACCAAATCGATGTCCGCCATCCGCAACCCCTGCGCCTCCAGATGGGCTTCAATGAAGCCGGGCGCGTGCTTGCACAAGACCTCAAGGAGCGCTGCACCCTGCATTTCAATTCGCGGCGGCGGCCCCTGGTACGCGTTGCGTGCAGCACCGCCGCGTGCGGTGAACAGCTGGTTCAACCGCGCCAGGGGACGCAGCTCGGCCGCCCTCGCTGAATAAGGCCCCTCCTCCTCAGAGAACAGCGCCACGGCAGCGGCGTCGCCGAACAGCAGCGACGCACCACGATCATCCGGGTCAATCAGTTTGGAATAGGTATCGGAGAACACTACGGCGACGCGACGCGCCTGTCCCGCCGCCATCATCCCTTGTACGAGATGCGCGGCATAAAGAAATCCGGCGCACCCCTGATTGAGATCATAGTTGATCAAGGGGTGTGTCTGGCCAAGCCGGTCTAGCAACAAAAAACTGTTGCCTGGAAACTGATGGTCTGGTGTCTGGGTAACAAATATAAGCGCGTCGAGGGTTTCGAGCAGCCTCGGACGCCGCGCTTCGAGCCGCTGCCATGCAGCATCCGCCAAATCGAGGGCGGTTTCGTCAGGTCCGGCGACATATTTGCGCGCCACGCCACTGCGCGCCACTGCCAAATCAAAATGAGCAAAGCGGTCCCGATACGCCTCGATTTCGACGACCGTGTCCGGCAGGGCAGTTTCTATATCGAGTAGTCTCATATGGCGCGCAACTTCGTGAACTCCGTGTTGTGTGCCAGAAGATCGTCAGCCGTGAAGATCGGCCCGTGCCCGGGCAAGAATGCACGGGCTCCGTCGAAAGCAGGCAAAGCGGCTATGGTTTCGGCGAGGCGGGCCTTGTCACC
>CAYPSQ010000126.1:0-2093 GCA_964413115.1 uncultured Rhizobiaceae bacterium | reverse complement strand
TCGTTAATTGAAGCGGCCATGCCAAACGCCTCGACGTAAGAAAGCGCCAGACAAGACGGCTTCAGTTGAGAGCGCGCCAACTCAACGTCGAACGCCCGAACCAACGCCTCTACAGCCGCTTTTGACGCCGCATAGACACCGGCACCGGCTATTGCCGCGTGGGCGTGGATGGAAGAAAAGTTAACCAGAACGCCGCTATTGCGTGAGAGCATCGCCTTTGCAAACTCACGCGTTATTAAAAAGGCGCTCAGCGTGTTGCCTAGTAATACCTGCCGAACTTCATCTGTGGAGGCCATAAGTAATGGTGTTTTAGCCGACTGTCCGGCACAATTCACGACGATGTCGGGAATACGCCCTTGATCGCGCAGCAATGCGGAGAATGCAGAAACGGCCATTTCATCCTCAGCATCAACAATATATCGTTGATAGGGGGCCGCCAGGTCCTCGTGACGGGACGCGCCGATCATTTCATCTCCGCACTTCAGAAAGAGCTCTGCCAAGGCCGAACCGAGCCCGCCACGGTCGCCAAAGATGAGAACTAATTTTGCCAATGCTGTCACCTAGTGTCAGGACAGCTTCTTTGCAAGATATGCCGAAAGCGTTTCAACGCTGCGCAAGGGCTGCTCTTCACCGATCAGTAAATCCTGATCCGCAATTTGAAACGACGATCCTACAATGTCCTGCAATTTTTGCTCCAGCGCCACAAGAAAATTTACCAGCCCAAGCGAGTCAAGCACGCTACCGTCACCAACGAGAGGCGTACTCTGCTGCTTTTCAAGCTCTAATTCAGTACTTTGCTCCATCAAATTGTCGAAAACCTGATAGATGATCGTTTCAATTTCCGGTTGTTTCATACGCTAAAATCTCGCTTTCTTGGGGCTCCCGCACCTTGTCGGCTAACGGAACGCCAACGGCTTTTTCCACGCAATCGTAAAATCCAACCGAGACCTCCGCCTCACGAAATACGTGCCGCGAACCGCCGCGTTGGTGGGCGACGAAGGGAACGCCGTCCAACTGATATTCTTCGTTGTAGTCTTGCGCGGTAAGAATGACCCGGCAATCGGGAGACGATGGCTTTACGTGCCGCATCGATTTAGCAAAATAGCCGCGCTCTCGACAAAATGACGGGAGCCGCCATCCACCGTCGCAAACCATCTGGTAGCCGATTGGAAGTCCATATAGTTGCGATTTGTCCGCGTCATCAATTAAAATATGCCGCTCCTTCCTGGGGAACCAGTCCAGGTCTGCCAAATCACAGTCTTCGCGGACTGCAAGCCAGTTTGCGTTCGGGAAATTTTTATATGTCTGGACTTCGGAGGTGCCGGAACTGAAACCGTTTTTGCCTTCATACGTTGTCCCGATTAGGTGAAACTGTTCGAACAGCACCTCAATTTTATCGTCCCATCCATGGGTAATTATGGCCACGTCGCTGTCGGCAATTATGTGGTGTCCGGGCAAGCTACGCGTCTTTTGCATAATAGCGTTAAGTCCTGCTGAATGTCCGTTTGATCCTCCCAACATTGGCTGACGCCCGATTTGAGCCTGAAGAAATACCTTCCAATCTCGCCATGTTTCGCGGCGATAGGCGGCGATGTCCCTGTAGACCGGGAAACTCTCCACTACAGCCGGTGCGCTTGCAAACCGCTGATGGCTTTCATGATCAAGTGCGTAACAATAAAACTTTAAATTTTCTTTTCTTGTCGCTGTGTGACGAAAATTCTCAATCAGATAGTCACAATACAGGACCGATGAATCGGCCACAACGACATGGATATTGTATTGGTTTCTTTCAGTCATTGAATTTTCTGACATGGAAGTTACAGGGCCAAATTTTAGAAAATAGTTAAAATCAGTTCACAGGAAGATGTTTCTTTTCGTCTGCAACCCACATTCGGAATTGCCATACATCACCAGAATTCCTAACTCGAAATATTAATGCTTTTCCAGCTAGAATTTTGTGGTTTTAGTCACTCCACGAACCCTTGTTTTCTTTTTTGGCTCTAGGTATTTCTTATGATTTCCAGTTGCAACAGAAAGTTTGCATATTTGTTAGTATCCTTCCACAGAAAACATAACGAAATCAAGGGTTAATT
>CAYPSQ010000125.1:0-4695 GCA_964413115.1 uncultured Rhizobiaceae bacterium | reverse complement strand
TCGCGATGGCTTCGAAGCTCACACCAGCATCGATCAGCCAGCCCATCGACACCGGCGAGCCGGCACTCGCGAACACCATCAGGGCAGCAAACATCGCTCGGATCGCGCCCAAGTGATCGACCCCATAAATTTCGGCCCACAGCGCCCCGGTAACAGTTCGGAAGGCGCCCGTGCCGAGCCCCATCATCGTCAGCATTGCGAGCGCCGTCATGGGGTGGTCGAAGCTCGCGAGTAATATCAGCGCAATTCCTTCGGGCACAAGGACCCATAGAACCAATCGCTTTGCGCCGTATCGGTCGATTAGCCAGCCGGACAACATCGCTGATACAATCGATGCCGTTGCGAGAGCTGCGAAAGAGCTAGCGAACCATTCGAGCGACCAGCCTTTGACCTCGACCAGATGGACCTGATGAAAAATAATTCCAGTGCCGACGAATGACGGGAACATTACCGCTGGCAGAATGAGATAAAACCGTCTGTCGTGCAAAACCTCGGCCCGGCTCCATTGGTGCTGTCGTGACGAGGTGATTGCCGAGGATGTGGCGGCGATTGTAGCGCCCAACGTCCGGTGCAGTTCCCTATCGCGATGACCGCGTAGCAGCCATTGTGTCAATGGCAAGACACCAATAGTGACCAGTGCCCCGGCCAAGAGCCAGGTCTCGCGCCATCCGACTGCGGCGATTACCGAAACCGCGACTATGGGAAACAACGCCTGGCCAGCGGGGAATCCGAGATTTGCGATACCGATCGCCTTGCCGCGGTCGTGCTCGAAGTAACGCGCCATGCTGGTTAGCGCGGTATGGCTCATCAGACCCTGGCCAGCAAGACGGCAGATGAAAATTGCGAACCCCAGCACCGTAAGGGAATACGCCCACGCCATTGACAGGCACGCGAGCACCAGGACCCCGCACACCAGTCCGGAAAACAGCTGGAGCGAGAATTTGTCAATTTGGCGGCCGGCCCAAATCAGAGTCACGCCGCTCGCCACTGTTGCTAACGAATACACCGTTCCGAACTCGCCGTGAGAAAGCCCGAACTCGGCCCTGAGTTCGCCCCCAAATACGGAAATGAAAAAAGTTTGGCCGAATGCCGAAAAGAAAGCCGTGGCGAATCCGAAGGCAAGGAACCGGCAATTTACGACGAGAAAATCGAGATAGCGCATGTAAAATTTGTTTGGTGGGCAGTGCGTATCCAACGATGTGGAGAATTCGTTATAAATTGTCTAAATAGCCGTGCCGGCCTACTGGCACTTCTCGGTGGATGCTGGCGCTAAGCAGGAGGCCGAACCCAAATAATACGCTCAGCATTGCCGTTCCGCCATAAGAAATCAGCGGCAAAGGCACGCCGACCACTGGTACCAAACCCATTACCATTGCGACGTTGATGAACATGGACAGAAAAACGGTGAAGCAGACGCCGATTCCGAGAATGCGCCCAAACTGGTTCCGTACTCGAAGGCTCACCACGACTGCATAGGCTAACATAATAAAATAGAGGCTAAGAAGTGCGAGCCCGCCAATAAGGCCGAACTCTTCGGCAAGCATAGCAAAGATGAAATCCGTATGGCGTTCGGGTAGGAAACTGAGTTGGCTCTGTGTGTTGAGCATGAAACCCTTTCCGGCGATGCCGCCCGATCCGAGCGCTATCTTCGATTGCAGGATGTGATAGCCTGCGCCTAGCGGATCGCTCTCGGGGTCGAAAAAGGTAAGGATGCGCTTCTGCTGATAGGAAAAAAGCATGCTCCAGACGACAGGCAGCGCAACGAGTCCGAGCGCGATTACGACCGCAAACTTCCACAGCCGAACTCCGACCATAAACAGGATCGCGCCGCCGCCTAGAAGCAGCATGATAGCGGTGCCCAAATCGGGTTGACGCTGTACTAGCGCCGTAGGCGCCAGGATCATCAGCAGCGGCACGATCAGAAATCGTACCCGGCCGATGTCTTCCAGTCCGACGCTGTGAAAATAGCGTGCGAGGCCCAACACCAGCGTCATCTTCATGAACTCGGACGGCTGAAAAGTGATCCATCCGAAGTCAATCCATCGCTGTGCGCCCATACCAGCAGAACCAACCACTTCGACCAGCACGAGGAGTGCCAGGCCAAGAAAATAGATGACATAGGCATAGTGCATCCACACGCGAATATCGATCAGCGCAATTATCAGCATCAAGCCGAGACCAACGCCAAAGCGCACCAGTTGGCGCGACGCCCACGGGTCCCAACCCTGAGCAGCCGAGTACAGCATGGCAATGCCAAAAGTCGTGATCATGACGAGCAGTAGCACTAGCGGCCAATTGAGATTAGCCAGCTTTTGCCCAAATGTGAGGCGAATAGGCGCTTCGGCGACGCTCAGGCGCATAGTTCCATTCGATCCGTCATGCCTGTCCCGTCACGACTTATTTGATGGCCTATCGGTGGCGGCGATCCATTCGCGCTCTCTTTCGCCTGTGGGATCGCGCCTTTGAGTTTCGAGCAACAGGTCACGCGCGATGGGGGCCGCGGCCTTGGAGCCGCTGCCACCGTGCTCGACGACCACCGCCGCCGCGTAGCGTGGATTGACGAGCGGCGCATACCCGACGAACAGCGCGTGATCGCGTTTGACCCAAGGTCGATCCTTGTTCTTGATCACGCCGGCCTCGCGTTCGCTCGGTGTTATGCTCAGGAAGTGAGATGTGCCGGTTTTGCCGGCCATTTTCATTCCCTTTTTGCGGATGCGTGACCGATATGCGGTGCCGTGCGGATTGTTGGTTACGCGTGTCATGCCTTTGCGCACTAAATTCAGTGACGCTTCGTCGAATCCGAGCGATTGCGGTTGGAGGCCGACTGACGCATCTTCAAAGGAACCACGGATTAGGCGTGGGTTTACGGCATAGCCGCCGTTTGCCACTCGGGCTGTCATGACTGCAAGCTGAAGGGGCGTCGCCTCAACGAAGCCTTGTCCAATCCCGGCGTTCAAGGTCTCACCCTTCTGCCATTTTTCGCCAGTCATTGCCAGCTTCCAACCGCGTGTCGGGATAAGGCCATCGCTTTCACCCGGAATCTCGATGCCAAGGGCATGGCCCAGGCCAAGCTTGTTGGCTGTCTCGGAGATCCTGTCGATGCCGATCTCCTTAGCGAGTTTGTAAAAATAAATGTTGCACGACTTCTGAAGCCCTTCGACCAGGTTTACCCCACCATGGCCATTTGATTTCCAGCAGTGGAACTTGCGGCCGAGCTCAATGGAGCCGCGGCAGTAGACCTTCTTGTTAGGATCGATGAGGCCGCTTTCAAGCCCGGCTAGCGCGACCGCGATTTTGAAAATCGAGCCGGGTGCGTAATTTCCCGAGATTGCCCTGTTGGTCATCGGTGCCAGCGGGTCGCGGGCAAACGAATTCCACTCCTCGTCCGATAACTTACCCTTGGCAAACAGGTTTGGATCGAAGGCCGGCTTTGAAGCCATGGCGAGGATGTCACCCCGGTCGACGTCCATGACGACGGCCGAAGCGCTGGTTTCGTTCGCAATTCGGTTGTGCATGAAGGCTTGCAAATGCATGTCAATGGTCAGATGGACGTCGTGTCCCGGCAGGCCTTCCTCGCGCGATAATTCGCGCCGAATGCGGCCGACAGCGTTGACCTCGAGTTGAGTGGTTCCGGCCTCGCCGCGAAGCCGCTCCTCGTAGGCTTTTTCGACACCATTCTTGCCAATTCGAAAGCCGGGTAGGCTCAACAGCGGATCGCCGGTCAGTTCCTCCTCGGCGACAAGGGCGACGTATCCCAGTACATGTGCGGCTTGGGCGCCATAGACATATTCCCGGCTCTGGCCGACATCGATCGAAATTCCGGGAAGGCCCGGCGCATGAACCTGCAATCGCGCGACCTCGCGCCAGTCGAGGTGCTCGCGAACGGTCACCGGTACGAACGGGCGTTGTTTTGCGACGTCGCGCCTGATACGTAGCAAATCCTTTTCGTCGAGTGGGATGAGGCGGCCGAGGTCCCGTAGCGTTTGCTCGACGTCTGGCGTACTCTCTGCGACTATGAGAACCTGATAGTTCTCGCTGTTACCGCCCAGCACCGTCCCGAAGCGGTCAAAGATGCGGCCGCGCGGTGGCGGCAGCAGACGCACATTGATACGGTTATTGTCTGCCTGCAGCTTGTAACGGTTAGATTCGAGCACCTGGAGTTGATACATTCGCCCCGTCAGCACCGCGAAAATTGCGAGCTGACCAGCCCCCAAAATCGCGGTGCGGCGCGTGAAATTCTTGTGACGGACGTTCTCACGATACATTTCAGGCCTGCCGCAAGATCGCGTGTTGGGTTCGCGCGAAAACCCAAGTCAGAAATGGATAGAGCGCCACTGTAAGGATGCCTTGAAACACCGCCGGCGTCGGATTGAGCAAGCGTCCATGATATGCCATTGAAATGAGCCACAACAAAGCTGCCGTTGCAGTTGCCACCAGCGCGAACGCCCACCAGACTACAGCGAATGACTTGCCTTGAAAGAAAGGGCGCTGGCTGAGGATGAACCAATGGATCGAAAGCAGTACCAGGGCATTCATGCCGAGCGGCGTTCCGACCAGAACGTCCTGCCAAAGGCCAACCGCGAACGCCGCCGTGGCGGGAAACAAATCGGGCCGGTAAATTCCCCAATAACAGGTTGCTATCAGTCCTATATTGGGTGCGACTGGGCCAAATTCCGGAATACGCAATGGTGTTGC
>CAYPSQ010000124.1:0-4710 GCA_964413115.1 uncultured Rhizobiaceae bacterium | reverse complement strand
GCCACCATCATCGAGCAGTTGGATGGGCAGGGCGATATGGTCGGAATAGGTGGAAACGATATGGCGGATACGCAGTGGATCGAGAAAATCCGCTTCGGCCTTGCGCAAATGAAGGACGATGCGGGCGCCGCGCGCCGCGCTGTCATGGCGCAGGATGGAGAATTTGCCGCGGCCCTTCGATTCCCAGTGCCATCCGGTATCTTCACCGGCGCGCCGGGTGAACACCTCGACCTTGCTAGCGACCATAAATGAGGAATAGAAGCCGACGCCGAATTGGCCGATGAGGTTGGTATCCGCCGCCGCTTCGTCTTTGCTCTCTTTCATCTGCTTAAGAAAGGCTTCAGTGCCCGAGCGCGCGATGGTACCGAGGTTTTGGACCAGATCATCATGATTCATGCCGATGCCATTGTCTTGAATGGTCAACGTCCGCGACTCTTTGTCGACCGATAGCGTAACTTTGAGGTCCGGATCGTCAGCCAGAAGGCCGGGCTCGGTGATGGCAGCATAACGCAGCTTGTCGCAAGCGTCCGAGGCGTTGGCGATCAACTCGCGCAGGAAGATATCTTTATCTTTGTAGAGCGAGTTGATCATGAGATCGAGCAACTTGCTGACCTCGGCTTGGAACTCATGGGTCTCTGATTTGGCGGATTCAGCTTTCGCCGACCCGGTCTTGGTCGCGCTGTTTTGGGGCGCTTCTTCTATCGGGGCTTCGCCCATGGTGACTATCTCCTGCTCAGATACGGAACTTGGCCGCAATATGTGTCGCCGTGGGAGCGCGTTCAAGCCCCTGGCGTTTCTAATTAAGTGATTGCATTGGATTAACTTGCATTCTCCGCGATCCCGTCCGATGCTTTTCGGATGGCAGATAAGAACGATCGGGGTCGCAGCATCACTGCAGTCCTCGGCCCCACCAATACCGGCAAGACGCATATGGCGGTGGAGCGGATGCTGGCCCACCGCACGGGCCTAATCGGCTTTCCGCTGCGTCTCCTGGCACGCGAAATCTACGACAAAGTGGTTGCCCTGACGGGCCCACGCGCCGTTGCGCTGATCACCGGCGAAGAAAAAATTCTCCCGCCTAAACCGCGCTATATCCTGGCCACGGTCGAATCGATGCCGCTCGACCATGCGGTGGATTTTCTTGCCATAGATGAAATTCAATTGGCAAGTGACCCCGAACGCGGCCATGTCTTCACCGATCGCCTGCTGCACGCGCGCGGAACTGTGGAAACTATGTTCCTCGGCGCGGACACGATCCGCCCGCTGATTCGCCGCCTCGTTCCCGAAGCGTTGTTCACCGGCCGGCCGCGCTTTTCAGAGTTATGCTATTCTGGTCATAAGAAGCTCGGCCGTTTGGCGCCGCGCACTGCCGTGGTAGCCTTTTCGGCGCAGGATGTCTATGCGCTGGCGGAGGTCATGCGGGCGCAGCGCGGCGGCTGCGCCGTAGTGCTCGGCGCGCTCAGCCCGCGAACCCGGAACGCCCAGGTGGCGATGTATCAGGCTGGCGAGATCGACTATCTAGTGGCCACCGACGCAATCGGCATGGGGCTCAACATGGATCTCGACCATGTCGCCTTTTCGGCTCGGCGGAAATTCGACGGCCGCAACATGCGCCGCTTGAATACGGCGGAACTGGGGCAGATCGCGGGTCGCGCCGGGCGCCATCTGAGGGATGGCACCTTCGGCACCACCGCTGATTTACAGGAAATTGACAATGAGGCTGTCGAGGCAGTGGAACAGCACCGTTTCCCCACGATTAAGGAAGTTTTTTGGCGCAATTCCAATCTCTCGTTTCATAGCTTGGAGCACCTCACACATAGCTTAGACAGACCACCGACGGTGGCTGGACTGCGCCGCCTACGTGACGGAACTGATCATCTGACGCTGTTGGCATTGAGCCGAGATCAGGAGGTGCGGGGACTGGCGAAGGCGCCAGATCTGGTGCGCCTGCTATGGGAAGCCTGCCAAATTCCTGATTTTCGCAAGACACTTGCCGATAGCCACATCAGTCTAGTACGGCAAATATTCCTCAATTTAGCGCAATCAGGAGCGCTGCCGGAGCCCTGGATCGCCGAGCGCATCACCGGCCTCGACCGCAGCGATGGTGACATCGACACGCTGACCGCCCGAATCAGCCATATCCGTACCTGGACATACATCTCTCATCACGCTGCCTGGTTGGCTGACGCGCGCCATTGGCAGGAGCGCGCCCGCGCCGTTGAGGACAAGCTGTCGGACGCTCTGCACGAGCGCTTGACTCAGCGTTTCGTCGACCGCCGAGCGGCCGCCCTGGTGCAGCGCATGGGCGAATCCGACGCTCTCATCGCCACGATCAGCGCGACGGGCGAAATCCTTATTGAGGGCCATGCGGTCGGCCGGATATCAGGATTTCGCTTCATTCCAGGTGATCCAGATGGCGAAAACAATGCAGCCTCAAGCGCCGCCCAAAAAATTCTCGGCGGAGAGATCAGGCGGAGGGTCAGTGCCCTTGAACAAGGCCCCGATGACGATATCGACCTAGATTTAGCTGGCGCGACGAAACTCGGCACGGATTTCGAATGCGGCATAATTCGCTGGCGCGGTGCGCCCGTCGCAATGTTGACGGCAACTGGCGATGGACTGAAGCCGGGCTTGCATATTCTTTATGCCGAGGCGCTGAACGGACCTCAGCGCGAGCGGGTGCGCCGCTGCCTGGCGGTTTGGCTGGAGCGCCGCGTTGCCGAGGCCGCGAAGCCACTGCTGAAGCTCCGCGCTGCACCCCTGACGGGCGCAGCGCGCGGCATTGCTTATCAGCTTTGCGAAGCGCTGGGCTGCGTCCCACGGGCAAAGCTTGAAGCCGAAATCGCGGCGCTTGACCAAGCTGAGCGCGCCCAACTGTCGGCCCTTGATCTTTGCATAGGCGACCTCAGTGTCTATTGCCGCGCGATGCTGAAAAATTCCAGATCTGAGTTTGCAGCGCTGTTGTGGGCGGTCGCGCAGAAAACGGAAATGCCGCGCCGGGGCGCCAATGTCGCTGCGGTTGGTTTTGCGAAAGATCCTGCCACACCACCTGGAGGCTACAACGCCATGGGCTTTGTCGTACTGGGGCAACGGGTATTGCGCGCGGATATGGCGGAGCGACTGATTGCCGGCCTCAGAAAGCGCAGCCGGGCTGGACATTTCACCGCCGACACCGCCCTTCTCGCCGTCGCGGGATGCAGCAAGAAACAGTTTCCGAAATTGGCGGCGGTACTCGGCTTCAGCGTCGCCGGTATCGGCGAGGATGGCCAACAGCGCTATCGACGTATCCCCCGCCCAGCCAAGGGCAAAACTAAGAAGAAATCGCGCCCGACGCGCGCCGACCCCAATTCGCCCTTCGCCAAGTTGGGCAAGCACGCGCTTTTCGGCGCGGACCGCCGCACTGCTACAAAAGCTCGGGCTATCAAGAGAACCGTGTGAGCGAAACCCAGAGGCTGGATAAATGGCTGTGGCAGGCTCGGTTCTATAAAACTCGCGGACTGGCGCAACGCATGTGCACCGCAGGCAAAATACGTATCAATAGCCAGCGAGTCCGCAAGGCGCATTACCCTCTGAGATCAGGCGACATCTTGACTTTCCCCCAGGGCTCCCGCATCCGTGTAGTGCGCATTCTCGCTATGCCGGAGCGACGCGGTCCGGCAACCGAGGCGCAGCGTTGCTACGAAGAAATCGAGGGCGATGAAGCGGCATCCTCCGGAGCCTAAAACGGTGCCCCGGAAACGAGAGCAGCATGAAAATCGCCCTGCCAGCGGGCTAATACCCGAGCCTCAAACTGTGGTTGAGTTGGCCGCTATTGCTGTGTTAGGCATCGCTCATGATCAATCGTATCAAAGCGCTTTTCGAGGCCCCTGTAGGAGGCAGCGTTGAATCACACAGTGTGGACGAAATTCAACTGGCAGCCGCAGCGTTGCTGGTTGAGGCCGCTTGCCTCGATGAATCTTACGACGAGGTGGAACGTGAGACCGTTCGGCAGGCGCTAACGAAAGAATTCAAGCTGTCCGAAGAAGAATGTGAAACCCTCATCTTGCAAGCCGAGGCGGCGCAGCATGAAGCCACCGACTTGTATCGCTTCATCCGGAAATTTGATGCTAATTTCGGTCATGAGGAACGTTTGAGACTGATTGAGATGTTGTGGAAAGTGGTCTATGCCGACGGCGAGTTGCATGCCTATGAAAGCAATGTGATCCGGCGCATCAGCGGCATGCTGCATGTGACCGATCGGGAAAGGTCTGAAGCCCGCCAACGTGTTGTAGCCTCGCAATAAAGGAAGCACTTAGCTAAGCCCAGTTTTCATCCCCTATCGTCCGCCGAACTGGCGGATTGTCGAAGGCAAAGAGGAAAAAATGACCTATTTGGTGACCGAATCCTGCATCCGTTGCAAATATATGGACTGCATTGAAGTGTGCCCGGTGGACTGCTTCTATGTCGGCGAGAATATGCTGGTTATTCACCCTGACGAATGCATCGATTGCGGCGTGTGCGAGCCGGAATGCCCGGTCGAAGCCATAATTCCCGATACCGGCGGCGGCGATGATGAGGCCAAATGGTTGGAAATAAACACGAAATTTTCCGAAATCTGGCCCAATATCACGCGGAAGGGCGAACCTCCGGCGAATGCCGACAATTTCAAGGATGAAACAGGAAAGTTTGATAAATACTTTTCTGAAAAACCGGGAGAAGGAACCTAAGAGG
>CAYPSQ010000123.1:0-4909 GCA_964413115.1 uncultured Rhizobiaceae bacterium | reverse complement strand
TGGCTGCGGCAGTGATGTTTGTATTTTTGACTGTACTCCGTCGTCTCCGCCTGCCCGCCCGCCAAGATGTGCCCGTCTTGATCTCTGTGGGTGTGTTTATGATGGGCCTATACGTAGTGATGGCCCATCTCGCCCTGCAATACGTCGGCGCTGGTCGAGCGACTCTACTGGGCTTTACTACCCCACTGTGGGTGACGCCGGTGGCGGTGCTGTTCCTGCGCGAGCGTCTTAATACCCGAAAGTTGTTAGGACTGGTGATGGGCCTTGGAGGGCTGGCAATGCTTTTCAATCCGCGAGGCTTCGATTGGTCCGAAAGTGACGTCGTCATGGGCAATGGCCTGATGCTACTCTGCGCGATGTCCTGGGCGGTCGCGATTATCCAAATGCGCACCCAGGTCTACCGCCTAGAGCCGTACCAGCTGGTGCCTTGGCAGCTCACCATCGCTGCCGGCTGTGCCCTGATCGGCGCTCTAATCATTGAACCTGGTGCCCGCATCGAACTTACCCAGCGCAACGTTTTCATAATCATTGCCGCTGGGCCCGTGATTGGTCCCATCACATTGTGGGCTGGGACGATGACGATGCGGCACCTGCCAGCGGTGACCGCCTCGGTCGGCTTTCTCGGTGTGCCTGTGGTGGCGTCCCTGATCGCGTGGATATTTATGGGCGAGCCCTTGACCTGGACTTTGGTGACAGGCGGTACGCTGATCCTTGCTGGCCTCACCCTGGTCAGCTTGGGTGAGACACGGGCTGGGTAGCAACTCCTTACAGCCTCCAACCGGTAGACGAGCGTCCGACGAAGTTGGAAATGATCAATTCAAGTTGCTGAAATTACTGCGGTATGGGCCGACAGGGCCGCTGTCGATCAAATTCAGCCATCGAATAGGTGGGGCCTGGCACGTGATCCGTAAGCCACCGTCGTCTGCATCTTTTGCGCGAGAGCGTCATCATCTAATTTGGGCGAAATGTTTTCATTGAGAATGCGCGTCTGGGAGGCATCCTGTCGGGATGTGGCTAGCCGCACGGAGGTATTGGGCGGCTAGCCATGGCAGGTGATGTTCCAAGCCGATTGAAAATGGCTTGAGGGCCTTGGGCAGACTGAGCGTTAAGCCATATATCCGAGCCCAGCGCTGGGTATGCTCCGTCATGGGACGCTCGCGATACTCCCATGTCGCAAGACCGCCCGCGAGGGTCGGTGCGGCTTTAAGAGCTACGGCGAGTCCAAGTGCGTTCATCATAGCGTGGCCTGCGCCCTGGGCGAGATAGGGTGGCATGGCGTGTGCTGCATCGCCCAGCACCGCAACCCGGCCGACCGACCAGCGCTTAAGCCAGACGGTTTGAAACTGCGCCCAGCGCGCTTGTTTCCAGTCGGTTTGCGCGGCGACTCTTTCGAACAAGAAGTCGAGCGTAGGAAATGATCTAGCCCAGAGATCGACGTTAATTGGGGTTGCACACGCAGCTTCGTCGTCGATCATCGCTCCCATCAGTACATAAAACTCGCCGCGGTTGACTGGGCAATAGAGCACGCGGCGCCTGTCCGCCCAGGCCTCAATCATCACCGAGCCTTCACGATCGGCGGTGGCGATCTCGTCGGGTGTGCGTCGGATGGTCATCCTGGTCGCCCCATCGCGCTGCCAGATGTGTCGTCGCGTAAGATCTAGGTCCTCGCGGATCGGCGAGGCAATGCCGTCTGCGACGACTACAAGATCGGCACATGACTGGTCGCCTTGCGTGGTCGCGATTGTCCCGTCGATAGTCACCTTTTCGATGGTAGAGTTTAGCCGGATTTCAGCGCCTGCGGCCTGGGCGCGTTCGGCGAGTATCCGTATGATATGCCGCCGGTCTATGCGGTATGAGTTGCGCCGATGCGGCCGGCTCATCAGGACATTGCCGAGACCATCCATAGAATCGTGACGGTCTATTTGTGCACCCCCGGATAACACCGCGTCCTCGATCCCCAGGGCTGAGAAGATTAGCGCCATGTTACGTTGAATTGCGATCCCGTAACCTTCGGTGTCGATCTGTTCTCGCCGCTCGTGCAGAGTGACAGACCATCCGCGATCGGCAAGAGAAGCGGCTGCCACGAGCCCTCCGAATCCACCGCCTACGATTTCCGCCCGTCTCGGCTGGACCAAACTCACCTCCTACGCAAGAATCAATGTCTAAACGAAAATTTCACTGTTGAAAATCAGCGCGACATTCTTCCAACTCAGGCCTCAAACTCAGTAACCGCCCCCGGCTCATTGCTTGAAGGTCGCGGGACTCGCTTCGTTAACCACGTGACGGTCGGCTGCCGATTGCCGTTTCATCAACCTGTTGTCGAACAACAACGCGAACCACATTTGCCGGCCTCTCTACGCTTAGTGTTAAAAGCGTCAGGTTCAAAGATGCTATCTTCTGCAATACCAAGATGCCTTGGGAATTGAAAGTTCTCGCTGCAATTAATCATCGGCGGAGGGTCATGCTGAAAGTTTTGGGCAAGTCAGCATCAACATATAGACCGAAACCAGTGGTTCTGGCCTAATAAGAAGTCGCCGTGTTGCTCAGGCCTATTTCTACGAATGGAATTCTGGGCATGAGAGCATCAAGTTATCTGAGGTTATCAGGCTATGGGTAGTGGGGGGAAACGTGCCTAAACCACAACAAACTGTAGCGATAGAGAAAGCACTGAGCCTTGCCGTAAAGCACCACATGGCCGGCCGCCTCTCGAAGGCGGAAAAGATTTATCAAAAGATATTGCGGAGCAATCCTAACCAGCCGCACGCGCTCCATTTGCTGGGCGCGATCGCCCATCAAATAGGGAAGAACGAATTGGCCGTCGATCGGATCAATCGGGCCCTGGCTATTCAGCCCAATTTTACTGAGGCGTACAACACACTCGGCATTGCACTGCGTGAGCTTGGCAATGTGGAAGAGGCTGTCGCTAGCTACCAAAGGGCGCTCAGCATCAAGCCCGATTATGCCGAGGCGCAATACAACCTAGGCAATGCGCTTCGGCACCTTGGAAATCTAGAAGAAGCAGTTGCCAGTTATTACAGAGCGCGCGATTTCAAACCCAATTATTCCGAAGCACACAACAACCTCGGCAACGCGCTCCGCGATCTCGGCAAGCCAGATGACGCCGTTGCTAGTTATCGCCGAGCGCTCAGCATCAAGCCCGATTATGATGAGGCGCACGTCAACTTAAGCATTACGTTCCTGCAGCTTGGCAATCCAGAGGGTGCTGTCGTCAGTTGTCGCCGGGCGCTCAGCATCAACCTCGATCATGCCGAGGCGCATTACAATCTTGGGCGTGGGCTTCAGCAACTTAGGAAGCTGGAAGACGCTGTTGCCAGTTATCGCCGGGCGCTTGATCTCAAACCTGATTTGGCCGAGGCACACGACAGAATAGGAAGCACACTTTTGGACATGGGAAAGCACAAGGAGGGGCTCAAATACGAACAAGAGGGAAAAGGCGTAATTGAATTCAACAGTAAAATACTAACTCATAATTTTACAGTTCGTGGTGGAAATCTTAGGGCGATAATTGATGATTGAACGGATTAACCAAGATGGTTCGAAACATCCTACTTTCATTGGTTGTTGGATGTTGGAGAATACCTCTATTTGTGATGACCTAATGGAGTTTTTCGAACACAACCATGCTGCTCAAACGGCTGGAGTTAGCTCCAGCCGCAAAGTTCAGGAGAATATTAAAAAATCAACGGATATCTCTATAGCACCTCTCGACCTCGAAAAAGAAAATTTCAATGTCGTATCTAGATATATCGAGCAATTAAAACTTTGTTATTTGGATTACTTGGAACAATGGGAGTTTCTAAAATCCACTTTTCCTAGATTTCATATCGGTCCATTCAATCTCCGAAGATATGACGAAGGCGGCCACTTCCAAGAACTGCATGCAGAGCGAACATCCTTGAATTCGTTGCATAGGGTCCTTGCGTGGATGACGTATTTGAATGATGTTCCAGAAGAGGGCGAAACGGAGTTCCCAATGTTTGGATTAAAAATCAAACCTGAAAAAGGAAAGACTCTTATTTGGCCGGCAGAATGGACGCACGCCCATTTGGGTTCAGTGGTAAAAAATGGAAAGAAATATATTATCACCGGCTGGATGCATTTCCCAATTGATACGTGACTTTGCTTAAAATCTCACGAGGCGGTTTCTCCGAAGAGAAGGCTCTGTGGCAGTTAAATATTCTAATTATTGGCTAACAAATCGGGTTCTTTGCTATTCGGACTGTGGTGAGTGTTGTGTGACCCCTGTCCCATGAATTTGGGACTAAGTCGCTTGGCCATTGCCCGAGAGGAGTAAAATGCTATCGCCTACATCCATTACACGGTAAAATAATTCAGTATTGGGCGTTGGGGCGCTTCGTCAGAAATTGGGACGCTCGAATAACCATAACGCCACGCGATAGGATGGACACATTGCAGTCGTGGAAAGGGAATCAAATGACGATCAGCTGCCTTCATCACATCAATATTCAGACGAATAAGTTAGAGGAAACTCGCGATTTCTACGAACGTGTCCTCGGGCTCTATGTGGGCGCGCGGCCGGATTTCGGCCAAGAAGGATATTGGCTATTTGTGCCCGGCACGGATCATCCCATCGTCCATTTGTCACCTTGTGACGATGGCGGACCGGAACACACGGTCGATGCTGGCAACCGCCGCGATCATGTCGCCTTCTTCGGGCACGATCTAGAAAAGACAGTGGCTTGGCTGAAGGAGTTGGGAATTCCTTATGAAGAGCGTCCCAACCGCCTTTATCTCGACTGCAAGATGGTTCAAGTGTTCCTCAAGGATCCAAACGGCATCAATGTCGAGCTCGGCTTTTTCCCACATCGCGATGGGATGTTTCGTGAGTCAATGAAAGAGTATCAGGCGGCTGCCCGTCAGGGCGATC
>CAYPSQ010000122.1:2887-4978 GCA_964413115.1 uncultured Rhizobiaceae bacterium | reverse complement strand
TCCCCGGGTCGGATTCGAACCAACGACCTAGCGGTTAACAGCCGCTTGCTCTACCGCTGAGCTACCGAGGATTGGTTCACTTGTTGCCGGAGCGCCGCCAAGTCCAAGGCGCGCTCGCCGACCGGTGCCGATCATCCAGTCTCACGTTTTCAGTATATAACAAACTGCTTAATGCAGAACCAGCCATTCGTTTCCAAATGGTTCCAGGCAAATATGATTAATTCTGAGAAAATTACAATCGTCTGATTGATATCTTTATGACCGATATTGCAAAACGGCTGCAGGTGATACGTGAGGATTGCGCTCGGACATGCACGTTTCCGTACCGCGGGTGAAACTGATTACTGAGGTGGTGCTTGTACAGTTTACTTTACAGGTGGCTCATGTTGTGCGGGAGCAGAAAGCATCTGCGTCGATTTAACAGCGGTAAACAAAACAGGTAGTCTACCAGTGGCGCCTAGCCTTAAAGATGTGGATTTGCCCTGTCTAATTGTAACTGACAGGTATAGGCCTCACCCGGGCTGTACGGCGGAAACGGTAATGTTTGAGAACATGGCGGCGGAGGCAGTCTGGCCAAAATAGCTTGGATTATGCAGTGATGTTTACTTTGTGCCCGTGGAGCGCTTTTGTTCGGCAACTATGGCACGAAAGGGCGACATGAACGCAGACCAAGTGTCGGCGGAATTTGAGCGTTCCGCAGCCTTCACAGCTGTATTTACGCTGCAGCGCCGACCTAAGCCAAATGCTGAATGCCTACGGTCCTTTTTTATCGTTGTGTTTGGAACTTTCTTTCCCAGCCAGGCGGCGTTCGGTCAATTCGGTCAGCTCAGCTGCGAGCGCCGGGTTGTCCTCTAGTAGCCGGTTGAGATCACGCGCTTGCAGGATCAGTAATTGACACTCGGTTATGGAGATCACATTGGCCACCCGTGCGCTGCGACTGACAATGCCCATTTCGCCGAAATATTCACCCGTCGTCAGATGAAATGAATTAGGCGGCAAATCGACTTCAACATCACCTGAAACAATAAAATACATGCTATCTGCGGCCTCGCCTCGACGAATAACGGTATAGCGTGCCGGAACTGTCCAGGGTTTCAACAGGGCCGCGATTTCGGCAATTTTCTCCGCGTCGAGACTGCCGAAAAACGGCACCTTGGCGACCATGCTCCAGGTCACCACAAATTGCCGTTTGCTGAATTCCTGCATGAAGCCCGAAGCGAGAATTGCGGCGGGCAGTGCGTACATGCCAAGACCCAGGATGGTAACGAAGCCACCTAACACTTTACCGAGGATGGTCACTGGTGTGACGTCGCCGTAACCGACCGTGGTGAGGGTGACCAAAGACCACCACATGGCCGAGGGAATATCAGCAAATGCTTTGGGTTGTGCGTCGTGTTCAATCAGGTACATCAGGCTGGCCGACAGCACGAGCATGATGAGCATCAGGAAGCCCGACATGTAAAGCGTGCGGCGCTGGCCGTAGAGCACCGCCGCGAACAGAGCCCAGGCGCCCGAATACCGAGTAAGTTTAAGAATTCGCAACAGCCGGAGAATTCTGAGAACGCGTAAATCGATGCCGATGATAAAACTTAGATAAAACGGCAGAATGACGATCAGATCGACCAGCGCCAGTGGGCTTGCCATGTAGCGCAGGCGGCCCATCAAGTTGTTGCGATATTTACTGTCCGCGCTGTCGACGCAAATCCAAACGCGCAGAACATACTCGGCAGTAAATATTGCCACTGAGACCAATTCGAACATCCGGAAGTGCGGCTGATAAGCGACAGCGATCGCATCGATGGATTCGATGATGATCGCGAGTACATTCAGCGTTATCAGTCCAATCAGGCCAACGCCGATGATGCGGGAGAACAAATCGTCGTTCTCTGACACCTCGAGAACGTCGTGCACTCGCTTTCGAAGTTTGGTAATCACGGAAATCGCCGGCTCCTCCGCCTATCCAACGGCCATATGTCGCGCCCTGGCAGTCTGAATGCAAGAAAAGTTTCTAGGGCTCCTGGCGGCACCTGCACCCGATTTTTATAGACGCAGGCCAGCTTCGCGCATCAGCGGTAGCACACGTTTACCAAA
>CAYPSQ010000122.1:0-2787 GCA_964413115.1 uncultured Rhizobiaceae bacterium | reverse complement strand
ATTTTTATAGACGCAGGCCAGCTTCGCGCATCAGCGGTAGCACACGTTTACCAAAATATTTGAGTTCTTCATGATAATCGAGCCAAGAAAGGGCCAGCCCTTCAACACCGAGGTCGGCCAAGTTAATCATTTTATCTACAATTTGTTCCGGTGTTCCGACCAACGGCAGACCGCCCCAGCCAGCGATAAATCGTTCGCCCATGGCACGGATATCGTCTTTGTTGGATCCGTAGGAATAATTTTCGCCCAGCATCAACTCGATAATCATATTGGTCGCGCCCCAGTCGCCTTCATCTATTATTCGCTGGTAGAGCGCTTGCGCTTCTGCCTCGGTATCGCGGCAACAAACCAGTGCGTAACTCATCGCCCGGCAGAGCCGGCCATGCTGCGCCGCTTGCGAACCGATTTGCGCAATTATGGCTGTCGCCTTGTCGTCGGATGTGATCGAAAGTAAATTATAATCGGCGTGGCGCGCCGAAAATCCAACCCCCGCCGGCGATGACCCAGCATTGATAACGATCGGATGGGGCTGCTGAATCGGTTTCGGCGAAAGAAATCCCTGATCGATCTTATAGAACTGGCCATCATGGTCGAAATCCTGTTCAGTCCATAACTGCTTGACGCAGGACATCCATTCATTGGCCATCACATAGCGTTCGTCATGCGGCAGTTGTTTGACGCCAAACATTTCCATTTCGGGCTTGAACCAGCCGCAAACAACATTGATTCCAAATCTTCCATTGGAAATATTGTCAATTGTGGCCGATTGCTTCGCCGCAAGGATTGGATGCACTGTGGGTACGTGAGAGGTCGCAAAAACCATGATGTCTTTGGTGTGGCAGGCGATCGCCGCCGCCCAAGTATAGACCTCTAAATTGGTTCCGTTGAATTGCGTGCTGCCGCCGAAGTGGCGCCAGCGACCGACTGGGAGCAGAAATTCAAAGCCAATTTGATCCGCGAGTTGAGCTATCTTCACATTGTGCTCAAAAGTCGGCTCGAAGGTCGTTTTGGCATGGCTAATCGTGCATCCATGCGAGCAGTTGAGACCAAATACACCGAGCTTAAAGCGATTTTTGTTGAACATCGGCACGGTACGCTCGCGCCACTCGGCAATGTCATCGGGGTGCGAAGTTTGCTCGTCAATAGATGAAGTCATGGAGGCGCTTTCTTATGTTTCCGGTGGATCGCTCGCCAAATTCTTTCCGCCTTTGCCGGCATATCAAAATGCGAGACGCCGACTTTGTACAGTGCATCGAAGACGGCATTTGACATAGCAGCCATGCCTCCCACCGTACCAGCTTCGCCAGCTCCTCCTATCGGCCTTCTTCGTCGATGATGCCGTAAAGGGACGGGCGGCGCTGGTCCATTAGCGGGTAGCGCCTGCAGATTTCTTCGATGAAGTCGAGATCGATCATCGTGGTGATGCAGCATTCGGTGTCCGGCGCCGTCGCTATCACCACACCCCATGGATCGACCACCATGCTCCGGCCGACGAACCCGATACCGGATTTCGGCTCAGTGCCGTATTGCCCTGACGCGACGACGAAAGCCTGGTTTTCTGCCGCCCGCGCGCGCAGGAAGAACTCCCAATGGTCAAAGCGCGGACTAAGAAAGGCCGAGGCGCAGACGATAATCTGCGCGCCCTTCAGGCGTAGCACCCGATAGACCTCCGGGAACCTCAGATCGGAGCAAACCGAAACGCCGATCTTGCCGATACTGGTATCGAAGACCGACAACTCACTGCCCGCCTCCACTTTATCGGATTCGCGGATGCCGCCCTTGATATCGACCCGGTCAGGGGCATCGAACAAATGCGTCTTCAGATATTTTCCGACAATACTGCCTTGTGGGTCGATCAGCGGCGACGAATTGTAAAAAGCATCATTACTCCGCTCGTAGATCGAGCCGACCACATACATTCCGTACTCTTCAGCCTTCGCCGCCAGAAGGTCCGTGCTCGGCCCCGGGATCGTCTCAGCCGTCTCGCGATATAGCTCGCTTTCGCTGTAGGCAAGCCCGGTCCAGACCTCGGGCAGTACGACTAGGTCCGAGCCGCGTTCGCCCGCCCGATCGAGCAGACGCGAGACTTTCTCGTGCGTCGCTTCGATTTCGCCATCTACGGCGGTGACCTGTATGGCGGAGACCACCAGCTCGTTGCCTTTCGCCATGCGCTTTCTCCTATTCAATTCGAGATAAGGGAAACACAAACTTTTCTCAGATACCCGCTTTCCCAGACACCTTCTGCAACTGCTCTAGCAGCACCCCAATCTCTAATCAAAAACCCAGCCACCAGCACAGCAAGACTGTGCCCGATATGAGTGCGAGCACTACCAATACTCGAAGCTGCCGACGAATAAGTAGCCCCATAGCCTTTATTGAGGTTCCCTTTAATTTATAAACCAACATTCGATTGTACCACGCGAGATTATACCTCGAAGCGACCACCGATTCCCTAGCTGTTAACTTCAGGTACTTTCTGTTGCTGATTTGGCAGCATCTCAACCTGCCCGAGCCAACTAATGCCCAATACATAATCGCCAGCTTCATGTAGCGCGGGTACACTGACGGAGATGACTCAAGGATAGAGCGAGCAGATATCGTCAGACCTTTTTGCGGGGTTGGAAAGTCCGATATAGCGACAGACCGCAACTCTGGTGTCTCTAATGAGATTCGAACAACGACAAGATCCTGAAAATACAACAAGCGTCAAACCAAAGACCAAATAACGTGGGAAAACTGTGGTTCGCAGGAATGGCAAAAGAGGTTTCTCTGAGCGCCCCTGAGAGC
>CAYPSQ010000121.1:0-5084 GCA_964413115.1 uncultured Rhizobiaceae bacterium | reverse complement strand
ATAGAAGAATCGCAAACGGTACCAGGTGCGACTTATTCATCTTAATCATCACTAGTGACCTTCCGCCACTCCACCCCACCCCTTGATTGGTGGAGACAAATTTGTCTTTGACGAGTTGGGCGACGTGTCTCGAGGCGTTCGAGGGATGGCCCATGGGCCCGTGGTGCACGAATTATGGGGCAGTAAATAGTGATGAGCGACCTACGAGCGAGACCTGGGTCCGTTTCCTACCAACCCAGATCAAGCCTCTAGCCAAAGGGGAGCACCTTGCCGTAACCATCGTCGCGGACCAATCACACAATTCACGACCACCGATAATGGATTGAGATTGACGCGTGATACTAAGCGTGAAAGCAAGTGACCGCCGCACTCTCCATCGTTGATCGCCTATTAGGTCGCGAGCGGTATGATCGGGCAGTTTGCCTCTTTCTCGACCAAGTCAAAGACGAATAGAAACTTTGCTGCGCCAGTAAGGATGCCCGCGACCAAACCCAGCTCAAAAATCTCACCGTCGTCGAAATGATTACGGAGAGACGCGTAGAGTGCTGGAGTGAGTTGACCATTCATATTTGCTAGCGCCATCTCGCTGGCCAATTGGATAACGGCGCGATCCCTATCAGAAAAGGCAGTGTGAGCTTCGTGCATAATGTTGGCAAGCTGCGCCTCCGTAACGCCAGCCTCGCGCGCGTCCTCGATGTTACCCTTGTTGCAGAAGGCGCAGCCGTGGGTCATCGAAAGCCTATAGCGCAGGAGTTCCTTTGTGCGCGTGTCAACACGACCACCGTAGAAAAGTTTCCCGTAAAAACTATCGAAATACCAGTTAAGTACCTCAGGCGCATTGGCGCCGATCTCGAAAAATGTGGCGTCACCACTTTTACTCTTCTGGAGTGCATGTGATTTCTCATAGGCTACACGAACACTCTCGTCCATGGCTTCCGGCGCTACTCGGTTCAGTAGGGGGTTTGGCATACTGTTCTCCCGGCGTTTTCTGTCCTGCTTTTATGGCAAGCAGAGACAATTCGTCAAACTCTTGAGTCTTGCACTTTCAAGTCCTGCCGTGGGCGTTCTCGGGGGGGGGCTAGGTGTGGGCCAATTTTGTTGTTCAGGCTTGCCTCTGCCAAAATCTTTTATTTCTGCTCCTCTGGCCTTGAAAAAAGCGTGGCCAATTGAAAGTGGCAGCCAATACCACTGCACCTTTGGTGAGTGCGCGGATGGGCGGTTCGGCTAGGTTTGGGTGCATGAGATGAAGGTCGGCATCAAGAGACGCCACGCTCATACACTGACGACATCCTTTCAATCGGCCCATGCCGCCCTGACACTAAACAACAGCGCTCCAACTGCGGAGAGTATTGCGTTTATGCGGAGCAAAGTTAACCGTAACGCCAACTGGAACACTATGCTGCGCTGAAAGGTAAACCGTTCAGGAGAGCGGTGCGGACGGCGCGGCGTTAATGATGGGTGACTTACTGTTTGTACTCGACCATGACCTCGCGATAGGTCGTCGCCCCTATATTGCGCGCCTTGTGTTTAGCGGGGAAACGTACGCCCTTTGAGGGCTCGGAGAGAACAACGATATCGCCATCCTCAACTTTGAAAGAATACACGTCGCCCGTTTGGATTTCGAGCGAGCCGAGGTCATTATCGTTTTCGTCCAAGACCTGCACAGTGGAACCCTGAATCGCGTACCACATGTAATTGCGCTCGTGAGTGTGCATCTCTGTCTCTTCACCGGGCGCGATTTCGAAATTCCAAACGCTCACCTGGTCGTTCTCGAACATCTTTTCTGTTCCCAGCTTGCCTGCCATTTCTTTCCTCCTAAACCAATTTTTGGAGCATTCCAGCATAACAGTATTTCAGTATTTCAGTATAGCACTGGGGCTAGGGTTGAAAACCTCTACCGGTATCGATCTGAACCAACCGTGCCGGAGACGGGGCGATGGGCCGAGCACTTCATCCCATGCATCGCAATCGCAAGCCAATGGCAGGCAACTCGTATGGGGCCAATGATCTCTATGACGCACGCGTCGCATCGGCAATGCAGGGTAAGGTGCACCTTGTCTTCACGTTCGCGGATATCGATGCTAGTCGTGCCCGGTAGTACCGATTTTTGCTTTACTAGCGCCGACGGATGTTGCCGAGCGAATATATTGCAGCATATAGACAGGATTCGACTTCGGTTACTGGTCGGTGGCATCCCTCGCCAAACCCTGCGCAGACTAACCGCCTAACTGAATGCACCAGTTCCGTGACAGCCGATAGCCGTCTTCGTGCCAATTTGGATGAGATCGATTTGCGTGCGCACGTTGCAATCAATAAATATGGCCGTAAAGCGTAGATTAGATTATTTACTAAGTAATTGAACCAGCACAATAAAAAATCTCTTTTCGGAAGATTCTTAGAATTGACAACCGCAGCTTGTGGAGTGGCCCTCGGATTCCTATACTCCGCGCCCGTTAGGACACCTTGAACTGGGACGAGTGGAATACTGTGGCGCGCAAGAAAACAGTAAAAGTACCAAAAAACTATAAGCCGACGAAGAGTGAATCATTCATGAATCCGGTGATGAAGAAGTATTTCCACCAGAAACTCTTGGATTGGAAAGAGGAGATTCTTGAGGATACCGGAACGACACTCGAAAAACTGAAGACCGAAAACGTTCAGGAAGCGGATTTGGCAGACCGCGCCGCGTCGGAAGCGGAACGAACCGTGGAACTCAGAACCCGCGAACGGGCGCGCAAACTGATCGCTAAGATCGATGCGGCGATCCAACGCATCGATAACAACAGCTACGGCTATTGCGAAGAAACTCAGGAGCCCATCAGTATTAAACGACTTGATGCGCGTCCCATCGCGACCCTCACGATTGAGGCGCAGGAATTGCACGAGCGCCATGAAAAAACTCACCGTGATAATTAATAGCGGAGTGCTAATGCACCCCATTAGCTATACAATGACGGGCCCCGAAATCTAATCTCGGGCCGGTTTTGTTTTGGCGTGTGGCGCTATTTTTTAACCCTTCAAAGCGCTCCGTCTCTCGGCCATCCGCTGGTTTCGTCACGCTAATACTTTTCCTAAAGGTGATTGCTCTGGAGCTTTGCGCTGGCCAAAGAAAATTATCAATGTGGCAAGGGGTGCTTAAGGCTGAGGATGCGGCCCCAGCCTAACGTTTCAGATCGAGAGCGCGGGTGAGGAACTCGCCGACCGGCGCTTTGGTCTTGCCAAATTTGGGGAAGCGCGTGTCGCGGTGAATGTGAAAGAGCGAGCCGCCAGCGGGCCGAGGAACGGCTACGAAATGCTCGCTGGTTTTTCCGAATTGGGCGCAAATTCCTCGATGAAGCGCAGCATCCGGCTGCGCAATTCGTCTTCGTAGCATGGCCTGTGGGACTTGAAGCATGGTCACTCATTTTGCATTTTCAAATCACGCAAATATTTTAACAGCGATGGTCCAAACTGGATATTACCGTTCATATCAACTTGCTTGCCCAACTTCTCAGGCGGGGCTTGCTCACTCGCGCATGCTGTAGTTCTATCCTGATCCAACCTCGCATGGGTGATGTTTTGCAAAAGGTCGTGATTGGAATAACCGGAGCCAGCGGTGCCGTCCTGGGTGTGCGCACGGTCGAGGCGTTCTCCGCTGCTGGGGTCGAGACCCACCTTGTCGTGAGCAAATGGGGCCAGCAAACGCTCGAGCATGAAACTGCGCTTAAGCTTGATAATCTCCGAGACCGTGCGACGCAGCTATACAGCTCCGGCGATATGGCGGCGGCGATCTCATCGGGCTCGTTCCGCACCATGGGTATGGTGATCGCACCTTGTTCAATGCATAGCTTGGCGGCGATTTCGCTCGGCATGGGCAAAAATTTGGTGCACCGAGCGGCGGATGTCGTGCTCAAGGAACGCCTGCCTCTCGTGCTGGTGCCGCGCGAGACACCGCTCAATGACGTTCATTTGGAGAACATGCTGCGTCTCAGCCGCATGGGGGTGCGCATCCTGCCACCCAACCCGGCGTTTTATAATCACCCGGAAAGCATTGAGGACATCGTGGATCACATTGTTTCTCGCATCCTCGATCAATTCGGCGTGGCTGCAGAAATTTCGCGGCGCTGGAATGGCGCGATGCGGCGTGAGCAGTAACCTATAAGATTATATAGTGATTTAGAGGGGAATACGAACGTGGCGAACAAAACGAGCAAGGGTAAGAGCAAGAAAATTGGCTGGGGAATTATCGGTTCCAGCGGCTGGGCCGAACATACGTTCGCGCCAGCGATCGAGGCCGCGAGGGGTGCGGAGCTGCGCGCAGTACTAGCCTCAACGCGGACCAAAGCCGAAGATTTTTGCGCTCGCCACGGTATTGGAGGTGGCTATTCCAGGCTCGATGATTTTGTCGCTGACAAATCGATCGACGCCGTGTGGATCTGTGGGCCCAACAATATGCACAAGGCGCATGCGGTGGCTGCACTGGCGGCTGGTAAGCATGTACTTTGCGAAAAGCCGATGGCGATCTCGCCGGCTGAATGCCGGGCGATGATAGCGGCCGCCAAGACGGCAGGTAGAAAGCTGCAAATTGCATACAACACCCGCCACCACCCCAAGCTCCAGGCGGTCCAGAAAGACTGGATGGCCGGGCGCTTTGGTAAACCGGTGCATGGGCGTTGCCATCTCTATTACCCTTATCCGGTCAAGCTCGGCGGCTGGCATTCGCGCGAGAAAGAGGTTGGCTCTTGGGCGTTCGGCGATATTGGCACACATTTGATCGATCAATTGCGCTGGTTTCTGGGTGATGCCAAAAAGGTGATGGCAGCGCATACTTCCAGTCCCAGTTGGGGCTACCGCACACCGGACCATGTAGCTGCGATGATCTCTTTCAAGAACGGCGCGGTCGGTTCGCTCTCGGCTTCGACCGGCCTCGTACCGGGGAAGGCACGCCTCGAATTTTACGCTGACAACGGTTACATCATTGTTGAAAACGGGTTGCTGGGCATGGAAGGTTCGCTCACCACTGGCATTAAAAACGGCAAGGAACGCGTCATAAAATTGCCCTTCTCGCCAACCTACAAGCTTCAGGTCGAGGCGTTCGGGCGCCA
>CAYPSQ010000120.1:0-5101 GCA_964413115.1 uncultured Rhizobiaceae bacterium | reverse complement strand
TCTAATCTTGTCCGCCCGATGGATTCGGCGCACGAGAAAGCCAGCGGGGACCCCTCCGTAGAGCCACATGCCGCGCCGCTAAACCGGCCGCTGGCGCTGTGCGTCGATGTGCGCACCAGGCAGTTCGATCTGGAGCATTTTGAGCATGATATCGCGCCCCTGTTGGACCGTAAGGATTTGGACGTTACACTGATGTTTCTTGACGGCGACGACGAAGCCTTGCGCCGCCGTTTTACCGAATCCCGGCGGCCTCACCCCCTGGCCGCCGACCGCCCGGTGATCGACGGCATCCGGCGCGAGCGCGAGCGCCTCGATTGGCTGCGCCGCCGTGCTGATTTGACGGTCAACACGACCGAACTCACTATCCGCGATTTGCGGCGCCTGTTGGAGGGCCATTTCGAGCCTACCCGCAAGCCTGAACTCAGCATCTTTGTGACGTCGTTCTCTTATCCTCGCGGCTTGCCGGCGGACGCGGACTTGGTGTTTGACGTCCGCTTCTTGTCCAACCCTCACTACCAAACAAATCTGCGTCCTTTGAGCGGCCTGGATTTGGCAGTCGGCAGGCATATCGAGGCGGACTCGGCCTACGCCAAGTTTTTTGCTAGTCTGAAAGATATGCTGGTATCGCTCTTGCCGGCCTATGAGCGTGAGGGTAAGTCCTATCTGACGATTGCGGTGGGTTGCACGGGAGGGCGTCATCGCTCTGTATTTGTCGCAGAACGCGTCGCCGAGGTGCTCAGGGATACTGGCCGTCAAGTCGGCGTTCGCCACCGTAACCTGAAAGATGGCCCGCAACCGACGCACACTGTACCGGGCGCTTAGGCTGGCGTGGCGCGCGAACTGAGGAAAATGGCCGTTAGCGCGCGGCTGAACAATCATGCTCGTGCGCGCGGGCTGAATTTGTTTGGGGGAAAAGATGATTGGGCTGGTGTTGGTAACCCACGGCCGTTTGGCTGAAGAATTTGTCGCCGCGACAGAACATGTGGTCGGCCAACAGCCGAACACTCGTGCCGTTTGCATCGGTGCCGACGATGATATGGAAGTAAGACGCAAAGATATCCTGTCGGCGATCAGCGAAGTCGATGACGGACATGGCGTCATCCTGCTCACCGACATGTTCGGCGGCACCCCGTCCAATCTCGCCATCTCGGTGATGGATCAGGCGAAGGTGGAAGTTGTCGCCGGGATGAACTTGCCGATGCTGATCAAGCTAGCCAGCGTCCGCGGCGAGAATAATTTGTCCGAGGCAGTGGCCTTGGCTCAGCAGGCTGGTCGCAAATATATTAACGTGGCGAGTAGCTTGTTGGAGGGAGAAAAACAGTGAACGCCCTGCCGCTGGTCCATTCATGAACGGCCACAGCGATGGTGAACGTGCGCCCGGTGACTTCGAACGGCGCACCTGTCTGATTGCTAACCGCTTAGGCTTGCACGCCCGCGCCGCGGCAAAGTTCGTGCATATGGCGGGCGCCTTCGATGCCGAAGTCTGGGTCATTCGAAATGGCACCCGAGTCTCCGGCATCTCGATTCTTGGTCTGATGATGCTGGCCGCGCCGCCGGGAGCGGAAATTATGCTGGAGGCAAGGGGCCAAGAGAGCGCTGAGGTTCTCGCGGCATTGACCAAATTGGTAGACGATAAATTCGATGAAGACTGACAAGGCAGCCCACAGCAACCGCCCGTCCACCGATACCGCCCCGGTGCCGGCGGAATTGAAATATTCTGGATTGGGCGTGTCTGCTGGCATCGCCATCGGCCCGGCGCATGTGATGGAGCGCGGTCTAATAGATGTGCCCGACTATTGTGTAGCTGACATCGACCTGGAGCTTGAACGGTTTGACGGCGCAGTAAAATTTTCGATCAAACAGGTCGAGAAATTGCGTATTAAGGCGTCAGCGCTGTCTGGCGCGGCGGCGGAAGAACTGACCTATCTGCTCGAGGCGCACCGCCAAATGCTCGCCGGCTCGCGCCTCGTTCGTGGTGTTGAGGACCGCATACGCGCAGAAAAGCTCAATGCTGAAGCGGCTGTGCAAGCTGAACTCTCGCAAATCGCCCATGCCTTTTCAGAAATGGAGGATTCCTATCTCGCGGGCAAGATTCAGGATGTGCGTGAGGTCAGTGCTCGCTTGGTGCGCAATTTGACCAAAGCGGATTATCAGGCCTTCTCCGGCCTGGCGCCGGGTTCGATTATCATCGCTGAGGAAATTACGCCGGCCGACACCGCGTTGATGGATCCGGCAATCGTCGGTGGATTCGCGTCCGCCCTCGGCGGCGCCGAAGGACATACTACCATAATGGCGCGCTCGCTCGGGTTGCCGGCAGTTTTGGGCGTCCCCAGCCTGGTGCACGATGTACGGCCGGGCGATATGGTTGTGGTCGATGGCGTGCGTGGCACGGTGATCGTCAATCCAAGCGGGGCGACGATCACTCGCTTCGAGCGCCGCCGCGAAGCTCTTGCCAGGCGCCAGCGCCAGCTCGAGCGCTTACGCAGCGTGCCAGCAATGACTCAAGATAAGGTGCGCATAACATTGCAGTGCAACTTGGAATTGCCCACTGAATTGGCTCTGGCACGGCAGGTCGGCGCCGAGGGTGTCGGCCTGTTGCGTAGTGAATTTCTCTATATGAATCGCGACACATTGCCGAGTGAGGACGAACAATATGTCGCCTTCCGGGACATCCTCGAGGGAATGGAAGGCCACCCCGTAACGGTGCGTACCCTTGATGTGGGCAGCGATAAACTCGCCTATTCGCTTGGTGAGCATATCAGTCCCAGCGCCAACCCGGCATTGGGTCTACGCGCGATCCGCTTGTCTCTCAAAGTGCGCAAGTTGCTTGAAACCCAACTTGCCGCGATGCTACGTGCCAGTGCGCATGGTAAGCTCCGCATCCTGCTCCCGATGATCAATACCGCGAGTGAGATCAAGCGTGTTCGCGAGGCTATGGATAAGGTGGTTCGGCGTCTGGAGCGCAAGCGCGCGGCGATGTCGGACCCTCTGCCTGAACTTGGTATCATGATTGAGACGCCGGGCGCCGCGTTGTCCGCCGACAGCCTGGTGAAGAATTGTGATTATTTTTCCATCGGGACCAACGATCTCACCATGTACACACTGGCCGCTGACCGTGGAGATGAGCAGGTGGCACATCTCTACGATCCGCTGCACCCGGCAGTGCTGCGTCTCATCAGATATACCGCGCAAGCTGGCGCAGCTGCCGGAATTCCGGTCAATTTATGCGGCGAAATGGCAGGCGATCCACGCTTAACGGCGCTACTCTTGGGTCTGGGGTTGCGTGATCTCTCTATGGCGGCGCCCAATTTACCGCGCGTCAAGCAGCGTGTTCTGGGTCTTGAAATGAAGGATGCGCAACGGCGCACCGAGCAAATCATGGAGCAATCTGATTCGGGCGTCATCGCCGCGCTTTTGGACGATTTCAACACGCTCGAATAGCTGGTTTTCGACCTTGCGTGCCTTGTGTGCCAAGGGAGGCGGTGCTACAACGCCGCGCGCGGCTGGAGCCCCGATTTAGGGCCCTGCCAAAGAGACAAACCCTCAGCCACTTATGCCGGAGAACAATCCATGTCGGACGCTACTGATTTCAAAGTCAGGGACATTTCGCTCGCCGATTGGGGCCGCAAGGAAATAGCCATTGCCGAAACTGAAATGCCTGGCCTCATGGCACTGCGCCAGGAATTTGGTGAGGCGGCACCGCTTTCCGGCGCGCGAATTCTCGGCTGTCTGCATATGACAATCCAGACCGCCGTCCTGATCGAGACATTAACGGCGCTCGGCGCCACGGTGCGGTGGTCAAGCTGCAACATTTTCTCGACCCAGGATCACGCGGCAGCGGCGATTGCCGCAACCGGCGTGCCGGTGTTCGCCTGGAAGGGCGAGACCGAAGAAGAATATGAATGGTGCATCAAGCAAACTATCGAGGCACCGGATGGGTGGCGGGCGAACATGATCCTCGATGATGGCGGCGACTTGACCAAGATCATGCATGACAGTTATGGCGACCAGATGACTGCAGTTAAGGGAATCTCGGAGGAGACCACCACCGGTGTGCTGCGCCTTTATGACATGGAAAAAGCTGGAACTCTCAAAGTACCTGCAATCAACGTCAATGATTCTGTGACCAAATCGAAATTTGATAATCTTTATGGCTGTCGCGAGAGTTTGGTGGATGGCATCAAACGGGCGACCGACGTGATGCTGGCGGGAAAAGTCGCGGTGGTGAGCGGATATGGCGATGTTGGCAAAGGCTGTGCGGTTTCACTTCGCGGCCAAGGCGCTCGTGTGTTGGTAACCGAGGTCGACCCGATCTGCGCTCTGCAAGCCTCGATGGAGGGCTATGAGGTTACGACTATGGAGGATGCGGCCGCCCGGGGTGATATCTTCGTCACCGCGACCGGTAATCTTGATGTAATTACCCTCGATCACATGCGCCAGATGAAGGACCGCGCCATCGTCTGTAATATTGGCCATTTCGATTCGGAAATTCAGATCGGTGCGTTGCAAAATTATCCCTGGCACGAGGTCAAGGCGCAGGTCGACGAGGTCGAATTTCCCGACGGCAAGCGTTTGATCGTGCTAGCCAAGGGCCGCCTGGTAAATCTGGGTTGTGCCACCGGCCATCCCAGTTTCGTTATGAGCACCTCTTTTTCAAATCAAGTGCTGGCGCAGATGGAGTTGTGGAGCAGTAGTGGGAAGTACGAGAACAAGGTTTATACCTTGCCCAAATATCTTGATGAAAAAGTCGCAGCACTGCACTTGGGCAAGCTCGGCGTCAAACTTACCAAGTTAAGCGCCGAACAAGCACAATATATAGGTGTGCCCGCGAACGGTCCCTTCAAGTCTGATCACTACCGGTATTAGTGATCGGGCAACTGTTGCAGGGTTAGTATAGCGGTTCGGTGGCTCCGGATTTGGCTCTTGAGAAAGGCACGACGGTGATCCGCCTGTTGTTACTCCGCGAGCAAGTTTGCGACCGACCAAAAATTTAACCTGTTTCAGCTAGACCGCTGTCATCATGTTATGATTTGAGCGATGTCACATCCTGACGATTCGCAACCCTTCCTCGTGCCACTCGATAGCGTGAGTGCGACTGACG
>CAYPSQ010000119.1:0-5266 GCA_964413115.1 uncultured Rhizobiaceae bacterium | reverse complement strand
AGACAGTTGCAAAATTAGCGCGCTGTACCACCAAACCGGGCCGAATTTCTACTACAAGGAACGGACTAGGTGTCTCTTGCTTGGGGGCGTTCTCGGTAAGGATCAGGTCAAACATTTGCATCATGAGCATAACCGCGTCATCGAAGCAGAGGACCAGCTACACAAGCTGCCGTGCGCCGTCGGGCAAAGTCCAAAGGCGGGTGCTGGTCGCCGATCCGAACGTACGGTGAAGGATGCCAATTCTTGCGTCGACAACATCACCAGCGTAAACCACCAGGACAATATGAGCTATGATTTGCTTGCCTGGGACCTGGGATCACGATGCATCTCCGCCTCGTATATTCAGGCCAGAAATTCATTCCCTCGGCGCTCTATGGTGAAGCTAGCAACGCTACCAAAGGCTAGGATATAACGCTCGACATCCTAGCTGCGCAGCCTAAAACCGCACGAGACCTAGGACCCTAACAACTCATGGCAGGTTAACTGAACAAGAAAAACGCCACCGTCCTCAACCCCCAGGTTGTCAGGGTAGAACTCCACATGAAGGCAATTTTGCGCAAGCCCAGGGCCACCAACCGTGCCCGTGCGTTCAAAACCTTAGTCGACTTGCGGTCTCTGCGTAATCTGCTGCAAGGTTAGCGACCGGCCGCCATCGCCGGGAGACGTGGATCGGCCCCGCCGGCAAGCGTGCCGCGCTCAAGGTCTTGATAAATCACACACACCGCGCCGGCAAGCTGGCTCCATTCCGGCCACATCCACACATCATGGCCGCGCGCAGTCAACGCCGCTTTCGTTGCCTGAGCGATCCTCGCCTCCAAATTCACCCGCCCCGGATAAACGTCGTGCGGGGCGAAAGAATTCGGAAAGCTGTAGGTGCCAAAGCGCGGCGCCTCGACGGCAGCCTGCGGGTTCATGTCGAACACCAGAATATTCATCAGTACCTGAAGCATGGCCTGACATTGCATATCGCCGCCAGGCGTGCCGAACGGCATAACGAATTTTCCGGCGCGGATCGCCAACGCTGGATTGGGCGTGAGGCGCGGACGCTTGCCAGGCTCCACGGAGGATGGATGCGCCGGATCGGCCCAGGATTGTGAGCCGCGCGATGACGGGCAGAAGCCGGTGCCGGGGATTACTGGCGTATCGTAGGACACATCACTCGGCGTTGCAGAGAATGCGTTGCCGTCCTTGTCTATTACGCAAATGTAGGAGGTATCACGCGGTATTAGCGGCTCGTTTACACTAGCCGGCAGATTCTCCTCACGCGCCCGAGTGGCATCGATGAGGGCGCGCCGCGCCGCCGCATAGTCTGGCGACAGCAGCCGTTCTAGCGGCACGTCGACGAAGCGCGGATCGCCGTAATAGCGCTCGCGGTCTTCAAAGACGAGTTTTAGCGCCTCGCACAAGTGATGAATGTAAGCAGGTGTGTTGTGCTCCATCACCCGCAACTCGTCGGCTTCGAGCAGCGACAGCGCCTGAGCCAAAACCGGCCCCTGGCACCACGCACCGCAGGTATAAATATCGCAATCGAGGAACTGCTGGCGCAGCGGCGGTTCAACCGCACTTCTAAAATTGCCGAGATCTGTTGCCCTCAAGAGACCACCATTTTCGCGGTGATACTGGAGAATTTTTTGAGCAATGTCGCCGCGGTAAAAGGCGTCACGCGCCGCTTCCAGTCCGGCTACTCGTCCCTTCCCGGCCGCCGCGCGTTCTTCATTCGCCATGTAGCTGAGGCTTGCCGCGAGATCGCGTTGAACGAATAAATCACCGGCGCGCGGCGGTGCACCGCCGGGCAGATAGATTTCGGCGCTTGACGGCCAGCGTGCATAATCTGCTTCATGTTCGGTCAGAATACTGGCCATGAAGGGATACATCACAAAGCCCTGGGCGGCGAAATCGATCGCCTGGGCAGCGGCCTCGGCAAAGCTGATCGTACCATGACGCTGCAATGCACTGATCCAGGCGCAGGGTGCGGCGGGCACCACTGTGCGCAGTATCCCTTCGGGGATCTCTCCATCATATTCGCGCTGAAACAAATCGGGCGACATAGCGGCAGGCCATGTGCCAAGGCCGCTAATTGTCTCCACACTCCGTGTCTCAACCTTATAGATCATTATCGGGGCCACGCCGGCAATATTCACATATTCGCTATGCACCACACCAAGGACGAGACCGCCTGCGACACCGGCATCAACGGCATTTCCGCCCGCCTCCAATATTTTTAAGGCGGCCTGGGCAGCAAGGTAGTGGCCGGCCACCGCCATGTGACGACGCCCGCGCAAAACTGGGCGATAACCGTCCATGATAGTGGAATCGATAGCGCTCATCCGGTTTACCGCGTGCGGCGGCTATACCATCTCGGCGCCGAGTTCATCGCCGAGCCATTGCGCGGCGCGGAGCGTCTCCAGGTCGCCGCCACGATGGCCGATCACTTGCACGCCGACTGGCATGCAGGCTGGGCCTTTGAGGGCCGGAACGCTGATCGCCGGAACGCCGATGGTGGTCCAGGTCAAGCAGAATTTGGGATTGCCAGTATTCCTTAAATCCCTTGGCGCTTCACCGGCTGTCACCGGCGCGATGGCAGCGTCAAAATCCCTGATAACGGCGGGAAACGCCATACGCATTCTCTGCACCGCTTCGATGCGAGAGAGGTATTTATCGGTACTCAGCGAGTAGCCGCGCACGAGCCATTCGCGCAGGCCCGGTGAAATTAACTCGCTGGCGGTGCGCCAACGCTCGCCGAGATTATACGCCGCATCGCGCCCCAAAATATCCTGTGCAACGTCGAAAATATTGTCAAAAATCGGCGGCATATCGATAACGGGCGCGCCCAGGCGATCGGCCAGGTCTGTGAACAGGTCTACACTCGAGGGCTCAAGGTCGGGCCAGGCAAAATCGCGCAGCATGACGAAGCGTGGTTTGGTTGCCGGTTTTCCGCTCAGGCCGGCGGCGAGAGAGCTCGGTTTTGTGCCGTAGCTAGCCGGGTCCCGCCCATCATCGCCGGAGAGTGCATCAACGATGAGCGCCAGATCGTGGGCTGAACGGCCATAGACGCCGATATGATCAAGTATATGCGAGAGCGCCATCATGCCGGTACGCGGCACAAGACCCCAAGTTGGCTTCATGGCCCAGGCGCCGCAGAAAGATGCCGGGCGTAACACTGAACCGACAGTTTGGCTGCCGAGTGCGAGCGGCACCATGCCGCCGCCGACCGCCGCACCCGAGCCCATCGATGAGCCACCCGGCGTACGTTCTGGATCATGTGGGTTGAGCGTCTCACCCGGCGTGAGAAAGGCACATTCGGTGGTCACGGTCTTGCCGATAATCACCGCGCCTGCGGCCATCAGACGCTTGACTGCCGTGGCATCGTGCGTTGGCTGTCGCCCCTTATCGGTGCCGGCGCCGTTTTCCGTCGGCAAATCAGCAGTGTCAATGATGTCCTTCAGGCCAACACCGGCGCCCGCCAACGGACCCTTTAGCGGCAACGCGTCGACCGCGCGAGCCTTGGCGCGGGCTAGATCCGGGTCAAGAAATCGCCACGCCTTGACGCTTTCTTCGCGCGCAGCAACCTGGGCCAAAACCGCCTCCGTCTCCGCCAGAGCGGTGCTCTCACCTCCGGCAACGGCGGCGGCGATTTCAGCCGCGCTTCGGCAAGCAATCAAGGCAGCGTCCTTACACTTGGGTTAAACCTTCGGGTGGCGCGCGTTCCACACTGTCGCGCGCTCGAAGGCGTGTCCGGCTCGAAGTAGAAGCTCTTCGTCGAGATGCCGGCCAACTAGTTGGAAGCCAAGCGGCGTTCCCGCCTGGGTGAAACCGCAGGGTAACGAGATCGTCGGACTGCCGCTATGATCAAACGGCGAGGTAAAACGAATCAGCCGCTCCAACCCACCGGGCGCAGCGGAGAGTTCATCCATGCCGTCCAGGCGGGGCGTTGGCACCACCATAGATGGCGCGGCAATAAGATCAATCTCGTCAAAAAGTTTTGCCAGCTGGCCACTAAAATTTTGTCGGTGGATGGTCGCCCGAGCATATTCGGCGCCGCTGAGAGCCACACCGGTTTCGAGTAAACCGCCCATAACTGGACCATATTCAGCGGCGCGCGACGGGTATGTTTCGCTGTGCGCAACCGCCGCATCGGCGGAACAGATAGGTAGCCAACTGTCGACCACATCGTCATGCGGCGGTATTTTTATCGACAAAATTTGCGCCCCTTCGCCGCGAAGCACATTTATCGCTGTTTTTAGCGCATCGCTTACCGCAGCATCGACACCGTCACTGTTGAACTGTTCATCAACGCCAATTTTGATCCCGCGCACGCCATCAGCCAATACGGAGAGATAGTCAGGAACATCGGCGGTGAGAGACGTAGGGTCTTGCGCATCGAAGCCGGCAAGCGCGCCTAACATGGCTGCAGCATCGCCGACACTGCGTGTCATCGGGCCGATATGATCGAGGGTTTCAGACAGTGGGAAGACGCCGTATCGGCTCACCCGTCCCCAAGTCGGCTTCAGCCCGACTAAGCCGCATGCGAGCGACGGAAAGCGGATTGAGCCGCCAGTATCGCTGCCCAGCGAACCGAAACAGAGCCCGGCAGCGGTGGCAACGCCTGAGCCACTCGAAGAAACCCCGGGCCAATACTCAGCGTTCCACGGATTTACCGGATCGGTGATGTCCGGATGGTGCCCCGCATAGGCGCCCTCTGTCAGTTCGAGCTTGCCGAGGATCACCGTGCCAGCAGCGCGCAAGCGCGTCACAACGGTGGCATCGTGATCCGGCTTGCGCTCCTTGAGGAGCGGCATGCCGGCGCTGGTACGCACACCGCTAATGGCCATCAAATCCTTTACCGCTATTGGTACGCCATGCATTGGCCCGCGTACTTCGCCACGCGCCAACTCGGCGTCGGCCGCCGCCGCTTCCGCCCGGGATGTTTCGCCCAGCACCGTGACGTAGGGGTGCAGGCTAGCGTTTAATTTTTCGATGCGGGCCAGCATCGTTTCGGTCAGCTCAAGGGAAGAGACCTCGCCGCCGCTTATTTTCCGACCGGCTTCGAGCAGAGTGAGATAATGCAGTTCGTCTGATACCATTTTATGTCACCTAACTTTTGTTGCTGCTGCCCGGCGCTCGGCTTACCAGCCGCGCGCTTGGCTTATCAATTGCACATTCGCCAGACCATCCTCCGGCGCCAACGGAAAAGGCGCACGGCTTGAGATGTGGCGCCCGAACGCCTCGACCTGAAGCTTGTAGGTTGGCGAGAAGGGCAATTTTA
>CAYPSQ010000118.1:0-5346 GCA_964413115.1 uncultured Rhizobiaceae bacterium | reverse complement strand
TTTGCCGTCAGGCCGCCGAAATACCGGCGCCCGAGCGCCATTCGGTGGTTTGCTTGCATTTCGGGCAAATCCGCTCGCCGGTCCACTCGCTAAGGAACTTTTCACCGCATTTCAGACAGTTACGTTTTTTGTTCTGATATTCGCGGGACGGCTTCGGCTTCCTGTGATAGGACGGGGGCATATCTTTTCTCTTGTTTTATCTTGTGATAGTGGCTCATGCGGCCGGGCAACAAAGCCGAGCCGGACTGGTTATATACAGACTCTTGAGAAAAATATCAGCCAATGAATCGAAATTTTTGCAATAAATAGCAACATAATTCACGCTAGGCCCTTCTCAGGGCCTGGATAAAGAGCTATTTGAGGCTCCAGAGCTTTTCATTAATGGGAAATGGCCATCATGACTCAGACATTCGACATAAATATTGATTGTGGGGAGAGTTTTGGTAATTGGGTCATGGGTGCGGACGAAGTACTCATGCCCCATGTCACGACCGCCAATCTGGCCTGCGGGTTTCACGCTGGTGATCCGATGATCATGGTCGAGACGGTGCGCCTTGCTCGGCAACATGGAGTTGCCGTGGGGGCCCATCCTGGCCTGCCGGATCTACGTGGATTTGGGCGACGTGTGATGTCGCTTTCGCCGGATGAAATCTATGCGGATACAATCTATCAAGCGGGCGCCCTGCGGGCAGTTCTTCAAGCGCACGGCATGGAATTGCACCACGTCAAGCCACATGGAGCGCTCTATTCAATGTTAAGCGTCAGTGAACCTCTCAGCGAGGCGTTTGCCCGCGCTGTGATCGATGTGTGCCCGCAGCCGATGATTTATTATCCGGCGCCGGCCGAGAAGCACGCGGTGACGCGCATCGCTGCTGATATGGGGATAGACGTGGTTCCTGAGCTCTATTTCGATCTGTCCTATGACGACGATGGCGGACTTATTCTGAAGCGGGCCAATGAGGGCGCTGATTTGGCGGATACTCAACGACGTCTCGCCCATTTTCTAGAACGCGGCGAAGTCCTCAGTGTAAACGGCAACTCGGTCCCGATGACCGCGCGCAGCATTTGTCTGCATGGCGATGGTCCCAACGCAGTCGACCTGGCGCGCACCATTGGGGACGGGTTGACGGCAGCCAAGTATGAACTTTCGCCACTCGTCGCGGCGTCCGCGATGACCGGCCAAGCAGCACAATAAAGTGCATCATCGGCCGAACCGGACTGTCATCGTTTGACCACCCCAACGGATAGTGCAGCGGTCGTTGTGTCGCGGAATTCTCGCCGGCGCAATGTGCTGCTGTTGGCACTTTGCCAGGCTTTTTTCATGACCTCGACCTCGGCGATTGTGACCTCAGCCGCGCTGATCGGCCACAGTCTTTCCGACGACAAGGCACTCGCCACCTTGCCGCTCGCCATGCAATTCATCGCGGTAATGGTGGTAACGGCGCCAGCTTCGTTTCTAATGAAGCGCATCGGACGACGCGACGGCTTTACGGTTGGCCTATGCATTGGTTTGGTCGGAGTAGCCCTTGCGGTCATCTCCATACGGGAATCCGATTTTGCGCTGTTTTGTATCGCGAGCTTTTTGGTCGGCACGTTTAACGGCTTTGGCCAATACTACCGGTTTGCCGCCGCCGACACAGCGGAAGACGCCTTCAAGAGCCGCGCTATCTCTCTCGTGATGGCCGGCGGTGTTATCGCTTCCGTCGGCCCGTTGCTGGCTAATTTTTCAAAGAATTTGCTGCCGGGCGATGTCTTCGCGGGGGTCTACATCATGGTTGCGATCCTCTTTGTTGCCAGTCTGGTTACTTTGCGTTTTATCGTTATTCCCCGTCCCACCGCAGAGGAACGTGCCAGTGGTGGGCGGTCGCTTCATGTGATTATGCGCCAGCCGGTTTTCATCGTCGCAGCTCTAGGAGGCATGGTTGGCTATATGTTGATGTCACTCCTGATGTCTGCTACGCCGCTCGCCATGCATGGCGCCGGGCATGCATTTTTCGATACGGCGCAGGTTATCCAGTGGCACGTATTTGCGATGTTCGCGCCGGCTTTCTTCACCGGCCATTTAATCCGGCAGTTTGGAACAATCAGTATTATGGGTGTCGGCGCGGTGTTGATCGCCGTCTGCGTCGTAATCAATTTAGCTGGTATTGATCTCGCCTATTTTTGGATTGGCGGTATGGCTCTCGGCGTCGGCTGGTGTTTTTTGTTTGTCGGTGCCACCACGCTTGTTACCGAAGCCTATAGTCCTGCCGAAAAGGCCAAAACCCAGGCAGCCAACGATTTTTTGGTTTTTGGCGGGGTGGCAGTCGCCGCCCTGTTATCTGGAGTGCTGCATGAGTGGATCGGTTGGCAGTTGATGAATTATATCGCCCTGCCTTTTCTTGGGGTGGTCCTTATCGCTCTCTTTATGATGGTATATGTGCGCCGCCGTGGCGCCGCCCTAGCGGATTGATTCAAACGTGTGCTAATCAGGTCAGTACTATTCACAATTGGCGAGCAAGGAGGGCAACCTCATGAATTCCGCGTGTAAAGTCGCTCTTATCACCGGGGGCGGCAGCGGTATCGGCAAGCACGCCGCATTGGCGCTGCTTGGCGAGGGCTATTCGCTGGTGCTTGCCGGGCGCCGCTTGGCGCGTCTTGAGGAGACCATAGCTGCTGCTGGTGCTGATGGCGCGCGGGCGCTAGCGGTGGAAACTGATGTCGGCGACCCGGGGTCAGTCGCGGCACTGTTCGGTGTCGTTAGGGAACGTTTTGGCCGCCTTGATCTGCTGTTCAACAATGCGGGCAGTGGTGCGCCCGGTGTCGGTCTTGAGGAATTAACTCCGGAGCAATGGCAGAGCGTCGTAAATGCCAATCTGAGCGGGGCCTTTTATTGCACCCAAGAAGCTTTTCGCTTGATGAAGAACCAACAGCCGATGGGCGGGCGAATCATTAATAATGGCTCAGTATCGGCTACTACACCGCGGCCCAATTCAGCGCCCTATACGGCCACCAAACACGCTATTACCGGCCTCACAAAATGTACCTCGCTGGACGGGCGCAAATACGATATTGCTTGCGGTCAGATTGACGTCGGCAATGCCGCGACGGAAATGACCCAACGCATGTCGCAGGGTGTGCCGCAGGCCAATGGCGAAATTGCCAATGAACCGGTGATGGATGTCGATAATGTCTCGCGTGCCGTTGTTTATATGGCCAGCTTACCACTCGACGCCAACGTCCAGTTTCTCACCGTTATGGCCACCAAGATGCCCTTCGTCGGCAGGGGCTAGACTACGGGGTTTAAAGCGATAATAGAGCACTTCAGCCTTGGGTAATTCCCCCCACTGTCGGGCAGCTAGCTCGGGCTTTTGTCTTCGACGCTCTCCAAGCGTGCGATAGCGTCGAGTAGAAGGCCTCTGCATTTTTATTTAATATTAGCGCGAGATTTCAATGCATAGCGTTTGCGCCATGTGGGCGGAGCTGGCTTCCTGAAATGGCTCCAAGCGGATCAGCTGTGCGTGGTTCTTGGTGTTTGCGTAGCCTGCCTTGCGGCAGCCCGGCACGGCGGAGCGATATTAGATCTCACCTCGATTATGAAGCGCCTCTAAGATCTTGTAACACGCTTGTCCGCCTATCAATTTACGCCGCACTTTCATGGGGCAACCTATCGTGTTCTACGGACGGGTCAAATAGCCTGGCTAAGGAGTTGGCGGCCCGTTGTGCCTTACGTTATGTTGGCCGCGCCCCATCGGGTGGTGCAAAAATTAGCAGGTGGCAAGATATGAGACGAAGCACTGAAAGAATATTAACCACCCATGTTGGCAGTCTGCCGCGCCCCGATGACGTGATGGATTTTCTCGTCACTAAAGATGCGGGCGAACCCTACGATCACGCCGCCTACGATGCCTGCATGCGCCGCGCCGTGCACGATGTCGTTGCGGACCAGGTGGCGCTCGGCATTGATGTGGTGAGCGATGGCGAAGCCAGCAAGCCAGGTTACGCGACCTATATCCAAGACCGTCTGACGGGCTTCTCGGGAGAGAGCCCGCCGATCCACTTTGCTGATCTCGCCGGTTTTCCCAAATACCGTGTGCGTATGGGCCAGGCGGCAGCGGTGCGCCGGGTGGTGCGCTCACGCTGTACTGGTCCGGTGGCGGTGAGTGATACCCAGGCGTTGGAAACAGATCTAGAAAATTTTCGCGACGCGCTGGACGCGGCAGAAGCGAAGGAAGGCTTTCTCAACGCCGCGTCTCCAGGCGTCATCGCGATATTTCAAAGCAATGACTATTACCCCAGTCACGAAAAATATCTAGCCGCCTTGGCTGCAGCGATGAAGGAAGAATATTCCGCCGTGGTGCGGGCTGGCTTTCTGCTTCAGGTGGATTGTCCCGACCTAGCCATGGGCCGCCATGTCTCGTTTAGCGATATAAGCGATACTGAATTTCTTAAAGAGGCGGAACAGAATATTGAGGCGCTGAATGAAGCTTTGTCGGACGTTCCCGCTGAATCCGTGCGCATGCATATCTGTTGGGGTAATTACGAGGGCCCGCACCATTGCGATATCGGACTGGAGAAGATCTTAAATATTATCGTTAAGGCCAAGCCTTCGGCGATCTCGGTTGAGGCTGCCAATCCGCGCCATGCCCATGAGTGGGCCGTACTGCAAGAATTAGGTTTGCCCGACGACAAAATTCTAATCCCCGGGCTGATCGATAGTACATCAAACTATGTTGAACATCCCGAACTGGTGGCACAGCGCATCCAGCGTTTTGCAGGGATTATCGGCCGCGAACGGGTGATGGCTGGAGTTGATTGCGGGTTCGGTACATTCGCCGGTATCGGTAAGGTCGATCCGAAAATTTGTCATCTCAAGCTAAAGGCCTTGGTCGAGGGCGCGGGCCTGGCGTCGGAGCGGCTTTGGTAAAAGCTGTTAGTTAATTTATTCTGAGGTGATGTCTAGTTTGATCTGGCGCCATTCCTAGCGGGCTCAATAGGCTAACCTTTGCTGCCCCAAGTATCGAAAACCAACCGCCTGCACGAGCATGCCCTATTTATCGCAGGCCTTGAAAAAATCATTGGTCTGATCGGGGTCCAGAGTTTTATCGACTTAATCGAAAATAGTGGCATTTCTAACCACCGCTGAGCGTGTTCCGGTATGGGGAATCGCGTTGCTGTGCGCATGCTTGATGTCGTTCGTCTGAATGCCGGACTTCAAATCCGTTATTATATCTCAGTTCCGATGGCTGCTAAAGGCGCCATGGCTTTCAACATTGTTGCCCTAATCGCCTAAACTCTATACCAAATATGCCTGCCTATTCATCACCAAAGGTGATGCCTTGCGCCAAAGGTAGATCGGGAGAGTAG
>CAYPSQ010000117.1:0-5430 GCA_964413115.1 uncultured Rhizobiaceae bacterium | reverse complement strand
CAGGATTAATGTTTGAGGCTGTGCCGTGGTTTTAAATATAAGAAAACTTTTAGAGGGAGCGAGGCTTGCGCTGGTATTAACAATGCTGTCAGTGCTAGCGCTGGGTGGCTGCACGACCGTCCCAGTAAATCTCGAGGAACGTAAAGCATATTACGAAACAAACGACCCAATCGAGCCCGTGAATAGGGCGATACTTAGTTTCAACAGGGGCCTCGATACGATAGTACTGAAACCTGTCGCCTCAGCCTACAAAAACATACTGCCCCAAATACTGCAGGATGGGATCAGAAACTTCCTGAATAATCTTCGGTCGCCCATAATTTTGGCCAACAATCTGCTGCAGGGCGATATCGATGGCGCGCGCGATACGATCGCGCGTTTCACCTTGAACTCAATTATTGGTTTTGGAGGATTCAGCGATCCGGCGGGGGATTTAGGAGTAAAGTATCGCTCAGAAGATTTCGGCCAAACTTTGGGCGTTTGGGGCACGGGCGAAGGTCCCTATCTGATGCTGCCAGTGTTAGGCCCGTCAAATCCGCGCGATTTGACCGGACGGTTCGTCGATTGGGCCAGTGATCCAATCAAGCTTTGGGCCGACAACACAAATCGCGACGCGATCCCGATCTCAAGGCTGTTGGTGCGAGGCGTTGATCGGCGCGCGCGCAGCCTAAAGACACTAGATGAACTCGAAAAATCTTCACTTGATTTTTACGCGACCGTTCGTAGCCTGTACCGGCAGGTGCGCGACGATGAGATCAGGAACGGTGATACCGACGATACGATTCCAGCGCCGATCATTTCTTTTAGCAAAGATCCCGATCTTATTGGGCCGCGTGCGCAAGTTATTAAATAAAGCCATGCGAATTCGTCCATACGCCCTCGCCGTTTGCGCCGGTCTCGCCTTGTGTTTGGCCTTAGTGCCGGCATCAATGGCAGCGACTTCTAACGAGGCCGAATTTGTAAAGAATTTGGGCGATCATGCGATCCGTGTCCTGACTGTCAAGGACATGTCCGACGCAGAACGCGAAGTCCAATTCCGCAACTTGCTGCGGCAAACCTTCGACGTACGGCGGATCGGACGGTTCGTTCTCGGGCGATACGCGCGTCGTGTAAGAAAAGATGCGATCGACGAATATCACGTACTATTTGAAGATTTGATCGTCGCCACCTACGCCGCACGATTTGCAGAATATACCGGTCAGCAATTCATCATCAAGCGGGTTGCTAAACCAAAGAAACGCGGCGACTCGATCGTCATGAGCGAGATAAGACCAAGTGACGGCGGCCCAGCAATCCGCTTGGACTGGCAAGTTCATACAAAAAACGAAAGTTATAAAATCGTTGATGTTCGCGTCGAAGGCGTCAGTATGAGCGTTACCCAGCGCGAAGAGTTTACTACCGTAATTCGTAACAATGGCGGCAAGGTTGACGCCCTAATTTCGATTCTTCGTAAAAAAACAGATGGGCTGAAGTCAAAGCACTAGAGCAATTCGCCAGCGAATTTAGAAGTGCTTGATGGACCGGCAAACGCAATGAACAATTCATCGCGCGCCTGGCTGATCTGGAGCCTCGGTGCGCTTTCCTTCAGTTATGCATTTTTCCAACGAGTTGCGCCCAGCGTCATTGTTGGCGAGCTGATGCGCGACTTTGCGGTCGGCGCTGCAGTATTAGGAAATCTCTCTGCGATCTATCTCTACGCTTATGCCAGTTTGCAAATTCCCATTGGTTTGGCGCTCGATCGTTGGGGTGCACGGCGGATGTTGTCCGGAGCAGCAATACTCGCCGCCTGCGGAAGTGGCCTCTTCGCAATGGCAGAAAGCTTAACCTTAGCTTACTCGGGACGACTGCTGGTAGGCATCGGCTGCGCAGTCAGTTTCGTCGGTGCCTTAAAGCTGGCAACCCACTGGTTCCCCCCGAAGCGCTTCGCATTCGTTTCAGGGATGACGATGCTTGTCGCGATGATGGGGGCCATCGCCGGCCAAGCCCCTTTGGCAGCGCTTGTTGATACGGTTGGATGGCGCGCCGCTATGTTTGGCGCCGCCGGCGGGGCAGCACTATTGGGGATGGCGACTTGGTTGATTGTTCGCGACCGACCGCAAGACGAGGAAAATCATACCGCAGAGCCGTCCCAATCTATCGCCGGAGGCCTCCGCCAAGTCATTCTCGGCAGACACAATTGGGTGATTGCCCTTTATGCCGGGACCATGGCTGCGCCTTTCCTCGCCTATGGCGGCTTGTGGGGTGTCTCGCATCAGATGCAGCTACACGGTCTCGACCGCTTCGAAGCCGCGACAACGAATTCGCTCATGCTGATCGGATGGGCGGTCGGAGCGCCAGTCGGCGGCTGGCTCTCTGATCGGCTTGGCCGGCGCAGGATGCCGATGGCCGGCGCCGCAGGATTGTCTCTCCTTGGTTGGCTAATTTTGCTTTACGCACCCGACCTATCGCTCGCAGCGCACCAATTCCTGCTGTTCGCTATCGGCGCAGCGAGCGGCGCCATGGTCATTTGCATTGCCGCGGCGCGCGAACGCACACCCGCTGCCGTCAGCGGCGCGACAACCGGGTTCATCAACACTGCGATGGTGGGATCCGGCGCGCTTGCGCAGCCAGCTATCGGTTACCTACTCGATCTCAATTGGGATGGCAATTTCCAAGCTGGTGTGCGCGTTTATAATCTAGACACCTTTGCCACAGCGCTGGTCACCCTACCGCTTTGCGCCGCGGTCGGATTGGTCGCCGCACTGTTCGTTCCAAGACGAAAACGCGTTTGACACGTTTTATCGCGTTAACGGCCTGTATTTGATGCGGTGTGGCTGATCAGCGAGCGCGCCGAGACGCGCCCGACGATCGGCCTCGTAGTCCTGATAATTACCTTCAAACCAAACTACTTGGCTGTCGCCTTCAAAAGCCAACATATGAGTGCAGATACGGTCCAGGAACCAACGGTCATGGCTAATAATTATGGCGCAGCCAGCGAAACCCATGAGCGCCGTTTCTAACGCACGCAGCGTGTCGACGTCGAGATCATTTGTCGGCTCGTCAAGCAACAGCACATTGGCGCCGGTTCGTAGCATCTTTGCCAGGTGGACCCGGTTGCGCTCGCCGCCGGATAGTTGTCCAACCTTCTTCTGCTGGTCAGGGCCACGAAAATTGAACGAACCTACATAGGCGCGGCTCTGCGTCTTGCGGTCACCGAGCTCAATTTCTTCCTCGCCCTGGCTTATCTCCTCCCACACGGTCTTGTCCGAGGCGAGCGCGTCGCGAGATTGGTCTACATAGCCCAACTCGACCGTATCTCCGATGCGCAGTTCGCCCGAATTCGGCGTATCGTCGCCAATAATCATGCGGAAAAGGGTTGTTTTGCCCGCTCCATTCGGCCCAATGACACCAACGATGGCACCCGGTGGGATGATAAAATCCAGTTCCTCTATCAGCAGAACATTGCCGAATCCCTTGCGCAGATGCTCCGCCCTGATGACAAGATCGCCCAGTCGCGGTCCAGCCGGAATTGTAATCTGAGCATTCGCTAGGCCGTGACCCTGGCTGTCTGCCAGCAGTTTTTCGTAGGCGGTAATCCGCGCCTTTGATTTCGCCTGCCGGGCCCGCGGGCTAGCTGCGATCCATTCCCGCTCGTTTGCCAGCGTACGCAGCCGCGCCTGATCGACCCTTTCCTCATGTTCGAGGCGTTTCTGTTTCTGCTCTACCCAGGCGGAGTAGTTGCCTTCGTAGGGAATACCACGGCCACGGTCGAGCTCCAGGATCCAGCCCGTCACGTTATCAAGGAAGTAGCGGTCGTGAGTGACCATGACGACCGTACCTTCATACTCCCGCAGGTGCCGTTCCAGCCAGGCAATGGACTCCGCATCGAGATGGTTAGTCGGCTCGTCAAGCAGCAACAGGTCCGGTTTCTGTAGTAGCAAACGACACAAAGCCACACGCCGCCGCTCGCCACCGGAGAGTTTCATCACTTCGGCCTCACCGTCGGCGCAGCGTAGCGCGTCCATGGCGATTTCAACAGTACGCGACAGATCCCAAGCGTCGGCCGCATCGATCTTTTCCTGGAGGTCCGCCTGCTCGTCGATCAGCGCTGTCATCTCGTCCGGGTCAGTGACCTCGCCCAGCTTCATGCTGACCTCTTCGAACCGGTCGACATAACCCTTTTGCTCTGCCAAACCTTCCATCACATTCTCCGCGACGGTCTTGCTCGGATCCAACTCCGGTTCCTGCGCCAAGAAACCAACCGTAGCGCCTTCGGCAGCCCAAGCCTCGCCCGTATACTCGGTTTCCTCGCCGGCCATGATCCGCAGCAGCGTCGACTTGCCGGCACCGTTGTAACCGAGCACGCCGATCTTGGCGCCTGGAAAGAACGCAAGCGTAATGTCCTTCAGAACCTCCCGGCCGCCAGGGTAGGTCTTACTGAGGGTCTGCATTGTGTATACGTACTTATAACTGGCCATGAGGAACCATCGCTATATTGGGAGTGCCGGGCGGTTTTAACGAAACCGCTTGGTTCGATCAATCTATCGTTTCGTCAAACCAGCCGGCCCCGCGCAGACGACGCACAAACGCTTCCGCCCTTTATACGTTGGCAATAGCATCGCAGAGCGTTGTCACCTCCCGCTCGGCGAGGCAAGAAATTTAGCGAGTGTTGGCTTCTGTGCCGACTTCCTTCCAACTCGACACGGCGTCAGTGAGGCTCCATGCAGCAGCGCAGGCGCCTCAAGTAGGGGGCGATGTAAAGCAGATAACCGCCGTCATGTGAGAATTTTCTGTAGCTCCTGTTGTAACGGTGAAAGATGGTATCACGAGCGTCGAGGAGACCACGGTGGATTAAAATATTGATCAATCATACATGGAATCACGTCGAATATAGCGCCCAATTGCGTGATATATAGCCAGTGAACAGAAGGTCTTTCATTGATTCATGGAGCCCGCCAGATCAGTCTTTAATGGCTACTCTAAGAAGCTGAAATACTCCACCTGGGTGCTTTCGGCGGTGTATGGATATGTCTCCTCTCAGTATGAACAAAACAGAATTCAAATGGATTCTTCATGGTCCACTTCCACAAACACGATTCGCCTATAGTAAATGCAAGGAAACAGTCTATTTAATTTTTCCTTACACTTAACTTGGGGTCGATGTACACCAGCCCCAATTTTCGGGAAGGGTGTGGATACAATGCAGACATCAAATTTCGCATCCGGTCTTTGGACTGAAACGGCCTGTCCGGCGCCGGAGACGCCACCGCTCGATGGCGCCCGAAAAGCCGATGTGGTTGTGGTAGGCGGGGGTTATACCGGACTATCAGCGGCGCTCCACTTAGCGGAAGAAGGCGCCGACGTAGTGCTGTTGGAAGCCGAGACGCTAGGTTTCGGTGCCTCAGGCCGCAACAACGGACAGGTCATTCCGGCCTACACACGGCACAATCC
>CAYPSQ010000116.1:0-5546 GCA_964413115.1 uncultured Rhizobiaceae bacterium | reverse complement strand
CAAGAGATGAGAACGATCAAAGCCGGTGTCGAATGGGAGTGTATCGGATGTCATTAGATTTTGAACCGCTGTACCAAGAGCTCAGAAACCGGCGCGCGGAGACGAGTGCAAACCGTAAGATGTTGCCGGAGGTACGTGACCAGGTCCGTGAATCAGGCGTCGCACGAATTCTTCAGCCGCGCGGCCATGGTGGGGCAGGCGGTCCGTTACGGGATATCGTCTCGGCGCTCACTCAGATTGGCGCGGCTTGCGGCTCGAGTGGGTGGGTCATCGCTCAATATGTCCTACACAATTACATGGTTTCGCAGTGGCCGGCTGAAGGCCGCGATGCGGTCTGGGGAAAAGATCCGAAAGCTTTGGTCGCGGGCATCCTCGTCCCCAGTATGGGCAACTACGAGGTGGTAGACGGCGGCTATTCGGTGAGCGGCCGCTGGCAGTGGGTAACCGGCGTAGACACTTGTGATTGGTGCATGGTGACGGCCTATAAAGCAGACAATCCTGGACCCGAAACGCACCGTCATTTTCTGCTCCCGCGTGAACAGGTCGATATCCTCGATACCTGGCACGCCATTGGCCTCAAAGGAAGCGGCACCAATGACGTTGAGCTGAAGCGGGTGTTCGTTCCGAGTTACCTGTCGCTCACCATGACTGAACTACGCGGCGGTGAATCGCCGGGCGGGCAGTGGCGCGATAATCCGCTTTATCTTTTGCCAAGCTATTCTATTTTTGGCCTTGGAATCACCAGCGGTGCCGTCGGAATTGCGAGGGAAATAGCCACCGAATACAATGCCATCGTCAGCAAGAAAGCGTCGGTGATGAGCGAACAGCGTGTTGCCGACTTTTCTTCGCAGCAAATTAAGTTTGCCGAGGCCCAATGCGCTGCCGACAGCGCGGTCGAAATTCTCCGTTTCGCCGCCGATGAATTTCTCTCTATCGCGACCCAAGGGGCGCGCGTACCCAGCGATATAGAGCGCGCGCGCTGCCGTGCGTTGGCGACGTTTGCCGGTAACACTGCGATGGATTCGTCCAAGACGGTTTGGGATCTTTCCGGCGCCCTTAGCGTTCTAAGTTCGAGCGTGCTCGGCGGCCTATATACTGATCTTATCGTCGCCAATCAGCACTTCACCCAAAATAAAGACCCCAATTTCAAGAGCTACGGCCGCACGCTCTATGGTTTGCCCTTGGATAATCCCACGCTCTAGAATCGGCCGTTTCTAGGCATTGCAGGAGGTATCGGTGTCCAATTTCAGGATAATTTCCGGCGATTCCCATGTTCTCGAACCGGGTGACCTATGGTCGAAGCCGCTTGGGGGTCGTTATGGCGACGCGGTTCCGCGCATGGTGGAAGAACATAATGGCGAGAAATCTCCGTTTTTTTTCACAGGGTACGAATACTGCCGCATCGACGAATTGGTCGAAGGCGATGAAGCTCTGCAGATGAAACTCCTAGCCGCGGGCAGTGATCCGGCGAGCCGTCTGACATGCCTCGATGAAGACGGCGTCTCTGGCGAAATCCTCAACGCAACGTGGATGCTCTACACCATGCGCGCGCGCGACGATGCTCTGGTGCAGGATTGCTGCTCCGTATTTAACGATTGGCTGGCAGAATATTGCAGCCATGCGCGAAATCGCCTTTATGGCACCTCCATGATTCATATGGCGGACGTCGATTGGGCATGCCGTGAATTGGAACGGACGGCAAAATTGGGCCTTAAGAGCGTCATCATCAATTGTAACGCGCGCCCCGAATGGGCGCCCTATCAGGACAAACATTACGATCCGTTCTGGGCCCGCGCCGAAGAGCTTGAACAACCTGTGACGCTTCATATCATCACCGGCAACGAGGTTGATCCCTTCACCCTGCACGGTAGTGAGCGCACCCGCGTTCCCATCACTCATTTGGGCGTTTGCGCTGAGGCCGGCCCGGTGCTTGCCAACGAATTCATCTTCGGCGGTATTTTCGACCGCTTCCCTAACCTCAAATTGGTGTGTTCTGAGTTCGAAGTGTCGTGGCTGCCCTATTGGCTGTTCCGTGTGCGCCAGATCCAGGACGATTTCGGCCCGGCCTTGAAAATACCGGCTATTGCTAAGCCGGTGGACGCCTATATGCGCCAGATTTACCACGGGCTCATCGACGATCCATTTCTCTACAACGTGCTCGATCTGATCGACCCCAAAACCATTATGTGGGGCTCCGATTTCCCCCATACCCGTTGCACCTATCCCAACACGCGCCACGTAATCGAACGCATTTTCTCAACTCTCGACGAGGGCACCCGTGACGACATCGTCTTCGCTAACTGCGCTCGGCTTTATAATTTTGACCTGCCGGCGTACACACGCACGCCGCCAAACCCTCCCCGTCATAACTAAAATCTTCGCGATGTCTGGCTTGGATCGAAAAACCTATTTGTCGCCAATACTATTGCGAAAACGTTAAGTTTCTATAAGGCGCAGGGAACAGGGAGGTGAAAAGATGAGCTTGCAGGGTTCGAGAGTAATTATTGTTGGCGGAAGCTCGGGGTTAGGGCTGGCCACGGCGCAGGCAGCGCTGGCGCGAGGCGCGCAGGTTGCCGTTACCGGCCGTTCGCTGGAGCGATTGCGCGCGGTACAGGCGGAATTCGGCGGGTTAGAGACGGCCGCTGTTGATGCGCTCGACGAAGCGGCGATGCAGACATTCCTGCAAAGCCGCGATGGCATCGATCATCTGTTCGTGACCATCGGCTCCTATGTTGCCGATCACCACCTTGAGCCGGCGATGAGTTCGCTGCGCGGGCCTCTCGATACGCGTTTAGTCTCGGCCCTGCACGCGACGAAATATGCCCTGGCGAAAATGAGCAAGAAAGGCTCGATTACGCTGATGTCGGGTACCGCTGTTGCCCGCCCGATACCCGGCACCTCGTTGTCATCGGCATCCTGTGGCGCGGTCGAGGGGTTGATGCGGGGGCTCGCGGTCGATCTCGCGCCGATCCGGGTAAATGCACTTCGCGCCGGCTTCTTCGATACGCCGTTTCTCGACGAAGCACTTGGCAATCAACGGGCCGCCGTTGTTGCCGATCTGGAAGCCCGGCTTTTGGTTGGCCGAATTGGCCGGCCCGAGGAAGCCGCCGCTGCTGTAATATTTATGATGGAGACAGGTTATGTGACGGGAAGCTGCCTCACCATCGACGGTGGTGGGTCTTTGATATAGTCGAAGGCTCTTCCCGCCTTACCAAATTACAAGAGCTACCGACGCATCCTCTTATTGCCTAGCGTTGGATAATCTCACGCGGCATGTTGGCTCGACTCTCTCACTCCTCGTCTTTCTCCACCAGCTTCGGCTTTGGAAAGCGTCGGCGCCGCTGGGCTTCTTTGATGGCGGCGCGCGCCGATGCGCCATTACCGGGTTTCTTGTCTTCGCCCCTGGCCAGATTCTCTGCCGCCATATTGCGGAAGTGCGCTGCCTGCCTGTCGCCAGCCTCTTCTGCGAGGCTGAATAGATGCATGGCTTTGCTTACATCCTTTTTGACTCCGCGGCCAAGCAAATATAGCAGGCCAAGGGCAAACCGTGCGTCGTTATCGCCAGCCTTGACAGCGGCACTCAGCAGTTCGGCTGATTTTTCCATCGCTCGGGCGACCGCATTGGCCAATGTTAAGTCGTTGTCGGCGATAGCCCCGCTCCTAACTTCTAATCGATGTTAGTTTTGCCGTTATTCGTTTTGCTTACGCCATAACCAGGGCAGTTTAAACTGCCCTGACCAAAGGCCGGTTCCAGAAGCCGTATTCCAGACCTCCCAATCTTCAAATTCATCGCTGTACCGGCTGTCGATTACGACATAGCCCTTGTTGACCAGCCAACCGCTTAAATTTTCACGCTTTTTGATAAAACAGGAGGCCAGCAACCGGCCTGCGGCGTCGGTCGCTTGGACTTCGCACGACACCGTACGGCCGGCGATTTTCTCGGCCAGCCTACCAGCAGCAATCAGCGCGCAGCGGTAGGGGTGGCCGTCTCTGAAACAGGTTTGTTCGCGGCCGTTAAAATCGAGTTCGGGCGCGTCGATGCCAAAAAGGTCGATGATTTGACCTTCGATGACAATCGTATCGCCGTCGATAACCTGTGCTTGGCCTGAGATGTCTTGCGCTGCGGCCGGCATGGCGGCCAGCGTCAGAAACGTAAGCACAGCTACTACTGACCATACCGCTGCCGTCCCGGCAATAGCGGCCCGGCACTTAAAAACTATGGGAAACGCGATCATAGGCCAGCCTAGCACCAAACTGCTCAATTTGAACATGGTAGAGAAGGGTGGGGGAAAGGGGGATGTCCGCAGCCTAGGCGGTACATTGCGGTGGCTTCAATCTCAATGCTTAATTTACAAATTTTACTTAACTTTCAATAGGTTTGTTCTACCTTGCGCGGTTCGGCGGCCGAAAACTGGCAACAAACGAAAGTTTGGTGCGATCTTTCAGTCTGTAGATAGCGGTACTATTCCGGAAATTTAGGTAGTTGGTAAGAGCGAGATTAGGCCGACCGAACCAGCTATCGTTTATGAGGTTGGAAAGGCAACTTACCGGGCAATCGCGCGCGGATAAGAGATGGGTGACCTCTCCTGGGGGGCAACATTGCTGTTCGATAACGAACCGCGCAGATTACTGAGCATTGAAATTGTAAGCAAAGATCTAGCGAACTGTTACATACCCGCTAAACAGTGTCCAATTTTGGCGGGGCCATCAAATATTTTATTGATTCGGTATCTAACCATCCGGTCTTGGCGAAATGCTATAAAACCGCTGCACACGACGGCCTCAATTAGCTTGAATGGTAAAATTCAAACAGTGTTGAGATCACTTAGTCAGATGCCTAGTGCCGTCGTTTTGAAACATCGTGGCGGTTCCTGTGGCGGTTAGAACAAAACGATCGCCACAGGATTCCGCAACGGGCTCGGCAACGGCTTCCGAGCATTACTCAAAAGAAGGCCCAAACGCCACTTTAGGCGCGGACGCGCTCAACGATCACCCGTCCTCTACCGCGTCGAACCAGGTAGCCACCACGCGGAATTCGCAATTTTCCTTGCTTGGCCAACGGCTCAAGCGTGTCGGTAATCAGCGTGACGTTGGCATCGACCGGCGAACTGTCGGGCTCGTTCGATTGTTTCTCATACCATTCGCCAAAGGCTTTGTTGGCGATGTCTGCACCAAGAGATTTTCTGAGCGCGTTTAGTTTGCGCATTTGTCCCTTGTTGAGGTTGCTTTCGTCGAATTTTCCCGAAGATTTTCTAGCCATGCTCATACTCATTTTGGATAAAGGTTATATACAAAACCTCACCTATACGGAATAGCCCCAAATAACAAACATTATTTCTTAATAATTGTAAAAATTTGAATGCCTAGATGCTGGAAAGATGCCAAGCATATTTTCAACCTCATATAATCTATGCACGAAATGCGGCTAATGACCGGAATATTTAGCCTATTACTCAATAACAATTACATTGATCAGCCCAGGTTTCGTGACGCTCATTTAAAGAATTTTACAAATGTAGAGCGTGTATTCCTATATTGCGCTTGTG
>CAYPSQ010000115.1:4257-5718 GCA_964413115.1 uncultured Rhizobiaceae bacterium | reverse complement strand
CGTGTTCTTGAAGGCTATGTGCCGCAGATTGATGCCACGGTCGTCACTCGGTTGCTTGATGCAGGCGCGGTGATTGTCGGCAAAACTGCGTCTTCCGACTTTTCCTTCTCCTCTGGAGGTCATACCAGCGCCTTCGGGCCGGTGCGTAACCCCCATAAACCAAGTCACTCACCGGGCGGGTCGTCCAAGGGTAGCGGCGCCGCAATCGCAGCGGGCGATGTAAAGATGGCGCTCGGTGGCGACCAGGGAGGTTCGATCCGCATCCCTGCCGCATGGTGCGGCGTGGTTGGCTTAAAACAGACTCATGGTTTAGTGCCTTATACCGGTTGTATGGGCATCGAGATGTCGTTCGATACCGTCGGACCGATGGCAGACAGCGTCGAGAATGTTGCGCGCATGCTTTCGGTGCTCGCGGGTCCGGATCCGCTCGACCCACGCCAGCGAGGTGTGATCCCGGACGACTACGTGGAGGACTATCTGCCGGCAATTGGACAGGGTTGTGAGGGGCTCACCATAGGCGTCGTCGAGGAGGGTTTTGGCCACAAGGCGGATACTTGGCCAGATCTGCAATTTTTGCCGAGCGACCGCCGTGTTGATGCAAAGGTGCGTGCAACTGTAAAAGGTATGAAGCAGATGGGCGCCAAGGTACGCAAGGTCTCCGTACCGATGCATTACGATGGTATGCGTATCTGGTTTGCCCTCGCGGCGGAGGGTGCAGTTGATGTGATGCATCACCGCGCCGGCGGCTCTAACTGGCAGGGCTATTACGACACACCGCTGCTTGATCATGTGGCGAAGAGCCTAAAAGCGCGACCTAACGATATCCCGATGACGGTGATCAACGTCCTCCTTATGGGCGAGTATCTCCGCCGTCATTATCACGGACGCTATTACGCCAAGGCGCAAAATCAACGCGGCTCACTTGCAGCCTCCTATGATGCGGCGCTGGCAGAATGCGATGTTCTTGTCATGCCGACAATCCCACAGCTTTCCGGACCGATTCCACCGCCGAACGCGCCGTTCAGCGAATATATGTTTCGCGCGCTCAATATGCTCAACAATTGTCCACAAATGAATGCAACCGGTCATCCTGCTATCAGCGTGCCCTGCGGCATGATTGATGGCCTGCCGGTCGGGCTACAGATCATCGGCCGGCATTTCGATGATTTTACAGTGCTACGCGCCGCCGATGCTTCGGAGAAGCTCGGCGATTGGCGCAAGAGATAGCGGGCGTGTGATCACGATGGGTTACCGTCTTGGCATCGATATTGGCGGCACCTTCACAGACTTTGCCCTATTCGACGAAGCGAAGGGCAAAATGTGTATTCACAAGCAACTCACCACTTCGGACGATCCCTCCCGCGCAGTGCTTGAAGGCTGCACCCATTTGCTGAAGCGCAAAGGGGTAGATTTTGCTGATGTCGATACCATCGCCCATGGCACCACGTTGGTGACCAACGC
>CAYPSQ010000115.1:0-4157 GCA_964413115.1 uncultured Rhizobiaceae bacterium | reverse complement strand
AAGGGAATAGAAGCGCTCGCTATTTGCTTTCTCCACTCTTACGCCAATCCGGCCCATGAGCGTCTCGCGCGCAAAGTTGCGGAATCCGATTTTCCCGACCTCTATGTCTCTACCTCGGCAGACATCTTTTCCAACATGCGCGAATTCGAACGCTGGACTACTACGGCTGTCAACGCCTATACGCAGCCACTGTTCGACAGTTATCTCGCCCGTCTTGAAGGCGGTCTGCAGGCGGCTGGCTTCTCTGGACGGCTTCTGGTGATGACCTCTTCTGGCGGTATGCTGGCGCCCGAGGCAGCTCGGCGCTACCCGGTGCGTGCGCTCGAGTCCGGCCCGGCGGCGGGAGCACTGATGTCTGCCTATCACGGGCGGGCGCTGGATATTCCCAACCTCTTGTCTTTCGACATGGGCGGGACCACAGCGAAGGGCGCACTGGTCAACGGGTATCAACCGCTCAAGCAATACGATATGGAGGTCGCACGGCTGCACGACTTCAAGCGCGGTAGCGGCCTGCCGGTTAAGGTGCCGGTAATTGATATGGTCGAGATTGGCTCGGGTGGTGGCAGCTTAGCGGAAGTCGATGAGCGGGGCCTCATTCGCGTTGGGCCGAGAAGCGCCGGCGCCGATCCCGGGCCGGCCTGCTACGGCAAAGGCGGAAGACGCGCGGCGCTGACCGACGCCAATCTCCTGCTTGGCTATCTCGATGCGGAATTTTTCCTTGGTGGTGATATGATGCTTGACTGTGATGCGGCCCGTGCCGCTATCAAGGAACATGTAGCCACCCCGCTCGGCGTGACGGTGGAGCGCGCAGCTTGGGGAATACACGAGATCATCAATGAAGATGTTGCCCGCGCTTTCCGCATACATGCCTCTGAACGCGGCTTCGATTATCGCGGTGCAAGTATGGTGGCTTTCGGCGGCTCGGGCCCGGCGCACGCCATGGCCGTGGCGCGCAAGCTGAAGATTTCACGCGTCATCTTTCCGGCCGGCGCTGGAGTGATGTCCGCCTTCGGTCTCTTGGTCAGCCCGCTTGCCTTTGAATTGTCGCGCTCTGAGCCCTGCGTGCTGGCGGAGCTCGACGACGCACGTTTTGCCGAGCGCTTTCGGGTCATGGCGGAGGAAGCTTCGGAGCTGCTGCTCGCCGCTGGCGTCAGCGCGGCTAGTATTCGCCACCGGCGCCGGCTCGATATGCGCTATCAGGGGCAGGGCTACGAGATCGAGGTGGCGCTGCCGGAGAATTGCGCTTTCGCTGATCTGCCGGCGCTGTTCCGCAAAACCTACGCCCAAACTTTTTCTACCAGCATGTTGGATGAGCCTCTCGAAATCGTTACCTGGAAAGTTGAGGCGGTTGGGCCGGAGGCGGCATTGACCGACGGCTTTCGCTTAGAGGATTCGGCTGGTACCGGCCCGGCACAAAAAGGTAGCCGTCAGGCATATTTTGCCAACGGGTATGCCGATTGCCCGGTCTATGACCGTAGTTTGCTCCAACTGGGTGCAGAAATCACTGGACCTGCGCTGATCGAGGAGCGGGAATCGACTTGCGTCATCGGCCCGGGAGATGTGGTGCGGGTGGACGAGATGCGCAATCTCGTCGCCGAGTTGGGAGAAAGCTAATGGACGCCATTGCCCTTGGCATCATGTGGGATCGGCTGATCTCGATCACCGACGAGATCGTTTCCACTCTGGTGCGCACCTCCTTTTCGACTATCGTGCGCGAGGCTTACGACCTCACTGCCGTGATCACCGACGCAGACGGTCATCTGCTGGCACAGGGCAGTTGGAGCGCGCCGCCTTTCATCGGCACCGCACCTTTGACCATGGCTCACACCATGAAGAAGTTTCCGCCGCATACGCTGAAGCCTGGCGATGTGCTGGCGACTAATGATCCCTGGATTGGTACCGGCCATATGTTCGATATCACCGTCATGCGCCCAGTGTTCAAGGGTGACCGGCTGGTTGGCTACACTATGAGCATCACCCATTTGCCGGATATCGGCGGTACCGGGTTCGGCGCGACAGCAACGGAAATCTATCACGAGGGCTTGCGTCTGCCGCTCTGCAAACTGTTGAAGGAAGGCGAGGTCAACGAATTTCTACTCGAACTGATCGAGGCAAATGTACGCGTGCCGGAACAGGTTTTGGGCGATGTGATGGCTAATGTCGCCTGCAATGAGGTGGGTGGACGGCAGTTACTCGAATTCATGGAGGAGCAGGATCTCGATGATCTTACTGACCTATCGACCGCTATTCGAGATCAGTCGGAGCGTATGACCCGCGCCGCCATAGCCGAAATTAAGGATGGCACCTACTGCAACAGCCTTCAGATCGAAGGCATCGACGAGCCTATCACGCTCGCCTGCCGCATCGACGTCGAGGGCGAGAGAGTGCATATCGATATGGCGGGAACAGACCCGGCGGTGGAGCGCGGCATTAACGTGCCATATTGCTATACCAATGCAATGTCGCTCTATTCCCTGAAATGTCTGACCGTACCTTCCTTACCAAATAATGAAGGCGCGACTAAACCGATCACCGTAGCGGCGCCCGAGGGCTGTATACTCAACGCCCAGCCGCCGTCGCCGACCGGTGGGCGACACATCATCGGCCATTTTGTTTCGCCACTTATTTTTGGCGCCCTGGCCGAGGCCGCACCGGACAGCGTGCAGGCTGATACCGGTATGCTCGATTTGATGAATTTTGTCGGCACCCACAAGAACGGTCGCGGCGTCTCAACAGTTTATTTCGCGTCCGGCGGTTTCGGCGCACTGCAAAATCATGACGGTCCGCCGACTTTACCGGGTCCGTCGAACATGGCGGTGGTGCCGGCGGAGGTGTGGGAGAGTGTGACTAGCACGCTCGTAGAGAAGCGCACGCTGTTGCCGGATTCGGGCGGGTCAGGCGCGGCACGCGGTGGGCTTGGCCAAGAAGTCGTCATCCGCAACGATTCCGGACATCCGATGACCGTGTTCTCTATGGCGAACCGCTGCGAATTTCCACCACTCGGCCTTCTCGGCGGCAATGATGGGCCTTTGCGAGAGCACCTCATCAATGGCGAGACCGTACACCCCAAGGATCGTCACGAGCTCGCGCCAGGAGATCGGGTGACACTGAAACAACCCGGCGGCGGCGGCTTCGGTCCCGTAGCCGAGCGCCCGCGCGATAAGGTGATTGCGGACGTGCGGCACGGCTTCGTTAGCGTTGAGGGCGCAAAACGTGATTACGGCGTCGATATAGACGGGTAAAGTGTATGAGCGCAACCCGCTTCAGCAATTCCTGCATCTTCGATAGCGCGGAGAAAGGCGTTTAACTTTTCGGTGCGCGCGCTGCCGGTGGACTCAACCCTGAAGGACATCGTGCTGGGAGTGCGCCGGGTCTGGCGCAACGGCGATTGGTGCAGCACACAGATCTATGATCGCCTTCGCCTCACCTTTGGTGCTATCGTGCCGGGGGCCACCAACCTGGAGCAACCGGACAGCACGACCTTCATCGATCCTGGATTGGCTGGTGAGGTTGATGGGTATAGAAATTTGATTGTGGCGCTGAGCGATGACGAAAACCGGTGAGATTCATATCGAAGCCTTGCGCGATGGGCGCAATGTGATTCTCAAGGGCGAAAACGTTGCTGACGTCACGACCCATCCGTCCTATCGCAATTCGGTAGCGACATCAGCCCTTCTATATGATTTCCAGGCAGCGCCAGAGAATGTCGAGGCGCTGACCTACGTCTCGCCCGACAGCGGTGAGCGGGTAAGCCGCTGCTGGCAGCTCTGCGAGAGCTACGAAGAGCTGCGTGCGCGCCGCGCCGCGCTCGAAAGCTGGGGAGAGTGTCATTTCGGCTTTCTCGGCCGCTCGCCCGATCACGTCGCCTCCGGCCTTGCCGGACAGATTATGGGCATCGAGGCGTTTGAGCGTTGGAATTCCAGTCGGGCCGGCGCGCTCAAGGATTATTACCGCTACGCCCGCGACAAAGACCTTTACCTCAGCTACGTGATCATCAACCCCCAGGCCGATCGCTCGAAGAGTACCGGAGAGCAGGACGACCCGTTCCTCACCGCGCGCATCGTAGACGAGGACAGTGAGGGTATCACCGTGCGCGGCGCCAAGATGCTCGGCACGAGCTGCATCATGTCGAACGAGGTCTGGGTAACGACGATTCA
>CAYPSQ010000114.1:1182-5766 GCA_964413115.1 uncultured Rhizobiaceae bacterium | reverse complement strand
GCCGGAATAAAATTTTGTGAGCAACATGTTGATCAAAGATTTGTTTTTGGTCACTCAGACGTTCTTGATAAACTCCAGAAGCAAAAAGATGACGGTTCCCAAAAGAATTATGGCGCGTATATTCTTCTCCATATGATTGTCGAACAAACTGATAAAAAAGCGCAAAAAATTGGTGAAGAGATAATACGATTAGCCGACAAATCTGCTATCTCAAACATAATTTCTAGTGCTAGTTTAGATACTAATACGGGAGGTACTAGTGAAAAACATACACTTTCACTAGACAAACCATTAGAAGAAGGGAATTCAGCGTTCCATATGATTCCTGTTATTCACGGGTCTCCAACCAGTGTTGCTACAAAGCTTGATGAAATAGCCGAAAGAACGGGAGCAGATGGCTTTATGTTTAGCTGGAATGACTTTGAGAAAGGAATTCGAGTTTTTGGTCAAGAGGTGTTGCCTAGGCTTAACTGTTCTAAGTATTAGTTCGTATTAATATTAATGTTTTTTTTGAATTAGAGAAATTAATAATTTACTTTTGTTGTAACATTATACCGTGAACATTGTACCTGATAAATATCTATACTACATAAAATATTTTATAGTAATGCAATAATTGTTGTTCGGTTGCCCTTCATGCGGAAACGGTCTGGCGGCTCTTCATTAACTTGTCGATGTAATAGGCAGCATAGAACGTTGATTCATATTTTGGAAGTTCGCCTGGAATCTCACAGCTTTTCAGGCAGCGCAATTCGGTGTCGTAATTAGCTGCATGAAAAAATGCTACCGAGAGGCGTTCACTCGTTGCGTGCTCGCGGGACGGATTTACTACTCGATGCAAAGTTGATAGCCAACGATCATTAGTCCAGCGAGCCATTGAATCTCCGATATTAACAATGAAGGAACCGGGCGGTGGATGAATATCGATCCATTCGCCATGGGCTCCCATGGCCTGTAATCCACCCGGGGTATCCTCACCATATAAAATGGTAAGTGTGCCGTAATCAGTATGAGCGCCGGAGCGAAGCTGACCGGTCTCCGGTGGTTTAGGCTGTGCCGGATATTTGTTCAAGCGAATATGCGCACCAGTCTTATCAACTTTGTTGTCGAAAAAGTCCTCTTCTAGATCAAGGGCTAATGCAAAGATCTGCATAATTTTCGTCGCGAGAGATTTTAGGGCTGTGTGGTATTTTTCCAGCACCGGTCTCAGTGCCGATGGCTCGGCAGGCCACAGGTTAGGGGCAAAAAAATAGTGGCCTAGACCTGTATTGTAGTAAGGATCATCCGGCGCAAAGTCGAAGCCCCCCATGCCAAAACCTTCCTGCAAATCCGACGGCGACACCTTGCCCCTGGTTGCCGATAGGGATTGCTGGGCAGGCGGGTCGTAGCCTCGTGTGATCTCTGGAGCCGGACGTCTAACCTTCATTTTTTCTTCGATCGGCAGTGCGAAGAATGTATAGGCTTCATCGCGGAGCTGGCGGACGAGTTCTTCGGGCACATCATGGCCCGAGATGTAGAAAAACCCGACTGTTTCAAGGGCGCGGCCCACTTCCGCTGCGACCTGCTGTTTACCTTCGGTAAATCCGGAAAATATTGGCGCAAGATCAATTACGGGAATATTTTGATTCATGATAAAACCCTATTCGCCGATAGTTTGGAAATCAACCGCCATAAGGTCTTGAAGAAGGTCGAAAGATTAGCGACTTCATACTGGCTCATGCTGGCGCTTTAGCTGTAGAAGGTTAATAACTCTAAACACACCAGTTACCCCGAATATTGCCGAGAGGGATTTATGGTACAAGAAGCGGATGCACACGGCATCCCAATCACCGCACTCAAGCAGGACTATGCGTTCAAAGCAGTCGATGATTACAATTTCCGCATGTATATCCTGCCACACTTGGTCAACCCTGAGAGCCGCTCCCAGATCATCGCCGAGCACAGAGCCAATCCACTTTATGCTCCGACCCGGCCCGGCAAGCCGGCGCCAATTTACAGCCGAGTCCTCGTCCGCCTGATCGATAAGCTGCGGGTTGTACCAACCGCGGGCAAGCACATCATTGTCGAAACCCAACCAAGCAGTGAATACAGCATCGCACTGCTGCCTCCAGCGCGCGGCGAAACGGTCGTACTCACCGAGGAAACTTATCCGACCCGGGGCGAGGCAGACCACGCGATCTTTCTCAAACGACTGAGTAATCTGCTCGCTGAATACGGCATCGAGACTTAGGAGCGCAGTAAAATGCAGGATGCGCAAGACCACATGCTGCGGATCACCGGCTATACAGACCGCCTTTCTGTACGTCCGGGAGAGGCCATCACATTTTATGTACACTCCGAACGGGACGAATCCTATCGTGCCAATATCGTGCGCCTGATCCACGGCGATACGAGCCCAGAAGGGCCAGGCTTCAAGGAAGAGTTAATAGAAACTCCCGTGAACGGTACTTATGCTGGCGCGTATCAACGGATAGATGCCGGCAGCTACATTATCGTGCCGCACTCCCCCCTGATGGACGTCGAAAGTTTTACGCTCTGCAGCTATATCTATCCAACACTGCCGGCCCAGGGGGTACAAGGCCTGCTCACCAAACTGAACGAAAAGGACGGCACTGGCTTCGGGTTGTTCATCGACGAAAATGCCGAGCTATGCCTACGCATCGGCCGAGGCGTCGGAGCTGAAGTACGGGTCTCAAGCGGTCGGCCTCTCTTCCGCAACTTGTGGTACCAGGTGAGTGCCTCCTATGACGCGCGAAGCGGCCGGGTCCGGCTCGTGCAACGACCCTTCGCCACGCCGGCAAATGGTGGCTTCGGCATGAGCCTGGTCTACCCGCTTGAAGACACGGCGAGCGAAATCGAGACCACCGTCTCGCCCGGACCGCCGGCAGCAAATTCATGTCCCTTTCTCATGGCTGCGAGCGTCGCCGACCCGGACTCGGGGCGAACTATCTTCGGCGGCCATTTTGCTGGACTAAGCAAGCCTTGGCCGATCCCTATCCACACGCACAAGTTCAACGGAAGGCTCGACAGGCCGCGGCTCGCCAACCGCGCATTTTCGCAAGACGAGATCGAAATCCTTCTTGCAGGCCCGGGCATTGACCATCTGCCGCTCGACGCCCGCCAGCCCGTCGTTGGCGCGTGGGATTTCACGGCAAACATCCACGACAACGCGGCCTCAACGAAAATCGTCGAGTGCGGGCCTTTCGCGCTTAATGGGCGCGGTGTGAACATGCCTGTGCGCGGTGTGCCGGGCTTCAACTGGACCTCGGATTATATGAGCTACCGGCATGGGCGGGAGGAATATGGTGCCATCCACTTCCACGATGAATCGGTCGACGACGCGCGCTGGAAACCCGCGTTTACCCTGAAGCTGCCAAAGAACCTTAAGAGCGGTGTCTACGCAGCGCGCCTGAGGATCGACGGCATCGAATCGCCAGAGACGGAGGATTATATTCCCTTTTTCGTCCGCCCACCGGTTACCGGGCCGACCGCCCGCGTAGCTCTAGTGATGTCGAGCGTAAGTTACCTAGCCTACGCCAACGACAATCTTGGCGTGACCTCACCGGTCGCACAACTACTCACAGCCCGGGCGGCCCTACTGCAGCCGAGGGATCTGTTGCTCAATAAAAAGGAAGCCTACGGCCTCGGCACCTATTCGACCTATCGTGACGGCTGGGGGGTCAACATCTCTTCAGCGCTGCGCCCGATCCTCAACATGCGGCCTAAATATACTCATTTATTTTCGCCCTCTGTCTGGCAGTTCAATGCCGACCTCCACCTAGTCGATTGGCTTGAGGCAATGGGCTATGAGGTCGACATCCACACCGAAGAAGACGTACACCACGAAGGTATCAGCCTGCTCGATCAGTATCCCGTCGTGCTGACTGCCCATCATCCGGAATATGTCTCCGAGCGGATTATGGACGCATATCAGGAGTTCCAGCTCCGCGGCGGACGCTGGCTCTATCTCGCGGCGAATGGCTTCTATTGGGTCACCGAGTTTCATCCCGACAATCCGAATATCGTCGAGGTGCGCAAGAGCGACCAAGGCTCGCGCGCCTGGACCGGCATGCCCGGCGAATATTGTAACGCGTTCGACGGCAAGCATGGCGGCGCATGGCGTATCAGAGGACGGCCGATGTCGAACCTCTTGGGCGTAACCTTCACGTCGTTCGGGCTGACGCAATCCTCCTACTATCGCCGGGCTCCAGACAGCGAGCGAGAAGAGTGTGCCTGGATTTTTGAAGGCGTAGGTCGCGATGAAGTGATTGGTGATTTCGGTCTGATCGGCGGCGGCGCAGCAGGCCTCGAGCTCGATCGCGCGGACCTCGAGCTAGGTACCCCTCACCGTGCCTTCCTGCTCGCGCATTCGGAGGGCCATTCAGATATTTTCGTTCCCGTGACCGAGGAGATTACCTACAGCTCACGGGGGCAGCTCCTGACCGGTACCGGCGAGACCAACCCCAAGATTCGGGCCGACATGGTCTATTTCAAGACCCCACATAACGGCGGCGTTTTCTCTGTCGGCTCGATGGCCTGGTGTGGTTCTCTCTCGCACAACAACTACGACAACAACGTTTCACG
>CAYPSQ010000114.1:0-1082 GCA_964413115.1 uncultured Rhizobiaceae bacterium | reverse complement strand
AAATTTATTTGTTAACTTTTTTCCAGAAAACTCATAAAAGATTTTTGTCCTAAAGCCGAATTTGTTATCTCCTTGAGAAGAGAATCTTCAAATCCAATCGCAGTATAATCGTTATGTTCTGTCTTTGGAAAAACCGTCTCTTCGTTGAAACCTAAAGGTATGCTTCTTGCCCCGCGGTTCAAGCCTTCTTCGAACCATTTAGTTTTTGAAATTTTTGATATAGCTGTATTTCTCATTGATAATTTTTCAGAAGGCCAATTTCCGATAACAAACCCATAAATATATGACCACCATTGTACGTGTTCTGTGAGTGGGCGTGCGACTTTTTCCCACTTTTCAAGAGCGCTCCGAACATTCCTTTCTTCATTAACTATAGCTGCCAATGCCATCGCATTGGTAAATGCCATGTTCGCGGCTTGACCTAAATTAGGGGGCATACCATTTGCAGCATCACCAAGGATAGCAACTTTACCATCGGACCAAGTTCGGCAGCGGACGTATCCAATGCGATCCCATCGCCCATCCTCTTGAAATCGATTAACCAAATCCTCTTGAAGTGGAAATGTTTTTTTCCAAAAGTCACGATCAACAGGTATTTTTCTCCCACGTTCGTCATTTATTGGAGCGCTTAAAAATATATAATTCTCTCCGTCCGTGCATGGATTATAAAGCAGTCTCCAAGGACCATTCCAATATTCTGTAATAATGTCGTCAGGGTCACCTAGTTTATGTTGTATCAACATACGTATTCCAGCTTCAATCCCATAATCTAGAACACGCGTTGCATAAATACTTTCACGTAGTCGGGAGTAAAGTCCATCTGCCGCAACTATAAGGTCTGCTTTTCTTTCGTCGCCGTTTTCTAGAACTAAAACGCCTTCTGGACGAACAGATATTGCCGTAGATGAGGTGCGAATTTCCACACCCTCTGCTATCGCACGATTAATGAGTGATTGATAAAGGTCTTCGCGAGGCGGAAGTAATAGTTGATCACCCGGCGTCATAGGCCTGGTCATCAGCACATTGCCTTCCTGATCAGCAATTCGCCACTCTTTAATTACTTTAGCTCGACGGACCGCTTC
>CAYPSQ010000113.1:1349-5798 GCA_964413115.1 uncultured Rhizobiaceae bacterium | reverse complement strand
ATCCGTCAATGCCGCAGCGACGGCGAAATTAATATGCCACTCACCAACGGCGATATCACCGAAGCCGACGTGGCCGGCGAAATCGGCGAGATCATCAGCGGCAAGAAAAAGGGCCGCACATCGGACGCAGAAATCACCTTATTTGATTCAACCGGCATCGCAATCCAGGATTCCGCCACCGTTCCGCTCGAATACCAGCGCGCCCTGTCCGCCGGCGTCGGCATCGAAAAGAAGATGATCAGCACCTGAACGCAGTAACCGGAAAATCGGTTATCGATCTGAAGGTGTTGGCCGCTTTCATCAAGGCAATGTGGGGACTGTCTTGGACAGAGGCTCCATCCGCCCTAAGTTGAATTGCGCGCTAGCAAGTTTTCATTTTGCCGCTCGCCCGCCACCGTGTCCTAGGATTCAGAAGATCAAAGTCAACTGCTCAAACGCCTAAACGGGCAATGGATACTACTGTTGGTTGAGCTTGGATAGTACAGATATCTTCCACCGGATCAGCCGCCGCCGCGCGGGCAGGCCGGATTACTCCTGCATCAGCAAATCATGAGCCAGCCGTGCAACAATGTCATCCAGTCCTTCACCGTCGCGGCAATTGGCAAGAATTACCGGCTTTCCGCCGCGCACCATTTCTGCGTCGGCCGCCATTTCTGCCACATTGACACCGACATGCGGCGCCAAGTCGATCTTGTTAATGATCAATAGATCGGCCTGTACAATGCCGGGGCCCTTCTTGCGCGGAATATCGTCGCCGCCTGCCACGTCTATGACAAAAATCCAATAATCCACCAAATCGAGTGAAAATGTGGATGCAAGATTATCGCCGCCACTCTCTATGATGATGAGCTCAAGCGGCGTAAATTTTGCCTCCAACAGATCCGCCGCTTCAATATTAAGCGTCGGGTCTTCCCTAATGACGGTGTGCGGGCAGGCACCGGCTTCGACGCCAACGACGCGCTCCGGCGCTATCAGACCGCCTCTCTGCAGCCGCTCGGCATCCTCTTTAGTTACCAGATCGTTGGTCACCACTGCGAGCGAGGTGCCGCGCGCCGCGAGCAGCGGCAGCAGACGCTCGATCAGAGCAGTTTTGCCGGCACCCACCGGCCCGCCAATGCCGAGGCGGGCCGAAGAGGTGGTGGAAATTTCCATCGTACTGGCCATGCCTCGTTCTCTCCTGGTTTCTGTAATTCTATTTGGGCCGGTGTGCTGGCTCAGCGCCGCTGATTTTCCACCGTGCTGCCGTCCAAGCCGCCTTCAGCGCCGCTCGCAAAGCGTGGCCATCCGCGGCCAGTATACGCGCCCAGGCGCCACATTCGTGCGGCATTGTCGAGGCACCGGCGTAAATACCGCCGCATTCACTGAAGGCTTCGCGGAGAGCATTCGCAAGTTCCTCCGCTGGGCAGCTGTTGTTAACGACCATCACCGTGCCATGCGCTGGATAGGTGCTGCCGGCGCCGGCAAAATGCGCTTCGTCCAACGTACCGCCGATATCGAAGCGGTCCAGCGCAAGCAGCGAGCCATCCGGCCGTTCAATCCGGGTCTCGCTCGCCAGACGCTCGAAGCGCCCGCCGGCGGAATTCGCATCATGCTGGGTGAACGCGTCACAGACGATCACCGTGGCTGAGGGCTCAGCCATCACGCGAAGCTTGGTATGGAACCGGGCGCCAGGAAAGAGAATGAGCGGATCGGGTAAATATTCGAGTAACGCACCAGCGCCGGCACGGATGATCATCTCCTGATGCGCTTCACCGCCGTCCTTCATGCGATGGACGATAGTCGCCGATTGGGTCGTCACTTGTGCCTCGGCATGCGCCTCGGCCTCTAGGCTAAGCGCCAACCGCTCGCCGCGATAGATGCCGCCTGAAACCGATTGCAGATAGAGCGTGAGCATGCCGGCGGGGACCGAGTCGAGATAGAATGGCCGAGTGATATGAAACGGATAGCCGACCCGCTGTTGCGAAATAAAGGTACGGCCGTCCGGCGCGCGTGTGAAAATGAGTTCGGCCTGCGGACCGACACGCATCCACTTAAGACCGCTTGCGGCCATAGATTGTGATCCGTGCAACGTTGGATTCCTCAGCGCATCATGTAGGTTTGACCGAGGGTTACTTCCGTTGCCGGATCACAAGCCGCGAGTTCGCCATCAACAAACACATCGAATGTCGACGGATCGACGCGGATATCCGGGCATGCATCATTGTGCAGCATGTCCTTTTTGCCGAGGCTGGTGAAGCTAGAGATAGGCAGCAATGCCTTGGAAAGGCCCAACTGCCCAGCAACATCCAAATCGAGCGCGCGTTGATGTACGAAGGTAGCGCTTAAGCTCTGCGGGGCCTTGCCACAACCTCCGAATTGAGCACGTTGAATCACCGGCTCAGTCTGCCAATAACTGCCGGCGCTGTCACCGCTAGCGCCATGCGCAACAAATCCGCCCTTAATGACGCCAAGAGGCTTAATACCGAAAAAGGCCGGCTTCCAGGTCACCAGATCGGCCATTTTGCCGGGTTCGATGGAGCCTATATATTTATCCATGCCGAAAGCACGGGCTGCGTTTATGGTGTATTTAGCGATATAGCGCTTGATACGCTCATTATCAGCATCCTTGGTTTTTTCGTGCCCAAGGCGACCGCGCTGATCGCGCATTTTACTGGCCAACTGCCAGCACCGCGAAATCACCTCATTGACGCGGCCCATGCCCTGGCTATCGGAGCCAAACATGGAAATCGCGCCCAAGTCATGCAACACGTCTTCAGCCATCATGGTCTGCGGACGCACACGGCTTTCGGCAAAGGCAACATCCTCGGGTAGATCGTAGCGCAGCAGATGACACGACATAGTCATGTCGAGGCCTTCGTCGAAGGCGTTTAGCGTATAGGGGTTGGTCGGGTTGGTAGAAGATGGCAGCAAGTGCGGTTCACCGTTACAGCGGATGATGTCCGGCGCATGGCCACCGCCACCGCCTTCGGTGTGATACATATGCATGGTGCGCCCGGCAATGGCAGCCAGCGTATCCTCATAGAAACCAGATTCGTTCAGCGTGTCGGTATGGATCATCACCGGGAAATCATATTCCTGGGACGCCGTGAGCGCGCCGTCGATGGTCGCCGGCATAGCGCCATAATCCTCATGTATTTTTACGCCAATAATGCCGCCATCGAGATGCTCAGCCACCGTGTCCGGGTTGTGCGATGAACCACGCCCAAAAAAGCCAAAATTGATCGGCCATTTCTCGGACGCTTCGATCATCCTGTGGGTGTTCCACGGGCCACCGCAATCGATGGCGAACAGCGGCCCCATGCTGCCGCCAATCATCGTCGTCAGGCCGGTCGAAATGGCATGTTCGCACTGCTCCGCAGAGAGAAAATGAATGTGCACGTCAATACCGCCCGGCGTCACGATCAGGCCGCCGGCCGGGTAATAGGTAGTATTCGGCCCGCACACCAAGTTCTCGTCAATACCATCCTGGATGTTGGGATTGCCGGCTTTACCAACGCCCGCGATCTTACCGTCGCGCACGCCAATATCAGCTTTGATAACACCCAACACCGGATCGATGATGGTGGCGTTTTCAATTAACATATCAATGGCGCCGTCGGCACGCGAAGTGTGTGCGTCATAGGCCATGCCGTCGCGCATCACCCGACCGGCACCAGTCCAACACTCCTCGCCATAGACAGTATGATCATGTTCGATCTCGGCGAACAACGATGTATCTCCAAGGCGAATTTTGTCTCCCACAGTTGGGCCGTAAAGGCTTGCATACTGCTGTCGGCTGATTTTTGCCATGCTCCTAGGCCCCCTTAAAGCCGCGTTCGCGAGCGCGTTCGAGCGCTGCCTGTTTGATTTCGTCGGAATCGATTGAGCCGTCAGTCAGACTGTTGAATCCGCTCACGCTTCGCCTACCGCCGACTTCCACCAAATTCACTTCTAGGACTTGGCCGGGCTCAAACCGGACAGCCGTGCCAGATGGTATATCGAGGCGCATCCCGAAGGTTGCCTCGCGATCGAAGTCAAGCGCCTTGTTGACTTCAAAAAAATGAAAATGACTACCGACCTGCACTGGCCTGTCGCCACTGTTAGTCGCCGTCAGCGTCAGCTTGCGCCGACCCGCATTTATCTCGATGTCACCGTCCGGAGTGACCACTTCACCGGCTTGCGCCCGCGCCGGTTGCTGCTTGGCGCCAGAGCGAATCGGCTGATGTACGGTCACCAATTTGGTGCCGTCTAGGAACATCGCCTCAACATGAATCACCGGAATCAGTTCGGCTACGCCGGGCAGCACGTCGTCAGTGGTCAATATCTGCGAGCCAAGACCCATCACATCTTTCAACGATTTGCCCTGGCGCGCGCTATAGAGCAATTCGTCGCAAATATAGGCAATTGCCTCCGGTTGGCTGAGCGCGATTCCGCGCTTCCTATGCTCGCGCGCAAGTTGGGCAGCTGAGA
>CAYPSQ010000113.1:0-1249 GCA_964413115.1 uncultured Rhizobiaceae bacterium | reverse complement strand
TGGCTGAGCGCGATTCCGCGCTTCCTATGCTCGCGCGCAAGTTGGGCAGCTGAGAAAATGGTTAGGCGTTCCTGTTCGGTAGGGGTTAGATTCATCTTTCGTCTCCCGCTACAAATTGTTCAATTGTAGAATAGCCGGCTTTCCTGAGTTTCATGGCGCATCATGGCGATATCCGCGGCTGGCGCATAGGCATGCATCTCATGCAGTGCTACCGGCGGCGCGCTTAAAATATCTTCGATGACTGGGTGCAGGCGCCCGAGAATGGCCTGGCTATCGATATGGCCGATGATGCCGAGCCTTAGCGCAGCGCCCAACAAGCCAACAGTGAGGCCATGTGCAGCGATACGACAAGCATCATCCACGTCAACACCCAGCGCCTGCCACAACATGCCCTGCACGGCAGCGACGTGGCCGGGCGCCACGCCGGTGCGCACCCGCGTCTGATAATCGAGCGCGCCCGGCGTTTCCAGACGAGCATGAATATTCAATAACGCCGCGCCCATCCGCTTGGAGCCGGCGCGCTGTTCATGCGCCAGGCTGTTTGCTTCCATCAACCGGTCGGCAGTCAAAACCTGTTGGAGATTTCCGCTGGCGGCAAGCGCCGCAGCGAGGACCGGGCGATCCGAGGTCGCCCAGCGTCCGCTCAGTTGATGCGCCACAAAGCGCTCCACGTCGCCTGCATTAATAATCTTGCTGTCAGCGCCTAGTGTTTCGATACCCCAAGAAAACGACACTGCACCAGAAGGGAAAAAACTATCGCCATGCTGCAACATGGTGAGAAGGGTGCGCCCGTCAGACATCGTCCACACGCCGCGCCCGGCCGCTCTCAAAATGGTTGGCCAGTCGGTTAAGATAATTCTGCTCCGGGCCGTCCAAGGCAATTTTCAGAACGTCACCGTCGAAGCGCACGCGCCAATGCAAATTGCCAACGAAATACCCCAGTTCTAGCGCTGCAGTCGCATCGGTGGGCGCAATTAGTAGCCAATTCGTCTCCAACATGCGCACGACGATGGCCCGTTGGTTTTCTAGCAACAACACAGAACCATTCTCCAAGCTCGCATCGCGGTTGAGCGCGATAGCACAGTCTGTGCCTTTATCGGTAGTTACCCGGAGGCGCTTTCGGGCGGTATCCGCCGCGCTGAGGCGAATTTCCTCAAGCTTGCCGTCATGCGACAGGCGGTGAAGTATCTCCGCCAATTCGCCACTACTCGAATTTCCTAGAATTTGGTTCAAATGTAACATAGTGGCA
>CAYPSQ010000112.1:2421-5955 GCA_964413115.1 uncultured Rhizobiaceae bacterium | reverse complement strand
TGCGTATTCAAGCTGGCTGTTTCTATCCCTCTGCTACTACCGGTAATTCGATACGTGACGGCCGGGCTGAATCATGGAACACGGTTTGGCTAGCCGTCACCAGCTCGTCATCTTCACCGAACGGCTTGCCGGTGTTTGGGTTGCGATCGAAATGTGGAAAGTTGCTGCTCGAGACCTCCACCCGGACGCGGTGCCCCGCAGCAAAAAAGTGGCACACTACCCCGACGGCAATAGAAAATTCATATATTGCGTTGGGTTCCAACATCACTTCACGCTCGAGCGATTCTCGGTAGCGCGCCCGGATGATGCCTTCGGTAATATTAATAGCCGTACCATCGGGCGCCACGTCGCAAAGCTTAACCGTAAAATCAGTGTCTACTGCCGAACTTGCGGCATACAAAACCGCGTTTACTTTCCCGGCAATGAAGAGTGGCGTCTCAAGCGGCGTGGAGCTGTAGACAAGAACGTCGTTACGGTATTCGACCTGGCGCTGATCCTCCGGGCCCATCGGCGCGCGGTCGGGCAGGCAGCATGAATGGCCACCCAGACTCTCGACCGGCCCCTCCGGGCTGTAGATAAAGAAATCGGCGCCCTCTCCGCCGGGTGCCTGCGGCGACAAGGACCCGTCACCCGACAGCGAGTTCGCTCGCCCCGAACTGTGCAGATACCAATTTTCGGCTGAGGTTCCAGCCAATGGCCACGTATCATAATCGCGCCATTCGTTAGCGCCGGTCACAAAAATGCGCACCATGGGAAGGGAATCAAGTTTGCTACGATCTCCTTTGAGCTGGGCGTCGAACCAGGCGATTTGGTAATCGTCGACAAAATTGCGCGCTTCCCATCCATAATCGATAGCACCCACCTGCTGGGTCCAGGGGATATGGTACCACGGACCAACCAGTAGGCGATGCTCTGCTTGCGCTGCGGCCGAAAGAGCCTCGTAGGTCTCCATTGTCTTGGCGATAAAGGTGTCATACCAGCCGCTAACATGGAGGCAGGGGACATCAATGTTACCCAGGCGCGACGGCAAATACCATTCCTGCCAATAATCATCCTGCCCAGGGTGGGCCAGATAATCGGCAATAAAAGGAAGCGAATCGGGCGTCGTAAAGAAGGGCGTGTCTTTTAAAGGCGTTCCCGAATGCCACTTGCCCGACAATTGGTCTGCCGGCACCACCTGGGCCAGCGCTTCCACATCGCCTTTACGGATCGCCGCGTCAGCGGCAATCACTACAGCCCACTGCGCCAATGTCGCCAGCGACAAAGCGCCGCCGCGATAAAGAAAGCCGTCATGCATGCCGGAGGGATAAAACGCAGGGATTGCCGTTGTTAACGATGGCGGACGCAGATGGGCCGCCAGCAGTTGATTGATGCCAGGAATTGAAAAGCCGTAGCTCCCAACCTTGCCGTCACACCACGATTGCGCGGCGCACCATTCGATGGTGTCAAAACCGTCTTCGCCATCAAGTCGGAGAGGGTAAAATTCGCCCTCCGAAGCGTAGCGCCCGCGCGAATCCTGCACCAGGACCGCGTAACCATGGCGCGCATACCAAGCCGGATGAGCATAAACGTAAGTTTGTGCCGCATCCTTGTTATAGGGAATGCGCAGCACCAGCGCCGGGACCGGACCGCCCTCTGCCGGACGAAAAATATTTGCCCGAAGGGTCACACCGTCGCGCATGGTGATAGCGACATTCATCTCGGCATGAATGCCGGTGGCCTCAAAAGCATTTTCTGGCATGACAGAATTTTCTCCAGGGTTTCACGGCAAAGAACGGACGTCTGCTCCCTATCTAACCACAGCACGCGAAAAGATGATCACGCATTCGGCCGACGAAGACGAATAATATTAAATATTTGGTGTTCAGCGGGCATTAATTTGTCGCCTGAAGTCTAGGTGTATTGGCCTCCCACAGGCAGTGTGCTCACTATTCTTCGATAACCCAGGAGTAATGCGTAACTTCCTTGACCACAGACAAACCAACAAGGGCAACACTAACGGTATGATCCTTAGAATCTAGCGCTCCCTTCGCAAGCAGGAGGCTATGCGAGGGGGATAGTGGGTGATTCTGATCGTCGAGAGCCAAGAAATGTCGCTTAAGATTGGCTGAAACCTGGTCTTGAACAGACCTTCACTCTGACTAAGCGCGCCTTTGGCTGGACAGGGATGATTCAGCCACCCTATAGTGCGCCCGCAACGCGCTCTGAGAGGGCGCAATCGCGATAAACTGATAGAACGCAAAATGGCCAAAGAAGAACTGCTAGAGTTTTCGGGCACCGTCACGGAGAAGCTGCCCGACACTATGTTCCGGGTGAAACTCGAGAACGATCACGAAATCATCGCACGCCCCGCCGGCAAGATGCGCAAATTCCGCATCCGCGTTCTAGTCGGCGATAAGGTAGATGTTGAGATGACGCCCTATGATTTAACCAAGGGCCGCATTACTTTTCGCCATAAATAACGTCCATCTCGAAACACCGTCTATTCCTTCTCCGCGCCCATGGGTCCGTAAACGCGCAATGATTGCGCTACCATGATGCGGTAATCGGCGAAGAGTTCTTTTTTCCCCAGGGCCTGTGCCACGGCATGGCCGTCATGGCCGCGCCACGCCGCCACGGCAGCCTCATCGCGCCAGTAGGATATCGAGACGAATTTGCCCGGCATGACCAGGCTCTCAAAGCGTTCGATGGATATGAATCCGTCCTGTTTCTCAAGTTCCGGCCGGAGTTCAGCAGCCAGATCAAAATAGCGTGAAGCTCCTAACTCAGTCGGCTGAACTTCGAATATTACGACGATCACTGTACCCCCTCACCCAATAGGCTTTCATGCCGAGCTATTGAAGGAGATGCCCGGTGTCATAAACTACCGGGCGCACGCCTAAAACTGCGCAAGCTCAACCCGGCATTAAAGGCGACCGAGACCAAGATGAGGCTGGCGCCTATAACAACGAGGCGGGTCGGCACCTCATCGAATCCGAGCCATACCCAGATTGGCGCGAACACGGCGTCGATCAGCACCACGAATATTAGTGTCGGTGCGGCAAGAAAACGCGCCGCGTAAAAATAAAGCGTCAGCGGCAGAGCGAGTTGCACCACACCGAATGCTGCCATCATGGCTATATCATGACCGCTGGCCTTGAATGGCATGGCTAGGGGAAGTGCGGTCAATCCGGCCACCAACGCCGCCACAAAAACAGCCGGCTCCATCTTAACATCGCGGAATTTTCGCACCACCAGTGTTTGCACGGCGATCGACGCGGCAATAGAAAAGGCTAGTAAATTTCCATATAAGCCACCGAGCTCGGCCGCGCCGGAGAACATCACGCCGATGCCGCACAATCCGCCGATCATCGCGAACCAGGTATGCGCAGCGACCCTTTCGCCAAGGAATGGCCGCGCCAGAATTGCCACGATAAGGGTCGACGTGGTCATGATCGCTGTGACGTTGGCCACCAGGGTTAACTGTATGGACATCACATAAGCGATAATCGCCCAGCCGGTAATCAACCCGACGATCAAGCTCGGCAACGCTGA
>CAYPSQ010000112.1:0-2321 GCA_964413115.1 uncultured Rhizobiaceae bacterium | reverse complement strand
AAGCGATAATCGCCCAGCCGGTAATCAACCCGACGATCAAGCTCGGCAACGCTGAAACTCGCAATGAGGTTAACGTCCTGCGGCGTTCGCGGGCGACAAAGATGAGGGCGACCGCAATGGCAGCAAAGAAACACCGGAGAGCGATGATTTCCCAGCGGTCGATGGTAACCGAGCGCACAAAAAAGCCGCCGGTGGAGAAGCATAATCCGGCGCAGGCCGCAAACAATAGGCCAACAACAGGGCGGGGAATCAAGCGCCCGCCCGCCCCGTTGCTAGAGTTGTAACGCGCCTCACTCGGTCATGTAGGCGTTGGTGGCGCGCAGCACCGTGGCGTCGTCCATCCAACGACGGGTTAGCATTAGGCCGACCGGGAGACCCTATACTGCCTGGCACGGCACGCTGGTGACATCGGGGCCAATTTCAGCCACCTCGCCGGCACCTTCGATGCCCGGGACATGCGGCACCAACGTGGAAAATCCAGCGATCCCTTCACGAATATCGTGATCTAGATGATCAACACCAGCGGCACAGATACGCACCAATACCTTGCCCGCTCCGGGTGACGGCGTATCGACTTCTTCATAGAGCAGCTTGTCGGGGCCACCGGGCTCGCGAATGATGACTGCTTTCACTTCGTTCTCCCTCAAACGCCTTTTCTCAAAGCGATCCCATCATAGCTATTCCACAGCCTACCGCCAGTGACAGCGCCGTGGACAACGTTTGGCGATACTGGATTCTTTGCTATGGTCCGGCGCGAATTCACCAAAGGAGCCAAAGCATATGTTGCGTGCTGCCGCGATCGGCCTCGGCTGGTGGGCCGACGAACTGACAAAGGCGGTCCAGGATAAGTCAGACAAAATCCGCATCACCGCGTGTTACTCGCGCGCGGCGAAAACCCGCTCGAATTTTTACCAGCGCTATGGCGCGGCAGAGCACGTCTCTTATGCGGCTGTCCTTAGCGATAGCGATATAGATGCCGTTCTATTGTGCACGCCGCATTCCCTCCACGCTGAGCAAGTCGAACAAGCGGCGCGGGCTGGAAAGCATGTGTTTGTAGAGAAGCCGTTCACGCTCACCGAAGAAAGTGCGCGTGCCGCAGCGAAAGTTTGTACCGATGCCGGCCGGATACTTGCGGTCGGCCAAAACCGCCGATTCGCTGCCGTCACCCAGGAAGTGAAACGCATGCTTGAGGCCGGCGACTTCGGTACACCGCTTCATTGCGAAGCCAATTTCTCCAATTCCAGACCGCTCGGATATAGCCCGGATGGCTGGCGTGCCAGCCGGATCGAAAGCCCAGGTGGCGGCATCGCTGGAATGGGCGTTCACATGATCGATGCCATGACTCATTTTCTCGGCCGCATCGCACGCGTGCAGGCCCAAGCGAAGCGTTTGGCTGTTGCAGTCGATATCGATGACACCACATCGGCGCTGTTCGAATTCGAATCCGGCGCCACCGGCTATCTCGGCACGCTCAACGCCTGCCCACAAACCGTATTCTTTAATCTTTACGGCACAGGAGCCAATGCCTTTGCCGCACCGGATGCAAATCGTTTAACGGTCCACCGGACTGATGAACATCCGGTTGACGTAGCGCTGTCGCCGATCGATACGTTGTTAGCCGAACTTGAGGAATTCGCCGACGCTTGCGCCGGCGCCGCCGCATTCCGCGTGCGCCCAGAAGAGGCAATCCATACGGTGGCCGTTATGCAGGCGATGGTCGCTTCAGCCGAACTCGGCGAGGCGGTGATCCTCAACACGGCGCATTATGAGGAGGATGCCCAGGCGCCTCAGCTGACGGCAAGTGAATGCTCCTTAAAATAGTCATCATCCTCGGCGGCGTGGCAATCGTTGGTTCCATGGCTTACGATCGCTTCACCGGCAAACGGACTACGCGCAAGATTCTCTGGCCCTTGGCCGGCGGTGTTGCCGCGATCTTCATTGCCATCGCCTTACGCAGCTTCTTGGATTAGAACTGCCTGATCCCCGCCCGCCTAATATTAAATACTAATATCATGGTCCGGCAATCCGCACTCCGACACTTTACCATCACCGTCCTTAGCACCAGTATCTCTCTTGTCTTTCTGCTGTTCTCGCCTAGCCTGGCATGAGCGGGCATGGAGACTGGCATGGCAGCCCTTGAAGCGAGCGATTTCAGCCGAGCCTATGCCAATCTTCTTACTGCTGCAAAGACGGGAAACGCGACGGCTCTATCTGAAATAGGGTCGATACTAGATGCAGGGCTGGGAACCGAAATCGACGCTAATGCGGCTGCCAGATGGTTCTGCGCTGCAGCTGGGCAGGGCCAGCTAAGGAAACCAGTG
>CAYPSQ010000111.1:0-6028 GCA_964413115.1 uncultured Rhizobiaceae bacterium | reverse complement strand
TGTTTCGTCATCGAAGCCGATGGCGAGCCAGTCGGCTTCTTCCAAATTGACCATGCGTCAGCGACGCAAAGCGTCGAAGCTCACTTGGAGCTACACGAGGTAACGATCGACTGGCACCATCAAGGAAAGAAGTATGGAAAAGCATTCGTAGAAATGCTGCCACGTCTGTTGAATGCGGAGTATCCCGATTGGCGCGGTGTGTGTCTGACTGTCAATTGCCGAAACGAAAAAGCGAAGCGATTATATGAATATGGCGGCTTTGCCGATACGGGTGAATTGAAGTTGGATGGACCGTCGGGGCCACAGCACATTATGCGACGAGCAATCTGAGGCACGGTCGGGAAATAGGAACGTGGGTTTGATTACCGAAGCGACGCCGATCTCATATAACGATGACCTTCCGGAGCAGGCTGACGTTGTGGTCATCGGCGGCGGTGTGATCGGCGTGTCATCAGCTCTCTGTCTCGCCGAGGCAGGCCTTACCGTAGCGCTGTTTGAAAAGGGCCGGGTCGCAGGCGAACAGTCCAGTCGAAACTGGGGTTGGATCCGACAGCTGGGCCGCGACGACGCCGAAATGCCAATCATGATAGAAGCTAACCGGCTTTGGCGGGGCATGGCGGATCGCATTGGCGCTGATGTCGGGTTCAGGGCAGAAGGCATCATCTACCTTGCAGAGAGTGAAGCAGCCTGCGCTGCGCACGAAGTTCACCTGGCTACGGCGGACCGGCACCAATTAACGGTGGAGATGTTGAGTTCCGCCGAGGTCGACGGGCTCATCCAGGGGCTCCCCGGGTTCTGGAAGGGCGGCCTGCGTTGTCCGAGTGATGGTCGGGCAGAACCATGGATTGCCGTACCGATGATGGCGAGAGCGTTGAAAGACTGTGGCGCGAGCCTGCACGAGAATTGCGCCGTACGTGCACTCGATATCTCTGCGGGTCGTGTGTCCGGCGTTGTCACGGAGCGTGGCCTCGTCAGGGCGAACGCGGTTTTGCTTGCGGGTGGTGCATGGACGTCGCTATTCCTGGGACACCATGGCATCTTTTTCCCGCAACTTAGCGTCCGCGCGACCGTGGCGCGAACGGCTCGGGCGCCGAACGTCTACGGCGGGGGCGCAGCAGATTCTGCACTTGCATTCCGCCGCCGCGAGGACGGCGGCTATACCCTCGCATTCACGGATCACTTAGACTTTTTTCTTGGCCGGAACGCTTTTCGCTCTGCGTTCTGCTTCGCTAAAAGCGCCTGGGCGTCACGTCGGAGTATCGCGTTACGGCCCGCTGCGCCCCCGGGTTATCCAGACGCTTGGCTTACTCAGCGGCGGTGGGGGGAAGACGATCCCTCCCCGTTTGAGCGGATGAGAGTACTGCATCCGACACCAACGCCCGGCGGTACTGAGAGGATGCAAAAGCGAATGTCCGAGCGCTTGCCTGCACTTGCAGGCATTCCCATAGCGGAATCATGGGCGGGTATGATTGACGTCATGCCCGATACGGTTCCGACGATGGATTCGGTACCAGGTTTCGACGGGCTCTGGTTGGCTTCGGGTTTCAGCGGCCACGGTTTTGGCATTGGACCGGCAGCGGGGCGGATCATGGCAGATTTGATCCAAGGGCGCTCGGCGGGGCACGATTTGACGCGATTTCGCTTTGGCCGATTTACTGACGGCTCTGCGATTAAGCTCGGACCGTCCATCTGAGCGGCATACCGCAGCTGTGGCGCACGTTCGCTTCTGGCCTCAACCCCTCTTGGGCTGTGGCGTTAAGAACATGCGCTACTGCGGCGCATGGTTAATCGTAACGCCAATTGGAACGGCGTGTCGCTCCGAAAGGTAAACCGTTTTAATGGGCGAAGCGGACGGCCAGGCGTTAGTTGTTGTGTTTTTCTCACCACTTGGCAGCGAGGGCTTGGCTGGATTTAAAGTTAACATTTTGCTTGTTCCTTTTGATTAAAAACCGGTTGTCTAAAACTGCCCTAATTGCACCGCGGATAATTTTAAGCCTATACTCGACCGCAGTTTCAAAAAAAAGTGTGAAATTTCAATTCACAAAATAACAGTGTAATTATCTGGGAGAAGAACTGATGAAACCGAAACTATTATTGGCTGCTGGCGCTTTAGGCGTCGCTAGCTTGATCGCTGTTGGCGGCGTAAGTTCTGCCTCGGCTGACACAGACTATATCGCTAAATACGGCATCAAGGCGGATGTCCCCGGCATGTGTTCGTATAGTTCTATCGATGCCAAGGATTATACCGGGCATGAGATAACAATTCTCACCCACGCCGTCCCGGTGATGGGCGAACCCGCTGCCTTGCATTCCAAGCAGTTCGCAGAATTGACCGGCGGCACAGTGAATGTTGTGCATGCGCCCTTTGGCGAACTCTACCAAAAAGTCATGATCCCGTTTCAAACCGGCCAACATGTGTATGACGTCGTTTATGGCGGCTCCTATTGGATTGGTGATTGGGCGCCACACCTCGCACCGGTGCCCCAGAAATACCTCGACTTGGCCGAAATGAAAGACGCCACAGCGGCGTATCAGGGTGTCGCGAGTTGGCGTGGCGAACGGCTGCAATACACAGTCGACGGTGACCGCCACTATTTCAAATATGTTCGCCCTCCTTTTGAGGACGCTGAAAATCAGGCAAAGTTTAAGGCGCAATATGGTCGTGACCTTGAAGTCCCGACAACGTGGGAGGAATATGCCGAAGTCGCGACCTTCTTTAACGGCTGGGATTGGGACGGTGACGGCGAATTAGAGTATGGTTCGACGGAAATCGTCCAGCGTGACAACATCGCTTTTTCCAACTTTATCACCCGCGTTGCGGCTTACGCCAAAAACCCCAACGTGACGGGCGGTTTTTGGTTTGATCTCGATACCATGACGCCGCAAGTTAACAATCCCGGTTTTGTCAAAGGCCTGGAGATGTGGATGGCTGCGTTGGAATACATGCCTCCGGGCGGTATTAATTTTGGTATCGCCGAAGAGATTTTCTCCTGGGGCGGCGGGCAGTCGCTTATGAGCGTGACCTGGGATGACGCTTTCATTCAGGCCATGCAGGAGGATTCTCCAATCCGTAACAAGATCCTCGTCGGCACCAAGTACGGCGCCTCAATGGGGTCGAACAAAGTTTGGAACCGCGTGACTAACAAGTGGGACGAGTTCGAGACCCCGAGCGTTGCGCCATACGTTGCCTGGGGCTGGGGCGCAGGCGTCTCTAAATACAGTCAAGAGCAGGAGATGGCGTTTGATTGGTTCTGTTTCTTCTCGAACTATGCGAACACCAATCATGACCTATTGATCGGCCGTTTCGGCGTCAATCCTTTCCGCACCAGTCATATGGATGCGGCCTATTGGGAGAAGGAAGCCGGATGGAACAACGATGTCGCGGTGAGCTATACCAACATGCTGAAGAGCATGGACACTAGCACTAACCGAGTCTTTGATCTTCGCGTTCCGGGTGTCAATCAGTATTACACCGCCATGATGGCAAGCGTCTCCAAGGCCATGGCGGGCGAGATGTCGGCGCAGGCAGCGCTTGACGAGGTTGCCGCGGAGTGGAGCCGGATTACTGAGCGTATCGGCGTTGACGTCGTCCGCGAGGCATACAAAAACGTTGTTGCTCTCGAAGATAATGTACCTCTAAGTGCGGTCAAGTAGAGCCGCTGGGACAACAGAGACAGTTCTGCACTAGAAAACGCCGGCGGGCTTGACGCCCGCCGGCGACCTTTTTCTGGCATCAGCGCCATGATCGATTCCCGATATAAGCATATCTTTCTTTTTCCCGCGCTGCTTGTGCTGGTGGCGATCATCATCTTTCCTCTGATCTATACCGTACGCCTCAGCTTCTCGGGTTGGGACATCAATCGTCCTGGATTGGACTCGGTCGGTTGGGCCAATTACGCCCGTGCCCTGGTCGATGGGGGGTTTTGGAATTCGATGGGCACCCTCTATCAGATGGTATTTTTTTGCGTGCTTTTTGAATATACCCTCGGCTTTGGGTTGGCGCTTCTGCTCTGGAAGCAGGTCAAGGCCGGTCGTTTTTTTCGCCTTCTATTTATTATTCCGATGTGTGTTACGCCGGTTGTAATGGCGGTTGTCTGGAAAACAATTTTCCATGAAACTCTGGGGCCGCTAAACGATATCCTCAACTGGTTTGGCATTGCCGGGGTTCCGTGGCTCAGTGAAGCGACGCCGGCCTTTATCTCTATTGTTCTTGTTGATATCTGGCAGTGGACATCGTTGATGTTCATATTGTTATTGGCCGGACTGATGTCGTTGCCGAAGGAGCCCTACGAGGCGGCTCAAATTGACGGCGCAGGGCCGATCCGGACCTTCGTTCATGTCACGTTTCCGCTGATGGCGCCGATCACGATCGGCGCCCTGGTGATCCGTTTAATAGAATCTTCTAAACTAATGGAGACAATCTACGCGATGACGTCGGCCGGGCCCGGGTCTGCCACCGAAACCACGAGCTATCTTTTGTACATTCGTAGTCTGCGCGAGTTTCAGATCGGCTATACCGCGTCGCTGTCGATGATTTATCTGGTCATCCTGATCATCGCCCTCGCGCTGTTCGCAAAGCTGTTGAGCCGCGCTTTAATCGGTCGCAGCGAGGCACGAACATGAGAGGCGCGCGTGTTAACCTCTATAGCGGGCTCAAATATGGCGCGCTCATCATCTGGGCCGTCTTCGTCGTGGCACCCTTCCTATGGGCGCTCTCGACTTCGTTCAAATCCGACAATGGCGTTACCGGCGGCGCGACCTATATTCCGTTTCTCGAATACGAACCATCGCTTGAAGGCTGGGCGGCTCTCTTTCGCGACACCAGCTCGGGCGGCATTAGCATGCAAGGCCCCTATCTTGCTAGCCTCATCGTCAGCATTGTTTCGAGCGGCATAGCGCTCACGCTCGGTACCCTGGCGGCTTACGGTTTATCGCGCTTCACCTTCCGCGCCGGGCCGTTGAGAAATAGCGATATAACGTTCTTTTTTATCTCACAGCGCATCATGCCGCCGGCCATTCTCGCGATTCCCTATTTTCTGCTTCTACAGTTCACTGGCCTGCTCGATACCCATGTAGGTCTTATTCTGGTGTATGTTGCAATGCTGCTGCCCATCGTTGTTTGGGTGATGGTGGATTTTTTTAACACCGTCCCGACCGAATTGGACGAAGCAGCGATGATTGACGGATGTAACCCGATTCAGGCCTTCTATCGCATCATCCTGCCGAATTGCGCGCCCGGTCTCGTCGTAGCCGGGCTGCTGTGCATTATTTTTTCGTGGAGTGAATTCTTCTTCGCCTTGACCCTGTCGTTCGCCAAGGTGCAGATGCTACCGCCCACCATCGTTATTCTTAATTCTAACAAAGTACCATGGTGGAGCCTGAGCGCTTCGGCGCTGGTCTCCGTCGTGCCGCTGGTTATCGTTGCATTTTTTCTTGAGCGCTACTTATCGCGCGGTAACCTTGCCGGCATCATCCGCGAGTAGGATAGAGACGTGGCAGAAGTTAAAATCGAAGACGTACAAAAGAAATTCGGTAGCGTATTGGCGCTGGACGCGATCGACCTGACCATCCACGACAATGAATTTGTCGTCCTGGTCGGTCCGTCGGGTAGCGGAAAATCAACGCTGTTACGCATCATTGCCGGGTTAGAGAGGGAGACCGACGGCACCGTTTCAATTAACGGCGAGACAATGGCCAACGTAGCGCCCAAGAATCGCGATGTCGCGATGGTGTTTCAAAGCCACGCGCTCTATCCGCACATGAATGTGTATGACAATCTAGCCTTTAACCAACGCATCCGCGGCGTCCCGCGCAAACAGGTCGATGACAAGGTCCGCGAGGTTGCTGAACGCCTAGAGATCACGAATCTATTGAAGCGCCGGCCGCGCCAGATGTCGGGTGGGCAACGACAACGTGTGGCGATTGGCCGTGCCCTTGTCCGCGCCCCTCAGATATTCTTGTTAGACGAACCGCTCTCAAACCTGGACGCTGAACTGAGAGTCCGCCTGAGGACCGAGAACAAGCGCCT
>CAYPSQ010000110.1:4080-6143 GCA_964413115.1 uncultured Rhizobiaceae bacterium | reverse complement strand
AAAGCGGTACGCGCACGCCGAGCTGCGCTGCGAGGTCGCGGGTCCAGAGACCGCAGGCAAGGACCAAGGTCTCACATTGAATGACGCCTTGGCTGAATTCAACTCGGTATTCGCCCGATGCTAGGCGCTCCAGCTTGGTTACTGGGCAATTCTCAACGATTTTCACGCCGCGTTGGCGCGCGCCGGCTATCAGCGACATGGTGCTGTCGACGGGATTCGTTTGGCCGTCCTTGGGAATATAGATGGCACCTTCGATGATGCGTTCGTTGAGCGCCGGATAGAGCGCTTTCGCCTCCGCCGGGGTGATCATATGGGCTTCGATATCGAAGCTCTTGGCGATTGAGGCGACGCGCTGAGTTTCAAACAGTCGGTCCCTGGTGCGGCATACGCCGAGCGTGCCGTTTTGCTTGAAACCCGTGGCCTGACCGGTGTCGGTTTCCAAGTTGGCATAGAGTTCCACATTGTAACGCGCCAATTCGGTCAGGGAGTGGGTCGAGCGCAGCTGCATGATCAAGCCTGCCGCATGCCATGTGGTGCCTGACGTCAGCTGGTTGCGCTCAAGCAACACCGTATCCGTCCGTCCTAGCTTGGCAAGGTGATAGGCCACGCTCGCACCCGCAATTCCGCCACCGACGATGAGTATTTGAACATGTGAGGGAAGAGGCATTGAGTTGGCGGCTCCCGTGTTCACAGTGCGCAAGAGATTAGGCGCCTTGCGTCGGTTGGGTGGGCTAATTGGGCTGGCTAACAACACCTTGAACGGCTGAGTTGTGTCAATGCTATATAGCCGCGTGAAACTTTCTTTCTTGGTCTTGCTTTGCTGCCCTAGGTTAAAATGTGCGCGTTTGAATTGAGCATATAATCAGACCGGCGGCACTGGTAGAGCCATCGGGATAGGAAGTGCTGCTGGAGGAGGATTGCGGTCTGTTGATAAAATAGCGGAGCGCACGGGCGGCGCGTTCGGTGTAATATTCACCTCCCCTCCCAGAAATACAGGAGAAATAGACCATGGAACGTCTCGGCATCTGCTTTTCCGGCGGCGCCAACGCGACGCAAATAGTCAATTGCGCCAAGCTCGCGGAAGAGCTTGGCTATGAATCGGTGTGGTTGGCAGAAGGCCATGGTGGCGATCAGTTTGCAATTCTGGCCGCCTGTGCCACCGCCACCTCGCGCGTTCAGCTCGGTACCGCCATTACCAGCGCCTTCGTGCGCTCGGCGCCGACTATTGCAATGGCGGCAATGACGGTTGATCAGCTATCGGGTGGGCGTTTCATTCTTGGCATCGGTTCGAGCCATAAGGTGCAGGTCGAGCCCGAACATGGTCTGGTCTATACCAAGCCGCTCACTCGGGTGCGCGAGACGGTGGAGCTGGTGCGCGCGCTAATAAGTGATGGCAATGTGCAGTATCACGGTCAGACGCTGAACGTCGAAACTTTCGAATTATGGTTCACGCCCTATCGCAAGCGCCTGCCTATATACCTTTCCGCCGTGTTTCCTAAGATGACGGAGCTCACCGGCGAAATTGGTGACGGACTCATTTTGACGCGGAGCACGCTCGAGAGTGGCGCTGCGATGCGCCAACATTTGATCGCAGGTGGAGAGCGCTCGGGCAACGACGGCACCGGAATTCCGATCGTATCGCTCTTACCGACGGCGATCGGTGACAGCAAGACGGATGCCTGCGATAAACTGCGCCCTGGTTTCGCAGCGTACACCGGTTATTTTCCGCGCTACAACCGTATGACAGCTGATCAGGGCTTCGCCGATGAAGCCACGGCCATCGCCGAAGCCTGGGCGCGCGGCGACCAAGACGGCGCGGCAGCAGCAGTCAGTGACGCCCTCATCGACGCCTCCGGCATCGCCGGCACGCCCGAACAGTGTCGCGCCAAAATCGAAGAAATTCGCGCCTCCGGTATCGACGTCCCACTCATTGCCCCCTTCGCCAATGGCCCAGGCGCCGAGGAGGAAATAGCAGCGGTGATCAGGGCGTGCGCGCCGGCGGGATAGGGTAGGCTGCTCTACTCACATAAATTATCTATCACGCACAACCTTATGTGCAGCCA
>CAYPSQ010000110.1:0-3980 GCA_964413115.1 uncultured Rhizobiaceae bacterium | reverse complement strand
ACATTGGGACATTAGCGTGACGCGACCGCGTCATTTTTCTTTACGGCCGCGCCACATTTCCATGGCGAAGCGGGCGTGGACGCCGAGATCGAGGAATGGGCGGGGCGGCAGGTTTTGAGGCTCGCCTTGGCTTTCCATGTCGGCGATGAGGGGATTGTCTTCACCGCAGGCCATGTCGGCAGCTAGCACGCCACCGATTGTGCCCTTGGTAACGCCGACGGCGTTTTGACAAACGGCGCCCAGGACATTGGGACCGAGGCGTCCGAAGCCGGGCGCGTGGTTGCGGGAGAGGCAGACAAATCCGCGCCAGGTGTGTTCCATGCGCACCTCTGGCAGCATCGGAAAGCGCTTTTGAAACAGCTTTTCGTGATCGGCGCGCGACTGCAAAGCCTCTGCGGCGGGCCGGCGGAAGGTTGGCGCGTAGCGGAAGCGCTGGCGCATCAGAATACGATGATCTTGGGTAAGGCGCATGGTGACGCCCGAAATTGCGTTGACTGGGGTCAAGCCCCAATCGTCACCGCCGCCGAGCGCCGCACGTTCCGCTGTGGTGAGCTGGCGGGTCAGGCTGGCGTGCGCGACAAAGCTCATGATCGCGCGCTGGTAAAAGCCGAATTGGGTGGCGAAGCCGTTGACCGCGAGGATCGCGGTCGGTGCAGTGATGCTGCCGCCCGGCGTGGTTAGACGCACGCCGTTGGAGAATTCGGCTTCGGTGACGGGAGTTTGTTCGTGCAGGCTAATATTTTCTGGCAAAGTATCAGCAAGACCGCGGGTGAGGGCCGCGGGGTTCACCAAATAGCCGCCCTTGGTGTAGAGCGCAGAGTGGTGGTAGTCGGTACCGATTTCTTTTTGGAGCTGGCCACGGTCGAGCCAACGATATTCCTCGCCAAGCCCATCTAGCTCCTTGGAATAGGGGACAAGGGTATTCTCACGCCCGCTTTCATGAACGGCGGCATGGTATTTTCCGCGTTCAGCCCAATTGCACTGAATATTGCCCGCCGCCACCGCGTCTTCGTGATATTTGATCGCTGCGCGGCTGAGGCGGATGAAGCGGTGCGAGCCCTCAAGCTCTTGCAGCGATGAGCCGACATTATGCGGAAGATCGATGGCGAAGCCCGAATTGCGACCGGACGCGCCTTCGCCGACTTGATGTGCCTCGATGAGGATGACTTTGTCGTTGGGCCGGTTCTGCCCCAGTCGACGGGCCGCAGCGAGGCCAGCGAAGCCTGCTCCAATGACCACCCAATCGGCGTGCTGTGTGCCCTTCAATGCTGGGGTGATCTGTCGCTTGGGTAGGATGGCGCTCCAGCCATTGGTGCGGTCGTCTTTGGGTAAAATAGAAATCTTGGCCATCTGATGCTCCGGGCTCTGCCGCTTATCCCTGTTGAGGCATCTTACAAAGTGGCGCACGCCAGTGCTACGCTGCCGCCAACGCAATTGCGATAAAGGGAGCACAAGGCATGAACAAGAGGTTGGGTAACAAGCACACTATCCACGGCCAGCACCAACATATGACATGGGATAATGCGACGCCGCCGGCGCTGACGGTGGCGCCGGGCGAGGTGGTGATCTTCGAGGAAGTTGATGCGGTCTGCGGCCAGATTACGCCGGATTCGGGCGTTGAGGTGATCACTAATCTCGATTTTGCACGTATCAATCCGGTGGCTGGTCCGGTTTATGTCGATGGCGCGGAGCCGGGCGATTCATTGAAAGTGACGCTGTTAGATTTCAGCCCGTCGGGCTGGGCGTGGACGGCGATTGTGCCTGGTTTTGGGTTGCTGGCTGACGATTTTCCCGAAGCGGCGCTGAATATTTGGCACTATGACAAAGACTGGGGCAAGGCGGCGGCGATGTCTGATTTCGCGCGGGTGCCGTTGAAGCCATTTTGTGGCACCACCGGCGTTGCCCGGGCTGAGCCCGGTGGGCACAGCACCATTCCGCCCTATAATACCGGCGGCAATATGGATATCCGCGATTTGACGCTGGGCGTTGATCTCTATCTACCGGTGCAGGTGCCGGGTGCCCTCTTTTCAATCGGCGATCCGCATTGCGCACAGGGTGACGGCGAAGTGTGCGGTACGGCAATTGAATCGCCGATGGGGGTGACCGCGCGACTTGACCTGGTGAAGGATGAAAATTTGAAATTTCCGCGCTTCGAGACAGCTGGACCCGTATCACGGCATCTCGACGGTGCGGGCTACGACGTCACCACAGGGATCGGCCCAGATCTGATGGAAGCAAGCCAGAACGCGGTGCGCGGTATGATCGAACGGCTCGCAAAAACTAAAGGATTGAATGCCGATCAGGCTTATATGTTGTGTAGTGTCTGTGCTGATTTGCGGATCAGTGAGATTGTCGATCAGCCGAACTGGGTCGTATCGTGCTACATGCCCAACATCGTGTTCAATTAATAGTGCTTGTCTGTGCCTGCACCTGTGGTGCTGCTAGCAGTTGCGTATAAATTTAAGCGAATGGGGCCGCAAGCGCACCCCGGGACATTGTGGCGATGAGAATTCAGCGACGCCGTGCGGTGGCTGTCGGGCTTGTCGCGACCCTGGGGTTTTGGCACACGGTGTAGTCGCCGACGTGCCACCGGCGCTGGCTGGTTTTTCTCCGCATTTCAACATGATTGAAAATGCGACGCAGATGGAGCCTTAGGGCCGCCGAGCATCGCACCAAAAAAACGGATCTGCGGGCGCCTGGATTTGGCGTCCCCTCGTATTTGTAATGCGGTATTTATCTGCCCGCCATCGCCATCCAATAGCTGTGCCAGGCGTTAGTTTATGCCCAACCGAGGTCCTGGAGCGCCGGAAGGTCGTTCCAGATCTTCGTCATATGGCAGATTTTTCCGCCGTCGAAATCTAAAACATAGACGTAATCAGTCGCGGTGCTTTTGCCGGTCGGCGGTATCGGCCCGCCTTCGCCGGTGTGGGTCCCCTTGAATACGGCGGCGACGGTCACCGCACTGCGCCCTTCGTCCGCCGAAAAGGCCTTCAGCTCATAACGGCCGTCGGGGAGGGGGCCGAGAATCCCTTTCATCCAATCGGCATAGCCGGCGACACTGGTCACGTCTGCCAACGCCCCAGCCTGGCATGAAAACGTAGCGTCGTCATGGCACCACGCTTTGCAGACCTCTCCGCCCTTGCCGGTCTCGCAGGCTTCGAAGAATTCCCATGCAGTTTCTGTGATACTCATTGATTGCTTACTCCCACTTTAGGTTTGCGCGATTGCTGCTGTTTCGCTCAATGGCAGGCGAAAGTATCGGGCTGGACGGTTGAAGTAAATTGCCAATAATTGCCAATGTAGCTACGCCATAACGCTCGGCGTTGGAAAACACCTTCACCTATGCGCACTTAAAGAGTTGCAACTCCGCCAATTCATTCAACTTTAACGGGCCCAACCCTTGGGCGTGTTCTCGGTGGCGACGTGAAAATATTTAATGGCGGGCGGATCGTTGGCGGCATAGGTGCCAGACACATCGAATGTGCTGAACGCGGCCAACGAGATCCAGGCAAGGGCGATGATGAGAATGCGCAATTTCTATATCCCCCATACCGTGTCGTGATCGATACGCGCGGCTGTCACGCAGGACCCTTGCCGATACCTAGCCATAAGCGGAGTGGTAGCATAATCATACTGGGATTACGTGGAATATAGGGTGCGTCCAATATCACCGGTCTAGCAACATTGTTCTTTGTGTTATCCTAGTCCGTGACTATTGAGAGTCGCTCCCGATTGAAACATGGAGGAACGAATATGGCGGATAAGGGAAAGAAAGATAAGGGCAAGAAAGAAGCTCAGAAAACAGCCAAGCTTAATCCAAAAGAAAAACGGAAACTGAAAAGAGAAAAGAAAAAATAAAGATGCGCTAGCTGCGCTGGTCTGACCTTTTCTGTGACGCTCAATTCGAAACGGCGGCACGTCGGCTAGCAACTGACTAAACGAGGTGTTAGGACTCTGGCAGTCTGAACAGCCCGACCGGC
>CAYPSQ010000109.1:0-6570 GCA_964413115.1 uncultured Rhizobiaceae bacterium | reverse complement strand
TAGAAAATTGGGCGCACGATACGGGTATCATTAAAATGTGTGCCGCCCTGATACACATCGTTCACTACAAACGTATCGCCCGGATGAATATCGTCCCCAAATTTATTGATTACGGCTTGCGCGGTGTAATGCAAGGTGCCGACATGGGCTGCAATATCGCCGCTGCCCTGCATGACGGTGTTGCCTTCGGTGTCGCAAATCGCCGACGAAAAATCACGCGACCAGATTACAAACGAATAACAGGTTCGAAAAATTTGCTCCGCCATTTGATCGACGATGTTGACGTAGGCATTTTTCAATACCTCGAAGGTCACTGGATCGAGTGTATAACCGTCCTTGTTCGCGCTCATTATCAAGTTCTCCTAAGCTTTAGCGATACGTTGGCGTTGGCTGTCGGCCGCATGTCGGTCCGCTCAGCCTTGCGCCAATGGTACGTCGATGACGATGGTTAGTGACGGGTCGACCTTTGCCTTCAATCCAGGCGGTACGAGGATGGTCGAATCGAGCTGTTCGATTATTGCCGGGCCATCTATGACCGCGCCTGCTTTCAGCTTATCACGGTCATAGATCGGGGTCATGATTGCCTTTGGATCTTCATCAAACACAACATCACGTTTGGTGAAAGGCTCTGGGGACGAGCGAACGCGCTCGTGCTGGGCAAACTCCGCTTTGGGTGTTTTGCCGGTCGCATTGACGGTGAGACGGTAAACCTCCACCGGCGCGTCGAGGCGAGAATAATTATGCTCACGTCCATGTTCTTTATGGAAGAGCGCGACGGCGGCATCTAGCGAGGTAACATTTTCTCCCACTTCGATCGACATCGCGCGCCATTGCCCAAGATACCGCATATCGATATTACGCTGGAAGGACATTAGTTCGTTAGGTACGCCTTCATGTAAAAGATGCTGGCGGCCTTCTTCCTCCAACTCCTGAAACGCCGTTTCGACATCGGAAGGGTTAACGTCTTCCACCGCGCTGAGATACATCCGCGAAATATCATGCTTGATATCTACCAGCAGGCAGCCCAGCGCTGATGTCACGCCCGGCGCTGGTGGCACCAACACCGTCGGGATCGAAAGATCGCGGGCCAGTGCTACACCGTGAAGAGGTCCCGCGCCCCCGAAGGTCACCAAGACAAAATCTCGTGGATCGTAGCCACGCCCGATCGACACCAACCGTACCGCATCCGCCATGTTCGCATTTGCTACTTTTAAAATGGAAACCGCAGCTTCTTCCAGTGAAAGTCCGAGAGGTTGTGCAACAGCGCGCCTGATGGCTTCTTCGGACAAGGACTTGTCAAGTTGCACTGCACCTCCTGCCAACTGGTCGCTAAGGCGGCCAATGACCACATTCGCATCGCAATTGGTTGGATTGGTACCCCCACGCCCATAGCAGGCTGGTCCTGGCGATGAGCCAGCTGATTGCGGTCCATTGCGCAGCGAATTGGCTTCGTCCAGCCAGGCGAGCGAGCCACCGCCCGCGCCGATCGTCAGAACTTCAATGCTGGGAAAGCAAATTGGATAGCCATATTCGATATACCAGTTGGTCGTTATCCTCAGATTTCCGCGGTCGCAGAGAGACACATCCGTGCTGGTTCCGCCCATATCGAGGCTGATCGAATTCTCGTAGCCCGCCACCTGGGCGACAAAGCGACTTGCGATGGCGCCTGCCGCAATGCCCGACGCCGCGAGGCGCGCTGGAAATTTAGCAGCGCCCTTTCCTGTCATCACGCCGCCGCCAGAATGAAGCAACAGGACATCTTCAGTATAGCCACCGGCAGCCATGCGCTCGCCCAGCTGCCCGACATATTCTCCCACGACGGGGGCAAGAACCGCGTTGGCAACAGTTGTCGAAAAACGCTCATGCTCAAAAATTTCGGGCATGATTTCACTCGACAACGAAATATTTGCGTCGGGTAGTTCTTCGGTCAGGATATCGCGCATCCGCTCCTCATTTACCGGGCTGGCGAAGGCATTGGCAAAACAAATGGCGATGGTGTTGACGCCGCGTTTACGGATGATTCGTGCGAGCTCGCGCGCTTCAGCTTCATCCACCGGCTCGATGACCTCACCGGCATAGTCGATACGCTCAGAAACAACGAGCCGGTTACGGCGCGGAATATAGGGCGGCGCCATTTCCTTGTACGTATCCCACAAATCGTCGCGTGTGCCGCGCCGAATTTCGATCACGTCCCGGAAGCCCTTGGTTGTGACCATGATTGCCGGCGGAAAATTACGAGTGATCAGTGCGTTGGTCGACAGGGTGGTGCCATGTGAAAAAAGGACCACGTCCTTCAAATCCACACCCGCAGCTTCGATTCCAGCCAGCACGCCGTCAATTGGGTCCTTGGTGGTAGGGGTTTTTGCGACGTGAATTTCACCCGACGTTTCGTCGAGAACACAGACATCTGTGAAGGTGCCACCGACGTCGCACGCGACACGAACCGCCGCATTGGAACTCTCGCTCATTACTCTTTTTCCTTCATGATTGTTGACCTCAGCGAAACATGCCGGTCCATTGCGTGTACTCCTAGCGAATCTTGCCGCTCGTAGATTGCATTTTCTCGTGTCATCCTTCTAGCAGCCTGTTCAAATAACAAGAATTTAAGCTAACCACTTAAGAAATTTGGCATCCCCAGGGGGAGGCTAAACTTCTTTATAACGAGGGTCTTGGCAATGAAATAGGAACAGTTTGTCCAGCTATTTGCAGAAAACATGTTAAATCAAGCGTTTATGGGTGAAGGTGGCGTACCCAGGGAAGGGTAAACTTGTTTATATTGAGGTGCGGGCAATGAAACAAGAACGGAATAGCCAACAAATTGATGTTGCGATAGTCGGATATTTGAAAAATTGTATTAAATATATTGGTTATGATGTGTATTTAAGTTTCTACGTGAGGCTAAACTTGTTTGTTTTGAGGCGTTGGCAATGAAACAAGAACGGAATAGACAACTATTTACAGAAAGCAATTTGGATCAAGTAGTTAGATTGAGAAGTGGCGTCCCCAGGGGGACTCGAACCCCCGTTTTCGGCGTGAGAGGCCGATGTCCTGGGCCACTAGACGATGGGGACGTTGGCGTCGTTACGGCTCACCCATAGCTTGCGAGGGCTGCAAAAGCAATAAAGTAGAGCAGCGCGGCGCAGCTCGCGGACAGTCGCTAATTCGCACTTTTTTGCCAAAAACTAAGTAAGTTTGTGCTCGAACCCGATTGCCGAGGCGGCGCATTTGCGGGCCGCCATCGTGATTGTATCGCTGGAGGGCGCTTCGAAATGTGGCTTACGATCTATGGCGCCGCGTTCAGCGGCTGGCTATTGTCGATTGCCGTGCCGATGGTGTGGCAGGTTGCCTTTGAATTGGCGCTAGACGCGAGAACGCGTCGCTATCAGGTGCATACAATTCTCTCTCCACGGAGTGGACCCTGGAAGTCCCGTACTTCGAAAGCGATCCGACCTAACCGAGGCGGTAGAATTTGATGGCGTTGTCGTGGAACAACGCGCGTTGTTCGTCGACGCCGTAGTCGCCCACGATTTCCTTGAATGCATCATAGATTTCGCGCGCCGAACCGTGAAGCGAGGCGACCGGAAAGTCGCTGGCGAACATACAGCGCTCAACACCGAACCACTCGATGGTCCTGCGCACGAAGGGGCGAAAACTGTCTACCGTCCAGTCATGGTCGTAAGCACAGAGATCGGAGATTTTTACCGCGACATTTTCCGCTGCGGCGAGCGCCTGCATGCCGCTCTGCCAGCGTTTCAAGCCAGTTTCATCGCGGTCCACCGGGCTGCCGGTATGGTTGAGAATGATCTGCGTGTCCGGGAAGGCGCGGGCCAGCGCCAGCGCATCGGGCAATTGCGTCGGGAACAACATTAAATCGAAAGAAAGCCCATACTTCGCCAACAGCCCAAAGCCGGCACGCCATGCTGGGTCTGCCATGAGGTCTGGCCGAGTGGTGAAGTTAAAGGCCGGGTTCTTGTGCCAGCTCACTATTTGACGAATGCCGCGCACATTGGCGAATGCGGCCTGCTCTTGAAGATGTTTCTCAAGCCCTGCCTTCTCGAGTGCAGCGCTGGCGACGATGCCATGAGGAAAACCGTGTTGGTCTGCCATCTGCTGTAACCAGCGCGTCTCGGCAGTGGGGTCGCCGATGGTATGCGCCGCTGTAATATGCACCGATTTGACAAGGCGAACCTTGGCCATGTCGGCGAGATACACCGGCAACAAATAATTTTTCGCCAGCGGCGCTGGGTCACCGAACACCATTTCCTTGGGTCGGTCCGTGGTCAACCAGGAATACCAGCCGAATTCCAGGTCCCACAAATGATGGTGCGCATCGATAATATCGCCGTCATACATCCGGTTAAGTCTTTCGCCCTGATCCGCCATGCTGCGCAACTTTTCGCCGCGACGGTTATCATCATACGCAGTTACGTCGTCTGGCCCAAACAGGCGGAGATCTTCAGCGTTCTAGCCGGTGCGAGCCCTACGTCTGTGATGCGATCAGGTTAAGACGAGACGCAAAGCCTACGCCATGTTGGCAGCAGCAGAGCGCTCATTGTCACGTTCCTGCTGGGCACACGCATGCATTGTCTTTTGCAGCTTCTCGAAGGCGCGCGCCTCGATCTGGCGCACCCGTTCGCGCGAGATGCCGTAAACTTTACTCAGCTCCTCCAGTGTTGCGGGCTCCTCCTTGAGCCGGCGTTCGCTCAGAATATGTTTTTCGCGCTCGTTTAGCACGTCCATCGCGCGCACCAATTGGGTGCTGCGATGTGCCAACTCGTCGCTCTCCAGAACCGAGCTCTCTTGGTCAGTTTCCGGGTCTTCAAGCCAATCCTGCCATTCGCCGCCGCCCTCTTCGCGCACTGGCGCATTGAGCGATTGGTCCGGCCCCAGCATCCGCCCGTTCATCGAGATCACGTCGCGTTCCGGCACATTGAGGGCCGCGGCGATATATTCCACATTCTCTGGCGAAAGGTCGCCGTCATCTATGGCTGCCAACTGGCCTTTGATTTTGCGCAAATTGAAAAACAATTTTTTCTGTGCCGCCGTGGTGCCCATTTTCACCAGCGACCAAGAGTGCAGAACATATTCCTGGATCGACGCACGAATCCACCACATCGCGTAGGTCGCAAGGCGGAATCCACGGTCTGGGTCAAAGCGTTTAACCGCCTGCATCAGGCCGACATTGCCTTCGGATATCAATTCGCTTACGGGCAGGCCATAGCCGCGGTAACCCATTGCTATTTTCGCGACGAGGCGTAGATGGCTGGTCACCAAGCGATGGGCTGCTTCGGAATCCTCATGCTCGCGCCAGCGCTTGGCCAGCATGAATTCTTCATTTGGTTCGAGCATCGGAAATTGGCGGATCTCGCGTAAATATTGCGAGACGCCATTTTGGTCACGAATTGTAGGGTAATTCGCTGCCATGATTCTATCCTCTTTCCAATCGCCTTTTCGTTTCACAGTCTCATCAAAGTGGCGGAAATTGCCATATCACTAGGATCAACAGAGTCAACTATAACACCAAAATTGCGTCTTAAATGTGACGCTCATGACAAACTAGCTGCTATCACCTTCTTACTAATGGTCCATATAGTAATTAGTTAATTAGTTATCAAGGGGTTGAGATGTCGTTAGTGGGAGGTTGTTATCGTGTCTCACGCCAAGCCGCTTGCGCGCACGAAAGTGCACCAGACACCCGGATGCTCTGCCCCGATATGCCGCCAAACCAATATGCAACTAGTTTTGTGTGCATTTCTCCTATTCAGTACCTGTTGCCTGGGAGGCTGGTTTGGGCGAGTCTTAGACTGTGTCCAAGGCCCCTGTATAGAGAGGAAATAGCCGCAATGACCATCGATCTCAATTGTGATATGGGCGAAGCCTACGGTATCTATAAATGCGGAGATGACGCTGGCATCATGCCGCTGATTTCGGTCGCCAACGTCGCTTGCGGCTTTCACGCGTCCGACCCATCGGTGATGCGCCAAACCGTGCGCCTGGCCAAGCAGCACGGCGTGAGGGTCGGTGCCCATCCATCTTACCCTGACCGTGACGGATTTGGCCGCCGCCGGATGGAAATGGAAGCGGAGGAACTTACCGCCTGCATCATCTATCAGGTCGGCGCGCTTAAAGGCTTTCTCGACGCTGAGGGTATGGCGCTCAATCATATCAAACCGCATGGCGCGCTGTATGGCACCGCATGGCGCGATGAAAATGTCGCGCGCGCGATTGCCCGTGCCGCGAAAGCCTTCGCCGTGCCGCTGATGGCAATGTCGGGAACCGGCATGGGCAACTGGTATCAGGATGAAGGTGTTGATGTGATCTGGGAAACTTATATAGATCTTGAGTATAACGATGACGGTGAGATCGTTATCACCCGCCAACATAAACCCGTATCGGTTGAAGCAGCGGCGGCCCAGGCGCTGCGCTCGGCGCGCGACGGACAAGTACAAACAATGAGCGGAAAACTTCTGGATGTGAAATGCGAAACAATTTGCGTCCATTCTGATACGCCGGGGGCCGTTGAGATTGCCTGGGCGGTCAAGAATGCTTTGGCAAGCGTTGCCTAGTGTA
>CAYPSQ010000108.1:0-6654 GCA_964413115.1 uncultured Rhizobiaceae bacterium | reverse complement strand
AATCGGAAGTGACGAGAGGTATCGAAGGGGCTGCCCGGTTCGCGGACGGCAAGGGCCGCGGTGGAGGTTTCGACGATATATAGCCTAGTCTGTCCGAGCCTCGGATTCGGCCGTACCATCTTCAACAGCTGAATACCCCAAAAATTTGATCCGCAGGCACGCTCGGCAGCGTCGGAACCTCTGTGACTGGTTTGGGCCGGAAGTGGGCGTAATTTGTAACAAATCACAATGTCCGCAATTGGCCGATAGCGGACGTTTTTGAAATTCCGATGAGATCGCAGACGTTAGATTAAATTTGTGTAATCTAAGTGCAAATCAGTCGGCTACGTGCTCCTGCAGACCATGCGTCACGGCGACCCCATCTCTAGCGACGTGTTGATGGCACCTGCCCACGGCAAGCCGCCGCATATAAGCGTTTCCGAAGCGCTATAAAGCGCTGTCCAGTGCTATTTCGCTGCCTCAATCATAATCTCGACCAAAAGCGCCGGGGTGGCGAGCGCGCTTTGAACGCATGCGCGGACCGGCGGATTGCCCTGATCGACCCAAGCGTCGTACACCGAATTCATCTCGCTGAATTGGGAAATATCGGCGAGCCAAATGGTCACCTTCAATATCTTGGCCTTTTCTGAACCTGCCTCGGCTAGAAGGCTATCTATTTTAGCGAGAACCTGAGCGGTCTGCCCACCCACGTCCAGGCTGCTGTCATCGGCCACCTGGCCCGCGGTATAAACGGTGTCGCCGTGAACCACCGCTTGGCTCATGCGGGGTCCGGGCTTGATGCGTGTAATCGTCATCGTATTATCCTTTCAACAAGAAGCGATGCGGGGGCGCATCCTAGTCGGATAGCCCGGCGGAGAGAAGGAAACAAAATCATGGCCAAAAATGGAAACGGAAATGCCGCGCAAGGAAAACTGACGATTATGTATTGGCGCGACATTCCCGCTCAAGTAATTGCTAAGGCAGGACGCACTAACGCGAGGCGCGAACTGTCGCAGCGCTTCCAAGAAGCAATCGACAACGCCGCGATGGAGTGCGGCGCGCATGGCTCTGGTGATTATCTCGAAGGCTGGCGCAAGAGCGCGCCCAAGCACTGCGGCGCCGATCTCAATGCGGCAGCGGACGCGGCCGTGGTGCGCATTGAGCGCGACTATGACGACGACCGCCTCGCCCGCCTCACCGTTTCGGAGGGCTATGATGATGTGGAGGATTGACCAGTCGGGAAATGTCGGCTGATATCACAACTTGAGAGAAAGGGAGGTAACCATGCAACTCGATCCGCAGGTTCAGGCTGTTGTCGACGAAATAAACGCCATCGGGGCTGATTCCGAACCGGAATCATTGTGGGATCGGCCGATCGCCGATGTCCGAGCCGATTTCGATGGCCTGGTGCTCGGCCTGCAAGACCAGGGGCCGGAGGTCGGCCGAGTCGAGAACCGCGACATTCCGGGGCCGCACGGCCCGATCCCGATTCGTATTTATTGGCCGGAAGGCGCCAATCCTAATACGCCGCTGCCGGTCTATATTAATTACCACGGCAGTGGCTACGTGGTACTGAGCATTGATACGCACGACAATGTATGTCGCGCGCTGTGCCAAGGTGCCGGCTGTATCGTTGTCGCCGTCAGCTACTGTAAAGCGCCTGAATTTAAATTCCCAAAGCCGACCGACGAATCCTGGGCATCTCTCGAATGGGTTGCGGCGAATACCGCCGAGATCGGGGCGGACCCGGCACGCATTGCGGTTGGGGGCGATTCCGCTGGCGGTTGTCTTGCGGCAGTCGTCGCACAGCGAGCAAAGCGCGAGGGCGGACCGTCGCTCGTATTTCAGCTTCTGGTTTATCCGGTTACCGATACACGCGAGGATCGGCCTTCCTACAAGAGCTTTGGTGATGGCTATGTATTGACCGCCGAGGCCATGGCCTGGTTCTTCGACTGCTATTTCAACGAAGATGCCGAGAAATCGGACCTCGCGGCTGCGCCGCTCCGTGCCGACGATCTAGCCGGCTTGCCCCCGGCGCTGATCATGACGGCGAGCCATGATCCGCTCTATGACGATGGCGTCGCCTATGCTGAAAAATTGAAAGCCGCCGGCGTGCCAACCGACTATCGCAACTATGAGGGCCACATCCACGGTTTTTGGACCGCGACGGGGCGCATGGATGTTGCCACCGAAGCCCAAGCAACGGCCTGCGCGGCCCTTCGCCAGGCGTTCGGCACAGCGTAGGAGCCGGGAAATGGCCACTGCCCATGTCGATGCGCTGATTGTTGGCGCCGGCTTTTCCGGCATTTATATGCTTAAACGCTGCCGCGAACTCGGAATCTCAGCACGGGTGATCGAGGCCGCGGCCGACGTCGGTGGGACCTGGTACTGGAACCGCTACCCGGGCGCGCGCTGCGACGTCGAGAGCCTGACCTACTCCTATTCTTTTTCCGACGACTTACAACGTGAGTGGTCTTGGACGGAGCGCTACGCCAGGCAACCGGAGATCCTCAAATATGTTGCCCGCGTGGTGGAAAAATTTGATCTGAGACGGGAGATGCAATTCGATACCCGCGTCACTGTTGTTGCGTTCGACAGCACAACTAACCGCTGGGCAATAGAAACTGACCGCGGCGAACATATTTCGGCCAAATACTGTATAATGGCCACAGGCTGTCTTTCGACCCCGACCCGACCTGATTTCAAGGGCCTGGAAAACTACGAAGGTAAGACCTACCACACTGGGCAGTGGCCGCATGAAGAGATCGATTTCACCGGCAATCGAGTTGGCATCATCGGTACTGGCTCGTCGGCAGTCCAATCCATTCCCGTGATTGCCGAGCAGGCTGCGCATCTCACGGTCTTTCAACGCACACCCAATTTCAGTGTTCCGGCCCATCATGGCCCGATCGATGAGGATGTCGTGAATATGTGGAAAACGCGCCACGAAGAGCTTCGTGCTCGCGCCCGCGCGTCCCGAGTTGGCGATATCTTCGAGGTCTCAGAGATCTCGGCGCTCGACCTTACCCCCGAGGCGCGCGATGCAGAGTTCGAGCGGCGCTGGCGCCAGGGCTCGTTTAATTTCCTGGCGAGCTTCTCCGACCTCATCACCAGCCGGACGGCAAACAATTTTGCCGTTGAATTCGCTCACAAAAAAATTCGCGAGCGGGTCAAAGACCCCGCGATTGCGGATTTGCTGTGCCCGACCGATCATCCCTTCGGCACCAAGCGACTCTGCGTCGATACCGACTATTACGAAACTTATAACCGCGACAATGTCTCTCTTATCGACGTGAAGTCCGCGCCGATCGAAAAATTCATACCTAAGGGCCTGAGGGCCGGTAGTAAGGAATATGAATTCGACGCCCTCGTCTTTGCCACCGGCTTCGACGCGATGACCGGCGCGCTCTTCAACATCGATATCCGCGGCCGTAACGGCATTCAGTTTAAGGAGAAATGGTCCGACGGCCCGCGGACATATCTCGGCCTCGCTGTGGCCGGCTTTCCCAACCTTTTCACGGTCACCGGCCCCGCCAGTCCATCTGTGCTCAGTAACATGATGACCTCGATCGAGCAGCACATCGAATGGATCGCCGATTGCATGGCGTATATGGAGGCGCAGGATCTCGCCACCATCGAAGCCAGCACCGAGGCCGAAGACGAATGGATGCAGCACGTCACCGATATCGCCGATGACACACTCTTCTTCGAATCCAACACTTGGTATGTCGGTGCCAACATCCCGGGCAAGCCGCGTGTCATCTATCCCTATGTCGGTGGCGTCGGCGCCTACCGCGAGATTTGCGACGATATTGCCGCCGCGGGCTATAAGGGTTTTGCCCTGGCGCCCGCGGACAATTCTATCTCACCAACGGTCGGCAATTAATCTCAACGTAACGTTTCCGAGACCGCCTCAATCGCGCATATTCACATATTGAAGCGGCTGGGTGATCTTGAGGTCCTTAACCAACTGTATGACGTCTTGCAGATCGTCGCGCTTCTTGCCCGTAACTCTGAGTTCATCACCCTGAATCGCGGTTTGCACCTTGAGCTTAGCGGATTTCACCGCCTTGACGATTTGTTGCGCCAGATCACGCTCGATGCCCTGTTTAATGGTGACCGCCTGGCGCAGTGAATTGCCTGACGCATCCTCGGGCTTAGCGAAATCGAAGGCGGCGATGTTCACCTTGCGCTTGCCCATATGACCTTTCATCAACTCGTGCATCTGCTTCAGCTTGAAATCATCATCGGCGTGAAGGGAGATCACCAACTCGTTGCGTTCAATACTGCATTTACTGCCTTTAAAATCGTAGCGTGTGCTGATCTCGCGCTTGGCGCCCTGAAGGGCGTTGTCGACCTCGGGTAAGTCGGTACGTGAGACGATATCAAAACTTGGCATGACGACCTCGCTAATTTCTTTTAACTGGCAAGAGCTCTTAGAGCCCGGCCATAACCTGCTTGAACTGGGCCAATTTTTCTATGTGTTGATCGACACTGGTAAAACCTGATTTCATCGTATTGACGCTGATATGAGTGGCGCCTAGCTCTTTCCAACCGCTGGTCCATTGGTGCCAGCTCTCTTCGCTTAGGCATAAAGCACCGAAGCCGTCGTCATAATTGCCTACATTAATCCAGCTTTCGAGGCCGACATCGGCCATATCGCGCCCAGCATCCGCCACATACTGCTTGAATGTTGCTACCTTGGCGGCGCCGCGCTCGTCTGGCGGGAACAACGGTAGCCAACCATCGGCCAAGCGCGCGGCGCGGTGCACCGCAACATCCTTGTGGCCGCCGATCCAGATCGGAATGGGGCGCTGCTTGGGCAGCGGGTTGATGCCAGCATCGGTGATGCGGTCCCACTTGCCATCAAAAGTCACCAAAGGCTCGGTCCACAAGCGACGCAGGAGGTCTATCTGCTCCTCCGAGCGCTTGCCACGAACGGAGAAATCGGTGCCAAGCGCTTCATATTCTATCGTATTCCAGCCGATACCAATGCCGAGTCTGAGACGCCCGCCTGAGAGAAAATCAAGGGTTGCGGCCTGTTTCGCAATCAGCACCGTCTGACGTTGCGGCGAAATGAGAATGCCAGAGATGAATTCGATGCGCTCGGTGACCGCCGCCATATGGGCAAAACACATCAGCGGTTCGAGAAAAGCGTGTTGGTTGGTATAAAAATGTTCACGCGCGTTGCCAGAGGGGTTGCCGCCGACAACATGATCAAAGGCGAGAATGTGGTCGTAGCCAAGGTCCTCGACGGCCACGGCAAAAGCCTTAGCGGCACCGGGATCGGCGCTGACTTCAAATTGTGGATAAACGGCGCCGATACGCATGTCTTTGATCTCTCCTGTTCTCAAGGCGACGGACATAGCATGTTTCGCCGCAAGCAACCACCAGCAGATCGCGCGGTAAATTCTCTTAAAGATATTCGATTTTAAGAATTTTGATTTCCTGGATGCCGGACGGATTGAAAAACTTCACGACCTCGCCCTCGCCGGCACCGTTGAGCGCGCGGGCGATCGGCGAGACCCAGCTCACTTCACCCAATTCCTGACGCGCTTCATCGATGCCGACGATGCGCACTATGTGTTCGCCGCCCGCACCGTCGACATAGGTGACACTAGCGCCAAAATAAATTTCGTCACTGTTCTTCTGTCGCCGGGGATCGACAATCTCGGTGATCTGCAGACGCTGGGCGATGTATTGGATGCGCTGATCAATCTCGCGCAGGCGCTTCTTGTCCGGCGCATCTTCCTTGGAAGCTATTAGTTTCAGCCGTTCGACATCGCGCAACCTTCTAAACTCGTCTTTAAGTCGCGCCACGCCCTCCGGCGTCATGTAATTCTTCATGCCAGGCGGCAGGGCGTCAACGAATTCGGGCAGCGCCTCTTCGGTTTCGGTTTCCCTGGTGAACGCTTTGTTCATTGAACCTAATCGCCGAGCGAGACATCCACGCCAAGTTCCCGCGCCATCTCAGGGAACCCATCGACGATGATGTCGTGGATTGGGTTGGCCGTGGGGTCGGGCGGACCAGGCGGGCCCCATTCGTCGGGACGGCGCACGAAGGCGGTGTTATAGCCTTGGCCTTTGGCCGCATCGAGATCGAAATTGTGGCACGCCACCATGCAGATTTCATGCGGCTCCAACTGTAGAAGCTTAGCCGCTGTCTGATAAGCCTCGGGCAGGACCTTATACTTGCCGAACGCCTCGCACGAGATAACCGAATCCCAAGAGATATTGTTTTGTCTCGCCGTATCTATGACGATTCGTAAGGAGAGGATGGTGAACGAGGCGCAGATGTATTTCTCTCGTAACTTTGGCAGCACGGCAGGAAAATCGGGCCAGCATTTTAGGGAATGCACTTTATCCCACCAAACTGTGCGGCGCTCCTCGGGCGTCACCGCGTCGAGGCCGTTTTCTTTCAATACATCGTCGAGCGCGGCAGCATGGGCGCCGTCGAAATTATAGGCCGGCGGTGCATCTTTGCCGAGATTGAGCATCCGTCCGAGCGAGCGGCGGCGCATATCGTTGGCGAGTGCATGCCAATCGGCCTCGACACCGTATTTATCGCCGAGGGCGGCGAGCGAATCGCGGAAGCCGGTGTGCCAATCAAGAATTGTGCCACCGGTATCGAATGTGAGCGCCTTGATCTTGCTGATGTCCATCTCTTCTCTCCTT
>CAYPSQ010000107.1:0-6676 GCA_964413115.1 uncultured Rhizobiaceae bacterium | reverse complement strand
AACGCGGGACCGTCACGACGCAATGTACTGAAAGGCATGGGCGCGGGCGCCTTGGCGATGAGCGCCGGCTTGGGGCTGCCACGCATGGCCTCTGCGGCTGACGAGCGTGCGCTCGCAATGCTAACTTGGGACGGCTATGTCGATCCGCGTGTGCTTGACGGATTCACCGATCAACACAAGACCGACATTCAATATGAGTTGCATACCTCTGATCCGGATTCGGTGAACAAGCTCAGGGCCGGCCAGACCGAGATTTGGGACATCATCAATCTTAACAATCCCTGGGCGCGTGAGATGATGTGGCCAGAAAACCTCATCGTCGAACTCGACCGGGCGCGCTTCGAGCCCTATTTCGAAAAAATGCTGCCCATGTTCAAGCCGCCATACAAATGGGCGATGAGTCTCGACGAGCAGCATTTGCTCGGCGTGTGTCAACGCGTTGATACGTTCGACTTCGTCGTCAACACCGATGTCATCTCGGCGGAGATGGGTAAGGACGAAGGTTGGGACCTCTTTAATAATCCCGACATGAAGGGCCGTTACGGCATCCTCGCCTACGACAACTGGAACATCATGCATATGTGCATGGGCGCCGGGCTGCATCCGTTCAAGATGAAAACCGACGACCAGGTCGCCAAATTCGAAGCGACCGCCAGGGCCTGGATCAACGGTGCAAAAATGATTTCTGACGATTTTGTCGCAATCAATCAGGCCTTGATCAACGGCGAAATCGACATGTATTTTGGCGGCGGCACTTACTCGATTTCGGCGGCCCGCTTGGACGGTCTTAGCAATCTCTACCATGTCGTGCCGAAGAGCGGCCCCGCTGACGGCAAGGGCGGCATCAACTGGATTGAGCTCAATTCGGTAGTCAACAATCCGAATCTCCATTCCAAGGCGTTCGATTGGATGGAATATATCCTACAGCCGGATGTCTCCTACTACGTAGGTACCGCCGGCGGGTTCCTTCTGCCGGTCGGCCAGTTATCGGACCCAGACGTGTTAGCCAAATTTTCCAAAGAAGAACTCGACTCCTTCCAGTGGGATGAGTTTGATTACCGTATCGAAAATGCTGTGGAATATGACGTGGTGCCTGATTACAACAAACTCTATGACATCTACACGGCGGCATTGAGGGAAAAAGCCTAACCCCTCCGCCAAAGAATCCTGGCAACACGAAGCGAACAGAGAGCCGCGCGGATGTAACGTCCGCGCGGCTCGTTTGCCATAGCCTACCGGGAGCGTTTAACTTTACCTAGCGGTGTTATGACGACAACAACGGGAACTAATTTGATGGCCGAAGGCCTACCTATTCTTCGGATCGATAAAGTGACGAAGCAGTTTGGCAAGCTGCGCGCAGTCGACGGTGTGTCACTTGACATTATTGACGGTGAATTTTTTACCATTGTCGGGCCGTCGGGCAGCGGCAAGACGACACTCTTGCGAATGCTGGCGGGCCTCGAGAAGCCCACGGCCGGCGACGTGATCCTGCGCGGCAACCGGGTCAACGACGTACCGGCGAACAGGCGTCCCACCTGCATGGTATTTCAGTCGCTGGCGCTCTTTAACCACCGAACCGTCGGCCAAAACATCGAATTTTCACTTAAGATGCGTGGCGTCTCCCGCGCGGTGCGGCGCGAGCGCGCCACCGAATTGATGAGGGTCGTGCGTCTGCCGGAAGATTACTATGTCAAGGGCGTTACTAAATGCTCGGGTGGCGAACGCCAGCGCGTGGCGCTGGCTCGCGCCCTGGCATCAGACCCGGACATAATGTTTTTCGACGAACCGCTATCGGCGATTGATTATCAGTTGCGTAAACTCCTCGAAGTGGAGCTAAAAGATCTACACCGGGAAACCGGCAAGACCTTCGTCTACATCACCCATTCCCTAGAAGAGGCGATGGTGATGAGCGACCGCATCGGCATCATGCAATCGGGCCAGTTGATCCAGATTGGCACACCGGATGAAATTTACACCCAGCCGCTCAACAAGTTTGTCTCGGAATTCATGGGAGAGGTTAACACCCTGCCAGTGCAAGCTGGCGCAGAAGGAAAATTCGAATGCGCCGAGCTCGGTGCGCAGTTCGTCGGACCGGCGCCAGCGGACGGCTCAAACTCAGGCTATCTTGTCATTCGTCCCGAATCCATGCGCTTTCTGAACGACCCGTCGGAGGCGGACAATCACGTTAAGGGATCGCTTTTTAACGAGTATGCGATGGGTTCCAGAGTGCAATATCATGTGCGCGTCGGCAGCCAGATGCTGGTTATCGAGAAGCTGCGTGAAATGGCATTTAGCGGTAGCATTAACGATGATGTGATCATCGGCTGGGACGTCAAAGATAGCGTCCTGGTAGGCGACTGACGTGGCGACGACGCTGCGCGAGCCGCCGCCGCTGCCGGAGCCCAATCTACTGCAATCTTTCGGCCAATGGCTGCGCCAGCCCGGCTTCATAGCCGCTACGCCCGTTCTCATTTTTTTCCTGATCGGCTTCGTCGGCCCGCTGGTCATCGTTCTCGGCTTCAGTTTCGTCCCCGAGCGTACTTTTGGCTTCAACGGCGATTGGACGGTCGAAAACTACGTCCACATTCTTTCAGAGAGTTATTATATTTCGTTTCTGTGGTCGTTTGGCCTCGCCGCCGCGACCGTGGTGTGCTGCCTGATGATCTCTTATCCGGTGTCTTACGGCCTAGCCCGGGTATTCGGTCGCTGGGCGGCACCTGTGATGCTACTTCTGATCATCCCTTTGTTCGTTTCCGAAAACGTCCGCCTGTTCGGCTGGTTTCTCGTTCTTCTGAAAGGTGGCGGCATTCTGGCCGGCACCACCAAGACGTTGTTCGGTTTTGACACCGGAACGTTGCTCTATTCGAACGGTACAACCCTGATGGGCATGGTCTATGTCTACCTGCCCTACACCCTATTTCCGACCACCCTCGGCCTGTCGCTGGTACCCAAAGACCAAATGGATGCGGCGAACGATCTAGGCGCCAACCGCTGGCAGATTTTTCGTGAGGTTGAGCTGCCCATCGCCATGCCGGGCATTTTAATCGGCTCGCTTTTGACCTTCGTTCTCGCTGTCGGCGCTATATCGGAGGCCAAAATGCTAGGCGGCGCCAATATCGTTGTTGTTGCCCACGCCATCTTACATGAGTTTACCTATGCTCAGAACTGGCCACTCGGCTCTGCCATATCAATGTTCGCCATCGCCATTACAGGTATCTTGGTGATCTTCGTCATGCGCCGACTCGATCTCGACCGATTACTCGGGAGGAAGTGACGTGGAACGCCGCGCCAAGCGCTGGGTGAATTCGCTGATTATTGTTTGGACCGGCGTGATCCTGCTGTTTCTCTTTATCCCGATTGCCGGTGTCATAATCTCGTCTTTCGGCAAGGCGCGTTATTTCCGTTTCCCGGTAAAGGCCTGGAGCTTCAAATGGTACGATGAGACGATTAATGCCAATCTGACTGAAACTTTGCACATGACATCGTTTTACGTCGCTGGCTGCGTTGCCGTCATAGCCTTGGTGCTGGGGTTTTTTGGCGCGCTTGCCTTTGCTCGCTACGATTGGAAGGGGCGCGTTTTCTATCAGCGCCTGATCATGCTGCCGATCTTCTTCCCGCAAGCGGTGCTCGGCCTCGCTCTGCTGCTGTGGTTCACCTATGTCGGCGTGATGCCGAGTTGGGAAGCTGCGGTGTTTGCGCATCTGGTATGGATCGTGCCGATCGTCACTCTGGTGATTTCCATCCAGGTCTATGGCTTCGACGTCAGCCAAGAGGAAGCGGCATTCGACCTCGGCGCCAACCGCTGGCAGGTGTTTCGTGAGGTGACGATGCCAGCATTGGCGCCCGGCCTGTTTTCAGGAGCACTGTTCGCGTTCCTCTTGTCGTGGGGCAATTTCCCTCTTTCAACCTATACTTCGGGCGCCGACAGCACGGTGACCGAATGGCTCTATACCAAGATGAGTAGTGGCTACACGCCGATGATTCCAACCATCGGTGCGTTCTCGGTCTATGGCTCGATCATCATCCTGTTTATCGGCTATTTGTTCCTCGTTGCGAAGCGACGGCGTGACGAAAAACGGGGATAGGCCAGCGAGAGGCGCACCGGATATGTGGCGACTGGTATCAGCTATATTTCTGATGTTAAGCTGATCCACAAGATCGGCCTGATCAAGAACGGAGGATGGAGACATGCCAAACGAAGTTGAAAGCCGTGCAATAGAAGAATTCCGCAAGACGCCCATCGGTCACCACAGCCCGGAACTGCAGGTCATCCTTAACGAGTTTCGCGGCCAACCAATGGAAAATAAATACTGCCTAGTTTGCACTAAAGCCAACCGTGAATGGCAACTGGCACAAACAACCGGCGTTCGCGGTAAGGCCGTGAAAATGCTGGGCAAGAAGTTTACCAACCTGGAAGACGCCGAATGGTATGTCTTTAAGCAGCGCTGGAAGCGGCTTCGCGGCGAGACACTGCGCTAACGAACACCCGTTCCAGCACTAAACTCATCACTTCAGGCGCACATCGCGCCTTGGTCAGGGAATGAAATCATCATGATGAAGATCACCGGCTATTCCGACAGAATTAGCGCTGTACCTGGCGAAACGATCCGCTTCATGGTCAATTCCGAAGCCGGTAAGCGCTACCGCACTGATATAGTGCGCGTGATTTGCGGCGACGAAAACCCGGACGGACCGGGATATCGCGAAAAAGTCGTCAATACGGCTGTCAACGGCACTTATAAGAGCCGTAAGCAAGTCATCCATGCCGGCTCGTTTGTCGAAATCGGCGCCAGCGACATCCTCGACGAGCTCGAGAGCTTCACTATGCAGGCTTTCATCTGGCCTACTACGCCGGAATTCGGTACTCAGGCAATCATCTCCAAATGGCGCGACCGCGATAAAGCCGGGGCTGCGCTGATCATTACTAAAGAGAACGGATCGCTCGCGCTCTGCCTCGGCAACGGCAAGGGCAAGATCCAGACCATCAATACGGGCAAACCGCTGATCGCGAAAGAATGGTATTTCGTCGCAGCTAGCTACGACGCAAAAAGCAAAACCGTAACCCTGGTGCAGGAGCCGCTGCACGGCTTCGAGACGAAAAGTGACCGCGGCACAGTACGGCGGAAATCCAAGGTGGGGCGCGTGCCGCGCCATGATGCACCTCTCATCATGGGTGCTTATTTTAAGAAAATCGATAAAGGCCGGACCGTGTGCGGGGGCCATTACAACGGCAAAATCGACAGCCCGCGCATCGTAAACCGTGCGCTCACTACCACGGAAATGGAAAGCTTAAAAAGCTGGCCGGTTGCGACCGAACTTGGCAACGCAGTCATCGGCGCCTGGGACTTCAGCGTCGATATTATGGGCATCAAGGTCACCGATCTCTCACCCAATCTGCTGCATGGCGAGACCGCTCAACTGCCGACGCGCGCCATGACCGGGTGGAATTGGAACGGCGAGGAGATGAACTGGACCAAGGCGCCCGAGCAGTATGGCGCCATTCATTTTCATGACGACGATATTTATGACGCCTGCTGGGAGGTTGATTTCGAACTTACCATCCCAAAAGGCATGAAAAGCGGCGTCTATGCGGCGCGTCTCAGGGCCGGCGAGCATGAGGACCACATTCCCTTCGCGGTTCGCGCACCGCGCGGCAAGCCAACGGCAAAAATCCTGTATCTCATGCCAAGCGCGAGTTACCAAGCTTATGCTAACGAGCACATGGGCACAGATTCGTCGATAGGACAACTCATGGCCGGCCGCCTGGTCCAACACGACAAAATTAACCTCTTTCTCAACGAGCACCGCGAGTACGGCGGTTCGTGCTACGACAACCACTCTGACGGCTCGGGCGTCAGTTATTCCTCGCGTCTCCGCCCAATCCTCAATATGCGGCCCAAGCACCGCATGTGGATCGGAGCGACGGAATCAACGCTCTGGCAGTTCAATGCCGATACCCATATCACCGACTGGCTCGAGGCGATGGGTTTCGATTATGACGTGATTACCGATGAGGACCTACATTACGAAGGTCTTTCGGCTATAGAGGATTACAACGTCGTCGTCAGCAGCACCCACCCGGAATATCATTCGAAGGAAATGTGGGACGCGATGGATGCCTACCAGCGGCGCGGCGGGCGGCTGATGTATCTCGGCGCTAATGGCTGGTACTGGCGCATCCAATATCACAGTGAACTGCCCGGCGTGATCGAGGTCAGGCGCAACGAGGACGGTATCCGCACCTGGGAGGCACGCACAGGCGAATATTATCACAGCTTTTCAGGCGAGTATGGTGGGCTCTGGCGACGCAACGGCCGCCCACCGCAGAAAATTCTTGGCGTCGGCTTTACTGCCCAGGGCTTCGATATCTCGTCCTACTATGTGCGCAACCCTGACAGCTACAAAACAAAGGTCAAATTTATCTTTGATGGCATCAGCAAGGACGAGAAAATCGGCGATTTTGGTTTGATCGGCAACGGTGCTGCTGGCCTCGAACTCGACCGCGCCGACCGCTCCCTCGGCACGCCGCCCGATGCATATGTAGTCGCTTCTTCGGTTGGTCACACCGATATTTATCTCGTGGTATGCGAAGAAATGTTGGTCAATACACCAGGCATCGGAGGGCACGAAAATCCGTTGGTCCGCGCCGATATTACCTTCCATGAGACGCAGAATG
>CAYPSQ010000106.1:2857-6887 GCA_964413115.1 uncultured Rhizobiaceae bacterium | reverse complement strand
GGGCAATGCGCCATGTGGCGCCGACCCGGGTCGAATTGGGAACCCGCACCATTTTTAATTTATTGGGACCCCTGTCGAACCCGGCGGGTGCGAAGCGCCAACTCATCGGCGTGTTTGACGGAGTCTGGGCGGAGCCTATGGCCGAAGTGCTGCGTAATTTAGGCTCCGAGCGGGTGTGGGTCGTGCATGGTTCCGACGGTACCGATGAGCTTACGATCACTGGCCCGAGCGATGTGGTGGAACTGCGCAACGGCGAATTGCGGCGCTTCGAAGTGACGCCTGAAGAGGCCGGGCTGGGGCGCGCATCGCTGGACGCCATCAAAGGCGGCGACGGCGACGAAAATGCCCGGACCATGGCGGCGGTTCTGGGCGGCGCATCGGGGCCGATCCGCGATATCGTGCTCCTCAACAGCGCTGCCGCTTTAATCGTTGCCGGCCGAGTGGAGACATTGCGCGACGGCGTCGCGGCGGCGGCTGAAGCCATCGATTCAGGCGCGGTGCGCGCAACGCTTGACGAGCTGGTCGCGATTACCAACCGTGCGGCATGAGCGATATTCTCGCCAAAATATGTGCCGACAAGCGCGACCACATCGCGCGCTCTAAACAGCACCGATCGCTTGCCGCACTGGAGACCGCTGCCAACAGTGCTGCCACGCCGCGAGAGTTTGCAACTGCTCTGACCCGGGCGTCGGAGAATGGCGGCCTGGCGCTTATCGCCGAGTTGAAGAAAGCCTCTCCCAGCAAAGGCCTCATCCGACCCGACTTCGATCCGGAAACCTTGGCGCGCGCCTATGAATCCGGGAGCGCTGCCTGTCTTTCGGTGCTCACCGACAAGCCCTATTTCGATGGCGAGGACATTTTCCTCGCCCAGGCCCGCGCCGCGGTAGCGATCCCGGTGTTGCGCAAGGATTTCATGCTGGACCCCTATCAGATTGTCGAAGCGCGGGCGCTTGGCGCCGATTGTATCCTGCTCATCATGGCGGCGCTTTCAGACATCCAGGCGGCGGAATTGAAATCCACCGCGGAGACCTTCGGCATGGACGTGTTGGTGGAAGTGCATGACGGCGCGGAGCTGGAGCGCGCTGTAGCACTTGGCGCGGCGCTGATAGGCATCAACAATCGAAACCTCAAAACGCTCGCTGTCGACTTGGCGACGACGGAACAATTGCTGCCCGGTATACCGGCCAGGTGCGACGTGGTTTGCGAAAGCGGCCTCAATTCTCATGCTGATTTGATGCGCATGGCCAGGCTTGGCGTGACGCGCTTCTTGGTCGGCGAATCGCTGATGCGTCAGGCCGATGTAGCCTTAGCCACTAGAATCTTGCTCACCGGCGATAGCGGCGTGGAAGGAAGAGTCTAAACATGGCCTCGTTTACCCATTTTGACGATGACGGCCGTGCCCGCATGGTCGACGTCTCGGATAAAGCGGTCACCGAACGCAGCGCCACCGCCCAAGCCAGCGTTCTTATGCAACCTGAAACGCTGCAATTGATCCGCACCGGCGGCGTCAAGAAAGGCGACGTGCTGCAGGTTGGGCGGCTCGCCGGGATCATGGCGGCCAAACGCACGTCTGATCTGATACCGCTCTGCCATCCGCTGGGGCTGAACGCGGTTGAGGTAGATCTGGTTTGTGACAGCGAACGAAACGCGGTCGATATCTCTGCCACGTGCCGCGTCAAATCGCGCACCGGTGTTGAAATGGAGGCGCTGACCGCAGCTTCCGTGGCGGCGCTGACGGTCTACGACATGTGCAAATCCGTCGACCGCGGGATGCGCATCACGGACTTGCGGCTGACTCACAAGGCCGGCGGCAAGTCCGGCGAATTTGTCCAAGACTGAATCTCCCCTGCATTAGGACGACGCTCGAATGATACCCGTTGCCGAAGCCATCACACGAATCACCGGTGCGTTTGAACCGTTGGCCGGCGAAACCGTATGGCTCGGTGAAGCGGTTGGCCGCGTTCTGGCGGAAGACGTGGTGGCGCGAACGACGCAACCACCATTCGATGTTTCGGCCATGGACGGGTATGCGGTACGTGCTGAAGATGTCAGAGAGGCGCCGGTAACACTTAAGGAAATTGGTGATGTCCCTGCCGGACAGCATTTCGAAGGAACTCTTGGCCGGGGTGAAACAGTCCGCATCTTTACCGGCTCGAGGGTGCCAAACGGCGCTGACACGATCGTCATTCAGGAAAATACTGAGTCCAACCTACAACAGATCACAGTTCTAAAAGCGCCACGCAAAGCTCAATTCATGCGCCCTGCCGGTCTGGATTTTAGCGCCGGCAACATCGGCCTTAAGGCAGGGCAACGCTTGACACCTCGTGCCATAGGCTATGCAGCAAGCATGAACTATCCTTCGCTTGTGGTGCGGCGCAAACCGCGTGTGGCGATCCTGGCGACTGGCGACGAAATTGTGATGCCTGGCGAACCAATTGGGCCCAACCAGATCGTCAGCTCAAATTCACATGCGCTTGCCGCCGCCGTGAAAATTTATGGCGGCGAACCACTCAATCTAGGGATAGCCCCGGATGACCGGCAAGGACTGAAGGCGATGGCGGCGGGCGCGAAGGGTGCCGACATTTTGCTAACCACGGGCGGCGCCTCGGTGGGCGATCATGATCTCGTGCAAAGTGTACTAGGTGAGATCGGACTTGAACTGGATTTCTGGAAAATCGCCATGCGCCCTGGCAAGCCTCTTATCTTTGGCTCGATAGCCGATACCCGCGTGCTTGGCCTGCCCGGGAATCCCGTTTCGGCACTTGTCTGCGCGGTTATTTTTTTGCGCCCGGCCATTCACCGCATGCTTGGCCTCGCGAACGAGGCAGCGCCCGAATTGCCGGCACGGATTGACCGGAATTTGGCGACCAACGATGAACGGCAGGATTATTTACGGGCGACTTTGTGCGCGGGACCGAGCGGCGAACTTTTAGCTTCACCCTTTGAGCGTCAAGACAGTTCGATGATCTCCCTCCTAGTCCAATCCGAAGCGCTGATCGTGCGTCCACCGTTCGACCCAGCAGTGTCGGCCGGCGATATGGTCAAGGTCATCCCTTTTTCGTCGGACATTCCACTAATCTAAAATTCGCGTCTACGGGCCCCAATTTCTCCGATAATTTCTTGACAGGCAAAAAGAACTAAAATAGAACATTATGAACAGTTTCTATTTTGTTCATTTCGTGGAGGGCCTGATGTGCTGACAAAAAAACAGCTTGAACTACTGCTCTTCATCGATGGATATCTGAAAAACAATGGCACGGCACCGTCATTCGAAGAGATGAAAATGGCGATAAACCTCAAGTCCAAATCCGGCATCCATCGCCTTGTTACGGCGCTTGAAGAAAGGGGATTTCTCCGCCGTCTGCCGCATCGCGCACGTGCCTTAGAAATTACCAAGCTGCCGCCGTCGCATCACTCAGAAGTCAACGAATCAGGGACTAGAGGCTTCCATCCCAGTGTCATCGAAGGTGGCTTCAGCCAAAACCGAAGCAATCACGTAGCCGAACCTTCGGGGAGTGTGTCACTGCCTCTTTATGGGCGAATTGCCGCGGGCATGCCGATCGAAGCGTTACGCGATGAGTCAAACACTATCAATATACCGGCCACAATGTTGGGCAAAGGGGATCACTACGCGCTTGAAATCGACGGTGATTCCATGATTGAGGCCGGTATTCTAGATGGTGATACGGCTGTCATCGAGCGCTGCGAAACTGCAGAAAACGGTACCATTGTGGTCGCATTAGTAGATGAGGCGGAAGTCACGATGAAGCGGCTCAGGCGCAAGGGTGAATCCATTGCACTTGAGCCTGCCAACAAGTCCTATGAGACGAGGATCTTTGGCCCTGGGCGAGTGCGCGTGCAGGGCCGACTAGCCGGAATCATACGTAACTATTGATACCGCTGCCCGCCGATTGTTTAAATCATCTTGGCTTACCAGAGCTACAACCGAGGCTTGTTCCCTAGCGTTTCATCAACCGTACTCACCTAGGCACGATTTAGCACCAAATCAAAACAGTTAATTACCTTACAC
>CAYPSQ010000106.1:0-2757 GCA_964413115.1 uncultured Rhizobiaceae bacterium | reverse complement strand
CAACACTAGCCTTTGAATGGTGGCCAAGAAAGCATGACCGTCATTACTAGATTCGCTCCGTCGCCCACCGGATTTCTTCATGTCGGCGGCGCCAGGACTGCATTTTTCAATTGGCTCTATGCGCGCCATACCGGCGGCAAATTTCTACTTCGTATCGAAGACACAGACCGTGCTCGATCGACCGATGAGGCCGTTCAAGCCATATTCGATGGTCTTGACTGGCTCGGCCTCGCGCATGACGGGGACGTCGTATTCCAATTTAATGGCGCCGAGCGGCACACCGAGCTTGCGCTACAATTGCTTGAGACCGGACATGCCTATCGCTGTTGGTGCACGCCGGATGAGCTAACCGAAATGCGTGAACAGGCGCGAACGGAAAGACGGCGCATGCTTTATGACCGGCGCTGGCGGGACCGCGACCCCGCCGAAGCCCCAGCGGGTATCACACCGGTTATCCGTTTCAGGGCGCCAATCGCCGGTGAAACGGTTGTTGAGGATTTGGTTCAGGGAGCAGTACGCGTTGCCAATGCACAACTAGATGACATGATCCTTCTGCGCTCAGACGGCACGCCGACCTATATGCTTTCCGTCGTGGCCGACGATCACGACATGAACGTGACCCATGCGATACGCGGCGACGATCATCTGACGAATGCGGCGCGGCAAACGCAGCTATTTTTGGCGTTTAACTGGCAGCCGCCCCAATATGCGCATATTCCCCTAATTCACGGAACCGACGGTACCAAGCTTTCTAAGCGCCATGGAGCGCTTGCGGTTGCTGATTATGCCGAAATGGGCATTCTTGCCGAAGCCATGTGCAACTACCTTCTGCGTTTAGGATGGAGCCATGGTGATGATGAAATAATCTCGCGCGAGCAGGCTATCGAGTGGTTCGAGCTCTCTTCGATCGGCCGATCACCGGCGCGCTTTGATATTGAGAGACTGAACAGTCTCAACGGCTATTACATTAGCCAAGCGAATGACAGTAGTCTGCTTTCGCTACTCGAGCCGCACATTGCGAACTTACTTGAATCAACGCCTGATCCAGCTCTGCTTGAACGTCTGGAATCCTTGTTGCCAAGCCTCAAAACAAGAGCTAACAACCTTCTTGAAGTAGCTGAAAATGCACTATTTTTATTCCTTCAACGCCCTCTACATCTTGATAAAAAGGCCACAAAATACATAACACCGGCCAGCCGAATAATTTTGACGGAATTGTTGACCGAATTAGAAACCTTAGACGATTGGCGAGCGGAAAATCTCGAACCGGCAGTTAGCAGCTTTATTAACAGCCATGCATTGAAAATGAGAGACGTTGCACAGCCTCTAAGAGCAGCTTTGACTGGAAAATCTGTATCTCCCGGTATTTTCGACGTGATGATATCTCTGGGACGAGAGGAATCTCTCGGCCGGTTGAGCGACGTTGCCACACAGGCACCCTAGCTAGCCTGCAGAATTGATAAATACTGCTTTCAGGCCTATCATCGTAGAACTGGGACAAGTGGTTCTCCGCACGATAAATTCGCCTGAAATCACTTGCTGTCCACATTTAAGATAGGAAAATTTATGACCGCCAATGCGCAGAAAGGTTCATCCTCCGATAACGCAACCTTCTCTTTGACAGATAACGCAACCGGTCAGACCACAGTGCTTCCTGTCATCACAGGAAGCTTGGGACCGTCCGTGATTGATGTTCGCAACCTTTACGGCGGCACAGAAAAATTCACCTATGACCCTGGATTTACCTCCACCGGCTCGTGCGAATCTAAGATTACCTATATCGACGGCGATGAAGGAACGCTCCTTCATCGTGGCTACGCCATCGACGACCTAGCAGAGAATAGTGATTTTCTCGAAGTCGCATATCTGCTGCTTTACGGCGAACTTCCGAATGCTCATCAAAAACAGAATTTCGACGCCACCATTACCCAGCACACCATGGTGCAAGAGCAAATTAATTACTTGTTTCGGGGTTTTCGGCGCGATTCCCACCCGATGGCAGTGATGATCGGCGTCGTAGGTGCCTTGGCGGCGTTTTATCATGACACCACAGACATTCAGGACCCGCGCCAACGGATGATTGCGTCGCACCGTCTCATCGCAAAAATGCCGACGATCGCGGCGATGGCCCATAAATATGCCATCGGCCAACCCTTTGTATACCCGCGCAACGATCTGAATTATTCCGAAAATTTCTTGCATATGCTGTTTGCGGTTCCGTGTCAGGACTATGAAATTAATCCCATACAGGCGAAAGCGATGGACCGCATATTGATCCTGCATGCGGATCATGAACAGAATGCCTCGACTTCGACGGTTCGCCTCGCTGGATCGTCGGGCGCAAATCCTTATGCCTGCATCGCGGCCGGCATTGCGACCCTTTGGGGCCCAGCGCATGGCGGCGCCAATGAAGCCGTCGTCCACATGCTTGATGAAATCGGCAGCGTGGATCGAATTTCAGAATTTGTCGCCAAGGCCAAGAACAAGGACGACCCCTTCCGCTTGATGGGTTTTGGTCATCGGGTTTACAAAAATTATGATCCGCGCGCAAAAGTACTGCACAAAACCTGCCATGAAGTGCTAGACGATTTAGGCCTGGATAATGAAATGCTTAACATTGCCAGAGAGTTAGAGCGGATCGCGCTGGAAGATGAATATTTCATCGAGCGCAAGTTATATCCTAACGTCGATTTCTATTCTGGCATCATCCTGCAGGCCCTTGGCATCCCGTCTCACCTATTCACCGTGATCTTCGCC
>CAYPSQ010000105.1:0-7197 GCA_964413115.1 uncultured Rhizobiaceae bacterium | reverse complement strand
AAATTTCGTCCGGTATATCCGTACACACCAACCGGAGAGACGGACTCTTTTGATAGCGGCGCGGCGTTGGAGCCGCTCGCGCTAATGGCATCGCTCGCCATGATGACGCAAAAAGCCCGGCTGCTGACCTCGGTGTTGGTGTTGCCCTACCGCGAGCCGGTTCTCACGGCGAAGATACTTTCAACCATCGACGTGATGTCGGGTGGTCGCGTGATCGCCGGCTGTGGCGCCGGCTGGATGGAAGAGGAATTCAAGATCGTTTCCGCGCCGCCCTTCGCAGCGCGGGGCAAAGTGACGGACGAGTATATTGAGGCTTTCCGTGCTATGTGGACGAGCGAGGAGCCCAGTTACAGTGGCGAATATGTCAATATTTCGGATATCTATTTCCGCCCTCAGCCGGTGCAGAAACCGCATCCCCCGATATGGATTGGCGGCGATAGCATGGCCGCACTTCGTCGCACCGTGAGTCACGGTGATGGTTGGTATCCGGTCGGCATCAGCCCCAAACATCCGCTCAATACAGTGGCGCGCTTCGCCGTGCGGGCTAGGAAATTGCGCGACATGACAGAACAGGCGGGGCGCGATCCGGCCTCTATCGAGATGTCCTTTTGGGCGGTGTGGTACCGAGAGGATGACCCAGTGACGGTGGATGACGGCAGCCGCCATATCCTGCTCGGCAGCTCGGAACAAACAGCTGAAGATGTCGCACACATGGCAGAAATAGGGGTCAAGAGTATGGTGTTCAATTTTATGCGGCCATCACTTTCGCAATCCCTTGAGGCGATGGAGCGTTTTGCTGCCGAGGTGATGCCGATCATAAAGGGCTGAGCCCGGCATGGTATCTTGAAAGACTGGTCCTCCGCTGGCGAAATTCCGACGCCGGTCTCTACCATGGCCAAATCGGCTGGCCGGTGATGCCCGCGGGCAACGGTAATATCATTTTGTTGCACTTGTTTCAGTTGGTATAAAGCCAGCGGTAGATGCCGGAGAAGTTGTACGCACAGCAATATCGCCAAGCTGCGGAGTTGCTGCATCATAGCCGTGAGAACGTATCGTTTTACCGCAAGCGGCTTAATGACATCAAAGCCACGAGACGCACGAGGTGAATCTGGGACCGGGCGGCTTGTGCGCCAGAGAATTTCGCAATTTACGGCTGGTGATCCACTCTGAACTCGGCCTCCCTTTCGAGCTGGAATTTAGCTTTAACGAGGATACCCACGCTCAGTTGGTGGCAAGTTCCAGGATTTTTGCAGCGAAATTTAGTCCGCCGCCACGGTCCGGTATAGGCATGCGCTGTGATCGCACCATTGGCCGGCAAACCAAATGATTCAAGATAATTGAGATGGCTGGGGGACGAGGATTCGAACCTCGACTGACGGAGTCAGAGTCCGCTGTACTACCATTATACGATCCCCCAGCAGGCTTAGGCCTGGCGCCAAAATTAAGCTCTCGCCAAGCATTGTCAACCGGTGACCGCGCGCATTGCCAATATAACCATGCGCGGTGTAATACTTTTATGAACCTTGACCAAATTTGTTAGGTGCGGGTGGCCCGGCGGCATGCTGCCGGCACAGATACAAGGGAGGGCTATTTGACGCTCGACATCGCGCCGCACCCGGAACTGCGGGCAGGCAACGCGGTATACGCCGCCCTCGATCTCGGTAGCAACAATTGCCGCCTGCTGGTGGCAAAACCGGAGCCGTCGGGTTTTCGCGTGATCGACGCATTTTCACGCATCGTCCGCCTCGGTGAGGGTGTTGCCGAGACAGGTCGCCTGTCCGACGCGGCGATGGCTCGCACCTTATCGGCGCTTGATGTCTGTGCGGGCAAGCTCCGCCGGCGGGGAGTTACGCGCTTTCGTGGTGTGGCCACGGCGGCTTGCCGCCTGGCCGGAAATTGCGATGCCTTCCTCGCCCGGGCGTCGGCCGAAGCCGGACTGGATATAGAAATCATTGACGGCCGTGAAGAAGTATCCCTCGCGCTGGATAGCTGTTCGCCGCTGTTGGAAGCAACAGCGTCGCACGCGCTGATTTTTGATATTGGCGGGTGTAGTACCGAGTTGATCTGGGTCAGTCTGGCTGATGGCGCCCCCCCAGACCTGGTCGCCTGGGCATCGCTGCCCTGCGGCGTTGTCAGCTTGGCCGAGCGCCATGGCGGCGGCGATATAGCGGCCAAAACTTATGATGCCATGATGGTCGAAGCGGAAGCATTGGTTGCTCCGTTTGTCGCAGGCCTCGGTATTGGCGATCCGTTGTCTGACGGCTCGCTCCAAGTACTGGGTACTTCAGGCACGGTCACGACACTTGCGGGTCTTCACCTCGGCTTGCCGCGTTACGATCGAGCCCAGGTGGATGGCTTTCGCCTGACCTTTGAGGATATTCGCTGCCAAGTTGACCGCCTATTAGCGATGGATGTTCAAGAGCGTGCAGCCGAGCCCTGTATAGGTGTCGGTCGTGGCGACGTAGTGGTCGCAGGCTGTGCTATTTTGGAAACAATCCTGCGCGCCTGTCCGGCAGAAATCGTACGCGTCGCCGATCGCGGCCTGCGCGAAGGCATTTTGCTCGGAATGATGCGCGCCGATGATATACCGGTATGAGCCGGCGCAATATTTCCGGTTCTCGCCGCGGCACTTCGGTTAGAGTCAAGACGGCGCGTGGGCGCAAGCCCTCGTCAACGCGCTGGCTGCAGCGCCAACTCAACGATCCCTATGTACAGGCCGCGCAGGATGCGGGATACCGCTCGCGCGCGGCGTATAAACTAATCGAACTGGATGAGCGCTTTAAGCTGTTCAAGGGTGTTCGCCGGGTGCTGGATCTGGGCGCGGCGCCAGGCGGCTGGTCCCAGGTTGCGCTGACGCGGGTCGCGCCAGGCTCTGCCGTGGTTGCGGTAGATGTTACCGAATTGCAACCCCTGGCCGGGGTGACGGCATTGCAATTGGATGCTCTCAACATAGATTCGCTGCCCGCAATGCGAACGGCATTGGGTGGACAGACCGATCTCTTACTAAGCGATATGGCGGCGCCGTCGACCGGTCACACTGGAACTGACCATATCCGGGTCATGGCGCTGTGCGGTGCGGCGCTTGATATCGCTGAAGTGGCCCTGGCCGTAGACGGCGCCTTCGTCGCCAAGGTACTCAAAGGCGGCACGGAGCGTCACTTGCTGGACCGTTTGAAGCGCGGCTTTGCCAAGGTGCGCCATGCCAAGCCCCCGGCCAGCCGCGCAGATTCAGCAGAGGTTTATGTCGTAGCGCAAGGATTCCGCGGGGCCCAATGAGCGGCGAGTGCATCGAACTTGGCGGCGCGGCAGTTTGGTGTATATTGCGCTCCAATTTCTAGCTGGGAGAAAGCATGCAAATCCGGGAAGCGCTGACTTTTGATGACGTTTCAATTGAACCCGCTTCGTCAAAAGTTTTGCCTGGACAAGCCGACCTCCGTACTCGTCTAACCTCTACCATTGAGCTAGGTATTCCGATTCTCTCCGCCGCCATGGATACGGTGACGGAAAGCCGCCTTGCCATCGCCATCTCCCAGGCTGGCGGCATTGGCGTGGTGCACAAAAATTTGGATATCGCCGCCCAGGCTGATGAAGTACGTCGGGTTAAGAAGTTCGAGGCTGGCATGGTGGTCAACCCGCTGACCATTTCGCCCGAGCGGCCCCTGGCGGATGCTCTAGCGTTGAAGGAGCGGCACGGTATTTCGGGCATTCCCGTGGTCGAGGATGGCAATGGCCGCCTGGTTGGAATTCTCACCAACCGCGATGTGCGTTTCGCGAGTGATACCAAACAGCCGATTTACGAGTTAATGACCAAGGACAATCTGGTCACCGTGCGCGAGGGCGTCGATCCGGAGGAGGCCAAGCGGCTATTGCACCGCCACCGCATCGAAAAACTCTTGGTGGTGGACGAAGACTACCGCTGCGTTGGCATGATCACGGTACGAGATATTCAGCGCTCCGACGATTTTCCTAACGCCACCAAGGATGAAAAGGGACGCTTGTGCGTGGCCGCCGCGACCGGTGTTGGCGAAGACGGCCTGCGCCGCGCCGAAGCGTTGTTGGAAGTGGGCGTGGATATGATCGTCGTCGATACCGCGCACGGTCACAGCGACGGTGTACTCGGCGCCGTTGCAGCCATCAAAAAACTAAGCAACCAGGCTCAAGTACTTGGCGGTAACGTGGCCACTGCGGACGGGGCCAAGGCGCTGATAGATGCCGGTGTGGACGCGATCAAAGTCGGTATCGGGCCCGGTTCGATCTGTACCACCCGCATGGTCGCCGGCGTTGGCGTGCCGCAGCTGACGGCTTTGATTGATTGTGTTGATGCAGCGCGCGAGCAGGATATTCCGATTGTCGCAGACGGCGGCATTAAATTCTCCGGCGATCTCGCCAAGGCCATCGGTGCCGGCGCCAGTTGTGCCATGATCGGCTCGCTGTTTGCCGGCACCGAAGAGAGCCCGGGGGAGGTTTTTCTCTATCAGGGGCGCTCCTATAAATCCTATCGGGGTATGGGTTCGCTCGGTGCGATGGCGCGTGGCTCTGCCGACCGATACTTCCAGCAGGAAATCTCAGATCAACTCAAACTCGTGCCCGAAGGGGTCGAGGGACGAGTGCCGTTCAAAGGACCGGTCGGGGGTGTGGTGCATCAGCTGGTCGGCGGCTTACGTGCAGCGATGGGCTATACCGGTAACCGCTCGATCGCCGAAATGCGCAGCAATTGCCGCTTTTTGCGGGTTTCCTCGGCCGGTCTCCGCGAAAGCCATGTGCATGACGTGACTATCACCCGCGAGCCGCCTAACTATCCACAATCGGGATAGATTTTCACCCGGGCGCCTACAACTCATATTTTTGTTCGTTATTCCTATGATCCCGGCGGTACAATCAACTATATGTTAGTCTGCTACATTCAACATTCTGCGTTGGTGTATAATTGGTGCGGCGCAGTGCATTAGGACATGTAAATCATTTGGGGGCGGGAGACTAAGACATGAGACAATTCAGGAAGATTTTAATCGCAAGCTTCGTGGTTGCGGTGATAGCCGCTGCACCTGCCTTGTTGCCGGGTGCAGGCGCCGAGGCGGCGAGCACCGGCAATGACGATTCGAGCAATTCCAGCAGCAATAATAGTGATTTTGATCGCGGCCAGCAGTCCTTCGGCAACGGGGATTGGCAGGAGGCGATCACTTATTTCAAGAAAGCGGTTGCTGCGGATGCTAAAAATGCTGAGGCCTATAATTTGATGGGCTACTCCTACCGTCGCATGGGGGAAGCCGATCCGGCATTCGAGGCCTACGCCAAGGCACTTGACCTCGATCCCAGACATCGTGGCGCCAATGAATATCTTGGCCAAACCTATCTGTTGGTTGGTGATACGGCGATGGCCCAAGCACAGCTCGCGATACTTAAAGATTTGTGCGGCAACCAGTGCAAAGAGACGGTCAAATTGCGCAATGCTATCAAACGCTATAACGCCAGTGCTGATAAGCAGGCCCTATTGGATCTCGATTCCGAAAACTGGTAGCGCCGTACTTGCCCTGTCACCGCGACAAGGATAGAAGGCTGGACGAGCTGGGTTTGAACCTGTCGTAGCCGTCACACGGACAGTATGACGCCGTGGCGGAGCTCCGCTCGATCATGAATGCGGAGCCGACATGGCGAACTTGGCAAATTTGTCGAATTTCCAGTTTTTAGACAGCGTGTCGGGCTGATGAGCGACCGCATTCTAATTCTCGATTTTGGCTCCCAGGTGACGCAATTGATCGCGCGGCGCTTGCGCGAAGCCAATGTCTATTGCGAGATCATGCCGTTTGATAAAGGCGATGATGCGGTGCGAGCGTTCGCGCCCAACGGCATTGTTCTTTCAGGCGGTCCGTCCTCGGTCACGGATGCCGGCACACCGCGCGCGCCGCAGGCAGTGTTCGACCTCGGCGTGCCACTTCTAGGTATTTGTTACGGCCAACTAACGCTTTGCGCCCAACTTGGCGGTGCTGTTGAGAGTTCGGACCACCGGGAATTCGGCCGCGCCATGCTCGAGGTAACGGAGGATTGTGCGCTCTTCGATGGCGTCTGGAACACCGGGCAGCGCGAGCAGGTATGGATGAGCCATGGCGACCGGGTGACGGACATTCCGCCGGGCTTTCGAGTCGCTGGCACCTCAGAGGGTGCGCCGTTTGCCGTCATCGCCGATGACGCCAGGCGCTACTATGGTGTCATGTTCCATCCTGAAGTGGTGCATACGCCGCATGGCGCGCAGCTCCTCGCCAATTTTGCTCATCGTGTCGCGGGGTGCGCGGGCGATTGGACGATGGCGGCGTTCCGTGCCCAGGCCGTTCAAGCTATCCGCGATCAAGTTGGCGATAAGCGCGTAGTGTGCGGGTTGTCAGGCGGCGTCGATTCCTCGGTTGCTGCAGTTCTCATCCATGAGGCGATTGGTGATCAGCTGCATTGCATCTTCGTTGACCATGGTCTGCTGCGCGCCGGCGAGGCCGATGAAGTGGTGGAGATATTCCAGGAGCATTACAACATCCTGCTCAGCCATCGCGACGCCGGCGATTTGTTTCTTGGTAAGCTCGCAGGGGTCGAGGACCCCGAAGACAAGCGCAAGATCATTGGTGGCCTCTTTATCGAAGTGTTTGAGGAAGAAGCAGAAAAGCTCGGTGGTGCCGAGTTCCTCGCGCAGGGCACGTTATATCCGGATGTGATCGAGTCCGTCTCGTTTTCTGGTGGACCTAGCGTGACGATAAAATCGCACCATAATGTTGGCGGCTTGCCGGAGCGCATGAACATGTCGCTGGTCGAACCGCTGCGCGAATTGTTCAAAGACGAAGTGCGCGCGCTTGGTCACGAACTCGGCCTGCCTGAAAGCTTGGTTGGGCGGCATCCTTTTCCCGGGCCTGGGCTCGCCATCCGTATTCCAGGCACCATAAGCCGGGAAAAAGCCGAAATCCTGCGCCAAGCTGATCGAATTTATCTTGAGGAAATCCGTAGTCACGGCCTCTATGATGAGATATGGCAGGCTTTTGCCATCCTCTTACCGGTACGCACGGTGGGGGTGATGGGAGATCACCGTACCTATGAATTTGTCTGTGCGCTCCGCGCCGTGACTTCGACCGACGGCATGACGGCCGATTTCTATCCCTTTAACATGGCTTTCCTTGGCGCCGTTTCCAACCGCATTGTCAATGAAGTGCGCGGCATCAA
>CAYPSQ010000104.1:0-7403 GCA_964413115.1 uncultured Rhizobiaceae bacterium | reverse complement strand
CTAAATTCTCTGGAAACCCATACGAATCTGTGAACTTCGAGTCTCGAACGTCAAGCAATTTATCCTGGCTGAACAAAATAAACCTTCTAATTATCCTCGATATTTGGTTTCGAGTGATGCAAGATGAAGAATATTAATGTGCTGGCTTGTGCGCACTGCGGTAAATGCTGTGGCTCGTTTTTTGGGCAGCACCTCGATACATCACCGCCTTGTCTTCGGATTAGGTGTAATGAACGCAACCAATCTACGGGAGGCTTCTGATGCAGTGGTACAATCGCAACAAACAAACAAAGAAACAGAAATTTGACGAGGAAATGAAAGCCACAGGTGGGCTTAATGCTCTCAACCCGACGCGGCGCGGCTTCATGTCGACTGCGGGCTCTGTGGCGATCGGCGCCATGGGCGTAGCCGGCGCCAATACATTGGTCGCGCTCAACAACGGCGCCAAGGCCGATGGCGACCCAATACCGGTCGGCGCCATGCTGCCGATCACCGGCTGGGGCGCGGACGATGCGCGCAACTTCCAATATGGTATCGAGTTGGCCATCGAAGAAATTAATGAATATGGCGGTATCCTGGGCCGTCCGCTCGAATTGCATATCGAAGACACCAAAGAAATCACCGCTGAGACCGTGACATCAGCGGCACGCCGCCTAATTGACCGTCATAATGTTCACGCGATCATTAATGGCTACAATACCACTTCCGTGCGAGCTGAATACGACACAGTCGCGGATGCGGGCATTCCTTACCTGCATGATAATACCCAGTATGGCCATCAAATTGCAGTACGCGACAATCCTGACCGTTATTACTGCATCTTCCAGGACGACCCGTCAGAATACTACTATGGCCCTGGCCTGATCTACTTCCTGGACGAATTGGAGCGCACCGGTAAATGGAAACGCCCGAACAACAAGATCGCGCTGTTCTCGGGCAGCATCGACTATGCGACCACCATCGCCGGCGGCGTCCGCGACACAGCGCCCCTCTTCGGTTGGGACCTCGTGATTGATGATATGGTCACACAGCCGGTTGATGACTGGGGACCCTCGTTGGTGAAATCACGCGCCGAAGCTCCGGCGCTGATTGCCGCCACCCATGGTTTCCCGTCTGATCAGACGGGTCTAGTGACGGGCTTTGCGGAGGCGCCATCGCAGAGCTTGCTCTATGTACAGTATGCCCTGCAGCTCCGGGCCTTCCTCGACATCGTCAAGGAAACCGGAGAAGGCGTGTTCTGCTCGACCACGATCGGCGCGTTGCAGGATGAAATTGGCCTCGCCTTCTACAAGAAGACACGGGATCGTTATGGAGCCGATGCGGCCCCAAGCGTCGCCGGCCAGGTCTATGATTCCTACTTCACTTGGGCTATCGCAGCAGCCCGCGCAGGCGGCACTGGCGTACCCTATGACGGCATCGAGCAAAATAAGAAGGTCTGTCACTTCCTGCGCGAGCAGATTTATCGTGGCGTCGTCGGCACCATCAAATATATGTGGGGCCAGGCCGCTGCACCATATCCGGCGGAGACCAACGATACCTCGCTCGGCATGCCTACATTGGTCATGCAGTGTCAGGATTGGACCAAGGACGTTGTCTTCGTCGCGCCTGAACCTTACGACAGTGCTGAATGGATGAACCCGCCCTGGCTCAAATAGTCAGAGCAAACAGACTAAACAGAAGTCAGCATAACAAGCTGGCCGATGTCTAATGGAGATAAGCAGCCGTTGCTGGCCTGCCAAAATGTTTTTAAATATTTTGGCGGGCTAGCCGCGGTTAACAATTTCGACCTGAATGTCTATCCCGGCGATGTCATCGGAATCGGTGGCCCCAACGGGGCCGGCAAAACCACCTTCCTAGACGTTATTTCAGGAATCAATCCGGCGACTAGTGGCACGATTGTTCTCGACGGACATCCGATCGCCAATAAAAAACCCGACGCGATTTGCCATCTCGGTATCTCCCGGACCTTCCAGTTGAACGCTGGTTTTGAAACCATGTCCGTTCGCGAAAACACTTTGGTTGGTGCCTCTTTCGGGCTCGGCGACAAGGGTTGGTTTCCGCGCATGACCTATTCCCGCTTGATGCACGAACGCGTCGACCGGGCGCTGGAATTGTGCCACCTGCAGGATCGCGCTGACCTGATCGTACGCGACCTGCCAGTTCTCGACCGTAAATTGCTGATGATGGCGGGCGCGCTTGCCACTGAGCCCAAATTACTGCTCATCGATGAGCCGGTAGGCGGTCTCAATCCCCATGAAGTCGACGATGTCATGCTTATCGTCCAAGGCCTGATTGCCGAAGGCGTCACCATAATTCTAATAGAGCATGTCATGCGCTTTTTGCTGCAACTCTCAAAGCGCGTTGTCATCATGCATCACGGCGAAAAAATTTATGAAGGTGATAGCCAAGACCTTCTCAGCGACCGCAAGGTGGTGGAAGTCTATCTCGGCGAGGGGACCGCCGACCGCCTGCAGCATATGATGGATGAGCGGGCGCAAAAACATGGCTGATGCGTTGCTCCGTGTCGACGGCGTGCATGCTGGGTATGAAGGACAAAATGTCCTCCGAGACATTAGTTTTGATGTGCCGGAGGGCGAGTTGATCACTCTCCTTGGGCCGAACGGACATGGCAAGACAACCGTACTGCGCTGCATCGCTGGCCTGGTCAAGCCAAACAAAGGGCAGATCATATTCGACGGCAAGCGTATCGATGGCTTCGAGGCCGAGAGGATCGTCAGCCGCGGAGTTGTTATGATCCCTCAGGGCGACATGCTTTTTCCCGAGATGTCGGTGTATGACAATTTGCGCATGGGCGCCTATCTGAAGGCAGCGAACGCCGCGTTTGAGGAGAATGTTGAAGAAATTTACAGCTTGCTGCCGCGCCTCAAAGAGCGTGCTTCGCAGATGGCACGCACTCTTTCGGGTGGCGAACGGCGTATGCTGGCGATTGGCCGCGGGCTGCTTTCAGGCGGGCGGATACTCATGCTCGACGAGCCCTCGCTCGGCCTAGCGCCGATCGTCATCGACCAAATTTACGACATCATCAGGGACCTCAAGGCGCAGGGCCGGACGATTCTACTGGTCGAGGAAAATGCCAGCCGCATCATTGACCTCGCCGAACGCATTCACCTTGTCGATACCGGCTCTATCGTCTGGAATGGTGGTGGCGAGGAATTACAATCCAACCCGCAAGTGCTTGAAACATACCTCGGCGGTTGATGATGAACGCGAGTAACCGACAAGCAGCAAAGCAAAACTGAGCGCATGGATTATTTCGTTCAAATATTGGTGAGTGGTTTGACCTTTAGCGCCTTGTATGCGCTGGCGGCGGTTGGCCTGGTTCTGGTGTGGGGCGCGTTCAATATGCTCAACATGGGGCATGGAATCATCATGACACTCGGCGCCTATTTCGCGCTGATGTGGGCCGAATTATTCGGCATGCCATTGGTGCTGGCAGCGCCATTCGCCATGCTGTGCGGCGGCATCGTCGGCGCCATGGTGTATTTCATCTCCGCCCATTGGATGATCAAGCAGCGCGATTTCGAAACCACCATCATTATCGCCACATTCGGTCTCGGCATGGCAATGGAAGCGGGCCTTCTCAAGCTCCTGCGCGAGCTTTTTCATACCTCGCCCTACGCGCAGCCGCTCTCGATGGGCGCCGATTCCTTTCTCGTCGCGACCGTGCCGGTGAGCTATCAGCGTATCATCATCTGGGGCGCCGCCCTGTTCCTGATATTGCTGCTCGGGATGTTCCTCAAGCGCACAAAATTTGGCCGCGCCATCCGCGCCGTGGCGCAAGACCGCGACGCGGCCCGTCTCATGGGCGTGCAGGTGCGCAACGTCTACATCACCGTTCTCGCCCTCGCTAGCGCCCTCGCCGGCGTTTCCGGCATCATGCTTTCCTCGTTCAAGGAAATTCACCCGCTCATGGGTGGTGCATTGATGCTGAAAGCCTTTATCGTGATCGTGCTGGCCGGTCTCGGCAATCTCACGGGCTCGCTCTACGCGGCGCTCCTGATCGGTATGGTGGAAGCCACCGTCAAGGTTCTGATCGCCGATAAATACGGCTTCACGGCCATCTTAATCTTGGTCATTCTGGCGCTTATCTGGAAGCCGGCCGGCATTTTCGGGCGCTCTACGGTAGCAAGACAATGAACGGGGCAAAGCCGTGAAGTATCGCGATTTCATCATTTTCGGTGTCCTGATAGCGATTGCGATTGCCTATCCCTGGCTCAATCCGCCGCGCTACCTGCTCGCCACGGCGTTGATCCTTTATTGCTACGCCACCGTGGTTAGCCAATGGAACCTGGTGTTCGGCCTGGCCGGAATCTTCTCCCTTGCCCAGGTCGCGATTTTCGCGTTCGGCGCCTATTCCACGGCACTGCTCGGGCGTTATTTGGAGTGGAGTCTGTGGTACGCCTTCCCGGTTGCGGGCGTCGGCGGGATTTTACTCAGTGTACTGATCGGTCTTGCCTGCCTGCGCTTGCGCGGCATTTATGTCGCATTGCTCACACTAGCCGTCTCGCAGATGTTGTTTGTCCTTATTCAAACGGATTCTGTCTGCAGCCCGCTTAACCAAGTCAAGGACCCCAGAAATTGCGTTGCCTTCACCGGCGGCTCGCAAGGGCTGGGTGAATTCGGTTCCTTCGGTTGGCGCGCCGTGCTCGGCGGGCGGAACTGGATGATAGGCGATTATTACTCCATGCTAACTCTCCTCGTTATCGGCCTGATCGTCACCTACCTAATTACGAAAAGTCGCATGGGGCTGGCCTTCCGCGCGCTCCGCGACAATGAGGAATTGGCCCGCTCGCGCGGCATCAGCCAGTATAAATATCAGCTTCTAGTATTTGCCCTTTCGGCTTTCCTGACCTCTGTCGCAGGCGGCTTTTACGCCGCGCATTTCGGCTCCGTCGGTACTAATTTGTTTGCCTTCCCGCTTCTGTTATTCCTCATATCGATGCTGGTGGTCGGCGGCATCGGTCGCTTGTGGGGACCACTCCTCGGCGCCGCCCTCCTGATGGTGGCAGACGAGGCGTTCAAGGAGTTCTCGGATTGGCGCAATATCGCCCTCGGCGTGGTGGTACTGCTCTTCATGATCCTCCTGCCTCAAGGGTTTGCCGGCGGCATCGAGAAGGTGCATAAACTGGTGTGCAAATTGTATCGAAACTGGCGCCCGGCCTGATGCCCGGCGCCCCCGGCGCCGATGCCGTCGGTTGGCACAGCTCTTTTCTCCGCAGCGGTTTGACGGCATCATGGCGGCCTTCGTATGGCCAATTGCGCCGGAGAGAATAATGCCAGCCTGGATCATCCGATTGCGCCGATTCTTCGCGTCGTTTCTTGCCGGCACCCTGCTGGCGGCGAACGGCGCGGCAGCTTTCGATTATAACTACGAGGCGGCTGAGCCGCGTTTTGAGAATGTTTCGCTAGAGGCCGGCGTCGAGCATATCTATGGCGGCTCGTGGGAATATTATACCGGCGGTGGGGTCGCGGCATTCGATTGCGACCGCGACGGCGACGCCGATCTGTTCTTCGCCGGCGGCGCCAATCCGGCACAATTGTTCCGCAACGACAGCAGTAAAGACGGCGGTCTGGCCTTTACCGCGCTCGGCGACGCGGCGCCGCATGATAAGGGCGCTACCGGCGCCTATCCGCTCGATGTCGACGGCGATGGAAATATGGATCTCGTAGTCCTCAGAATCGGGGCCAACCGATTTTACCGTGGCCTCGGCGCGTGCCGCTTCGAAGCAAGCGAGAACCGCTTCAACTTCGATGGCGGCGGAGAATGGACAACCGCTTTCAGCGCTACCTGGGAAAACGACAACCGCTTTCCGACGTTGGCTTTCGGCAACTATGTCAACCGCCACGCCTGGGCCGCCACCCACACCGCGTTCGGCGTTGACGATCAAAACCGCAAGAGCGGCCTCAATACCTGCCTCGACAATTATCTGCTGCGCCCGGCAGGCCTTTCAGCGCAGCATTTTGCGACACCGATTACGCTCACGCCAGGTTTTTGCGCGCTCTCAATTCTGTTTTCTGACTGGGACCGTTCGGGCAGGCGCGATCTCAGAATCAGTAATGACCAATATTACTATTTGCCACCAGGCGAAGAGCAGCTGTGGCATCTGGCGCCAGAACCCACACTTTACAGCCCTGAGGAGGGCTGGCAGAAGGTCAATATCTGGGGCATGGGAATCGCCAGCCATGATGTGACTGGCGACGGCTACCCGGATTATTTTCTCACCAACATGATGGCCAACAAACTGGTGACCTTGGGCGACAACCCTTCAGCCGGGCCGCGTTATGTCGACATGGCAGGGCCGGCCGGCGTGATGGCGCCACATCCTTATGCCGGGCGAGATCAGGACAAGGCGTCGACCGCCTGGCACGCTCAGTTCGCTGATCTCAATAACGATGGCTTGGTGGATCTATTCATCGCCAAGGGTAATGTAAATCAGATGGAAGAAGGCGCTATCGAGGACCCTAACAATTTGCTGCTCGGCCAGAAAAATGGCGGCTTTCGCGAAGTAGGGTTACGTGCTGGTGTCGATAATATGGCGCGCAGCCGGGGCGCGGCAATTGTCGATCTCGACCTCGACGGACAACTCGATATCGTCGTCGTCAACCGCAGTGCTAATGTCGAAATTCTACACAATCGAACCGATGGCAACGGCGGCTGGCTACAGATCGCACTCCGCAAAGACGGCGGCAATCGTAATGCCATCGGCGCCTGGATCGAAGTGCGCGCCGAAGATGAAATGTGGCGCAAGGAGGTCGTCATCGGTGGTGGCCATGCCAGCGGCCAAGCCGGGTGGCATCATTTTGGCCTTGGCGGTGAACGCGAGGCCGAAATCCGCGTGCAATGGCCGGACGGAAGTTGGAGCGGATGGCAGGCCGCCGGCAGCAATCGCTTCCTTACTGTAACACGCGACGGCCCAGCCGTTTTTATCACTTTTGGACGGGACAGTGCCCTATAGAAGGACGCGGGGCTTGCTACCCGGCGCACTCATCAATCGCGGCGGCGTTTTGTGGTTAAACGACCATTCGTTAGTCCCGATTGCGGAGAATTAACCGGACCAAGGCGGCACGCATGGCAGCCACACGCAAGCAGTGCAAAGAACCGCGCGGCGGGAATAATCCCTGCGGGCAGTTATTTTGCTAAACTCGGAAATTCCGTACTTGCTCTCCCTCGTATTAGGGATAACCCACCCCACTCATATCATATTAGGGTCCATTCCAACACCGCAAGAGCTTGGCACAGGCGCCGAAACATGGACGACGACCGAAATAGCCAGCTAACGTTTCATCTAGAGCACCGCTCAGATGGGCGTCGAAAGCTATTTGAAAACCAGCGTTTGGTTTGGCGCTATGGGCTAATGTTCGCACTATGGTTGCAGTACCCA
>CAYPSQ010000103.1:0-7493 GCA_964413115.1 uncultured Rhizobiaceae bacterium | reverse complement strand
TTGCATGTTTTTCGGGGTCCCGAATCGCTCAAAAGCAGGTTGGAATTTCCTGAGCCAGGGTCGGCGATTCCAAATTTTTATCCTCGTCGCAGCCATATTCGTCTTCCTTTGGACGATGATCCCCTTCTTTTGGATGTTTTGGGCTTCGTTGATGACGGAAGCGGAGCTGGTGCAGGGCATTGTACAAATTATCGATAAACCGACGCTTGGTCATTACTTGCGCATCTTCGGGGTCGCCGAAACGGATGCCCTTTCCGGAGGCCAAACGAAACAACTCAGCCTCGCCCTACTCAACAGCTTCATCGTGGCGTTGCCCACCGCAATTATATCCACCGCCATCGCAATGCTGGCAGGCTACGCGTTCGGGCGCTTCACCTTTCCAGGCCAAAGAACCTTGCTTTTTACGCTTCTGCTAACCCGCGTCCTGCCGCCAATCGCCATCCTGATTCCTTATTACGCCTTTTTTCAGTCGATTGGCATGATCGGTACTCATGCCAGCTTGATCTTGACCTATTTACCCGGCATTACCCCATTAATCGCATGGCTCCTGATGGGCTATTTCGCAACCCTCCCGGTCAATGTTGAACGTGCCGCACGAATTGACGGCTGCAGCCGCCTCCAGGCGCTCTGGCATGTGATCATTCCGATGGCGTTGCCTGGCATCAGCGCTGCCTTCATTATCGCATTTCTTTTTGCTTGGAACGAACTCCTGTTCGCCATCATCCTAACCGGAGGCAGCAGCGCCCAGACCTTGTCGCCATCTCTCCAAGCGATCTCCCAAAACGTTGTGCTGTTGACAGCAGCCAGTACGCTTTCAGTCATCCCCCCATTCTTGCTTGCACTATTCTTCCAGAGATTCATCACCCGCCTGAACGTCGTTGATCCTACAACCACGCCTTAGGCCACCACCCCCTTGACAGCGGAAAAATAGCGCCACGATGTGCCGTTGTCTCCTCAAGCGCTCCGTATCATCAAGCCACGGCTGTTCAATGAAAAATATGACACCTATTCCCCGCACCGCGCCTTCAACTTTCAGATATCACAACACGCCAAACATGACCGACTTGATAGGCCTGTGGCCGACTGAGGGAACATAAAAAACAGTTAGATAAGATGACAACGTTACCAATTGGCGGATTGACGACATCGGCCGCGCGACCGGTACCAACTTGTCCGAACTCGGAGTGCCGCGCCTTGCCATCTCGGGCGTGCTGAACCATAAGGAGAGCAGAGTCACTTCAATTTTGATCTCCACGGCTATTTGAAAGAAAATCTCGCAGCGATTGAATTATGGGACCGCCGCCTCGATCAAATCTTTAACCCCGGCTCAGGCGATAACGCAGTGCTGCTCCCAACGCGCGCGCTGACATTTGCCGTCAGGCCCGACTAGAGGAAGACTACCCATGCGCCTCTTGGAATTCGACGCGATTATCGTGGGTGCCGGATTCGCCGGAATATATATGCTCCATCGGCTGCGCGCTTTGGGGCTCAAGACAAAGGTCATCGAAGCAGGCCCGGGGCCGGGTGGTACCTGGTATTGGAATCGCTATCCGGGTTTGCGTTGCGACGTCGAGAGTATGACCTACTCCTATTCGTTCTCTGACGACATCCAACTTGAATGGACCTGGTCTGAGCGTTATGCGACCCAAGCTGAGATCTTGAGCTACATCAATTACGTCGTCGACAAACTTGATCTGCGCCCCGACATGAAATTCGAAACGCGAGTCATTAGCGCTAATTTCGATGAATTCACGAACCGCTGGCACATTGAGACCGATGGTAAAGAGCATTTTGCGGCCCGATTTTGTATCATGGCAACAGGATGCTTGTCGGTTCCCGATCCACCAAAATTCGAGGGGCTCGAGCGCTTCAAGGGCAAGTGGTATCATACCGGTGATTGGCCGAAAGAGGACGTCGATATCGCCGGCCAGAGGTTTGCCGTTATTGGTACAGGCTCATCGGGCATACAATTAATCCCGGTCATCGCCGAGCAAGCTGCTCACCTTACGGTCTTTCAACGTACGGCTAATTATAGCATTCCAGCCTGGAACAAACCGCTCGACGAACAGGCTATTCGTCACTGGAAGGCCAACTATCCCGCACTACGGCAAAAAGCCCGCCATTCGCAAGTAGGTGCTGACTTCGACCCTCCTGACAGGGCCACATTTGAACTGTCGCCGGAAGAGCGTTACCGCCGACTAGAAGAGTTGTGGAAAAGGGGCTCATTCGGTTTTCTTTCCGCCTTCACTGATTTGCTGGTCAACCCGGCAGCGAGCGATCTCGTTGGCTTATTTGTCGAGAACAAAATTCGTTCGGTGGTAAAGGATCCGAAAACTGCTAATTTGCTCTGCCCGAAAAATTTACCGATCGGCACCAAACGCGTGTGTGTCGATACTAACTACTACGAGACCTTCAACCGCGATAATGTGAATCTCATTGATATCAAGGCCGCGCCGATTGAGGAGATCACTCCGACGGGCCTCATCGCAGGTGGCGTGGCGCACGAATTCGACGCCATCGTTTTTGCTATCGGCTATAACGCCATGACAGGCGCATTGTTCAAGATTAATCCGCGCGGGCGCGACGGTGTGACACTAAAGGAAAAATGGGCAAACGGACCACGCACCTATTTAGGTCTCACCGTTGCCGGCTTTCCAAATTTCTTCACCGTCACCGGGCCCGGAAGCCCGTCAGTGCTTAGCAACATGATGGTCTCAATTGAACAACATATCGACTGGATCACGGACTGCATTGTCTATTTGCAGACACACAATTTTGACAATATCGAACCTGCAATCGAAGCCGAGGATAAATGGACCGCCCACGTCAATGAGGTGGCGGAGGGCACACTATTCCTCAAGGCCGACACTTGGTATAACGGTTCGAATATCTCGGGCAAACCACGCGTCTGTTTTCCTTATCTTGGCGGTGTTGGCGCCTATCGCAAAATTTGCGATAGGGTCGCCGCCGAGGCCTATGAGGGGTTCGAGTTGGGCACCGTGTCTTGATAGGCCATGACCTGCCCACGATCAAAATTATAGGCTTGACCGGTGACATCCTTTGCCGCTGGCGAAGCCAGAAAGATATCGAGATTGGCGAGTTCGCCCTAGTCAACTCAACCGTCAATGCTCATCATGAATGCTAAAATAAGATTGCGTGCCTCCTCGGGTCATCTCCTCGTCAATGATTTTGGTGCGGGTCATGCCGGGGTAAACTACGTTGACAGTGATACTGCGGGATGATCCCCTGCCGCTGGTGCGCGGAGAGTAGGCGCATATATGGTGATCACAGTGCGGCATGATCGAGGCGTACTGTGAAGTTATAGTAAGCCCATAAACGGCTTCGCGACCAACAGCCACCCGCCTGGTTTGGCCTGGCTGCTTCCGACCCACTGATTAACAGCCTGAAGCTCTCCTGTCATGACAGCAGCCAACTCCCGCCCCGCCATACAAGGCGCCGCGCCAATTCATGTTTTTCTCATGATCTTCATTGGCGCCATCTATCCGCTGCTGTTCACCCTCAACAATTTTGCCGTCGGCTCGGGCACGCCGGCCATAGCCTTCACCTTCTGGCAGACTTTCGGCGCGTCGCTAATCCTATTCGCTATCGGCGCACTGCGGGGCGAGCTGCCGCGCCTGGAATGGCTGCACCTCAGGGCCTATCTGATCATGGGCGCAACCGGCATCGCTGCCCCGATTGCACTATTGACTTGGCTCTCCACCAAGCTGCCGGTCGGAATCATGTCGATTATCGTCATTCTCTCGCCGCTGATCACCTATTTGTTGGCCTTAGCATTCGGCCTGGAGAAGTTAAAACCGTTGAGCCTGGTGGGAATTATATGCGGCCTGGCTGGGATCTTGCTATTGATCATTCCCGAGCTAAATTTACCGGAATCGGGCATGGTCTGGTGGCTGCTGCTGGCGCTGCTGGCGCCAGCAGGGTTCGCGCTCACCAACATTCTGGCGGTGTTGATCCGCCCGCCGGATTCGCCGCCGATAAGCTTCTCCTGCGGCTTGGTATCCGCCGCCTCAGTCATGCTGCTTCCCGCGATGTTCCTGTTTGGCCAGGAATATGTATTCCCCGGCCCCTCGGCCTGGGCCGACGTCGCGATCCTCGGCGCCGCCACTATCACATGCCTCATGTATGTGACCTTTCTGATAATTGTGAGGGCGGCCGGACCGGTGTTTTTCTCGCAGTTCAACTACGTCATCGTTGTTGCCGGCCTAGGCTGGGGCATTCTACTGAAAAACGAAAGCTACGAACTTCATACTTGGCTATCCGCCGCCCTCATGCTGAGCGGCGTCGCCTTCCTAACCTGGTCAGCTAGAAGAACCGCGCCTTCCTAGTCGTCCCTATTATTACCTCTGGTGGCCGCGAAAAGGCGGTGCGACCCTTAAGGAAAGATAACCAAAGTACGCACTTCAATGCTTTCGCGCGGGGTGACATCTGACGGACAAAATGGATTCTTGAAACCGGTATGCGCGGCAAAGCAGCTATGGTCTGTGACTGCTGAATCCCAATTTCGCAGCAACAAAGATTCTTGAGTGCTCATTTCTGGACAGTAATACCAGCGTTGGGACGGGTTATAGCGTAATGAATAAATTTGACCGCTAAGTTGCGGGTTTTCCAAATCATCCTCGTTAAAATGATGGATATCCGTTTGCACATAATCATTTTCTGTCGAGCTGCACGGATCGCACACAGCGATTGGGAAATCTTGCACTGGCCCGATAATCGGACGCCAGACATTAATCAGTGCCATGCGATGACACGCGTATACTGACATGTCGGCCTCGTAAAGAACTTCTCGCGCACGACGTGGTCCCGAGGTTGGTGTGTAGTCAACGTGTGCGCTTTCTGCAGGCAAGCGAACACCTGGCTGACCAGCCTTTGCACGTTTTACGCTGCGCTGGTTATGGTCAAATACTATAACCTCCTTTGCACCCAGTGCCTGCTTGAGCAGCCTTATGACCTCAGGGTAATAGTCGCGCCTTACAGCCTCTTCATCATAGAAATCACGTGTGTTTGTCGCTGATGTGATTAGTTGAAAGCCTTTCTCATCAAGGCTCGGGGGCGTTGACAATTGGCGCGCATCATAAATAGAGACAGTTTTAAATTCCTGCTGGGGTCGCTTATTTTGGCGCCCACTGGACAGCGGGTAAATATAGTGTGCTGCATATGACCCAGCATCAGCAATAAATGAAAGTGCTGCTTCTATATGGGGCGTAGCTGAGTCCATAATTCAAGTCTAACATTTACATAATTTGCATTAGCACTCGTTGTGGCGAGAGCTATAAATAGATTGATACGATACCGACTACCTGGCTAGCAGGTTTTATTGGAGTTATGCTAGCCGCCTATTTAATGGGATCTCTCGATCGTATTGTTTTAGAGGACGCACTGTGGGGCGGTATGATGGGATGCACCCTCGCGGTATGAATAAACCACCACTCTATCAGTGGGAAGTACATTTCTCCAGCACATGTAGTTCTTTTAGTGGCTTTAGAAACAGCTCTTTCTCCCATCTAGGTGTGGCTTGGCGGAGGTCAAAAATAGGCAACCATGATGTTCTACGCGGATTAAATATGTTGTTCGCCGTCACTGCTCGAACAAGGGTCGAATTATTTTCAGGAAGATGGAACTGCCAACCAGAAAAATGACCTTATGCTATATAGATTAGAGACCTTTACAACGTTTATGGAAATGTTAACGGCAATGAGGCTGTTTTAAAACCGCCACCAAATACGGTGTCGACACAGACCAACAAGCAAACTTTAATAGGTTCCCGAACATAGGAGGAGTTGCATGAGCGCTAGACGGGGAAAAAGCCACCCGCATGGTGAGGAACCGAAAGACATCACCCTCCGGGTCAAAGCCCTCGAATCACTCTTGCTGGATAAGGGTTTAGTCGACGAGCGCGGGTTGGACGAAATTATAGAAACCTATGAACACAAGATTGGGTCGCATAACGGCGCGAAGGTAGTTGCCAAAGCTTGGGTAGAACCAAGCTATAAGGAGTGGCTACTGAGCGACGGAACCGCCGCTATCGCAAGTCTCGGCTTCACCGGCGTTGAGGGAGCGGACATGGTCGTGGTTGAGAATACGCCAGAAGTCCATAACGTAATCGTCTGTACACTTTGCTCATGTTATCCGTGGCCGGTACTTGGCCTGCCGCCACGATGGTACAAATCGGCCTCCTATCGGGCGCGCGTAGTCATGGAGCCACGCAGTGTTTTGGCGGAATTTGGTCTCACTGTAAGCCATAATTGCGAAGTCCGAGTATGGGATAGCACGGCCGAAGTGCGATATTTGGTGTTGCCTGAGCGTCCTGCTGGAAGCGAGAGTCTAAGTGAGATAGAGCTGGCTGAAATCGTGACTCGGGATTCCATGATCGGTGTGGCGCTACTGTAAGGGATAGGATCGCCATGGTGGTAGAAATATATCTAGGTAAAGTGGGTTCATGAACGGACTGCATGACGTTGGCGGTATGCAGGGGCTGGGTCGAGTGCCGCGCGGGGAAGACGAGCCAATTTTCCATGCAGAATGGGAAAAACGTACCTTCGCTCTGATGGTCTCCGCCTTGGGAGGCGGCGCCTTCAACGCTGGCGAATTCCGTCACGCCGTAAATGAACGATTGGATCAATCGCAGTATCTGACGCTCAGCTATTACGAGCGGTGGATACAGGGCATTGAAATGCTTTTAATTGAAAAGGGCCTGACCAGCAGAGACGAACTCAAGGCCCGCTATGAACAACTAGAGAAAGACGCCCACTGATGCGGGTCGTCACGCCAAGCGTGGCACGGCATATCATCCACCACGAGGGTTCGGCTCGAATAGACGCGGCCGTCGCGCCACGCTTCCGCGTTCACGAACGCGTTGTCGTCCGCAACATGCACCCATTTGGGCACACGCGCGTGCCACGCTACGTACGAGGCAAGACGGGTGTCATTGAACGTGACTATGGCGTGTTTATCTTCCCTGATACTAGCGCTCATGGAAAAGGTGATAAACCGCAGCACGTATACAATGTGCGCTTCCACGCCCAAGAGCTTTGGGGCTCATCCGTGTCGGAGCGTGATTTCCTTTATATCGATCTTTGGGACGACTATCTGGAAGTGGCCTGACGACGAGCATCAAATCGAGAGAAAGTTTTTGCCATCATTCCCGGTAAATTACTTATGGTGCTGTATGTGCCACAGCGCCTTGAAGATTGTGCAAGCCCGCCGCGCAGATGGCCCAAATTTCTGGCACAAATGGAATGCAGTCTGACGCGGATAAGCAAACCCAACTCCCCAGGCTATGGACAGATGAGGCTCTGCCTCACGGTCTCCTTGTCTAGATCTAAAGTCTCCAGCAATTCTCTTGAACCGAGTTACCCTTCTCAGGACCCTTGGGTTCCTGACGCCGTGACTTGCCCTTCCCATCGTAACACTAGCACCAACCAAGTTATGACCCATCACGAGGACTAAGGCTGAATAACACGAGGTTTCTA
>CAYPSQ010000102.1:0-7614 GCA_964413115.1 uncultured Rhizobiaceae bacterium | reverse complement strand
CCGGTCAGAGGGCTATGCCCAGCGTGGGTGATGGATACCGCATTCGCTTTTAGCACTGCCGTGCCAGCGCCCGGCGCGGGCGTTCTCGTTGGGTTTGGTAGGCTCGGTACAGGGCGCGCAACCAATCGAGGCGTAGCCCACGTCATTCAGCGGGTGGCGTGGTAGGCTGCATTCGCGGAAAGCATCGTCTATATTCTTCTGGCTCCAATGAGCGAGTGGGTTAAATCGGATGCGGCCATCAACCGCCTCAATAGTTTGTAGTCCGCCACGTTCGCCACCTTGCTCGCGCTTGCGCCCCGTGATCCAGGCATCGAATTTAGCAAGCGCGCGCTCAAGCGGTAGGACTTTACGCAAATAGCAACAGAGATTTAGATTGTTTTGCCAGAGTGCGGCGTCTGGGTCGTGCCCGGTAAGATCGAAGGGGGCCGGCGCGATGCTGCGTACATCGGTGAGCCCAAGGTGGTGCACCAATATGTCGCGGTAGGTCAGGGTCTGATGAAAAAGCTTGCCGGTATCGATGAAGAGCACCGGCGTCGCAGGATCGACGCGCGCGACCAAATTGAGCAGAACGGCCGCCTCGGCGCCAAATGATGAAACCAAAGCGATTTGACCCTGATATTCCGTTTCAAGCATGACACGGAGCAGCGCTTCACCTTCAAGTTCGCCGTAGCGTTCGCGCAGTGCCTCGGCGCGCGCCGCAGTGCTGGAAAGCCGTGCCGCGTCGGGTCTCTTTAGCTCGACAAATTCGCTCATATAGCTACCTACTCCGCCGCCGTTTGGCGATGGCGCAGCACGCTGAGCGCGGTACGCGGATCATTGGTAGGCTGATACCAGATTGAAATTTCCGAGACTGCGCGTAACCAGGCTTCCAAAGCTTCATCGTTTGCTACCTGGAAAGCATTGAAGCCGCAGCGATACATGAACAGGAATTGATCCCGTGAGACATCGCCCATGGCGCGGAGTTCCCCGGCAAAGCCGTACCGCTCGCGTAACAGCCGCGCCGCGCTGTAGGGTCGCCCGTCGCGAAAAGTAGGAAAATCGAGGGCGATCAGCTCGAATTCTTTGAGATCCGCCACGATATCATCGACCCGTTCGCCGCTCAGCATCAGCAGGCCGAGCGGCTCGCTGCGTGCCCGCAAAAGCACTTTATCGCGCCGCCAACGAGCCAGTGTTACAGCCACCGGTCCTTGCTCGGCCAGCTTTGCGTTGTCAGCAGCGAACTGCCAGACGTCCTCAGCGATAGCACCATTTTTAATGAGCGGCATACAGGCGCTCTTTGAAAGGTTCGCAGCCGAGACGGGCATAAGCGTCGACAAACAGTTCGTCGTTTTGGCGCAGGTCGAGATAGGTATCTACTACCCTTTCAACCGCACCTACGATGTCATCGGCAGAAAATGCAGGCCCTATGATTGCGCCGATTGCCGCTTTGCCATCGGCCCGTCCACCAAGGGTTATTTGGTAATTTTCCACGCCCTTCTTCTCTAGCCCAAGAATGCCGATATGGCCGACATGATGGTGGCCGCAGGCGTTGATGCAGCCGGAAATATTGAGCCGGAGATCGCCGATATCCTTCTGCCGAGCCAAATCCTGAAAGCGTGTGCTGATCGCTTGGGCGACCGGGATCGAACGTGCTGTCGCGAGGCTACAATAATCCATCCCTGGGCAGGCGATGATATCGCCGATCAGGCCACGGTTGGCGGTCGCCAGGCCCTGCGCTTTCAAGCCTTGCCAAAGCGTATAAAGATCACGCTTTCGTACATGCGGTAGGACGAGATTTTGTTGGTGCGTTGCGCGCAGTTCGTCGCAGCTGAAACGCTCGGCGAGATCAGCCACTGCTTCCATCTGTTCGGCGTCGATATCGCCTGGCACCCCGCCTTTAGGCTTTAGCGAGATGGTAGCAATCGCGTAGCCCGGCTGCTTATGGGCATCAACATTCTGCTCCAGCCAGTGATCAAACGCGCTATCGGCGTGTCGCGTCTTATCCAAGTCGGAGCCGCTAGTGGCCACAGGATCAAATGGCGGTTGCGCGAAATAGCGGCCAATGCGCGCCACCTCGTCTTGCGGAAGTCCGATAAATCCCTCGCGCACCTGGCACCACTCGGCCTCGACCAATTCGGCCAATTTCTCGGTGCCTATTTCATGCACCAAAATTTTGATTCGCGCTTTGTAGATATTGTCGCGCCGACCCAATTGATTGTAGACGCGCAGAATTGATTCTAAATAGGGCAGGAGTTCCGCTTTAGGCAGGAATTCACGGATGGTTTTGGCAAGCATCGGTGTGCGCCCTTGGCCTCCGCCGACCATTACTTCAAAGCCAATTTCGCCGGCATCGTTGCGGCTGATCTGAAGACCAATATCGTGGACTCGGAGAGCAGCCCGATCGTTTGCACCACCGCTGACCGCGATCTTGAACTTGCGCGGCAAGAATGAAAATTCGGGATGCAAGGTGGACCATTGGCGGATGATCTCGCACCACACGCGCGGGTCCTCAATCTCATCTGCCGCGGCGCCTGCAAAATGATCGGCGGTAACATTGCGGATGCAGTTACCGCTTGTTTGGATGGCATGCATCTCAACCTCTGCTAGCTCCGCCAGTAGGTCGGGTACCTGGGTGAGCTGAATCCAATTAAATTGGATATTCTGACGCGTCGTGATGTGGCCAAAGCCTTTGTCGTAGCGCCGCGCAATGTATGCGAGGCGGCGCATTTGGTGAGACGAAAGCGTGCCATAGGGAATGGCGACGCGCAGCATATAGGCGTGAAGCTGCAGGTAGAGCCCGTTCATCAGCCGGAGAGGTTTGAATTCATCCTCGCTCAATTTGCCAGTGAGACGACGCGCTACCTGGTCGCGGAACTGCGCGACGCGCTGACGCACGAAGGCATGATCGAATTCATCGTATCGATACATGTTTATGCCACCCGGCCCGTTGAGTGGCTCGTAGCGCGGTCAGTTTTGGGTCCAAACAAGCGGATACGTTCACGAAAATGCAGGGGTGAAAAGGTGCCACCGTCGTCGGCAATCGAGACGAGATAGGGCGAGACTATAATTCCAGCGACCACTGCGCGCTCGGCATCGGCGAGCAGTGTTGAGCTCTCTTTTTCAGTCGCCGCCGTACGTCCGTCGACGATGCTTTCCGACCAGTCGCCGTCGCGGGTAAGATAGACCACGTGACCGTCAGTGAGACGGTTGGCGCTGACAATATCCAGTTTCATCCTTCCACTCCTTTTAAGAGGCGCCGAAGCTGGCATGTTGCTTTTGCGTTCGCGCGACCAAGCGCACGACCCGCTTGCCGGCACGACACTCCGCCAAACCCAGACTTGTGGCTTGGTCGGCGTTGCAGCTCGCTTGGAAGCGGACCGCATCGCGCCGCGCGTGGTCGAGAATGGCGCTGCTAATAGCTGCGTCGTGTATGATAAGGTCTGCGCGGCTGATGCGCCGGACTTCACGGAGCGTCAGTAAATCGGCTTGGGCGGGATCGACCGTGATGTCCTGTATCTCGCCGGTCGGCGGCAGCTGGGTGCGATTTACCAACGCCAACATGTCGCTGCGTGCTTGGTGTTCTTCACCAGCGAGAACGGATTCGGCAAGGTGCCCGTCGAAAAAATTTTCCCAGAAGCGGAGCTTGGTTTCAAAATCAGTGAAGGTCGCCTGCACGGCCGAGCGGAACGAGTGGGCGAAGCGTGCTAGTCGGCCGAGACCGGGTGGTAACAGCGTTTCAATTTCAGCCCGTACGCGGCGTGCCAGCACCGGCGATGCGCCGCCCGATGAAATGGCCACCACCACCAGGCCACGGTCGACGATGGCAGGCATGATAAAACTCGAGAGGGCCGCATGGTCAACCACGTTGACCGGTATGTTTCGCGCCTTGGCAGCGCGGGCCACCGCTTGGTCAAGCTCTGGTTCGCCGCTAGCGGCATGAACGAGGGCGCAGCCGATGACATCCTCAGCGCGGAATTCGCTCATTTTCAGGGTGACCCCGCTGAGATCGCCAAAAGTGCGCAGATGGGCATCAATACGCGGCGCTATCAGCGTAATATCCGCGCCGGCGCGGCGCAGCAGTTGGATTTTGGCCAAAGCGGCGGCTCCACCGCCAACTACAAGGCAGGGTCGTCCTTCGATATCGAAGAATGCTGGGTAATGCCGCATTCGCGCCTGTTTTCACCTTATAATTAATACACAATAAAAATATGTAAAATAAAATAAAAGCAATTTTTTAGATTTATAACAATTATAAAACTTTTTGTCATGTTAAAATTTAAATTCCACACTTAGTATAAGTTAAATAAGATTAGCTTTGCGGAGAGTGAAAAGCGCCAGTTTATTTTAACCGCCGGCCTGTGCCGCTATAGGGGGACATCAGTGGCTATAGCTTGAAAGAGATAAAATAGCGCATCAAAGAGCGGTGTTAGGGTGATCAAGGCTACGTTGCCATGGTCCGATGGGAGAAAACAACATGTCCGGACGGTAACAATCGCCAGCTATCGAACTAGCCGTCCCTTACTTTAGTGTCTGCTGTCTGTCCGAGGTGGTACACATCTGCTGGAAAATTTTATAGAAAGATCTCACTAGCTTGGTCACATAGCATCTGCTCGGTGTGATAAACCACCGACTGGGCAGAAACAAAGCCGCAGCCAGCCTCATCGGCAAGGTAGTCGAACTCAGTCTAATATGATGGCGGTGCATTCCGATATCGCCCCTGCATTGACTGCGCTTGGCAAGCTGAGCGAGGCCATAGCCAGATACCAGTGCATGACAATTTCGGCAGCGCGCTTCAGAATTTGCAGCGGCCCGAAGTGGTTGCCGCTAGTATGGCGCCGAAAAGTGTGAAGGTGTGGGACACCCGACGTATCGATCCGATGGTTTTAACAAGGGAGAAGAATCATGATTGTTGAACAGCGTACCTACACCCTTCATCCGGGCCAGCATCTAAAATATTTGGATACTTATGAAAAAGAAGGACTAGAAATACAGCGCCCAATTCTGGGCAATTTGGTCGGTTACTTCTTTACCGATATTGGGCCGCTCAACCAGATCGTCCATATGTGGGGCTATGATTCTCTGGACGAACGGACCAAAAGACGCAGAAAATTATTTGAGGACTTGGGCTGGCGAGCCTATATCCAAATGATAGTCCCCATGATTGCTTCACAGGAAAGCAAAATACTGATTCCAGCGCCTTTTTCTCCGATTGGCGGCAGCCGTTAGGCGGCAAAATGAATTATGTCTGGTATTGTCTTTGACTGGTAGCTTAGCCTCCGACATCGTTGCTTTCTGGCTTGGGCCAAGCGTTGATGGGCCCGAGGCCGCACTTGCGCGGCTGGATTGGTGGTACCGTGGAGGGGAGGCGGTTGACGAAGAGATTCGCACCCATTTTGGGGAGCTGCTACCCCGCGCTTGCGCCGGCGACTTCAACGAATGGGATAGCACAGCGACTGGTTCGCTGGCTCTGGTAATCTTGCTCGATCAGTTCACCCGAAATCTCTATCGCAACACGCCGGATGCCTATATCGGTGATCTGGCTGCATTTAGGATTGTAGAAAAAACGATCGATCGAAAATTGGATCATGAGCTTCACCCTGTCGAGCGGATCTGGCTCTACCATCCGTTTCACCATGCTGAGGACATCCAGCAACAGGCTAGAGGTTTAACCCTGCTTCATGAACTGGAGCATGCGGCGGACGAAGTCTGGCGACCCTACATTAGACGTGCTATCAAAGGTTGGAGCCGCCACCACGATATTGTTGCCCGATTCGGCCGCTTTCCTCACCGAAATGAGGTGCTGGGTAGAAGCACGACGCCGAGAGAGCTCGAGTTTTTGTCAGAGGATGGCGAAAACTTCGGGCAAGGACGCAAATAAGAATGGTCTAAGAAGCCCGCTCAAGCACCAAAGTATTGTGCGCTAGCCGGCCACAGTTAGCGTCTGGCCGTGCCGCTATATAATTATAAGAATTTAGCACATTCTCCTAGTAATTTTATTGTTTGAATTACTTTGTCATTTTCTAATCCAGGCCATTCAACACGACAAATAAGGTGGTCTATGTTGAGTTCATCCCTATATTGTTGTATTTCATCTAGAACTGAGCTTCGATCTCCGATAATAAAACGATTTTCTGCAAAGTTACGAAAATCTCTATTAAAATCTTCCCTGGACTCAGAACTTTCGCTTTGACCCCACTTTGAATACGATTCATATTTATCGTTAAGCGCATATTGGCATTCGTCAAAAGCGCTATCAAAATTCTTACCGATGTAAACTTCCCGCATCAAGGGTTGCTCTTTTGCGGCGGTACAGCCTGCTTGGGACCTCTCGTTTCTATAAAATTTAAGATCTTTGCAAAGTGCATCTCTGTTTGGTACTGGCAGTGGAAGCCAGGCATCACCCATTAAAGCAGCCCGTCGTATTGCGTTTTTCGCTTCCCCTGCTATCCATATTGGCGGGCCATTCTTCTGCTTCGGTTTTATGCTAGGGATTTGATGTTTAATGTTGAAATATTCACCCGCAAAATTCACTTCTTCTTCAAACCAGCATTGCCGGACGATTTTTAATGCTTCCTCAAATCTCTTTCCGCGAACTTTCATCGGAATACCTGCCGCTTCAAACTCCTGAGGACGATAGCCAATTCCAGCTCCACAAATAATATTTCCGTCTGATAACCAATCTAAAGTGGCCATCTCCTCGGAAAACTGTATTGGATTCTGGATCGATAAAAGAGCAACGCTACTTCCAATCTTCATTCCTTTTGTCTCGGGTATAATACGGGCTAACAGAGGTGTAATTTGAAACATTTGTAAAGGCCCGGTAACTAAATGCTGACCGAACCATATAGAATATATTCCAGAGTCTCGAGCTGTTAATACTTGAGTCAGTAGGTCATTTATTTTTGGACCAAGAGGAACGTTTGAGTGAAATTGAGTGTTGATGAATACGCCTATTTTCATAAAAAGTTACCATTTTATATTTGTAAAAAATCACATACTCTCTAGCTAGTATTAATATAGAGTTCAAACTAAAATAAATGATGGGCTAGAATTAACCTATCTATATTGACGAGAAATGCGTATTGCCTACGCGCGGACGGGGACCTTGTTGTCCATGGCAGCGGCGAGAATTGCGGTGTCGCAATAGTGCTTGTAGCTGGTCAATTTACCGTCATTTGCGGTCCACAAGTGTACGGTCTCCATCAGCACGTCTTTGCCGGTTTCTGTCGCCTTGGTTTTGTATTTAGCAGTTACTAATAGGTTATTATCATCAACCGAGACAAACTGCTCCGTATGCACTTCCCAGTAATCAAAATGGTTACCTAGTTTTTCGAAGAAGGCATTAGTTTCATCTAGGCCGTGATAGTCGCCGCCATAAGGGAACCCCGGCATGATACTGAATACAAAATCGGTTGAAAAAATTTCGGAAAAATCGCCCTCGTCCCCATTTACGATTCCGTAAAATCGATCGGCTAGTTCCCGGATATTTTTGGTCATTTTGTACCTTTACAATCGAATTGAAAATCCGGATAAGCTGTTCTCGTTGGTAACAGCCATATTCCAGTAACCCGCTAAAATTGTGGTGGGCGCTACTGGATTTGAACCAGTGACCCCCGCCGTGTGAAGACGGTGCTC
>CAYPSQ010000101.1:5800-7762 GCA_964413115.1 uncultured Rhizobiaceae bacterium | reverse complement strand
GAAATCGAACGCAACTCCGAATCTCTCGTATCATCAAGCTTGATGATCGATTCGAGCAGGCCGACGGTGTAAGGATGGCGAGGATGGCGAAAAATTGTCTCCACATCGCCGAATTCAACCATTCTGCCCGAGTACATGACCAACACCTCGTCGGCCATCGCCGACACTACGCCGAGGTCATGGGTGATCAGAATCATAGCGCTGTGCAATTTTTTCTGAACATCGGCGAGAAGCTTAAGTATTTGTGCCTGGATCGTGACGTCAAGTGCCGTGGTGGGCTCGTCCGCGATCAACAGGTCGGGCTCGCAGGCGATCGCGATCGCGATCAGCACACGCTGGCGCATGCCGCCGGAAAACTGGTGCGGATAATCGTTGAGGCGTCCTTCGGGCTCGGGAATGCCCACCAAGCGGAGAAGTTCGACTGCGCGGGTCCGCGCCTCGTTCTTCTTGACTCCCTGATGCGCGACAATAGTCTCGGCGATCTGTTCGCCGATCGTGAAGACGGGGTTCAACGATGTCATGGGATCTTGAAAAATCATCCCGATGCGATTGCCGCGCAGCTTTTCCATCTCTTTCTCGCTGAGTGTCAGGAGATCCTGATCACGGTATTGGATTGAGCCATCGACGATCCGACCGGGCTGTTCAATCAAACGCATGATGGATTGCGCTGTCACGCTCTTCCCACTTCCGGATTCACCGACAATACAAAGCACGCGACCAGGCTCGACCTCGAAAGAAAGGCCATCAACTGCCTTAAGCGTACCTGTTCTAAGCTTAAAATGGGTCTTAAGGTTTTTGACCTTGAGCACCGTTGCCATGCTTGGCTACTCCTTCAGCGCACCCGCGCGCGCGGGTCGAGCGCGTCGCGTAAGCCGTCGCCAATGAACGCAAATGCGAGCGACACGATGACAATCAGGAAACCGGCAAAAGCAGAGGCATGGGGTGCCTTTTTGAGCACGGCGCGCCCATCCGAAACCATCGTACCCCAGTCCGCCTCTGGCGGCTGGGTGCCAACGCCAAGAAACGAGAGGCCGGAGGCGACCACCATCATGAGGCCGATAAGAGTTGTCGAATAGACGATCACTGGGGCTAACGTGTTGGGCAAAACGTAGCGCGCAAGAATTGTCGGCGTGGCACCCCCGCCAGCGCGAGCGGCTTCGATATAGGGCTCCTGCTTCACCGAAACCGTAGTCGTTCGCACAAGTCTGGCGATATAGGGCACCAAAGCTATCGTAATCGAAAGAATTAGCGTGCTCACGCCCGGATTGAGACTGCCGGCGATGACTATCGCAAGTAATACCAATGGAAAAGCAAAAAAGACGTCGAGGACGCGCATGATAATTTGATCAATCCATCCTCCGACATAGCCCGCGATCACGCCAAGAAAAACGGCGATACAGGTCGCCGCGACGGTCGGCGCCACGCCAGTCAAGAGCGCTATCCGCCCGCCCCACAAGAGGCGCGAAAGCATGTCTCTGCCTTCCATGTCGCCACCAAGAATCAGACCATCGGTGCCCGGTAGTCCACCACGGGTGCCGACGGCTTCGTTAGGGTCGTGAGGCGCAATGTAGGGCGCAAAAATTGTCAATATCATGATGATCCCTAAGAAGATCAAAGCGCCAACAGCGGCCTTGTCCTTGGCATAGGCATGCCAGGCGAGTTGCAACGTACGCACCATGATATGGAAATTCTCGCGTCGGAGTTCTGAAGCCGAGCGGCGACGCTGTGTCGAAGTCTCTTGAATTTGGCCCTCTTTCGTCATCTCGAGCGTACTCCCTCGGAGATACGAATTTTGGGATCGGTGAAAGCATTGAACACGTCCACCGCAAGGTTCACGGCCACAAATGAGGCGCCAATTATCAACGAAGCGCCTTGGATGGTCGGAATGTCGCGCGCCTGGATCGCCTGCCAGAGCTGATAGCCGATACCCGGCCAGGCGAAGACCACCTCTACGAAGAGCAC
>CAYPSQ010000101.1:0-5700 GCA_964413115.1 uncultured Rhizobiaceae bacterium | reverse complement strand
GCCCCACCGCCACCGATCAAGTTGGTCATCCCCGTCGCCGGCAGCCAACGCAAGGTCAGCGAGAATGCCAGAACAAGTAACAACCCAAACCAAAAGGGTGGGATACTGCCGAACATAAGAGTGCTGGCGATAGTGAACCGATCGAAATAGCCATAAGGTCGAGATGCTGCAAAAATTCCTGCGAATAAACCGATCACATAGGCCAGCGCCGCGCTGGTTACCGCTAGACTTAGGGTGTTGGCAAATTTGGGAAAGATTAGATCAGTGACAGTGCGGCGATTGGCGATCGACTTGCCGAAATCCCCTTCGAGGATGTGGCCGAGCCACCTGCCATACTGAACCGGAAGTGGCTCGTTGAGCCCGTACGCTTCGCGGATTTTCTCCCGGGTCTCTTCTGTTGCGTAAGGCCCAGTCAGAGTAATGCTGACATCGCCGGGTGCAATGTGAGCAAGCATAAAGACGAAGAATGACACCCCGAGCAAGATCGGGATGATCGTGAGAAGCCTCGCAACTATGAACCGGGTCATGGAGCAGTGTTGGATTTAGATATTATTAACGGGGAAAGAAGCTCAGCAGTCACTATAGAAAACCCCAACCATTGGAACGAAGCCGCTGGGCTTACTTTACCCAGCGGCTTCTTTTAGTAAACGGCTAGCTCTCTACTACTCTACCCATGGCAGCGCGAAATCGTACCAGTTCTCCTGGCCATTCACGAAGCCCTTCACGTTCGGTGCCAGCAAGATCGGATTGTGGTAGCTGAACACCGGCAGGAATGCGACGTCTTCTTCCATGATGATGCGATTAGCTTCACGGTAGAATTCGGTCGCAGCCTTTTTGTCTTGCGTCGCGATGGCCTTTTGATAGAGCGCATCGACCTTCTCGTTACAATACCAACCGCCATTGATTCCGTTCGGCGGGTGATGATCGCAACGTGTGGCATGCGCCGTCCAGTAAGGCACCGACCAGCCCCACCCCATCGTATTCATCCCGACTTCAGGACCCATACCATTGAGCCACTTACCGAGATAGGTCATCCACTCGAGTTTGGTCAACTTGACGGTGATACCTACCTTTTTAAGATCGCGCTGGACCGCCTTCTCCCAAGCCTCGTTCCAGCCATAGTCGAAGGTCTCTAGAGTGATCTCTAGGCCATCGGCATAGCCGGCTTCAGCGAGAAGCTTCTTCGCGCCCTCTGGATCATACGGGTAGGGCTTGTAGTTGGGGTCATAAGCGAACGTCCCAGCCGAGAGCATGCCATGCTCGGCATGCGCCGTCCCCTTGTAGATCTCATTAGCAACGTATTCGCGATCGACCGCCATATTAATCGCCCTGCGGACGCGAACGTCTTGCAGCACTGGGTTCTTCATATTGAACTGGGCGTACCAGACGGATGGCACGTTGGGCTGCAGCAGGAGTTGAAAACCCTCGTCAACAAGGTTTTCGATCTCATCCCATGCTGGCTCCGTGAGCATGTTTGTCTCGCCGGCCCGAAGCGCGGACATGCGCGTGGCTTGATCGGTGATCTGATGGTAGATCATCCGATCGAGTTTTGCCGGCTCGCCGTAATAGTCCTCATTGCGTTCAAGTATGGCCATCACGCCGATATCGCGCTCGACGAATTTGAACGGGCCGGTACCTACAGGATTGAGCGCGAGGTCCTCATCACCATACTTTTCCCACGCCGCCGGGCTGATCATCTCGGGCTGGCCGCAAGAAGACTGGCCGATCTGCAGCCACTCGTAATTTGGCTGATTCAGCACTACCTCAAAAGTATGCTCGTCGACAGCCCGCGAAGACTCGATCCAACGTGAATAGAAGCTAAGGAATGCGGCGCCCGCTGCACTGTAATGAGGCGCATCTGGGTTTGAGAAGCGGTCATAGTTCCACTTCGCTACATCCGCGTTGAATGGCGTTCCGTCATGAAAATTAACGCCTTTGCGCAGATTGAAGGTGTACACCGTCCCATCGTCTGAGATCGTCCAGGATTCGGCGAGGGCCGGCCGCAACGTGGACCATGGCTGCTCAGGCTTTCCAAGCTCAAGTTCAACCAAACCGTCGAAGATCATGTGCGTGGTGTTCTTGGTCAGCCAACCGCAGGCCTGCATCGGGTCGTAAAGGCTTTGTGCGGCCGGGATTGACCACACGAGCGTACCGCCCTCCGCTTTAGCGGGCTTGGCATCCAACGTGCCGAGAGCCAACACAGCTCCGGCAACAGAGGCAAGACCAAAGGCCGCCGATTTCTTGAGGTATTTTAGCATCGTCACCTCCCGTTATTGATTCTACTCAAATTGACTGTAAATTTTTGACAGCCAACGACACACTATTCTTGTAGGGCCTTCAAACCAAGCCCAAATTGAAATTTAACTTGTGAAAGGAAACTGTTCCGCCGATCATTACTCCGTGGCGGGCTCGTCGCGGGTCATTAACTCGATGACTGCATGACGGCTACGGCGGCGGTCATGATGAATTTGATTACTGCTTTGACTGTCGCGTTAGCACCCGGAGCGGCTTTAGCGACCGGTACGGGTCTGTTGCAGGACGGATAAATCCAAGAATATAGAGCCGAAAGAGAACTCTAGCTACCCCACCGAATTATAAAAGGAGATCTAAAGAAATGGCGCTAACCAATTTTGGTTTCATCGTTCAAGGTGACGGTTTTAATCCCGAGAGCGACGTGCAGGTCATGGAAACACCCTCGTTCAGAATGACGACGATCGGGGTCGCAAATGCGGAGCAAGGCGGCGACGCCGCAAGACGTTTAGTGGCGGACGGCGCTCAACTGATCGAGCTATGTGGTGGTTTTGGACCAATTTGGACAGCTAAGGTGATCGAAGCGATTGACGATGCGGTGCCGGTCGGATCGGTTGCCTACGGGCCTGAGGCGATCGACCGAATCCATGCCATCTTTGCCTGATCTGGTGACGCGGCCGACAAAGGGCGAATTGCAAGCCCCTATGGGCCTGAACAAAGCTCGACGCACCAAAAAACGTGATTTTACATCCGCGGCGACGGCCCATGGCCAACCGCCCATGATGGCTCTATAGCCGCCATATGTTAGTGCGTAATCTCCCACTGGCGATGCTTACAGCGCGGGAATGATTATTGGGAGCCCAATTAAAATGATAATCTTGTCATTAGTTTTAAGGGCATATTAAAATATACTGAATCATCGCACCTAAGCAGCGAAAAGTCCCCATGGGGGCAAACTAAATGAAAGGGAAGAAATAGATGAAGTACATGATGTCATGGACAATTAATCCCGGATTTTACAAAGCTGCAGTGGCACGATTTCTGAGCACAGGCGCGCCACTTCCAGAAGGAATGAAGCTGATTGGGCGCTGGCATGCGCCGGGCTCTACTTGTGGGTGGCTCCTCGTCGAAGGAACTATTGAGGAGGCTTACGAGCATGCATCTGAATGGGCAGACCTGTTAGAAATGCAAGTTACACCGGTTCTTGAAGATGCTGAAGCGGGTGGCATAGCAGCCAAAGTGCACGGCTAATCAAACTAGCCTATAGAAAATTTTCTTTCCAGCGTCGCCGCGGGCTGACTTCCTTGCAGATACTTCTGCACACCCGCGACGTGGATATCTGGCCAGGTATGCTCACGGCGCAAAACTTATAGCACCGCGTACGCGCCAGCTCAGGACCTTTAAATTTTTCAGCTCAAAGCGCTGGCCCACATTTTTTACTGCACACGGCACCAGCGGCAGCGGCGGATAGCTGGACCAGGCGACACTCTGCTCACCGCGCCAAGAATTACCTCGGACTCACCAGCCAAGGATTGGCCTTTGACGCGCGGCAGGTGAAAACATGGTGCACGAGGTGAAAATCATGCTTCCAGCGAAAACCCCGCCATCCTTAAAGGGTTTTCCAGTCGACAGATTGTTCAAATGCATGGGCTGTTTTATACAGCATTGATTCGTCAAAATGTTTTCCGACGATCATCAAGCCAACCGGCAGGCCCTCGCTTAAACCGCAGGGAATCGTGATTGCCGGATGGCCGGTAACATCAAATACAGCAGTATTCGCAAACATTTCGTGGGCCCGTTGAATATTTAATTTGAGTGGAGCATCCGGCGGCGGAATAGGCGTTGCCTTGATCGGCAAAGTTGGCATGACGATAACATCACATTCGTCAAGCGCCCGGTCATAGGCGTCCGCAATCCGTCGTACAATATTTTGCGACTTGCCATAAAAATGCCCACCATATTGATCGAGCATATATTGGCCCAGCAAAACGACATATTTTAACGAATCCGACAGTTCATCTGAACGCGCCTGCCAACCGGCAACGCGGTTAATCAAACTGGTGGCGAACAGGCCCTTCCAATTCGTACCGAACCCGTTGCCGTTCATTAAATCAGCAGTGCCCTCGACGCCGATCGGTGTCCATACTGCAATGCCCACAAGATGCTCGGGAATTGAAATTTCCCGCACCGTCGCACCCAATTTTTTAAAGCGGTTTACGGCCTGGCGCACCTTTTCGTCAACATCGGCTTCAGAGTTGGGATGGCCATAGCCCTCCTTGAGAACACCGATGGTAAGGCCGCTTACTTCGCCATCGAGCGCCTTGCTATATTCGACCCCGGCGGGTGCCCCCATCTGTCGTGGGTCGAGCCCATCGGGGCCCGCGATCACTTCCAGCAGAAGCGCGTTGTTGCTCACGTTATCCGTCATAGGACCGGCATGATCGATTGTCATTTCGATCGGCATTACGCCCGAATAGGGAACCAACCCGAAGGTCGGCTTCAGACCCACGATACCGCAAAACGATGCGGGTATACGAATCGAGCCAGCTTGATCACAACCGATCGCCATCGCCACATCACCTGACGCAACGGCTGCACCGGAACCCGACGACGAACCGCCAGTTGTATAGCCCGGTTTCCAGGGATTTTGCACCGCGTGGCCAGTGGCGTTCGTATGACTGCCGCCAGAAAAACAGAGATATTCACAGGCTGTCTTGCCGGCAATCTCACCGCCGGCATCAAGAATTCGGCTCACCAAAGTGGCATCAATATCGGGTACATAGCCTTCAAGGATCGATGCGCCATTCATCATGGGCACGCCGGCAACACAAATATTGTCCTTGATTGCCACCGCCTTGCCCGCAAGTTTGCCACCCGGCGCACCCTCGATTGCCGTCCTCCAGTACCATGCATTGTGGATATTTTCGCCGGCTCGCGGAGGATTTCCTGGCGTGCGCGGGTATCGAATTTCCGGCTTCTCATCGGCCATTGCGTTCACTGTCTTGTACGAATCGATAAGTGGCGCCATCGCCTCAAGATAATCTTCAGCTTCATGCTGACTTAGAGACATGCCCAACCGTTTACCAACCTGAATAATTTGATCCGCCGATGGAAATCTCATAGCCGTTCCCCTTCCCTTTATGGTGGGCACCCAGATTGTTACTAGGTCCAATTATGATTTCTATTGATGAAGAAAAATACTGTCATAGCTTGACGGCATTTGGCTAAGTTTAAGCAATTTGCTGGCGATTAATCAAAGACCGATCCAGGAAAAATCTGTAGGCCCAAAAATTCAAAGGTTGATCACCTAATTAAATCTAGGTTTAATAAAATTAAGACAACTCGGCATGACACACCAAACCCGGAAGCTTCACCGCTGATACGGAACATCAGCAGCGGAACTTTGCGGTAAACACATTAGGGTGCGAAGAAACAGAAATTTTCACTTCA
>CAYPSQ010000100.1:0-7773 GCA_964413115.1 uncultured Rhizobiaceae bacterium | reverse complement strand
GACGATAAAATAGTGGAGGGCTTGCGGGAGCCGTTAACCCGGCTCGGTGCAACATTGTTGCTGACCGCGCGGAATTAACTGGATTAGCCGCACGCCTTCATCTGTGCAACGGCTCGCGTGCGGAGTGCCTTATTTTTCTCGCTAGGAGTTCCGAGCAGGTAATGCATAAATTCTATGGAATGATGGTGAATTATCGCTATAAACCCGGAAATATCGAGGCCAATCACGAAGCGTTCAAAGGAACGAAGCGTATTGTCACGTTTAGCGCGGTGAAATCTTTGCCGTCTAGATGAGAAAGATAACGCTACTGCGCCGTTGACTTGTTGTTGCCTAGATGGGTGCTTCGTATGTTATATGGCTCCCGCTGGAACAACTGGTTGAGCCGTTTCCGGCAAAGAATCGTAATATGTCGCCATGAGGTGAGCACGCGCGGGCGTGGCGGAATTGGTAGACGCGCGTGGTTTAGGACCACGTGGTGAAAGCCGTGGGGGTTCGAGTCCCTTCGCCCGCACCACCTCTTATTGGGTGTGAATGGAGTCAAAGTAATTGATAACGGTTAGCGTTATTCGAATGGATCGAGAAGCGAGAAACGGTGGGTCATGCAGGTAAATGAGACCCTGTCAGAGGGGCTTAAACGGGAATTTACGATCATTGTGCCGTCGTCCGATGTGGAAGCGGAGGTCGAAGGCCGCTTGATTGAGCTGAGTAAGACGGCAAAGATGAAAGGGTTTCGACCCGGCAAAGTGCCGCTCGCCATCATCCGGCGGCAGTATAGACCCTCAGTGTTAGGTGAAGTGCTCGAGCGCTCGATACAAAAGAGCTCCCAGAAAGTGATTGAAGAGCGGGAATTGCGTCCGGCTCTACAACCCAAGATTGAAATTACCGATTACGATGACGGTAAAGATCTCGAATACAAGATGGATATGGAGATATTGCCGGATATCGAAATCGGCAATTTATCGGAAATCTCGCTCACCCGGATGATTTCTGAGGTCGACGACGAAAAAGTGAATGACAGCCTCAAACGTATCGCCGAGGCAGACAAGCAGTTCAAACCCGTGGAAGAGGACCGCGCCGCGGTATCTGGCGATGGCCTCTTGATCGATTTCAAAGGTGCAATCAATGGCGTCGATCTGGAAGGGACTTCGGCGGATGACTTTGAAATAGAACTCGGTAGCGGCACTTTTATTCCCGGATTTGAGGAACAGCTGATTGGTGTTAAGAAAGGCGAACATCGACAGGTTAATATCGAATTCCCTGCGGATTATCCGCAAGAGGAAGCGGCCGGGAAAGCGGCGCTGTTTGAGGTCTCTGTTAAAGAAGTCCGTGAACGCACAGAAACGGCGATCGACGACGAAATGGCAAAACGTCAGGGATTGGACGATCTCGTCGCTCTCACTGATCTGGTGCGTGGACAATTACAAAAACAATTTGACGAAGCGTCTCAGGCGAAGTTGAAACGGACCCTTCTCGATGACCTGGCGGAACGTTATGAATTCGAAGTTCCCGCCGGGATGGTCGACCAGGAGTTCGAGGCAATCTGGACTCAGGTTACAAGCGATTTGGAAAAGTCTGGTTCAACGTTTGAAGAAGCGATGGACCAGAGTGAAGACGAGGCGCGTGCGGAGTATCGGCAGATTGCTGAACGGCGCGTCCGCTTAGGATTATTGCTTTCGGAAATTGGCAGCGAGAATAAAATCTCGATCGAGCGTGACGATCTTCTCAAGGTCGCTCTAGAGTCGGCGCGCGGGGTCTCGGATCCGCAACAGGTGCTCGAATTTTACCGGTCTAACCCCAATGCGCTGGAACGCTTTCGGGCACCGGTTTTCGAGGATAAGGTGGTCGCCTTCCTATCGGAGCTTGCGGATATCAACGAAAGCGTCGTTGAGCCTGAGGATTTGTTCCGTGACCCAGACGAAGTAGCGGACCCGGAGAAGAATCCAAAAAAAGAAAAGGATCCTAAGGGAACTGCCAAGAAGGCCGAGCAGCAAGAAGCTTCGAAAAAGACGGCAAAAAAACCTGCAGCGAAGAAAAAGTTAGGCGACAAGAAGGCAGCGACGAAAAAGGCCGTTGCAAAAAGTAAAACCACGTCTAGCAAGACCAGGCGAAAAACGGCCAAATCGGCCGCCGCTGCAACAAAAGATAAATAGCCAAAGGCCCTGAAGGAGAAATAGCGGCGATGGCCGATATCATTGAAACCTACGCAAATACGCTTGTTCCCATGGTTGTTGAGCAGACCAATCGCGGGGAACGTTCTTACGATATATTTTCGCGCCTTCTAAAGGAGCGAATTATTTTTCTGACCGGCGCTGTACATGACGAAGTGTCGAGCCTGATAACAGCGCAATTGCTCTTTCTCGAATCGGAAAATCCAAACAAAGACATCTCAATCTATATTAACTCGCCGGGCGGGTTAGTGACGTCGGGCTTGGCTATCTATGACACCATTCAATACATTCGCCCCGCTGTGGCGACACTCTGTATCGGCCAAGCCGCGTCTATGGGCTCACTACTGTTGGCTGCCGGTGCTGAAGGTCAGCGCTTCGCCCTGCCGAACTCGCGAATCATGCTGCACCAACCATCAGGCGGTTTTCAGGGCCAAGCCACCGATATCGAAATTCATGCGAAAGAGATTCTTGCGCTGCGTAAAAGGCTGAATGAAATTTATGTCAAACACACAAATCAAGATATTGATATAATAGAAAAAAATCTCGAAAGAGATAATTTCTTGTCGCCAGAGGATGCGAAGGCGTTTGGCATTGTCGACGACGTGGTGGTTCACCGCGTTGTGACCGAAGATCCGGACGAACCGACTTCGGAAGGCTAGCCTTAACCGTTTTTTATCAGCGCAGCGCCAGAGTGGCGTAGCCGCCGAGAAGACACGGCTCGCGATAGAATAGGCTAGACAAATAGCACTACCGAGTGCGACCCTCGATTTGGATTAGTGGCCATCGCGGGCAGCTGCTGACGCGGCTAACGATGGTAGGTGAGGTGATGAGCGGCGCACCGCGCGGCTGAAGTGACTGGAGTGGGCATGAACAAGTCCAGCGGCAACGACTCGAAGAATACGCTTTACTGCTCTTTTTGCGGCAAAAGCCAACATGAGGTGCGTAAGCTTATCGCCGGTCCGACCGTGTTTATCTGCGATGAATGCGTTGAACTCTGCATGGATATTATCCGTGAAGAGCATAAGAGCTCCCGCGTTAAGAGCCGTGATGGAGTGCCGGCTCCGGCGGAAATATCCGAAGTATTACAGGATTATGTTATTGGCCAGGATCACGCCAAGCGGGTGCTATCAGTGGCGGTGCACAATCATTACAAGCGTCTCGCTCATGGCGGCAACAGTAATGAAGTTGAACTAGCCAAGTCGAATATCTTGCTAATCGGCCCGACTGGTTGCGGCAAGACCCTGCTGGCTCAGACTCTCGCCAGAATCCTCGATGTTCCTTTCACCATGGCCGATGCCACAACTCTAACGGAGGCGGGCTATGTCGGTGAGGATGTTGAGAATATCATTCTCAAGCTTTTGCAGTCTGCGGATTACAATGTGGAGCGCGCGCAGCGTGGCATCGTCTATCTGGATGAGGTCGACAAGATCGCGCGCAAATCTGACAATCCTTCTATCACTCGCGACGTTTCCGGCGAAGGTGTGCAGCAGGCGCTCTTAAAGATCATGGAAGGCACCGTGGCATCGGTGCCTCCTCAGGGCGGGCGCAAACATCCACAACAAGAGTTCTTGCAGGTCGATACCACAAACATACTGTTCATTTGTGGCGGCGCATTTGCAGGTCTGGAAAAAATTATTGCGCAACGCGGCCGTGGGACATCGATCGGTTTCGGCGCTGATGTGCGCGCGCCCGAGGAGCGCAAGACAGGTGAAATTCTACGTGAAATAGAGCCAGAAGATTTGCTTAAGTTCGGATTAATTCCGGAGTTTGTTGGTCGGTTGCCGGTTATCGCGACTCTTGAAGATTTGGACGAGGCTGCGTTAATTGAAATTTTGTCGGCGCCCAAGAATGCCTTGGTCAAGCAGTATCAAAAGCTGTTCGACATGGAAGAAGTGGAATTGAGCTTTACCGAGGACGCGTTGAGTGCCATTGCGCGAAAGGCGGTCGCTCGCAAGACCGGAGCGCGCGGATTGCGTTCGATATTGGAAGGTATCTTGCTCGATTCGATGTTTGACCTGCCAAGCTATGACAATGTTGAAAAAGTAGTTATCAATCGTGAAGTGGTTGAAGGTGGGGCAACGCCGCTGCTGATTTACGCCGATCGAACTGAAGACGCTAGCTCCTCTGCCTCTTAAGTGTTCTGTCGCGGTTTTTTTTGTGGGGACTTGACCGAGCCCGGCAGGGCTCCCACCTAATTGCAACGTAGTTCGCTTATCCTGGGCGGCGCAAAACTTGACTGAGAAGTGAACAAATCTGATGCCTGAACCCACCGAAAATCCCCGCTATCCGGTTTTGCCGTTACGCGACATCGTCGTTTTTCCGCATATGATTGTTCCGCTGTTTGTGGGGCGCGAGAAATCCGTTCGGGCGCTTGAAGATGTCATGAAGGACGACAAACAAATCCTTCTGATCGCGCAAAAAAATGCGTCGCAAGATGACCCTACCACCGATGATATTCACAGCGTTGGAACGATCGGCACAGTACTTCAATTGCTGAAATTGCCAGACGGAACGGTAAAAGTGTTAGTCGAAGGCGGCGCGCGTGCGCGCGTTATCAAATTTTTTGATAATGAAGACTTTTTTCAGGCGAGCGCTGAGCAAATGGCCGGCGATGATGGTGACCCGCAAGAAATTGAGGCCATGTCGCGCTCAGTGCTTTCGCAGTTTGAGCAATATGTAAAATTGAATAAGAAAGTACCGCCGGAAGTTCTGGTTTCAGTAAATCAGATCGATGAACCAGCAAAATTGGCCGATACCATTGCTTCGCACCTTTCAATTAAGCTCGAGGAAAAGCAGGAACTGCTCGAAGTCGCCTCGTTGATGGACCGGATGGAGCGAGTGTGTGGCCTGATGGAAGGCGAAATAGGCGTCCTGCAAGTTGAGAAAAAAATTCGCAGCCGCGTGAAGCGCCAGATGGAGAAAACGCAGCGCGAATATTATCTCAATGAGCAAATGAAGGCGATTCAGAAGGAACTAGGCGAAGGCGAAGATGGCCGTGACGAGACCGCCGAATATGAAGACCGCATTAAAAACACCAAGTTGACGAAGGAAGCGCGCGAAAAGGCGGAAGCCGAAATTAAAAAACTGCGTACCATGTCGCCGATGTCTGCGGAATCGACGGTTGTGCGCAACTATCTCGATTGGCTGCTCAACATTCCGTGGAAAAAACGGACCCGGATCAACAAAGATGTGAACCATGCTGAGACGATTCTCAATGAGGATCACTATGCCTTAAAGCTGGTCAAAGAACGGATCCTGGAATATCTGGCAGTTCAACAACGCACGAGAAAATTAAAAGGCCCAATCCTTTGCTTGGTCGGGCCCCCTGGCGTTGGTAAGACGTCACTTGGTAAGTCCGTCGCACGTGCGACAGGTCGGAACTTCGTGCGCTTTTCGCTCGGCGGCGTGCGCGACGAAGCAGAAATTCGAGGCCATCGCCGGACCTATATTGGCTCGATGCCGGGTAAAATCATTCAGTCGATGAAAAAGGCAAAGTCCTCCAACCCACTCTTTTTGTTGGATGAGGTAGACAAGATGGGCTCCGATTTCCGCGGCGATCCTTCGTCGGCGCTTTTGGAGGTTTTGGACCCCGAGCAGAATTCGACATTCAACGATCACTACCTCGAGGTCGATTATGATTTATCCGACGTGATGTTTATCACGACGGCCAATACGCTCCGTATGGCGCCAGCCTTGCTGGACCGCATGGAGACCATCCGCATTCCGGGTTACACCGAAGATGAGAAAGTACAAATCGCCCGGCGCCATTTAATTCCCAAGCAAATTACCGAGCACAGCCTCAAAAAAAATGAATGGTCGATTTCGGGTGACGCTCTGCTCGACCTGATTCGTTACTACACGCGCGAAGCGGGTGTGCGGAATCTAGAGCGGGAAATCGCCCGGCTGACGCGAAAGGCAACGCGCGAGATCGTATCCAAAGGAGTCGAACGAGTACGTGTGACCAAACGCAATCTTGAGAAATTTGCCGGTGTTAAGAAATATCGTTACGGCGAAGCAGAGTTGGATGATTTGGTTGGCGTCACGACCGGATTGGCCTGGACCGAAGTTGGCGGCGAGTTGTTGACCATTGAGGCGGTTCTCTTGCCGGGTAAAGGCAAGGTAACCGCCACGGGTAAACTTGGCGATGTCATGCGTGAATCGGTACAGGCGGCAGAAAGCTACGTGAAGTCCCGTGCCGTGGAGTTTGGCATTAAACCGACCGTGTTCAGCAAACGCGACATCCATGTCCACGTTCCCGAAGGTGCAACGCCGAAAGACGGTCCCTCCGCCGGCGTGGCAATGGCGACTTCCATTATTTCGGTTCTGACCGGTATTCCGGTCAGTAAAAGCATGGCGATGACTGGTGAAATTACACTGCGCGGCCGGGTTTTGCCGATCGGTGGTCTCAAGGAAAAATTGCTGGCTGCGTTGCGCGGTGGCTTGAAGACTGTGCTCATTCCTCGCGAGAACGAAAAAGATTTGGCGGAAATTCCGGACAATGTGAAAAAGAATTTGAATATTATCCCAGTCGATACTGTCGACGACGTTCTGAAGCACGCACTGATCAAGCCAGTGGTAGCAATTGAATGGGACGAAGCCGTCCAAGAGGAAAAGTCGGTTTCCAGTTCGTCGGATGAAAAGGCTGATGCTGATGGGGTTGTCACGCATTAATCGGCTGAGCTGAGCCCTTTCCGCGACTCGATAATGCACCTCTCTTCCCCTTACAGATGGATCCGAATCTCGTAGGTATCCTGTCATGTCCCTGTAAAGCCCGGATTCTTTAGCTTTGTGGCCGAGATGACATTGACGTTTCAGAATCTCGCACCATACACTCGACAGCGTTGTATATGTATTTGAGAGGTGAAAGCGTTGCACTATTTATCCACGATTAATCATGGGGGTTGCGAGTGAATAAGAATGATCTGGTTAAATCCGTCGCTGACGCTACGGATATGTCGAGCGCCGATGCCGCGCGGGCGGTGGAGGGGGTTTTCGACTCAATCACAAATTCCTTGAAAGGCGGTGAAGAAGTGCGCCTGGTCGGATTTGGGTCCTTCAGTGTTGTTCAGAGAAAAGCGACGACAGGACGTAACCCGAGGACTGGCGAGGCGATTAATATCCCCGCTTCAAATCAGCCGAAGTTCAAAGCAGGCAAAGCTTTGAAAGAGGCGGTCAACTAAGAGCCTGCTTCGGTAAAACTTATTGGACGCCGGCCAAATTAGTGGCCGGCGTCTGTTGTTTCATCATGGTAATTTTGACTATTTTTGCTTGAATTCGAAAGAATCGGAACGGCAGGTCCGTTCCGATGTTATGTTCTGTTCGTCTCTGTTTAGGGGGCGATTAGCTCAGTTGGAAGAGCGTCTCGTTTACACCGAGAAGGTCGGCGGTTCGAGCCCGTCATCGCCCACCATTTTGAGTTAGAGATGGCTCAGGAAACACACCGAAAATGAGGGCAATTGCCTTGACCGGGCTTGCGCACTGCATTAAACAAAACCGCCCGGTTCGGCGCGGTTTTTCGCGGCTTTCCGTAATTGGGGGGTGTAGCTCAGATTGGTTAGAGCGCCGGCCTGTCACGCCGGAGGTCGCGGGTTCAAGTCCCGTCACT
>CAYPSQ010000099.1:0-7842 GCA_964413115.1 uncultured Rhizobiaceae bacterium | reverse complement strand
TCAAACACCGTGGCCCCGATTCGAGCGGTTTCGCGCTTTATGGCGAGCCCAGAAACGGCGACTATATGCTGCGTTTCAAAGTCGCCGAGCAGGAAGATATGGCGCACGGCTTCGATATCCAAAACGAGGTGAAGCGGCGCAAGGCCCTAGTGGATGAGCGCATCGAAAGTGGCGGCACAAAAATTGTTGAGCAGGAAAACGTTACCGATTACGCCTTTCGCTACCGCATCAGCTTCGACAATGGCGCAGCGGATGACCAGGGCAACATGAAACGCTTCGCCGATTACCTTGAGGATGTTGAAGGCGCCGAGATTCTTTCCATGGGCCGGGCCTTGGAGTTGATCAAGGATTTGGGCGACGCCAGCCGAGTCAGTGATCAATATCAACTCGGCAGCTTCACCGGCACGCACGCTATCGGCCATACTCGCATGGCGACGGAATCGGATGTGGATATCCGCTCAGCTCATCCTTATTGGGCATACCCGTTCTCCGACGTCTCTGTGGTGCACAATGGCCAGCTCACAAATTATTGGGGCTTTCGCCGGGAAATGGAGCGTCGCGGGCACCGTTTCATGTCGAATTGCGATTCGGAATTGATCGCTGTTTACCTTGCCGACCGTATGGCCAATGGCATGCCATTGAAGGAAGCGATGGATCTTTCGGTGAGCGAACTGGACGGCGTGTTTACCTATCTTGTCGCCACTGCTGACAGCCTCGGCATGGCCAAGGACACGATGGCCGCCAAGCCAATGGTGCTGTACGAGAGCGAAAATTTTGTCGGCCTCGCATCGGAAGAAGTGGCGATCCGTAGCATCTTCCCCGACGAAATCGACACTTGGGACCCGTATGAAGGAGAGGTCATGGTATGGCAAATCTAGACACCCAACATAAATCGCACGGCATGGGGCTGCATCAGGAGCAGCTAGCCGGACGTACCCAGCAGGTATTTTTTTCGCCTGCGGCGGAAGATAATTTCCTCTATCCGGAAAGTTTTGATGTCGATTTGGACAACAAGGCCGAGTTCGACGCTGGCGAGATGGAAATCAGTGCCATCAATCTTAGGATCCGCGACCTCATGCAGGCCGGCCATGGCCATATCGTGGTCAAGAATCCGCTCGCTAAGCACTCGCTCGGCGTTGGTATTCTCAATCGCCTCAAACTCGAGTTCATCGGCAGTTTGGGTTATTTTGGCTGCGGTCTGATCGATGGCCCGAATGTACGGGTACATGGCCGAGTCGGTTGGTCGTTTGGCGAAAACATGATGGCCGGCACCGCGGTGGTGGAGAAAAACGCTGGCTCCACTTTCGGCGCCGCTATTCGCGGCGGCGATCTCATCTGCAAAGGCGATGTCGGCTCGCGCACTGGTATCGACCAGAAAGGCGGAACCATTATTGTTGGAGGGAGTTCGGGCGCCTTTTCCGGCTTTATGATGCAGCGTGGGCGCATGATCATCCTCGGCGACGCCGGCATCAATCTTGGCGATTCCATGTATGACGGAACGATCTATGTTGGAGGCAAGATCGCCTCCCTCGGCGTTGATGCCGTGCCGAGCGAAGTAAGCGATTTGGAAGCCGAGTGGCTGGAGCGCAAACTCTCCGTGCATGGCCTCTCTGCTCCCGATGGTGCGCGTAATTTACAGAAAATCGTCGCCGGCAAGAAGCTGTGGAATTACGACAATCTCGAGCCCACCGAAAAGAAAATCGTTCTCTAGAGGACAGGAAGCAAATCATGAGACGCAACCGCGAAGAGCGTAACAAATCCATCCTCGGCGAAAGCTTCATTTTTACGCCTGATGTGATCGATGACATCCACGTCAAGGCCGAGCTTGGCCGCTACCGTATGCGAGGGCTGTCGCTGTTCAAGAAAATCCCGTCCTGGGACGATCTCACCTTTATGCCCGGCACCCTGACGCGCTTCGTCATCGAAGGCTACCGCGAGAAATGTGAAACTCGCACCATCATTGGCCCGCGTGCCAAGCGTCCGCTTGATCTCGATATCCCGATCTACATAACCGGCATGAGTTTCGGTGCGCTCTCTTATGAAGCAAAAACAGCGTTGGCGCGTGGCGCTACCATGGCCGGCACCGCGACCTGCTCTGGCGAGGGCGGCATGATTCCTGATGAGCGGCGCTATTCGGAAAAATGGTTTTATCAGTGCATCCAATCGCGTTACGGCTTCAACCCGCACCACCTGCGCCTGGCCGACGGTTGCGAATTCTTCATCGGTCAAGGCTGTAAGGTCGGGCTTGGCGGCCATCTTATGGGCCAGAAAGTAACCGATCAGGTAGCCGAGATGCGCTCGCTGCCGGCCGGTATCGATCAGCGTTCGCCGGCGCGCCATCCCGATTGGCTTGGCCCCGACGATCTCGCGCTCAAGATCGATGAAATCCGCGAAGCGACGAACGGTGAGATTCCGATTCAGCTCAAACTCGGCGCGGCGCGTGTCTATGACGACGTGCGCATGGCGGCCAAGACCAACCCGGATAGCATCTATATGGACGGTATGGAAGGCTCGACCGGCGCCGGGCCGCATCTCGCCACCGAGGAAACCGGCGTGCCCGGCATAGCCGCTATCCGCCAGGCCAGAAAGGCGCTTGATGATGTCGGCATGTCCGGCAAGATCACGCTGATCTACGCTGGTGGAATTCGCAACGGCACTGATGTTGCCAAAGCGATCGCGCTTGGTGCCGATGCGGTGGCAATCGGCCATTCGGCAATGATGGCGCTCAATTGCAATAAGGATATCCCCGAGGCCGATTACGAAAGTGAGATCGGCGTTGAGGCCGGCCATTGCTATCACTGCCATACCGGGCGCTGCCCGGTCGGCGTGGCAACTCAGGATCCAGAATTGCGCAAGAGGCTCGACCCGGATGAGGCAGCCGAGCGGGTGTATAATTTTCTCCACACTCTCACCCTTGAGTGCCAGATGATGGCGCGCGCCTGCGGCAAAACGGATGTGCACTCGCTCGAGCCGGAAGATTTGGCAGCGCTTACCATGGAAGCTTCGGCGCTTGCCATGGTGCCGCTCGCCGGCTCGCAATACACCGTCGGCCAACCCGACATGACGCGTTATTAGGAGATGGCCATGAGTGATAACAAGCAAGACATCGACCATTTCATCAAGACGAGCGGCCTCGATTCGGAGCGTGAAAAAGAAATCGGCCAGCACATCGGTTATCGCTACGACGTCAATTTGCTACCGGATTACACCCTGCTCACGCCGTTCTTGAAAAAGTATATGGAAACCATGGGCTGGAGTGACCTGAACTGGCTTGAAGATGTCCATCTTGGCTATGAGGAAGGTCGCCCGGCGGTGTTCGACCGCAATATCAATGGCTGGGTTTCCGTGCCCGAGGGTCTGGAATTGCCTGACAATCAGCAGGAACGCGATATGATCGCGCGTGAGTTGCTGATCAAGTTCCAGATGTCGCCGAACCATCCAATGATTGACCTCAACAAGGCCTACCGTAAATTTTGATCTGCCTAAAAAGGCCTACAATGTTTCACCTCTAACGATGTCACATCCATGCCGCTCGGACTGATCAAATACGGCCTGTCGTCTGGCCATCCGGCGAAGCGCTTTCTCGCCGCCCAGCCGGAGCTTAAACCGAGCTATGACGTCATCATCATCGGCGGCGGTGGCCATGGCTTGGCGACCGCCTATCATCTGGCGCGCTATCACGGCATCCGTAACGTGGCGGTTTTTGAAAAAGGCTATATCGGCGGCGGCAATACCGGGCGCAATACGGCCATCATCCGCTCTAACTATCTTACCCCAGAAGGCGTGGCGTTTTACGAGGAATCGGTTTCTCTCTACCGCCAGTTAAGCAGTGAATTAGATTACAACATTCTTTATTCCGAACGCGGCCATTTCACCTTGGCGCACACTGATTCTGCGATGCGTACCTCTCGCTGGCGGGCCGAGGTCAACAAGCATCTCGGCGTCGATTCAGAACTGGTCTACCGTGACGATCTCGCCCGCCTGATCCCACAACTCAATTTATCGGAAGATGTGCGTTATCCAATCCTTGGTGCGCTCTTTCATCCGCCGGGTGCCATCGCCCGCCATGACGCGGTGGCCTGGGGCTATGCCGGGCGTGCCGCTGAGATGGGTGTGGAGATTCACCAAGGCACCACCGTCACCGATATCGAAATCACCGACGGACGGGTAACCGGCGTGATGACCGATCGCGGCCGCGTGGCGTGCGGCAAGGCAGTCCAGGCCGTGGCCGGCGCCAGCACCATGATCGCCCGCATGGCTGGCCTCAAGCTGCCGATCCGTACCATTCCGCTACAGGCCTGCGTATCGCAGCCGCTGAAGCCCTTCCTCGACCCGATCATCGTTTCCGGCAGTCTGCATGTCTACATTTCGCAGAGTGACCGCGGCGAACTGGTGATGGGCGGCTCGACCGATCCATATCCGCGTTACCAGACCAGCTCCTCGCTCGATTTCATCGAGGGACTGATGAGCCATGTGCTCGAATTGCTGCCTCATCTCTCAGAGGTTCAAGTGTTGCGGCAATGGGGGGGGATGACTGACATGACCCCGGATTTCGCCCCCATTATGGGCGAGACCGGGGTGGAAAACTATTATATTGACGCCGGCTGGGGCACCTGGGGTTTTAAGGCGACCCCGGTTTGCGGCAAGCGAATGGCGGAAATGGTGGCTACCGGCCGGGTGCCCACTATGATCTCGCCGTTCCGCCTATCGCGTTTTGAGAATTTCGACCTCGTCGGTGAAAAGGGCGCTGCCTCGGTGGGGCATTGAGGGTATGACATGAAACAATTGCATTGTCCCCTCAATGGCTGGCGCAACATCCAAGAGTTCGCCCATGGTGGCGAAGTTGTTGAGCAACCTGACCCTAACCGGTGCAGCGATACGGAATGGGCCGAATTCATCTTCATGGAGGATAATAAGGCCGGGATGGTGCGCGAATGGTGGTGCCATATCGCCACCGCTTATTGGTTCATCGCGGAGCGCGATACGGTCAAGGACGAGATCATCCGCACCTATGAAGCCAGTGAGATCTTCAAGGACCGCGTCGAATTCTCGCGCCCTGAAGCCCTAAAAGATGAGGCACCGGGCGCGGAGGGCGGCGTATGACCGAACGTCTCGAAAAACCGATGGGCAGCCGTATCCACCGATCTAAACCAGTGGCCTTCCGCTTTGAGGGACAGCAAGTTAGCGGCTTTCGCGGCGATACCGTCGCCAGCGCGCTCTATGCCAATGGCTTCACAACGCTCTCCCGCTCCTTCAAGTATCACCGCCCGCGCGGCGTGTTGTCCATGAGTGGGCAGGATTCAAACAGCTTCGTGCGTATCGGACAGAAACCCAACTGCTTGGCTGACCGGGTACCAATCGAAGTTGGGCTTGATGTCAAGGCGCAGAATTATTGGGGGTCGCTCAAAAATGACCGGCTCGCCCTGTTGCGCCATCTCGGCCGCTTCATGCCGGTTGGGTTTTACTACAAGGCATTTTACAAGCCACGCTGGGCGTGGCCGCTATGGGCGAAGCTGATCCGCCGGGTTGCCGGGTTGGGCACGGTTGATCTCAAAACGCCGCATGGTTATTACGACAAGCAATATCTATTTTTCGATGTGACGGTGATCGGTGCCGGACCGGCTGGCATGGCGGCGGCGCTCGAAGCCTCCGCGGCCGGTGCCCAAGTGTTGCTGGTCGATGAAAATCCAGAGATCGGTGGCGCCCTCACCTATGCCCGGTTCGATAGCGCTGGAGAGATTGGCGAAACCACCCGCGCCGATCTAGTCGCCAAGGTCACCGCCGAAAAGAGAATTCAGGTGATGACCGATTGCATGTGCACCGGCTGGTACGCTGATAATTGGTTGCCCCTAATCAAGGACAACCGCCTCTACAAACTCCGCGCTGGCGTGCTCGTAGTGGCGAGCGGTTGCTATGAACAGCCTCTTATATTTCATAACAATGACCTTCCCGGCGTTATGTTGGGCTCGGCCGCGCAGCGTCTAATCCGCCTCTATGGCGTGAAGCCTGGCAACCGCGCCGTAGTGGCAACGGCTAGCCGAGACGGCTATGGAGTTGCTCTCGATCTACTAGATGCTGGTATCGAGGTTGCTTGCGTGGTGGATGTGCGGGCCGATCCGCCGGAGGATGAAATCAGCACCGCATTGATGCAACGCCATGTGCCCATCGTCGCCGGCGCGACATTGCGTGAAGCTGTACCCTCGGCCGGGGGAAGCGGCGTGCGTGCGGCAAAAATAGCTCGTCTTGAAGGCACTACGAAAGCGGCAACACGCTACGACGTTTTCGCCTGCGATTTGATCGCCATGTCGGGCTCCTATGTTCCTGCGGCAGCGTTGTTGCATCAGGCTGGCGGGCGGGTCAGCTTCGCCGATGATAGCGGTGCCTTCAGCGTCCACGAATTGCCGGCACGTCTCACCGCAGCGGGATCGGTGGCTGGCGTGAACGCCCTGCAGAATGTACTAGGTGACGGCAGAACTGCCGGTCGTCAGGCGGCACGCGATGCGGGCTTCACCGTTACGCCGGAAAGCGCGCCCCAACACACCGCCGAAGCGCCTGCTGCCGCTTGGCCGATTATCGGGCATCCCAAAGGCAAGGATTTCGTCGATCTCGATGAGGATTTGCAGGTTCACGATATCGAAAACGCGCTCACCGAAGGCTATCAGCATATACAGTTGTTGAAGCGCTTCACCACCAACGGCATGGGGCCATCCCAAGGCCGCCACGCCACTTTACCGGCGATTCGCTTGGCGGCGCGACGCACGGGCGCCGGCCTTGATGAGACCGGTTCTACGACCTCGCGCCCGCCGATCGGCCCGCTGACCATGGGCCATCTGGCAGGCCGCAGCTTTGAGCCGGTGCGCTACACGGCTATGCATTTCCGCCATGTGGAGCTTGGCGCCAAAATGATGCCAGCCGGCGCCTGGATGCGACCCGAATATTACGGCGCGCCCCGCAATCGAGCGGCGAATATCGCTGCCGAGGCGCTGAACGTGCGCGAGAATGTCGGCCTCATCGATGTCTCGACCCTGGGTGGGCTCGAAGTTCGCGGCCCCGACGCTGCCGAGTTCCTCAACCGTATGTACACCTTCGCTTATCTCAAACAGCCGGTCGGGCGCTCGCGTTATGTGTTGATGACCGACGATACCGGTGTGATCGTGGATGACGGCGTCGCCTGCCGATTACATGACGAGCATTTTTATGTCACCGCCACTACTTCAGGTGTCGACGGCGTCTACCGCACTATGCTGTGGTACAACGCGCAGTGGCGTCTCAAGGTTGATGTCACCCATGTCTCGGCGTCCTATGCTGGGGTGAACATCGCTGGACCTAACAGCCGGGACGTGGTGCAAAAGCTGTGTGACGATGTCGATCTGTCCCCCGAGGCGTTCCCATATATGGGCGTCCGGCGTGGCCATATCGCTGGAATTCCGGCCCTCTTCCTGCGCGTCGGGTTCGTTGGCGAACTGGGCTATGAATTACATGTGCCGGCGAGCCAGGGCGAAGCTCTCTGGGACGTGCTGATTGAAGCTGGCGAGGGCGCCGGCATCCGGCCGTTCGGCGTAGAAGCTCAGCGTCTCCTCCGTCTCGAAAAAGGCCATATCATTATCAGCCAGGATACCGACGGTCTGACCAATCCGCATGAAGCCGATATGACCTGGGCGATCTCACGCAAGAAGCCGTATTTCGTTGGCATGCGCTCAGTCTCGATCCAAGAATCTGCTGGTGTGAAGCGGAAACTGGTCGGCTTCGAACTCGCCGGTAGTGATGCCGAGTCGGAGCCGAAAGAATGCCATCTGGTCATTCGCGGCGGCACGATCACTGGCCGGGTCACTTCCATCGTGC
>CAYPSQ010000098.1:0-7889 GCA_964413115.1 uncultured Rhizobiaceae bacterium | reverse complement strand
CAAATGGAAAATTATCAAGAAATGATGGGGAATCACCAGCGTTTGTGCCCGTTAACTGCAGAAATATTAAGTACTGCCGGTAAAGGATAGGGGTCATGTAACTTTAAAAATTGGTGTGATTGGCGTCCGTTGGTTTGGCGAAATGCACCACAGTATAATTGCCTGCGTGTTGGGCCTCAAATTGGAGGCGATGGAGGATGGTGACGCGGCGAAATTGTCGGTGTCGATTGAATACAGAAATTAGATCGCGACACGCTCCCTCTTATAAGGCGTGCTTTTAGTCTTTGGCGCGTCGAACTCGCGCGCGTAGCGGTGCCCGGCATAAACTGCGTGGGCGATCGTGGCCGGCGCCAGGGCATCGCCGATCCGTGTCAGGCTGCGCCACGGCACCTCGCCGGCCTCGGCACGGGTTTGCAATTCTCGCCACAGCCCATCATCGGAAGTTCTCGAAGTCACAAGCACCACCGCCGCCACCGGAAGCTCTGCTTCGGCGCCAGTGTAAACACAGGTATGGCGCACGTTGCCTTGCAACGCCACCAGCTGCCGGTTAGCCAAGATGGTTACACCCAGTTCCAGCAATCGGCGCTGAATAGCGTGCTGCTCAAGTGTGTTGTCGGTCCAGGGCGAAACCTTGGCGTCTGGCGTCATGAGGGTGACCTTGCGCCCGTCGAGCGTCAGTTTCTCTGCGATCAGTCCGGCCATTATATATCCGTCATCGTCATAGACTAGGATCGGCCCGTCCGCTGGCACCCGCCCGGCCATAATATCGTCCGGCGTAAAAATGGCCGTCTCGGTGTCAGTGATCGTCAGCGGCAGTCTTTGCCGCTGGCCAACGCCATCGCGCCGCCACCGGGCGCCTGTAGCGAGTACAATATGCGGCGCGCCGAACGCCATGGTGTCTTCGGCGCTGAGTTTGCTGGCCAGATAGGTTTCCACATTGGGCAATTTATGAAAAGCGGCGATGCGGTGGTCGGCCACGCGCTGATAGGAGGCCATGCCAGGTAGGCGGGACTCGCTGCGCACCCGCCCACCGAGCATCTCGCCGGCCTCGGCGAGGGTGACCGAATAGCCGCGCTGCCCCAGCGTCCGCGCGCATTCAAGGCCAGCCGGGCCACCGCCAACAATGAGTACGGCGTCGCCGGACACGGCTGGCGGGATGTGTTCAGGATGCCACCCCTTGCGCCATTCTTCGCCCATAGTCGGGTTCTGTGTGCAACGGATCGGCGTGTAGGTCATATCGCCCGACACGCAGATATTGCAGCCGATGCACTCGCGGATATCCTCGATCCGACCTTCTTCGATCTTTTTAGGCAGGAATGGGTCGGCGATCGATGGCCGCGCCGCGCCGATGAAATCGAGCGCGCCCTTGGCGACCATTGCCGCCATGCCGTCCGGTGAGGTGTAACGCCCGACACCTACCACCGGCTTTGATGTCAGGGTCTTAACGAAGGCGGTGTAGTCGTTCTGATAACCTTCCTCGGCAAAGCGCGCGGTTTGCGAATCGTTTGACCAATTGCTGATATTGACGTCCCATAGATCGGGCAGTTCGGCCAGCATGGCGATGATGTCAGGAGCTTCGCCCTCCGCCTCGATGCCGTTAGTACCAAGCAGTTCATCGACTGCCAGGCGCACGGCGACGGCGCATGTATCTCCCACCGCCTCCTTGGTATCCTCGATCAACTCGCGCAATAGCCTGACTCGGTTTTCCAGCGAGCCGCCATATTCATCGAGCCGCTGATTGTAGCGCGTCAGCAGAAAATGCTGGGCCAGCGAGAGGTCATGCCCGGCATAGACATAGACGATGTCATAGCCGGCGCGCTTGGCCAGGAGGGCGGAGGCGCGGTGGCTTGCGCGCACGGTCCGGATGTCATTCAGATCCATCGCCCGTGCTTGCAACGGTGCTGCCTTAATGAGCGTCTGGGCGCTGGGCGCTACCGGCGTCTCGCGGCTTTCCAGATTGGCGCAGGCAATTCCCTGCTGGCACAGTTCGATCGCTGCCAGCGAGCCATGTGCATGCACGGCATCGACCATGTGCGCGTGATAGGGGATATCGCCTTCGTCCCACAAGTGGCCTTCGATTGACGGGGAGAAATCGGTACCATGGTCAATGCTTACTTCTTCCGTCGAGACTACTGCCCAACCGCCCTCGGCTTTGGTTTCACGCATGGCGGCCATGCCGCGCGGGAGGCGGTCCCCCATTCCGTTGCAATGCGGCACTTGGTAAAACCGGTTGCGCGCCGTAACCGGGCCGATATTCACCGGCTCGAACAGAATGTCGAAAATGGGGTCGCGTCCGCTCACGGTTTGCTCCTTTTGAATTTAGCCTCTTAAATAACCCTGAAATGGCGTAATAGCGAACATGGAAAGATTCTGAGGGATGAGCGAGAGTGGTTTAATATACTTATTGTGGAGCGACCTGGTCGGCATGGTCCGGACACGCGGCGTGCCTCTGCAGGATTTCGATAGGCGGCTGGAAAGCGGCCTGGGTTGGGCCTGCGCCGGCCAGGCCATGACGCCGTTCGAACAAATCGCCGACAATCCCTGGGGGCCCGTGGACGAAGTGCGGCAAATCCCTGACCTTGAGACGCGCTTCGAAATTCCGGCGGTGGACGGTTATCCGGCGCTGCACGCCGTGCTGTGCGATTCGCGTCCTGCCCCAGGCCAGGGATGGGGCGCTTGCGTCAGAAATTTCTGCCGTAATGCTGTCGCCGATCTTAAGGCCGAGACCGGTTTGGATTTGATCGCCGCGTTCGAGCTGGAGTTTCTCCTGGAAGGCCAGGATTTTATCACCGAAGCACCGTTCTCTTTCGCTGCTGCTCGCGCCCAGCACGGCCTTCTCACGTCGCTCCAAGACATGTTGTGGGCTGCCGGTGTAGCGCCGGAGACGGTCGAGCCCGAATATGGCCGAGGCCAATTTGAGATAAGCTGCAGCCCGCGCGCCGCTCTCAAAGCGGCGGACGCGGCGCTGATTTCATGCGAGATCGCGCGCGAATCGGCGCGCCGGCATTCCTTGCGTGCCAGCTTCTCGCCCAAGCCGACGCCCAATCATGTTGGCAATGGCTGCCATATTCATCTCAGCTTGGCGGATAGCCAAGGCCGCAACGTGACCAGCGATCTCACCGGTCCGCTCGGTCTCAGCGAGACCGCGGCACGTTTTTCTGCCGGAATTCTCGCCCATATGGATGCGCTCCTTGCTATCCTAGCGCCGTCGCCGGTTTCTTATCACCGCCTCGGACCGCATCATTGGAGCACCGGTTACCGCTGCATCGGCTTTCAAAACCGAGAAGCTGCCGTGCGGGTTATGCCCGGTATCTCGCGTGATCCCGAGACTGCGGCCAAAGGATTCAATCTCGAAATCCGTGCTGCCGATTGCACCGCATCGCCCTATCTGGCGTTGGGCGTGCTGGCCCGCGCGGGTCTGGAAGGTATCCGCCGCGATCTCCCGCTGCCGCCGCCAGCTAAGATTGACCCCGCCGATATGACCGAGGCAGCCCGGGCGGAAGCCGGTATCACGTTGCTGCCGGCTAGCCTGGATGCGGCGCTGGAAGCCTTGAAAGCCGATGACGTGGTGCGCGCCTGGTTTCCTGACGAGCTCTATCAGAGCTTTCTCAGCGTCAAAAACTGGGAAGCTGATTTTGCCAAAAGTTCCGCCCGCGAGCAGCTATTCGCGCGCTACCGTCACGCCTATTGATACCAATTAATTTTTATTCAGGGCGATTGAAGATAGGGAGAGTCTTTGCCTAAATATACCAGGGAAGCGCGACCAGAAACTAAGCGATGCCACCGGAAATAGATAATTGAACGGCCTACTTAAAATTTCGCTGAGGAGTACCTTGTCTCCAGTTATGATCTTTCGGAGTGTCTGGCATCTAAGCAGCTGGATGTTTTACCCACTTGTTTGAATAGTACTGGCACATTCCTATTAACACGATTTACTTCGAATCGAGGCGTGCTTCCGAAGCGCCTGGTGGCACCAGCAAGTCTTGCTGGGCGAGATGTAAATGAATGTTCATATAGGCTACTGCGCTTTCCGGGTCGCGTCGGCGAATCGCATTAAATACATCGCGGTGGTGGTCGTTATATTGGCGAACCCGTGACGGTGTGAGAATAGCGCCCTTAATTGATTCCCAGCGATCATGGGTACGCACATGATTGATCTGCGCATACATGGTGATCATCAGCGGATTGCGCGTGCCTTCGGCGATGCGCAGGTGAAAAACCTTGTCCCAATGGGAAAATATTTCTTCGTCGCGCTCGGCACCTTCCATGTGGAGGAGCGTCTCTTCCAAGCCAGCGATATCGCGGGCCGTCATGTTCCGCGCCGCGAGGCGGACCATTTGCGGCTCCAGCGCAAGGCGCACTTCAAGCAATTGTAGTGGGCTGGTGATTTCCGCAACATCGTCGCGCTCGGCACCGTCGTTCTCCGCCGGATAGGTCACATAGCTGCCGCTGCCGCGTTTGCGGGTGAGTAGCGCACCTTGCTCCAACAAGCGTAGCGCTTCACGGACCGTGCCGCGGGAAACGCCATGCTCGGCGGCCAAATGCCGCTCCGCCGGTAGTCTTTGTCCGTCATGGTAGGCACCCTGCAATATCTGCCCGCGCAAGTGCGCGGCTAAGTTTGCCGGCGCGCCAGCAAAATTAGCTGCGGAAGGGTTCGAATATGTTTCTGCCGCGAGACTGCTCATAGCTGTGCCCAGTAATCTATGGCCATTATTGGTAATACCAATATGATGGTTATTTATCTTGCAAACAATGCCGGTGAACGCTTTAATTCGACAGAATATATATTAGTTTCGCGGGAAAGGGAGGCCTTATGTTAGATTTGCGGACGCGCCCCTGGATGTATTTAGACCAATTTAAAAATTGGTACAAGCGGCAGAGTTACTTCTTTTTGGCGGGCCGCGCGTGATTCCCGCACACGTCAAGTATCTCATCATCGGCGCCGGCATTCACGGCCTCAGCACCGCCTATCATCTGGCAACCGCGCTAAAGGCCACAGGCCGGGGTAGTGGCGAGGATGTGCTGGTGGTCGACAAGGGTAGTATTGCTTCCGGTGCATCCGGCATCGCCTGCGGTGTCATTCGTAACAATTATTTCCAGCCGGCAATGCGCGAATTGATGGCGGCGTGCGTCGACGTTTGGGAGAGCGACCCAGAAGCATATCATTTTCACGCCGTCGGCTATATGCAGATCAGCCCAGAATCGATGCGCGCCGATGTCGGGCAAATCGCCTCTGAGCAGAAGGCGATCGGCTATGAATCAGAGTTTATCGAGGGTGCTGAGGCGTGCCGCAAATATATGCGCGGTATTTTTGACGATTGGCGGGCCGATGGTATTACTTCGGTTCTGCATGAGAAGCGCGGCGGCTATGCCAACAACACCGCATCGCTCTATGGCCTCGCGCAAAAGGCCGAGGGCGCGGGCGTGCGAATTCTTTCGGGCACCGAAGTCTTGGCGCTGCTGAGCGGCAGCAACTCCGGCGCCATTACGGCTGTGGAGACGAGCAAGGGCCGCATTGGTGTCGATGAAGTGATTGTCGCTGCGGGCCCTTGGGTGCCGCGTATCTGGAGCATGCTCAATCTGCCGGATCGCATCGACGTCAAGGATTTGCAGGGCAAAGTACACACCGATGTGCCGATGTGGGTCTATTGGTGCTTGGAGGAAGGCACCCTCGGTGTTGAGCCTGGTTTCGGTATGGCCGATGACGGCAACATGCCGCCGGTTATTCATGTCGATACTGATGTGCCACTCCGCTCCGACGTCGATGGTCGCGTCCTCGTTGAGGACATGTGGGGCATTTACTACAAGCCGGATTTTAACTTCGGCGGCATTCAAGGCGGCGCCGCACCTTATCGTGTCAAAACCCCGGCAGAGAGCGTCGCGATTGATCCATATGGTCCAAATTCGCCGGAATTTATCGTCGACGAACTATTTGCCGAAACCTGGTGTTCAGCGCTCGCATTTTGTCAGAAACGCTATGAAGGCCAGATTGGCAAATGGCGCAAAGAGCCGTCTGGTGGCATCGGCGCCTTTACCGCCGATAGCTTCCCGGTGTTCGATCGCTTCCGCGAGAATTGCTACATGGTAGCCGATTCAAATCACGGCTATAAAATGATTGCAGTCGGCAAGCTTGTCGCCGAAGAACTTCTTGGTTCGCCTTGCGCCCTGTTGGAGCCGTTCCGCTTCTCGCGCTTTGCCGAGGGCAAGCTGCACCCAATTTCGAACAGCCCATTCCCTTGGAGCTAACATCGGAGGAAATAGAATGACCGATCTTGAAGCCCATGTAGCTAGGGAGGGCCGTGATGAGTTGGTTCGTCAGGTCCGCGCTAAGATCGACGAACTTGGCATCACTTTCGTTTACTATCAATTTGTTTCGGTCACCGGGAGAATCGTTGGGAAGGGCGTGCCGGCGGATCATTGGGAGCAGATCGCCGAACGTGGCTTTCAACTTGTTTATGGCTCCACCGCCAATCTTTATACGGACCGTGCTGGCAATTATATTGGTTACGGGCCGGAAGCATCAGAATTGATCGGTATCCCCGACCCGGAGACGTTTGTCCAACTTCCGTGGGACAAACGCGTGGCGCGGGTGTTTTGCACCTGCTTCCGTAACCGCGAAGAGCGCATCAACCCGGGCGGCCATCTGACGTCCGACTGCCGCGGTAATCTCCGCATCATGCACAACGAATTTCAGGACAAGCGCGGCATGCAGATGCGCTGCGGTGTCGAGCCCGAAATGATGTGGCTCAAGCGCGGCGAAGACGGCAAACCGAATGGCGGCGTGACTAAGCCTAATTGCTATCATATCGACCAATTTGAAGAACTGCGGCCAATTTTCATGCGCGTCATTGAATATTGTCAGGCCATGGGAATGGACATGATTCAGGGCGATCATGAAGACGCACCCGGACAGCTTGAGCTTAACTTCTTGTTCGATGACGCGTTACGGACCGCTGACCGGCTAACTACCTATCGCCAGGTTTGCGCTCAGGTGGCGCGTGAGTTTGGCGTGATTGCCTGCTTCATGACAAAACCGTTCGTTGGCGTTTCGGCGAGTGGCTGTCATTACAATGTTTCGCTTTGGCGCGGCGGGGAAGATACGCTCAACGAACTTCACCAATCGCCCCTACCGGGAATGGACGGCGTCTTCTCCTTCGCCAAGGGCGGCGAAAATCTGTTTATGCCGGACCCGGCTATTGACGAACGCAAGCCCGGGCCCGTCGGGCTCAACTGCATTGCCGGCGTGATGGAGCATATTCGCGCACTCACAGCAATCGGCTCGTCCACGGTAAATTCATACCGGCGGCTCTGGGACACCGGGTTCTGGGCGCCGGTTTTTGCCGATTGGGGATATCAAAATCGCACCTGTGGTTTGCGCATTTCGGCCCCTGGTCGCTTCGAATACCGGTCCGTCGATTCTATGATGAATCCTTATTTGCTTGGCGCCGGTGTGCTCAAGGCTTTCGATGACGGCATTGACCGCAATCTTGATCCAGGCGAGCCCGAGGAGCGTAATATTTATGAAGCCATGGAAGCCGGCAAGGACGTGAAGCGCTTGCCCATGACATTGGGCGAAGCTCTCGATGCGTTGGCGGCCGACGAGACCATAAAGAGCGCTATGCCTGACGAAATGTACAAGGTCTACGATCACTACAAGCGCGATGAATGGGCGCGCTTTAACGCAACCGTGACCGAGTGGGACCTCGATACCTACATGGATTGTCTGCCTTAAGGGCAACTGGGAGTACTGAAAATATGTGTGGCATAGCAGGACTAATTCATCGTGACGGCAGCGCCGGGATCGGCTCGGAATTGACGTCGATGTTGCAGGCGCTCAAACACCGTGGCCCCGATTCGAGCGGTTTCGCGCTTTATGGCGAGCCCAGAAA
>CAYPSQ010000097.1:4252-7983 GCA_964413115.1 uncultured Rhizobiaceae bacterium | reverse complement strand
TGCGTCTATTTCGGGCATTTCAAATGCAATCTTCGAAGAATTGAAGATTATCCTTGCCTTTCTAATTACTTACGGGAGCTATACCAAATTCCCGGTATTGCCGAGCTATGCAATTTTCGCCATATTAAGGAACATTATTACCGCAGCCATAAGAGCATCAACCCAACCCACATCGTACCACGCGGGCCTGAGATAAACCTGAATCAACCGCATGACAGGGACCGGCTCTGAAAACAATCCGACGAGCAAATCGTGACTAAAGACCCATCGCCCCCGGCGCGGTCGCGGGACGGGATGGGCATTACTCAGTCAAAGCCCTGGCGCGGTGGCCTCGCTAGCTATCGTGACCGGCGTATTATCGCGATTTTCTTTCTTGGGATTTCAAGCGGTTTGCCACTGGCGTTGGTTCTCGGCACGCTGAGTATTTGGATGGCGCGTGAAGGTGTTGATAAGACCACCGTGGGTCTTTTTTCGGCTGTTACCCTACCTTATTCTTTAAAATTTGTCTGGGCCCCTGTTATCGACCGGGTGCGGTTTCCATTTCTTACTAATCTCCTTGGGCAACGCCGCGGCTGGACGGTGGCAACCCAACTCGCCTTGATGATGGGGATCGCCGCCATGGCGATGACTAATCCAGCGGTAAATCCTGGTTTGATGGCGCTTTTCGCTCTTCTCGTCTCGTTTTGCAGCGCCAGTCAGGACGTTGTGATAGACGCCTACCGGGTTGAACTGCTTGAAGAGGGAAAGATTGGGGCTGGCGTCAGTTCTGTAGTCTTCGGTTATCGGATGGGCATGTTGATTTCAGGTGCCGGCGCGCTGTATTTGGCCGAAGGGATCGATTGGAGTGCAGCCTATCTGATAATGGCGGCGCTTATAATGATTGGTTTGCTTACTATTCTCGTTAGCCGCGAGCCATTGCATGGTGCTGACTCCGAAACGGTGGCGCGTGAGCGCCGGGTGTCTGATTATTTGGCGCAGAGACCTGAATTGGCGGGACGCCGCGCGGCAGTGCTGGCCTGGTTCTATGGTGCAGTGGTGAGTCCTTTCGTTGATTTCATGACCCGACCACAATGGCTGGTCATCTTGTTATTCATTGTTTTCTACAAGCTTGGTGATTCGATGGCCGGAGTGATGACCGGGTATTTCATGGTGGAGCTCGGGTTCACCAACTCCGAAATAGGCAGTGTCGGCAAGATTGTCGGAATTGGCGCGAGCATACTTGGATTTATTGTCGGTGGCTTGCTGATCGATCGATTGGGCATGTTGTGGGCGCTCTGGATCTGTGGCGGTGTCCAGATGTTGTCCAATCTTATGTTCGCCTTGCAAGCGCTGGTTGGGCATGACATGGGGATGCTGGCTCTAGCGGTCGGGGTAGAGAACTTGGCCGGTGGCATGGGTACAGCGGCATTAGTGGCTTATCTAACGGGCCTCTGCAATCTTGCTTACACAGCAACTCAATATGCGTTGCTGAGTTCAGTAGCCTCCATCGGACGCACATTCCTGGCCGCACCTGCTGGGCGCTTGGCCGAGATGCTAGATTGGGCGCCGTTTTTCCTGGTGACCACGCTCGCAGCGCTACCTGGGTTGGCTTTGTTGCTGTGGCTGACGGTAGCGCATAAGCGCAGTTCGACCCGGCTATCGTTGGGCCGCTTTCGGTAATCAGAAACAGGCTGACAAATTTTTATTTTATCTTTTAAAGCTGGATGGTTATGGGATTTCTGGGTTGATTGCTTGTTTTAGCGTAGAAGCAAATCGTTCTCTTCGTTGACCACTGGTTCTTGCTCAGCAGCTGGGGCAGCCGCCGCAATGGGGTTCGCATCCTCCAATCTTGATTCTTGTGGGCTGTTCACGATGATGTCTTGTGCACCGTCTTCCACCCAATCATCGCCGTCGTTCGACTTGGTATTCGTTTCGGCAGCTGCCGGATAGCCGGATTCCATTTCCGTGCCGCTCTGTAGCCAGCGACCCGAAGCACCGCGCCTTGTTGCCGGTCTCACCGATGGCGCTATTGGCCTGATTTCAGCTATCGTCACGCCTGAAAATGAATGTCGCATAGTCGTGCCGTGTAAGTATTTGTGCTAACACAACTAAATATTGTTAAGCTTGCTCGTCCATGGCATATCCTGTAGCGCGTACGGTCCGAATAATATCTTGTCTGCCACCGGCGTTCAGCGTCCTGCGCAGGCGACGGACATGGACGTCGACCGTTCTCGGCTCAAGATAAATTTCCCGACCCCACACCGCATTGAGCAATTGTTCGCGGGTAAAGACGCGGCCGGGATGTTCCATGAAATGGCGCAGTAGGCGAAATTCTGTTGGCGCCAATCGGACCGAATCACCACTGCGGGTTACGCGGAATTCTGCGAGGTCCATGGTCACATCACTGAACTGAAGGATCTCGGCTTCGAAGGCAGGGCGTAGCCGGCGCAGCACAGCGCGCACCCGGGCCACCAATTCGCTCGGTGAGAACGGCTTGACAATATAATCGTCGGCGCCGTAGTCGAGGCCGCGCACCCTGTCACTTTCTTCACCGCGCGCCGTCAGCATGATGATCGGCAGATTTTGTGTATGCGCCGAACGTCGGACGCGACGGCAAACTTCGATGCCGGAAAACTGTGGCAGCATCCAATCGAGAAGAACAAGATCCGGCCGGCGCTCGGCGATCATCGCCATCGCTTCTTCGCCGTCTACTGCTTCGCCAACTTCGAAACCGTCACGTTCGAGATTGTAACGCACTAGAGTTAGCAGATCAGCCTCATCGTCGACGACCAGCACATATGGTTTCATGGCGTCATGGTCTCATCGCCATCACAGTCTGGCGTGGTTGCGAACGGGGTGGTGTCGCCCTTGGGGCGCGCTTCACTTAGTGGTTTGCCGGTCACGAGAAAGGAGATGGTTTCGGCAATATTTGTGGCGTGATCGCCCATGCGTTCAATGTTCTTGGCGATAAACAGAAGGTGAGTACACGGCGTGATGTGGCGCGGATCTTCCATCATATAGGTCAGCAGTTCGCGGAACAGGCTGTTATATGTCTCGTCCACTTCCTCATCGCGCCTCCATACCACCAGCGCCTTCTCGGCATCGCGAGCCATATAGGCATCCAACACATCTTTGATCATGCCCTGGACAATTTGCGACATGCGTGGGATGACCGCCACGGGGCGCATCGGTTCGACTTGAGATAGCGCGCTCGCCCGCTTGGCGACGTTTGCGGCGTAATCGCCGATCCGCTCCAAATCGCTTGATATCTTGAGCGACGCAGTAATCAGCCTGAGATCGACGGCCATCGGTTGACGAAGCGCAAGAAGACGCATCACCAGCTGGTCGATTTCATGCTCTAGCTGGTCAATCGGTTTGTCATCGGCGATTACCGTCGTGGCTAGTTCCGGATCCCGCGTGATCAGTGCCGTAATGGCTTTCGCCAATTGCTGCTCGACCATGCCGCCCATGCGCAGGATGGTATCGGTCATTTGGTTGAGTTCTTGGTCGTAGCGCTTGACGGTATGCTCGGGCATGGTTTTGTCCTTTCGCGCTTCCTGGTGTCAGCCGAAGCGCCCGGTAATGTAATCCTGCGTGCGCTTCTGCTCCGGGTTGGTAAATATGGCTTCCGTGTCGCCGAACTCCACGAGTTTTCCCAGATGGAAAAACGCGGTGTACTGAGAAACACGGGCCGCTTGCTGCATATTGTGTGTAACGATGGCGATGGTGAAGTCCTCTTTCAACTCGTCGAT
>CAYPSQ010000097.1:0-4152 GCA_964413115.1 uncultured Rhizobiaceae bacterium | reverse complement strand
GGATTGGGTTTTTGAAACACCATGCCGACGCGGGCGCGAAGCTGCACGACGTCGAGCTCGCGCGCGTAGATATTGCCGCCGTCGAGCAATACTTCGCCGCTTATATTGCAGCCCTCGATGATATCGTTCATGCGGTTCAGGCAGCGCAGAAATGTCGATTTGCCGCAGCCTGAAGGGCCGATTAACGCGCTCACGCGCTTCTCGGCAACATTCATATCAACATCAAACAGCGCTTGGCTGGCGCCATAAGATACATTGAGCCCAGAGATCACCATCTTGTGCGACGGTATCTGTTCTAGCGAGTTTTTGGCCGTGCCCCGTGTCGCGCTGGTCATTGGTATTGCCATAGCATTATCTTTCTCAAGCCGTAGTTTTGCCCGCCTACCAGCGGATTTCGAAGCGCCGCCGCAGATAGACAGCAAGCGCATTCATGACGATCAGGAAGGCGAGCAGAACGATAATTGCAGCCGACATTTTTTCGGTGAACCCACGTTCCGGACTGTCGGCCCACAGGAAAATTTGGACTGGCAGCGCAGTTGCTGAATCAAATGGTGCCGAGGGGATATCAACGATGAAGGCGACCATACCGATCATCAGGAGCGGCGCTGTTTCGCCGAGCGCGCGGGCCATGCCGATAATCGTGCCGGTCATGATCCCCGGCATCGCTAGCGGTAGTACATGGTGTGAAACCACCTGCAGTGGCGAGGCGCCGACGCCATGCGCGGCTTCGCGGATGGAAGGCGGTACGGCAGAAAGCGCGGCACGCGTGGCGATGATGATGGTCGGCAGTGTCATCAGCATCAGCGTCAGGCCGCCGACGATAGCGGTCGAACGCGGCAAGTCAAAAAGCTGAATGAAAATAACTAGCCCGAGCAAGCCGAAGACAATCGACGGCACGGCAGCCAGATTGTTGATATTGACTTCAATAAAGTCTGTGAGGCGGTTCTTGGGCGCAAACTCCTGCAGATAGATTGCTGCCGCAACGCCAAGCGGAAACGCTAGAACAAGAGTGATTAAAAGGGTCCAAAACGATCCGGCGAGGGCGCCGCCGATGCCAGCCAGTTCCGGTTCACGCGAATCTGAGCCGGTGAAAAATTGGCCGTTAAACACAGTGCGCAAATCCTGAGCTACCTCGAAGCTATCGAGCCAGCCAAGCTGGCGGTCATTTAGGCGGCGTTCTGCTTCTGGCACATCACGCCGCAGACTGCCTTTCGTTATCATGTCGACATCGCTTGAAGCGGTTAGCCAGACTCTTTGCACCGTGCCGACCAGATTGGGATCGCGCGTGACTATCCGGCGCAATTCAAAGCGCGCACCTTTACTCATCAGGCCGATCAATTGGCGCTTTTCGGCGCGTTCGACGACATCGGGGAACGCATCGAACAACGCATTACGGATGATCTTGCCGTACTGTCCCTTGGCCAAGATACTAGTTTCGCCGGTGCCATTGGGATCTATCAGCGCGGCCTCTAGCGTGACTTCAAGCGCAATCTCGGTTTTAACGAACGCCGGATAGCCGCGCGCGAGGACCGACCCCATAAGCACTGCCAATACGCCGAGCGCGATGACGATGGCGAGAATGCCAACCACCTTCATCCGACGCTCTCGCCGGTAGCGCTTTTTCAACCTGCGCTTGCTGAAGTCCGATACCTGCCAGCCCGGGCCTGTCATTCGTAGTTCTCGCGATATTTCCGCGCGATATGGAGCGCCAGTACGTTGAGCGCTAAAGTGGCGAGAAAAAGTGCTAGGCCAAGCGCGAAAGCGGCCAGAGTCTTTGCGCTGTCAAATTCCTGATCTCCGACCAGAAGTGTGACCATTTGGGCGGTCACGGTAGTCACCGCATCGAGCGGATTGGCCGTGAGCTTGGCCGCAAGGCCCGCCGCCATGACAACAATCATTGTCTCGCCGATGGCGCGGCTAATGGCCAGCAAACAGGCCGCGACGATGCCTGGTAGCGCCGCTGGTAGGATCACTTTTAGCACAGTTTCTGCGCGCGTTGCGCCCATGGCGAGCGATCCTTCCCGTAGGGCGCGCGGCACGGCGACTATGGCATCATCGCTCAACGAAGAAATGAACGGAATGATCATGATGCCCATTACCGCGCCGGCTGCGAGAGCACTCTCTGATGCGACATCCAGGCCGAGATGGGCACCGGCGCCGCGCAATGCAGGCGCGACTGTGAGAGCAGCAAAAAAGCCGTATACTACGGTCGGCACACCAGCCAGAATTTCGAGCATCGGCTTAATCGTGTTGCGTACCCGTGGACTGGCAAACTCGGCCATATAAATTGCCGAGAACAGGCCGATCGGGAGCGCGACCAACATGGCGATCAAGGTAATCAATAGGGTGCCGGTAAAGAGCGGCACCGCGCCGAAGGCGCCGGAGCTGCCGACCTGATCTTCGCGGATGGCGGTTTGCGGGCTCCATTCAAGGCCAAACAGAAAATCACCAATTGGTACGATGGAAAAGAAGCGGATCGATTCGAATAATACCGAAAGAATGATGCCAACCGTTGTCACCACGGCGACAAAGGAGGCGAGGATCAACGCACCGCGCACCACTTGTTCGACTCGGTGACGGGCGCGAAAGGCTGGCGCGACGCGGCGCCACGACCAGCCCAGCCCAGCCACGGCTAAGGCAAGGCCGCTGCCCAGCATGGCAGCGCGGGCTGTTGTGCGCATTGCGTTGTAGCGCTCAGCTGCTGCTACCAGGGCGGGGTCGGTCTCGCGGCTCACCGCGTCGCCAGCGGCCAGATTGCGGATATCGTTCAACAACAGGCCGAGCATGTCGGTGGGCTTGGCGACCAATTCTGGGGCGAGATAGGAGATTAGCAGTGCTTCGAGAATTCGCTCTTCGAAGAGTAGCCAAAACAACAGCACGATAAGCGACGGCAGGGCGCACCAGAGAGCGACATACCAACCGTGATAGCTGGGCATAGAATGCGGGCGGATGGCCTGTCTGCCTGAGCTGCCAAGCAATTTTCGCCGCGCCAGAAAATAGCCGAATGCGGCAATCGCGCCAAGCGCGATGAGAAGAATGAGCAACTGCACGCGCTTGGGGCCTCCGATCGTGCCCAGGAATTAATTAGCCGGCGCACCGCCTGAATCTTTTCAGCAGTGCTACCAGACAGCCGAGATATACACTGCCAGTGTTACGGTTTTATGACGGTACTACGCGGCGGGGTCTTGGATGTAGGTGAATTACTTCGTATTGGTGCTGTATTCATCGTCGTTGCCGGAAAACAGGTTCCGGCCTGGTTTCATTTCGTCGGCTGTATCCCGCCATTTGCTGGTATGGGGTTGCTTCCGCTGCAGGTGGAGATGGCAGTCATGGAGCTGACTAGCAGTACTAAAACAATTCTCAAAGATCCGCAGGGGAGAATGCGATTGGCGCGGCGCATCGCGTTTCCCCGGTTGTAATTTCACCAGGCACCAACACTCACCGATTTTTGTCAGTTTAAAACCATGGCCGAGTCTGATGGATCAATATTGCTCGTCATCTTGGCCCGCCGCTTTGAGATCGCTACGGAATAGCTAGCGGATAGGCTGGTACCGAACGGCGCCTTGAGCAAGGTAGACAGGCCCAATCCTGTTTTCTCAGCCGTCGGCGAGGCATCCCAGTAACTTGTGACGAAGAGTTTGTTTAGTTCTGCCGTGATGTGTGCCCGGTGCGCGCAAAGCGGAGCGTGAAGGTGCTACCTTCCCCCACTTCTGATTCTATCGTCAGCGCTGCGCGGTGGCGGCTGGCAATATGTTTTACGATGGCGAGCCCGAGGCCGGTGCCGCCAAGCTCGCGCGAACGTGCAGTATCGATGCGATAGAAACGTTCAGTAAGGCGAGGAAGGTGCTCGCGCGCAATTCCGTCACCCTCATCGGCGATCGATACCAAGATATCACCGGGCGCTGAAGCGCCGGCGGGGCCTTCATTCGAATGGGCTGACTCGTGCCATGCACGGATGCGCACGGTGCCGCCTTCGTGGCCATATTTAATCGCGTTGTCGACAAGGTTTTGAAATAATTGCGTCAATTCACCGGCATCTCCGATCAAGGGCGGAAGATCCGTCTCTATAGCGTGTTCGATGGTCGCGTCGCGCGCGGTAGCACGAAAATCGAGAGTTGCAGCAACAGTGGCAAGCACGGCTGCCAAGTCCAC
>CAYPSQ010000096.1:0-8054 GCA_964413115.1 uncultured Rhizobiaceae bacterium | reverse complement strand
CTCTCGGCACGGAACTTCAAATAACCAAATTTTAATATTGTTCTCATTATGTTCTATTTCAAGATGAAGCAGACAATCAAGCTAGCGTTCAGTTTGTTTCAATATCTTGTAGTTGTAATAAAATAAATCTCTATATATAGGGATTTTAAGCAAATTCTTTCAACTTCTTAGCAACACTGCGTAATGGAGTAATTTGTTGGAGATTGGAGTGCCAGACGGCCTGTAAGCCGGGTTCTGTGCACCGCAAATGGCTAGCATTTGCGGGCGATGACCATTCCTCTGGGACGCTCGTCACCGAGCGTCTCTAGCGACCGACCCGGGCGGCGACATGGGAAATGTCTGCCGATTGCAAGCAATCAAGCTTGTCGCCCCTATTTGGTCTTGCTCCCGGAGGGGTTTACCATGCCGCTGCCGTTGCCGGCCGCGCGGTGCGCTCTTACCGCACCCTTTCACCCTTACCTGCCGAAGCCGCGCAAGCGCGAATGCCGAACAGGCGGTTTGCTTTCTGTGGCACTTTCCCTGGGGTTGCCCCCGCCGGGTGTTACCCGGCTCCGTCTTCCCATGGAGCCCGGACTTTCCTCGACCTACTCCGCTCAGCGAATGAAGCCGCGGTCATCCGACCGTCTGGCGAGGTTCAGACTATACTGCAAAGTGGTGCCGTCAAGCTGCACGCCCGCTTCGCGCCAACAGATGCTTGAGAATCGCCTGGGTCGCGCCATCAGCAACGCCGTCCACACGAGCCTGGCGGAAATGGCGTTGAAACGCCCGCACAATAGTTTCGCTCTCCTCGCCATAATGTCCATCGATCGTAGGGCCATAGCCAAAATCGAAGAGGTTTTTCTGCAGCGCCCGTACCTCTGGGCCAGACGCGCCGAGTTCAAGCGCTATTAGTTGAGAGTGCGGCTCGCTGGTCGGCTGCGGCCACAGGCCGATGCCATACTGCGCAAGTCGGGCCCAATCAAATAATTCACCGGGGTCCAGTTTTCTGAAGGGCGCAATATCGGAATGGCCGACCACATTGGCGGCGGGAATTTGGTGACGCGAAAGAACATCACCGGCGAGTACGATCAAGGCCTCCATCTGCGCGCGCGGAAAGGGCCGATAACCGAATTCGTGTCCTGGATTTACCAGCTCGATGCCGATCGACGTGTCGTTCACCAGCTGGCGCTGGCGCCAATAACTCAGCCCAGCGTGCCATGCGCGCATGGTCTCCGGCACCAGACGATAGATTTGCCCGTCTTCATCGATGCACCAGTGCGTACTAACTTTTGCCGCGGGGTCACGCATGCGGTCGAGCGCCGCGGTGGCGGTTTGCATGCCAGTATAGTGCAGCACCAATATGTCGATCGTTTCGGCGCTGTCTGGCCGAGCGTCCTGATTGGGGGTCGGCCAATCTGTGTAGGATAAAGCCATGAAAAGCAGTTTAACCCAGCTTTCGTGCTGGCGTGCGCGGGCCGGTTTCAGCTTCGCTGTCGGCCGTTGGGCGGGAGCGGACGATCAGCGTGACTCCGATCAGAGTAACCATGCCACCGAGTGCCGTCGGCCATGTCATTGGCTCGCCGAGCGCAAAGATTCCCGACAGCACGCCGGAAAACGGGACCAACAACATGTACCCTGTGACCCGCGATACTGGATACCTGGCGAGTAGAAAATACCAAATCCAATAGGCCAGGACGGTTGAGCCCACCACCTGATAGATCAGCGAGCCATGTAGGCGCCAGTCAGCGATCAGAAAACTTTCCAATTGTCCGGTTTCAAAAATCAGCGAGCAAATTAGCAATATGATCGCCGAGAACACTGACATCCAAGCGTTCAATGCCAGCGGCTCTATAGCGCTTAGTTTTTTGGCCTGAATATTGGCGATTGCCCACATGATACAGGAAGCAAACATCAGGCCGATGGCCAAGCCGTTATCGAAATGCCGCGGTTCGCCGACCAGCAGCAGCACGCCGCCAAACGCGATGGCGATGCCAAGAATGCCGACCCAGCCCGGCCGGTCGCCGAGTAAGAAAGCAGCGAGGATCACAGTGAGGGGAACCTGAGATTGCCAGATGATGGAGGCGGTCGAAGCTTCAACGCCTATCTCGAGAGCAATATAAAACAAACCAAAATGGCCCGCTCCCATGCTGCAGGCGAACAGCATGACGGCTTTTAACTGACCGCGCGGCAAACGTACGAACCATACCAGCAACAAGGAAACCGCGATAAAGCGAAGGGCTAAGAAAAACAATGGCTCCATGTGAACGGCGGCGTATTTACTAGTCACGAAACCGAATCCCCATAGCATTGCCATAGCAATGGCGAGCAGTATATGGAGTGGAGTCATGCGATGTTCGACCTTTAAGGGTCGGGCCCGGTTCGGCTCATTTTATGCCGCGTAACTTTTCGATGCGGTCATAGGCGTCGTTGATATGCGCCACTTTCTCGTTGGCCACATCGATCATTTCCTGAGGCAGGCCTTCCGCCATTAGAAGATCAGGATGGTTCTGACGGATGAGTTCGCGATAAGCGCGTTTGATCTCTTCATCGTCGGCGTCGCGCTCGACGCCTAGAATCTCATATGGGTCGGCATCGTCAGAGCCGAGATGGCTTGAAAAAATACGATCGAAATTGCGCTCGTCGAATTGGAAAATGTGCGCCACTTGTTTGAGGTAGGCGAGCTCGGCTGCATGAATTACGCCATCGGCTTGGGCGATATGAAAGAGCGCCGCCAGCAATTCTTCGCGGACCTGGCGATTGTGCGGAAAGATTTCCATGACCTGTTCGGCATAGGGCTCGAATCCAGTCGATTCCTGGCGTGCCTCGTTAAAGATCTGGCCGACCTGCGCCATTTCATTCTCGGGCACCTGGAAGATGCGCTTGAACGCTTCGATTTCGTCCCGCGTAACCTGACCGTCGGCTTTGGCCATTTTGGCGCAAAGTACAATCAGGGCGATGGCAAAGACTTGGCGTTTGGTCTCAATTCCGGGCGCCGTCGATCCCTGTGCAAAGCGGCCGCGCGTGCTTGCCCGGTCGACGAAATGCCCGGCTGCGACGCCGACCAAAGCGCCGATCGGCCCGCCCAGTGCAAAGCCCGTGGCGCCCCCGATAATTTTACCCCAAATGCTCATCGACGATCCTCTTGCTGAGATCAGAGCAAGATAGTCCGCCGTCTCGCTTCGCGCCAGTCTCGAACCGGACCGGGTGGTCCAAAAGCCGGAATTGCGAGATACGGAATTCTCTGTTGCAATAAGCGAAGAGCGTTGGAAACATTTGTCGCGAAACATGAGTACGCTGGGTCAGGCGTCCGTTACGGCAATGTAACCAGCGATACGAGCCTCAGCGCCCATAAAGATGGACGTCCAACATAGGAGATATCATGAGCGATAAAGCTGGCGGGCCGCGCAGTGTGGCCCTCGTGGGTCCCTATACGAGCGGTAAGACCACACTTCTCGAAAGCATGCTGTTTATTTCCGGTGCCATTAGCCGGCGTGGCAGCGTACGCGAAGGCAACAGCGTCGGAGACGCATCGCCGGAAGCGCGGGTGCGCCAATCCGGTGTGGAGGTCAATACGGCCACTTTCGATCATGCCGGCACGCAATTGACCGTGCTGGATTGCCCCGGTTCTGTGGAATTTTCGCAAGAATCGTTCAATGCGCTGATGGGGGTCGACCTTGCAGTCGTTGTGTGTGAACCGGATATCGATCGCATTTGGACCATGGGCCGACTGTTCAAATTTCTCGATCAGAACAATATCCCTTATGCGGTGTTCGCCAATAAAATCGATGAATCTACGGTCCGGGTGGCACAACTCATAGAGGCTCTCAGCAGGGTCGCGGAAACACCCTTGGTACCCTGTCAGGTGGCGATACGGGACGGAGATTCGGTCAGTGGCTATGTCGACCTGATTAGCGGCAATGCCTATCAATATGCTGACAATCAGGCCTCAGACCAGATCAGCGCGCCCGATAGCGTCACGTCGCGCCAGGAAGAGGCGCGCACGCAATTACTCGAAAGTCTTGCCGACTTTGATGACTCATTGTTGGAAAATTTGTTGGAGGATAAAATTCCGAGCGAAGAAGAGGTCTCTAATTTTCTTCGTACAACCTTGGCGCAGGCCAATGTGGCGCCGGTGTTCATGGGTGCGGCAGAAAAAGATTGGGGTGTGCGCAGGTTGCTGCAGGCAATTGTCAGTATCGGTCCGGATCACCTGTCCGTGGCCCGACTCAGGGGGATCGACATGGCGACCGAGCAGCCGCTCGGGCAAATTATCAAAACTTACATCTCACCTCATGGTGGAAAAATTTCGCTGACGCGAATCTGGCGCGGTGCATTTGCCGACGGCACAGTTTTGCAGAGCGGAGAGCGCGTCGCTGGCGTGTTTTCACTGCTCGGTCAGCAGCAAAACAAGCTCGCCAAGGTCGGACCTGGTGAAATTGTCGGCTTCGGGCGTCTCAACGAGACGACCACCGGTACAACGATTTCGTCTCAGGATTCGCCGGCGGCGGAGCCGTTGCCGTTCGCCCCTGAGCTACCGCCAGTCTATGCTTTTGCGGTTCACGCTAGCAAACGGGAGGACGAAGTCAAACTTTCCACGGCGATCGCGAAATTGCGTCAGGAAGACCCGTCAGTGATCTTTCAACTCGTTCCGGATACCAATGATAGTGTTCTTTGGGGGCAGGGAGAGATGCATTTACGGGTCGCGCTTGACCGCCTGAAGGAAAAGTATGGCGTCGCGCTGGTTACAGAGATACCGAAGGTTGCGTACAAAGAAGCTATTCGCAAACCAATAACTCAGCATTCGCGTTTTAAAAAACAGTCTGGCGGGCACGGCCAGTTCGGTGACGTGAGTATAGACATCAAACCGCTGCCGCGCGGTGCCGGCTTTGAGTTCGAGAGCACCGTAGTCGGCGGCTCGGTGCCCAAGCAATATATTCCGGCGGTGCAAACCGGAGTGCAAGAATTTTTGCACAAAGGGCCGCTCGGCTTTCAGGTGGTTGATGTTTCCGTCACCTTGACCGATGGAAAACATCACCCCGTTGACAGCTCTGAGCAAGCGTTCAAGACAGCCGGCCGATTGGCCATGTCGGAGGGCATGCCGAAATGCAGTCCGGTGCTGTTGGAACCCATTTATGAAGTGAAGATCTCGGCGCCGAGTGATTTCACGCCCAATGTGCAGCGGCTGATTACTGGACGCCGAGGCCAGGTATTGGGGTTTTCTGCCAAGGAGGGCTGGACCGGCTGGGACGAGACGGCCTTCCAAATGCCACAGGCCGAGATGCACGACCTGATCATCGAACTACGCTCGTTGAGCCTCGGCGTCGGCAGCTTTGAATTCGAATTCGGTCGTTTGCAGGAATTGACCGGACGCCTTGCGGACGACGTGCTTGCAGCGGTGAAAAGTGGCGAAGAATAAGCACCAGGTAGTAAGCGCAGCGAATCGCGCAGGTCCCGGCAGTCTCCGGGTATCCGGATCGTAAGTTGCGGTATTTGTTGTAAAATTCGTTAAGGCCCATGACGTTGGGCGCAGTTTGAGTTGCCAATGATTCGGGTCAAAAGTGAATCGAATTCTGAAGACAATGTTGTGTTAAGGGTAAAGTCTTATTATTCAATAGTTTATATGCCGAATCGCGGGAATCGGGCAGATTTTAATGTCATAATCCTAGCATCTTGATGCCGCGTATGCGGTCTCTGTAGCAAAAATATCACAGTTGGGTGCATCCGAGCGGCTGAGAGCTGCTTTAGCACTTTGCGACACTGGTTTCTTGAACAGGGATATGGTAGTTAGCTGGCCGGTTTACGGACATAATTGTGGAAGCGTGCGGGACGGGGAATCGTAACTTTGATTTGGGGTTTTCGCCGAATTCGCAAATCTCGACTGTGGCTAAACTGTTTCTAAAATTACGGACTTGCTACAAATCAATCACCTGACAAAGAATTTTCTCCCGCTGATGCCGACAAATGGCATAGCGGAGAATGCCGACAGGCGTGAGAGAGGATCAGTAGCGTGAATTCAAGGACGAGCATGTGACCTTCGCGGCGGCATCAAAAAAATTGAAAAATTTGGGGTACGTGCTGGCCGCCCTCGTCGTGGTCGGCATCCTCACCAATTGCTCGTCAACGCCCTCGCCGGAGGATCACGCAGACGAAATTTATAGCGCCAACGATCCGTTTGAAGATATAAACCGTGTAACCTTTGCGCTCAACCAAGCAGTTGATGGCGTATTTTTGAAGCCGCTCGCCGAGGTTTATGTCGGCGTCGTGCCGCAATGGGGTCGAAACCGGGTTAATGACGCGCTCAATAATCTGGGCGAGCCGGTCAATTTCGCCAACGCCATGCTGCAGTGGGAACTTGAGCGCGCTGCCACATCGATGCTGCGCTTCGCCTTCAACTCGACCATAGGGTTGGGCGGATTCTTCGATATTGCCGAAGGCATCGGCCTGAGCAGAGCGGCCGAAGATTTCGGGCAGACATTGGCGATTTGGGGCGTTGGCGAGGGACCCTATCTGGTGCTGCCCCTGTTCGGTCCATCCAACCCGCGCGACGCTGTTGGAATGGGCGCGGATTGGCTCTTGGACCCGTTTTCCCGGGCCCTCCGCAGCCATGAGAGGATACAGCGCTTTGCCGCCAGTGGCATTGATCAGCGCTCTCGTCATATTGACGATTTGGAGACTCTGGAAAATACTTCGATCGATTTCTATTCGGCCTTTCGAGAGCTCTATCGCCAGTACAGGTTGAACGAGATCCGTAACGGTGAGTTGCCGCCGCCCTTGCCGATTCCCAGCATAACATTGGAAGAATTTTCGGAAGAGGAATTCGACCAGGTATCGGTTAACGGCCAAGCGAGCGAAGAATGAGATTAATGGCGATCGTGACGCGCGGTAGTCTGGCCGGGCGGCGTCAAATAATCACCTCGCTAGCTGTGTTGTTGTTCTCCTTTTCTGCCGGCAGCCTGCCAGCGAGTGCGAATGACGGAGAAGCCGGTAAATTTATTCTCTCCCTTGGCGAGCGCGCCGTAAGCGTACTGCGCGACAAGGAAGGCACCACGTTTGCTGAGCGCGAATATGCATTCCGCCAAATTCTCGTCGAAGGCTTTCACATGAATACCATCAGTCGCTTCGTTTTGGGGCGGTATTGGCGGAGCGCAACCTCAGCTCAGCGGAGCGCCTACAATGATGTGTTCGTCGATTTTATCGTTCGGGTGTATGCCAGTCGCTTCGATTCATACAATGGTGAACAATTCAAAATCAAAAAGACCATCCGTTCGAACTCTGAGGGCGACAGCATCGTGCGGGCGCAAATACAGAGACCGTCGGGCGCTGAGCCGATCGGCGTGGACTTTCGCGTCCGGCTGATAGACGGCAGCCACAAAGTCGTCGACGTGACCGTCGAAGGGATCAGCATGCTACACACCCATCGGGTTGAATTCGCCTCCGTGATCAATCGCGGGGGCATGGACGGTTTTCTCGATGAATTGCGAGCCCAAGTCACGGTGCGCGGCGAAAACGCTGACAATTGAACTCGGCGTAGCCTGCGCCCTGCCATATCAGTCCAACGCCGATAAATCGCACTACAATATTTGGTAAATTTCGTAAACTGGACCCGACGTTAGGCGGTTTCCGGTGCCGACTGATACAACGCGGTTGAGCCAATCATATTTTTCTGCCCCAGTTTCGAAAAATGGGGCGATGCGGAAATAATATTCCGAAGGATCCACTGCCTCGCCTTTGTTCAGGCGTTCCATGACCTCTGGTGGACCATGGCGAAAGCCGTGATAAGTCATGTAGATCAGAGCGTCATCGTTGGTCTTCAGGGTCGCGCGGACATCTAATTGTAGTGTACCGTCGGCGCGCAGAAGCAGCCAATCTCCGCCACCCGGTAGGATCGTTCCCTTCATCTTGGGGCCGGCGAAGCTGCCGCCGGTAACTTTGGCAATGCGACGATCGCCAATCGGCGTTGCCCCGATCATCTGCAACGGCATTTCAACCTCAACAGGCATGGTAAAGAGATGCTCCGTCTTAATCGTGGCACTCATGGGGCCTCCAACTGCGCCGCTAATATTTATGCTCCCGGC
>CAYPSQ010000095.1:0-8147 GCA_964413115.1 uncultured Rhizobiaceae bacterium | reverse complement strand
GCCTGGGACTTTTCACGCGACATCTCTTCGGTCAAAATTAGCGACGTTAGCAGTCGTCAGATGCATGGCGAAATCGTCAATTTGCCAGCGCGCGGGATGACTGGCGCTAATTGGTCGGGCGCGGAGTTATGCTGGCGTCACGCGCAAAGCGAATATGGTGCAATACATTTTCACGACGATGATCTTTACGACGCTTGCTGGGATGTTGATTTCGAGTTCACCGTGCCGAAGGGTCTGAAAAGCGGCATCTATGCCGCCCGCCTCCGGGCCGCCGATGCGGAGGAATATATTCCCTTTGCTGTGCGCCCTGAGTGCGGCAACGAAGCGAAGATCGCTTTCATATTGCCGACTATCCATTACATGGCCTACGCCAACGAGCACATGGCCTTCAACGGTCCGGTCGCCGAATTATTGACCGGACAGGTCTCGGTCATGAACGACACACATTTGTTTCTCAATGAGCACCGGGAGTATGGTGCATCGCTCTACGATACCCATTCTGACGGCTCGGGCGTGTGTTATTCCTCGCGCCTGAGGCCTATTCTTAACATGCGGCCGAAATACCAGACCCAATGGTCCTGCTTCGGCAAGACGGATACCAATCTGCGAGAATTCAACCTCGATCTCTATTTTATCGATTGGATGGAGCGCTTTGGTTTCGACTATGACGTGGTGACAGACGAAGATATCCATTATGAGGGAATTAACGCGATCGAGCCCTATAATGTGATCCTGACCGGCGGTCATCCCGAATATTACTCCAAGCAGATGCGCGATTCGGTGTTTGACTTCACGCAAAAGGGCGGACGGCTAATGTATTTGGGGGGCAACGGATTCTATTGGCGCGTGGCGCTACATGGCGAAGTACCCGGCGTGATCGAAGTGCGCCGCTGCGAAGCGGCCATCAAAGCCTGGGGTGCCGAAACGGGAGAATATTATCATAGCTTTACAGGCGAACATGGCGGTCTCTGGCGCCATCAAGGTGAAACCGAACCACAGCGTCTGACTGGCATCGGCTTTAGCGCTGAAGGTTTCGATATTTCATCTTATTACCGGCGCAACCCGGACAGCTTTAACCCGCGCGTGGCATTTATGTTCAAGGGTATTGGAAAGGACGAATTGATTGGTAATTTTGGTTACCATGGCGGAGGCGCTGCAGGCAACGAATTGGACCGCGCCGACCCAGCCCTTGGCACACCGCCGCACGCGCTAGTTGTAGCCACTTCTGAGAAGCACACTGATCTCTACATGGTTGTTAATGAGGAAATCTTAATTAACCACCCTGGAATGTCGGGAAGCGATCACCCGCTGGTACGCGCCGATATGGTGTTTTTTGAAACGCCCAATGGGGGTGCTGTATTTTCCACCGGCTCCATCGCTTATGGCGCGAGCCTGCCCTGGAACGACTATAAGAACAACATCGTAAAACTGACCACCAACGTACTCAAACGTTTTGCTGATCCAAAACCGTTCTAGAAGGAAAGCAAGAGATGCCTGCTTATTTGATTGCCGATGTCACGGTTACCGACGCTGAACTTTATTCAAGCTACACGGCGATCACGCCTGGCACCATTGAAAAATACGGTGGGCGCTTCGTGATTCGAGGCGGTGCGCATGAAGTAGTGGAGGGCGATTGGCAACCGGGGCGCCTTGTGATGCTGGAGTTCGACGATATGGCGGCATTGCAACGCTGGTATAATTCACCGGAATACACAGAAGCACGGGCTATCCGCCAGCGTGCTGCGACGAGCAATTTAATTTTTGCTGAAGGTTTGTAGAAACGCCAAAAAAACGGCGCTGCGACAACATTCAACGATTAAAGGAGAGCGCGCCGTGTCAGCCTATGGGGTCATCGATTCACACATCAAGAACCTCGACGGTGTGCAGGAGTGTATCGATAAGGTCGGCACGACTTTGCATCTGCATGGCGGCTAGCAGATTATCATCGGCACTAACATCGAGGCTTTGCAAGACGATTGGAGCCAAAGCCGTATTTTCGTTCATCGCCTTTTCTAGCATGGATGCCGCCAGAGCCTAGTTCAACTTGTCCGCCTACCAGGAGGTCCTGCCGACCCGAAGCGCCTATACAGATAATAAGATAATACTCGCCGAGACCCTGTAAGACGGGTCTTCAGGCCGCTTCGGGACCGGCGATGATTCCGGCATCGTGCAGGCGACCTATTTCGCCGTCGCCCATGCCAAGAATAGTGGACAGAATTTCGTCGCTATGTTCGCCAAGAAGTGGACCGCGCGCCACGTCGTTGCGTGGATGGGTGGCAAAATCAAGCGGTGAGCCCGGCGTCAAGAGGCGCCCGATGCCGGGCTGGTCAATTTCCTCGAATAATGGATTGTCGGTCGACACGAAGGGATCTTCGACGACCATCTGTTCATAGGTCCGAAACGGCCCCCACAGGATGCCTGCTGCAGTCAGCGCCGCACTGGCGTTGGCCATGGTTTGTCCGGCGAACCAAGTAGCTACCATCTCATTCAACTCAGTACGGACTTTCCAGCGGTCAGCTTCAAGATTTAGGTCAACACCGCGCGCTGCCTCTAATTCCTTGAAACGCTGGTCAAGGCCGGTGACGTCACCAAGCGCCCTGATATGGCGACGGGTGACGACGACGAGCATGATTTGGCGCCCGTCACTGGTGGTGAAATCGCGCCCGAAGGTACCATACATATCGTTGCCGATGCGCGGGCGGGTGCGGCCGTTGATTTGCACGTCGCCGATATAGCCAAGTGATCCAGTGAGATGGTAGGCCACATCGGCTAAGCTCAGCTTTATCAACTGCCCATTGCCGCTCCGTGTGCGGTGACGCTCGGCTGCAAGCAGGCCGATGGCGGCGGTCAGCCCGCAGGTCAAATCCCATCCTGGCAGTACATTGTTGATCGGCCCCTCATGGTCCTCCGGCCCGGTAACATAGGGCCAGCCGGTGCGAGCGTTTATGGTGTAATCCACGGCCACACTGGCATCAGGATTGCCTATTATCTTGAGCATGATGACGTCGTCGCGGCGCACCTTCAGAGCGGCGTAATCAAGCCAAGATTGAACCTGCAGATTAGTCAGGAAGATACCGGCCTCGGGCCCGGGCGCGGTTATAAGGGCGGCGATAATTTCCTGGCCTTCTGGGTCGCGCAGGTTAATCGCCAGCGACCGCTTGCCCTTATTCATGGTTGTCCAATAAATACTGGTGTCATCGGCGGTTACCGGCCAGCGTTTATAGTCTAGGCCGCCGCCGATCAAATCGAAGCGGATCACGTCCGCACCCATTTGCGCCATAGTCATGCCACCCAAGGGCGCGGCAACAAAGGCCGAGCCCTCGACAATTCGAAGTCCTTTGAGAATATCATTCATAGCGGTCCGCTTTACGCCTATCGACCGATCAGCTCAAGACAAAGGGCATTAAGTTAACAGTTTTTTCTTCTCGCGGCGGTCTTGCCTATCAGCCAATGCGATTAGCAACGGGGGCAGAAAAAGAAAATCAGCGATTAGGGCAACAACAAGCGTTATCGCGGTCAGCTCGCCGAGATTGGCATTCACTTTGAATCCAGAAAAGCTCAGCATAGCAAAGCCCGCGGCGAGGGTAATCGCCGTAATTGTAAGGGCACCGCCAACGCTCTCGAAGGCATGGCGCACGGCGTCCGGTGGCGACAGCGCTAAATTTCTCCGGCCGAGCATGAATTTATTAAGGAAATGAATCGAATTATCGACAACGATGCCAAGCGTCATCGCGCTAACCACCGACCCGGCGAGGCCGAGCTCACCCACTGCCCAGCCCCATAACCCAAGCGCAATCACTGCCGGGGCCAAATTGGGCAAAAGGCTAAGCACGCCTAAAAGCGGACTTCTGAGAGCCAAGACAAGAAGTGCTGAAATAATCAACAGCGCGGCGCCGGTGCTGATCAGCATGCCTTCTATATTGCGCGCCGAAACATGCGCATACATCATCGAAAGGCCGGTAGCAGGTGCAGCGGTTTGAGGCGCGTGGCGGGCTAGCCACGCATCCGCCCCGGCGCCAAGATCGCGAATTTGTCGGGATGACATGCCGCGCACAATCACGCTCAACCGCGAAATCGAGAAACTACCGTCCACCAGTGCCTTAGCAGCGCCATCCGGCGCGGCAGCGGCATACTGCATTAGCAGGGAGCCGCCAGTCTTCGGCAGGCGGTAAAAGTCCGCGTCATCGCCGTGGCGCGCCTGATTGAGGCGTTTGGCCATCTCAGCCAGACTGGCAACATAGACAACACCCGGCTGTGCCCGGTACCACTCGCCAAGCCCGTCCACAGCAGCGAGATAATCGGCTTCAATTACGCGCCCAGGGCCACCGGCGGGAAGAGCATGCTCAATTAGATCGATGCCAGTCAAGTGGCGCTCGACAAAATCTGTATCGCGGCGAAATTCGTAACGGCTGTCGAAATATTCCCCGAAGCGATCATCTAGATTGATCTGCAAAATACCTGCGCCAAGCCCGAGCGCCACCACAGTGATGGCCCCGAACAGCGGCCACCGGCAGCGCACTATGGCGGTGCCAATGGTAGTCATGATCTTCTGTTCGATTCCTCTACGCCCTTGTTGGCCTAGCGGCAGAATCGAGAGCAACGCCGGCAATAGAGTGACAGAATAAATAAAGGCGACAGCAACGCCGATAGCGGTGATATTTCCAAGATCGCGGAAAGGCGGCGAGGCACTGGCGTTCATCGTGAGGAAGCCCGCCGCCGTCGTCACACTGGTCAAAAATATAGGCCATAGATTGAGACGCAAACTCTCGGCAATGGCAGCGGGTTTTTCCAGCCCGCGCGCCATCGCATGGCGAACGCCCGATACCAGATGAACACTGTCGGCGATGGCAAGCGTGAGGATGATCGACGGCGCGGCAGCAGAGCCCGGATTAAGGATGAACCCAGCCCAACCAGCTATTCCCATAGCTGTAAGAGTGGCAGCGGCAACTACTGCGAGCGTGCCTATGACACCGCCCCATGAGCGCAGCATCAAAACAAGAAGTAGTAATATCAATGCCGCCATTCCAGGCATGATGGTTTTAAGATCGCCTTTAGTCGCTTCGCCGAATGTGGCGCCACCCACGACCGGGCCAGTTAAATAGAATGCGAACGCCGGATGCGCGGCTTCGAGGCGCCGGATAAGAGCCCTGATGCCGGCAATACTCTGCTCTACCGCCGTGTTATCATCAGCCGGCAAACCCAAATTCAGACTTATTGCGGCAACATTGCCGTCCCTCGAGATCAACCAATCTCGGAATAAGGGCTCGTCGCGAATGCGCCGCGCCGCGGCATCATCCAGCACACCATCGCTGCTGAGCAGCGGCGAGACCTCCAGCCGACCTGCCGTCCAACGCGGTAGTGCAGTCGATATTGGACTGTCGATGACGGCGATATTGGGCAACCCACGGGCCAACCGAACAGCATCCGCGAGCACCTCCAAAGCCGGAATATTCAGTACTGAATTCTCGCTACCTACCGTAGTGGCGCCCTTCGGCGCAATCGCTAGAAAAGCTGTTTGCGCCACATTGAAGCTTTGTTCAAGACTCTCCAGAGCGGTACGTTCGGGATTGTCCTGGCTGAAAAACACTCGACTATCATTGGTGAAGGAGAGGGACGGCACACCGGCAGCGCTGGCTAGAATCGCAGCCAAGCAGGCGAGCACAAGCCAGAGCCGCGCACGTGGTATAAACTCAGAGAACTTCATACGCCGGGAGAAGAAATGCGATGAGCGATGAACAGGCGGTCTTGCAGGCTAACCGAGACTTCTACACGGCCTTCGCCACGCGCGATATAGCAAGGATGGAACAGATCTGGGCGCATGCGGCGACCGTATGCTGCATACATCCCGGATGGGCGCCGCTGGTCGGGCGCACCCCCGTCATCGAGAGCTGGGCTGCTATCCTTTCCGACCCGAGTGCACCCGAGATAAACTGTGAGGACGCGCATGCTATTTTGTACCATCAAAGTGCCCTGGTGACGTGCTATGAATTTCTGCCGCAGAGCCACTTGGTAGCCTCCAACTTTTTTGTGCTTGAAAACGGCGCTTGGCATCTCGTTCATCATCACGCTGGCCCCGGCCCGCAAATTGCCGTGGCAAATGCCATACGGCCCGATGGCACCATGCATTGAAGGCATCTTGATCAACTGCGACTACCACCGTGCCTCTCACGCTTAATTACTCTATCAAGCCCTGGACAGTTCTTTGAAATTCACGTCCTGCCGCGCGCTACAGTAAATAGTTCGTTGGTGAACCAAAGACGGCCATGGAGGCGTAGAATCTTTTCTATCTCCTTGGGGTAGACGTTCTTGAGCAGCGCTTTCATGAGTTGGCAGCATCGATTTGAGCCACGTAAGCATCGGAATTCTAAGCAGCGCAAAGGGTTGAAATGCCGATGTTGCTATAAATTTTAACGGGCTAGGTGAGCCACTGATAGAGAAACAGAGAGCGCGAGTCATTGTACGGAAAATAACGAAAATTACGTGGCTTTGCCTTCATTTCACTTTTCAGCACATCGAGCAGGCTGCTCCGGTGTCATTGCCGATGGACTGGATCAGGAGCATGTGTCCGCCTGGCGATAGTGTTCGCGAAAGCGGGCGGATCAATTTTGGCTTTTCGCCTCGGCCGGAAGGCCCATCTGTTAAAGTTGCGAAGCAATCACGAAATCGAATTCCTACATCTTGCCCTGGCGTGAAAGGACAGACTCTAGGGCGAACAATAGTATGAAGCAGTGGTCTTTACGTTAGAATACCAGGACAGAAGGTTTTCCATAGATCAGATTATCGGTGTTTTTGCTTGTCCGGGCACACCAACCGGTGCTCAAGATAGGTTTGCAGCCGATTGCCGATATGCACATAAAGTTCATACGTGATTGCCCCTCAAACCAGCTTTCCTGCCAATTCAAATCTGCCAGCGGCATGTTGCGTTCAAACTGTGCTACCGGCCCATGCCAGCCTCAAGCACCCGAAGCGCCAGCGGGCTTCACTTCGCATGCCTTATTTCCTGCGCCATACGTGTCGCTAACTAGAATTTTTGGCTGTAGGTGGTGACGAACACCAAATATTTTCCCGCTTTGGTGGGAGTTTTATGGCCATTCTTGTTTACTTCCCGGCTTTGGCTATATTCCGCGGCAATGAATCTCCGGGCGCCATTGTAGTCGGGGCTAGAAAAGGGGAAAGCATGAAAGAACATAAATCGGCGGCACCGTTAAGTGGTGGCAACCTGGAAACTATTCTTAAAGTGGGGCAGTTCGCCCTGACCGCCGAAACGGCACCACCCGATTCCGCCGACCCCGAGGCTGTGCTGGCCCGTACCGGATGTCTTAAAGGGCTTGCTGATGCGGTCAATGTACTGGACGGCCCAGGCGCGCAAACTCACCTCTCGCCTCTGGCTTCCGCGGCGATCATGGCGCGCGCTGGTATTGAGCCAGTGCTGCAATTCACCATGCGTGACCGCAATCGCCTGGCGTTGGAAGCCGATATCCTCGGTGCGGGGGCGCTCGGGATTCCGAATATTCTCTGCCTGACCGGTGATTCACCCGAAGCTGGAGATCAACCGGAAGCCCAACCAGTATTCGATCTGAATTCGGCTCAATTCATGGAAATCGTCAACGATATGCGCACGCATGCTGTTTTTCCTGGCGGTCGGGCGATCGAGACCCCGCCCCGTCTTTTGATCGGTGCCGCCGACGCACCGCGCAAACTTGATGCCGATTTTTCTCCCGGCGGTTTATTGGCAAAAATCAATGCAGGGGCAGATTTCTTTCAAACTCAATATTGCTTTGATATGGATATCTTGCGTGATTATATGCTGCGCTTAGCTGACTTCGGCATTCTCGAACGCACCTATTTTATCATCGGTATCGGTCCTATCGCCTCGGCGCGCTCCGCGCGTTGGATGAACAAAAATCTATTCGGCGTGCATATCCCAGAGCCCATCGTGACTCGGTTAGAGCAAGCCAAAGACGCTAAGGCGGAGGGACGTAAAATTTGTGTCGAGCTTATTCAAGAACTTACTGGCATGGACGGAGTCTCCGGCGCGCATCTTATGGCACCGCATGGCGAGCAAGCTGCTGCCGCTGTCATCCGCGACTGCGGTGTACTTGAAAACCGGGTCGCTTAAAAATTCCAGAATCGAGTTTGAAAACGAT
>CAYPSQ010000094.1:7072-8260 GCA_964413115.1 uncultured Rhizobiaceae bacterium | reverse complement strand
GCCAGCAGCTTTTTTGCTTCGTTCAGTTCTTCTCCGGCGACGGATTCGAATCGCTTAATTTCGTCGAGCGGCAGTTCACTGAACAGGCGGAGAAACCGGCATACATCCCGATCATCAGTATTTCTCCAAAACTGCCAATATTCATAAGAGCTTAATCGCGAACCATCGATCCAGACGGCGCCTTGCGCGGTCTTGCCCATTTTTTCTCCAGAGGCCAGGGTGATTAGTGGCGTCGTCAGGCCGAATAGCGATGCAGAATCTATTCTGCGGGCCAATTCGACGCCGCTGACGATATTGCCCCATTGGTCTGACCCGCCCATTTGCAGCACGCAGTTTTTGCGCCGCGATAATTCCATGAAATCGTATGCTTGTAGGATCATATAATTGAATTCGAGAAATGTTAGCGGTTGTTCACGCTCGAGGCGCAGGCGCACTGAATCGAATTTAAGCATCCGATTCAACGAAAAATGGCTCCCGATATCGCGCAGGAAGGCGACATATTCGAGCCCTTCGAGCCAATCTGCATTGTCTACCATGATGCCGTCCCCACAGGTCTCGCCGAAAGTCAGGAAGCGATCAAAACAACGCTGAATGCCTACTTTGTGCGCAGAAATTTCGGCTTCGCTTAACATTTTCCGGGAAGCGTCTCGACCTGAGGGGTCGCCAATTTTAGTTGTGCCGCCGCCCATCAAGACGATCGGCTTGTGGCCGCAACGTTGCAACCAACGCAACATCATGATCTGGACCAGGCTGCCAACATGCAGGCTGTCGGCGGTGCAATCGAACCCGATATAACCGGTGATCGACCCGTCTGCGGCAAGGGTGTCGAGCGCGCCGTCATCCGTACATTGGTGCACGAATCCGCGCTCATGCAGCACGTGCATAAATTCAGAACGATACTTGGGCATAGCAAGCGGTGGTCCGTGTCCTAAAGAACCCTGGAAGAACAAGTCGCCGTGATGTAACACGGCCCACATGCACGGACAATCAACTGTGGCAATGACCCGTAAGAACTAAATTCAGTTGGGAGCCAAATATTGGACGAAAATAGCGCTGGACTCGTGCGGGTTTACGCATTGGGCTTGATGAGTGGGACGTCACTTGACGGCATTGATGCGGCCCTGATTTGCACTGACGGCGAACAAGTTTTCGAATTCGGCCCTTGGCTGACGGTGCCCTATGACACCG
>CAYPSQ010000094.1:0-6972 GCA_964413115.1 uncultured Rhizobiaceae bacterium | reverse complement strand
ATTCGGCGCCAAGAATATCCGCGTAGTCGGCTTCCACGGGCATACGATTTGGCATGATCCGGCGCATGGTGTGACCCGTCAATTGGGTGACGGCGCGTTGCTAGCTCGGCGTCTCGCAATCGATGTAGTGAATGATTTCCGCACCGCCGATGTCGCTGCCGGAGGGCAGGGGGCACCGTTGGCGCCGCTCTATCACAGGGCATTGGTACGGACCACCGAAACATTGCCCGCCTTGCCGATTGCGGTACTAAATTTGGGCGGGGTGGCTAACATCACATGGATAGGCAAAGACAACGCGCTGCACGCATTTGATACCGGCCCGGGATGTGCCTTGATCGACGATTGGCTGCGTTCTCGCACCGGCGAGCCATTCGACCGCGATGGAGCCCTCGCGGCGCGGGGGCGGGTCGACGAGTTGGCGCTCAAAACACTTCTGAGTAATGGCTATTTTTTGGCGCCGCCGCCCAAATCACTAGACCGCAATGCCTTCGACAGTAATGCCCTCTCGGCATTATCTGACGAGGACGGCGCCGCAACGCTGGTGGCTTTCACCGCCCAAACGGTGGCATTGGGGCTCGATTTATGTCCTGCTAGGGCTCGCCACCTGCTGGTCACGGGTGGTGGAAGGTATAACGCATGCTTGCTGGCGGCCCTTGCTGAGCGCATCGATATAACCGTTGAACCCGTGGAAACGGTTGGCTGGAGGGGAGACGCGCTGGAAGCCGAAGCATTCGCCTATTTAGCGGTGCGGTCGCTGAGTGGAGCGGTCTTAAGCCTGCCTGAAACCACAGGAGTTCCCCACCAACAATGCGGTGGCGTATTGCACCGCGCCGGCTGATGGAAGTCTATCCAGCCTCGGCGATCGCCATGTTTTCATCCAAATAGGATTCTATGTGCTTGCTCAGTAAATCGATCTTATCTTCGAACAGATGATTGGCGCCTTTTATAACGCGGTAGTCGATCTCGATATGGCGTTGGTTCTGTAATTTTTGCGCCAGAGTGGCGACATCGGATTCAGGCACTAGGTCGTCGCGCGCACCATGAATTATAAGGCCGGAGGAGGGGCAGGGTGCCAAGAACGTGAAATCAAACATGTTGGCCGGTGGCGCCACTGCGATAAAACTATAAATTTCCGGCCGACGCATCAGTACTTGCATGGCGATCCAGGCGCCAAAGGAAAAACCGCTGATCCAACAGAACTTTGCGTTAGGGTTAATCGTTTGCATCCAGTCTAACGCGCTTGCCGCGTCGCTCAATTCGCCGAAGCCATGGTCAAAACGCCCTTGCGACCTGCCGACGCCACGGAAATTGAAACGTAGAACTGAAAAACCGCGTGCCTTAAATATATGATACACCGTGTACACGAGCTTATTGTTCATTGTTCCCCCATGCTGAGGATGGGGCTGAAGCACCAAAGCTATAGGCGCGTTGGGATCTTCGGCATGGTGGTAGCGCGCCTCAAGGCGCCCTTCCGGCCCGTTGATCATCACCTCTGGCATATCATTCCGTTGTCATTTGAGTGAGTGGTTAAAACCATTTTGGGGTAGTGGGACAATGACGTTATATAGCATAAAATCAACGCCCATTATCTTGACAAACCAAGTCAGGTAATTAAATTGAGTCTATCGTAGATTGTCCCGAAAAAGTGTGGGCACTTGCGGCACGAGTGCCAATAGAATGCTTACGGCAAGACCATTGATATACGACAGGTGCCGCTATGTTCAAGCGTATTAGAGAAGATATGGATAGCGTCTTCGGTCGTGACCCAGCTGTGCGATCACGCGCCGAGATCTTTTTTTGCTATCCGGGTTTCCATGCGTTGCAATTTTACCATTTAGGAAATTGGCTATGGCGGCATCGTTTGCGGTTGCTCGGCCGCTTTGTCTCGCATTTGGGCCGGATATTTACGGGTGTAGAAATTCATCCCGGAGCTAGCATTGGCCGACGGTTTTTTGTTGACCATGGCATGGGTGTCGTAATCGGTGAAACTGCAGTAATTGGTGACGATGTGACGCTTTATCACGGCGTCACGCTGGGCGGTATCACCTGGGCACCTGGAAAGCGTCATCCAACTCTAGAAGACAATGTCGTGGTTGGCGCCGGCGCTCAGGTGTTGGGCCCGATTACGATCGGCCGAGGCGCGCGGGTAGGCGCCAATGCTGTTGTATTGAAAGACGTTCCCGCGGGCGCAACAATGGTCGGCGTGGCTGCACGCCCAGCGGCGCGTACCCCGAAGGAAATGAGTGAGCAGGGCGGTTTCGCGGCATACGGCACCCCGTCGCCGAATGTTGCTGACCCGATGTCTCGTTCTATTGAAGGATTACTTGACGAACTTGGTCGCCTGCGTGCGCGGCTCGAGCAACTCGAAGGTGCGAGTCCGAACCAACAAACGCAAAATGTAGTCGGTGAAGAGGGTGGCGACGCAAAGGGCGAAGTAGTTCCACCTAACTGCTGACCCCAGGCCGTAAGGAGCGAAAATTATCATGAAGTTAGGCACAAAAGGCCGCTACGCGGTCATGGCAATGGTGGATCTTGCGAACCTTACGGTCATGCGCAGTGAGAACAGGCCGGTCGCGCTTTCTGATATAGCCGGCCGCCAGGATATTTCGTTATCCTATCTTGAACAATTGTTCAGCAAGTTACGGAAAAGGGGTTTGGTTAAGAGTGTCCGCGGTCCGGGCGGCGGCTATGTGCTGGCGCGCGGTGCTGGTCAGTTGCGCATTTCAGATATCGTCATGGCGGTGGATGAACCGCTGCGTGCGACACGGTGCGATCCGATGAGCGGTTCTGGCTGCATGCCCGACGGTGGCAGATGCGTGACGCATGACCTTTGGGAAGAACTCAGCAACCATATTTACCTGTTTCTCAATACCGTGACGCTTGAAGATGTTTGCGTGGGTCGGGTGTTGGGATCCAGCGGGGTGCTTCATACAGCGCAGAGAGATGACGGTAACCCTCAGGCTACCGCGGCGGCCGAATGAGCGGGGACGTTCGCTGCACGGAAGCAATTTATCTCGACTATAATGCCACAGCTCCTGTCAAACCCGAGGTAAGCGAAGCCATCGCCAAGGCGCTGGCGATGACGGGAAACCCGTCTTCCGTACATCAATTTGGACGTGACGCGCGCAATGCAGTGGAATTGGCGCGCGACCAGGTTGCGGCCATGATTGGCGCCCGCTCAGAAGAGGTGGTATTTACTGCTGGCGGTACCGAGGCCAACAACATGGCACTCCACGGCGCCCGGCGTAACCGCTTGATCATATCTGCAGTCGAACATCCGTCGGTACTTCGGGCGGCGGAAGCTCGTGCCAATACGAATTTACCAGATAACGAGGACGACCTAGTTGTGCTGCCCGTGGACGGAGATGGGATTGTGTTGCTTGACGCCCTCGACCGGGCGCTAGCCAAAATCGCCGATGACGCGCTGGTTTCGATCATGTTGGCCAATAACGAAACGGGAGTGATTCAACCGGTTGCCGAGATTGCCTCTTTAGCGCATCAACGGGGCGCTTTAGTTCATTGTGACGCCGTGCAGGCTCCAGGCCGTATCGCATTCGATGTCGCTTCTCTCGGGGTAGATATGCTCAGCCTGTCGGCGCACAAGTTTGGCGGCCCAAAAGGCGCTGGCGCACTCTTCGTAAAGGGTGCACTTGATCTGCAGCCCCTGATCATTGGCGGCGGGCAGGAGCGCGGCAGGCGGCCGGGTACAGAGAATGTGGCCGGTATTGTTGGGTTCGGCGTGGCGGCGGAGTTGGTTGTTGAGGACTTGCAACGGGCACCGCATTTATTGGCCATGCGGGATCGGGTAGAACAGAGTCTTAGTGACATCGATCCCAACGTTAAAATTTTTGGCGCAGGCGCGGAGCGGTTACCGAATACGAGTTGCCTTAGCATGCCCGGCGTACAAAGCGAGTTGCAAGTCATGGGTTTAGACCTCGCCGGAGTTGCTGTGAGTGCCGGTTCCGCCTGCTCTTCGGGCAAAGTAGAACCCTCGCATGTGTTGCGCGCACTCGGCCTACCTGACGCGGAAACCGGCTGCGCTATTCGAATCAGTTTTGGCTGGGCAAGCCGAGAAGAAGAGGTTGATAAGCTTGTGCGTGCCTGGCGCGCATTCTATGCGGGTTTGACAGCCCGCTATACCAGCGGTGTTTCAAAACTTCCGGGCAATGATAAAGCAGCTGGGCGTTGATCAGCTCGGACTAGTTGAGTTTGGATTGTGCCTCTGGCTCGGAGGATCCGACGGGCACAAAGTTTATTGGAGAATTAGTTTATGCCGCAAATGACGTTTATCGCCACCGATGGTACCCATCTCTTGGTCAACGCACCGATTGGCGATTCTGTGCTTGATATCGCGCACGACAATCAGATTGCCATCGAAGGCGCTTGCGAGGGTTCGATGGCGTGTTCGACATGCCATGTCATCATTGACAAGAGTTGGTATCAAAAACTCGATGAAGCGAGCGAGGATGAAGAAGATATGCTCGATCTTGCCTTTGGCCTGACGCGTACGTCGCGCCTTGGTTGTCAAATTGTGATTACCGAAGAAATGGATGGGCTCGTCGTTTCGCTTCCCAAAGAAACGCGAAACATGCTGCTAGGCTGACAGTGGCCGGGCTACCATCGAGCGATCCTTCGATCGTAAGCCTGTTTAACAGCTTGCGAGACGCAAACGCAGAAGTATGGCGAGATTATACTGAGCATCCCTTTGTCATGGCGTTGGCCGACGGCAGTTTGTCCGAAACTGCATTTCGCCACTATCTAATTCAGGATTTCATTTTTCTGCGGCATTTCGCCAGAGCATATGGCCTCGCCGCTTACAAATCAGATAGCCTAGAGGAAATTCGTGCCGCGTCGCAAGGATTGCAGGCCATCGTCAACATAGAGATCGGTCTACATGAATCCTATTGCGGTGACTGGGGAGTAAACTCTGCGACCCTGGAATGTGCCCGTGAAGATAGCGCCACCCTTGCCTATACTCGCTACGTATTGGAGCGGGGCATGGCTGGCGATCTGCTCGATCTCTACGTTGCGTTGGCGCCCTGCGTCGTCGGTTACGGCGAAATTGGCGCCCGTCTTATGACAGACCAAAGAACACGACTAAACGGTAATCGATATGCTGCCTGGATCGAGATGTATGGTGGTGAGGATTATCAGACCATTTCCGCTCAAGCCGTCGACTTGTTAGATCGTGTAGGCAAAGCGCGTGGGGCAGATAAACGGATTGCGGCTCTTCGCCGAACATTTGGCGAGGCCACTCGCTTGGAGACTGCATTCTGGCAAATGGGTCTCGCAGCGGGCGAATAGGAATTCAAAAGGCCGCATCACGATGACATAGTTGTACTTGCTCGACTGGTTTGGTGGCCTATATTGCGCCCATGACGATACCATCCATTGAAGCTGGAATAGCTAAGCCACGCAATTTGACCCGCATCGTCGTCGCCATGTCGGGCGGCGTAGATTCGTCTGTCGTTGCCGCGCTTTATGCCGAGGCCGGTTATGATGTGGTGGGAATTACGCTCCAACTATACGACAGTGGCAGCACCCCGGCGCGGATCGGAAGTTGTTGCGCGGGGCAGGATATTCACGACGCTCGCCGCGTGGCGGCGCATCTCGGTATCGCGCATTATGTTCTGAATTATGAGGATCGCTTTCGCGACGAAGTCATTGATGATTTTGCCGATTCTTATTTACGCGGGGAAACGCCAATTCCCTGTATCACCTGCAACCAGACCGTAAAATTTCGCGACCTTCTTGCCGCGGCCCGCGACCTAGACGCTGACGCTTTAGCGACAGGTCACTATGTGCGCCGGGTGATTGGCAATTCGGGGCCGGAAATGCACCGCGCGCACGACGCTGAGCGCGATCAGAGCTATTTTCTCTTCGCTACGACAGGGGACCAGTTGGAGTTTCTTCGCTTTCCACTGGGTGATATCGGTAAATCGGAGGTCAGGCTGCATGCCGAGCGTCTTGGCCTTGCGGTGGCGGAAAAGCCCGACAGCCAGGATATATGCTTCGTTCCGGGCGGCAATTATGCCGCGATAATTGAAATGCTTCGGCCGGGCGCTGCCGAACCGGGGGATATTGTCGACCTTGCCGGAGCGGTTCTGGGACAGCATGCGGGCATAATCCATTACACTGTCGGTCAGCGTCGGGGCCTCGGAATCGCCGCGCCTGAACCACTTTACGTTCTCGCTGTGGATGCCGCCAGCCGGCGAGTGACGGTCGGGCCTAAGGCGGCGCTCCTGTGCGACCGAGTCCGCCTTCGTCAGCACCAATTTATCGACCCCAAAGCGTCGTTGCAGAGTGCCGGAGACGTTATCGTTCGGTTGCGCTCCACTCACCCTGGGGTGCCCGGCCAATTGACCTTGCTGGATAACGGCGACTCCGAAATCTGTCTCGCTCAGCCTGAACCGGCGACCGCGTGCGGCCAGGCAGCAGTCTGTTATCAAGGCAACAAGGTCCTAGGTGGCGGGTGGATCGCGAGCATGGAGCGAAGCGCTGCGCTGCGCCAGACGGCTGCCGTATCACCACCCATCAATTCTCAATAATAAAAACGTGTGGTCTTGATCACATCTTGATTTGTCGGCTCATTGCTGCACAGTAAAAGGAGTGAATGAATGGTGAAAACAGGTTAACTCGTTGATATTGTGTAATATTACAACAGTTAATCGGAAGTCGGCTATCGTATCGTTTCGAAATGAGTAGGCGCTATCAGTTATTGCGCCTTTATCTGCCTGAATTACGACAACGATCACTTCCCTGTGAACTGATAGCTTGTCATAATGCAATTCAAGGCGCTCCCGCCGGATAAAGAGTGCATCGCCGCGCTTGACAGGTCGCCGCGCCCAGACGTATAGCCAACGCCTCGACAGCCGGGGCGGGGTAGCTCAGTTGGTAGAGCAGTGGAATCATAATCCATGGGTCGCAGGTTCAAGTCCTGCCCTCGCTACCATTTTTTATTAAATAAAATCA
>CAYPSQ010000093.1:6513-8284 GCA_964413115.1 uncultured Rhizobiaceae bacterium | reverse complement strand
TTGCGTCATATATTCTCTCCGATTCATTTGCGCTATGGGGTGTTGTGGGCCGCACTATAGGGGGCTTGGTGCTTTCTATCCACCGGGACCCCATAGTTAGTTATTCGCCATTGTGCAGCGCGGCGCATGACATAGCTTGCAGCGCAACTGGCCACACAATACCGGGCGCCCTGAGCGGGCGAAAGAGGTGCGCTTCGGCGCAACGCGGGCAATCTGGAGATGGCAACATGTTAGAAGCGCTGATCCTCACGTTCGAACAACTCGGCGACAAGCGTATCCGCCGCCCAGTTTTATGGACTCTGTTACTGACATTAGCTGTCTCAGCTCTGCTGATTGGCGGGACCGCCACCCTGTTTGCGCTTTGGGAACTGTCCGGCATTTTCTTTATCGATTGGGCATTGGTATTGCTGGGCGGCATCGCTGCAGCTTTCGTCGCCTGGATGCTATTCCCGATCTTGGCAGCAGAATTTCTTTATATGTTCGTCGACCAGGTGGTGGACGCGGTCGAGGAGCGTCATTATCAACTCCTGCCGCGGCCCAACCCTGCAACATTTTGGCAATATGCGGTTGCCGGCATTCGTCTCGCCCTGATCATGGCGTTTTTCAACCTGTTGATACTGCCGCTGTCCTTCATTCCGGTAATCCAGGTGGTTTATCCGGTTATCTATTTGATCATTAACGGCGTCCTGTTAGGGCGCGAATTCTTCGAAGTCGTCGCGCTGCGGCGCATGAACTTAGCGGCGGCGCACAACTTGCGGCGCAAGCACCGGAGCAAATTATTTGTCTCGGGCGTTGTAATTGCATTATTATTCTCAATTCCGCTGATTAATTTAATTGCGCCGGTCGTAGCGACCGCATTTATGGTCCATATATTTCACGGCTTGCATGACAGTAGCGGCAAACGAAGCGAATCGTAATCTTGAGAAAATGGCGGAAGCAGAATTGTTTCACCGCAAAAGCAACGAACCAGGAGGCCGCAGGTCCATGGCCGGCAGCAATAGCGACGAACCCAACCTGATCTCACGCTTGTCTAATAACTCGATGAATCTGGACGGTGCTGGTCGCGCCGTGCAATTCCATCCCGATGTTCCCCATCGTGTCATCGGCGCACATCCACAAGTTCTGTCCGAAGCGCCGCAAGAGTTTGGCTCGGATTCCAAGCGCCTAGCAGTCGGCAGGGATATGAGCCTGAAGGGCGCCGAGATTTTGGATTGCGAGCGCTTGGTGATAGAAGGCATGATCGAGGGCAACCTAAATAGTGGTCGTAACCTCGAAATCGACTGTGGCGGCATCTTTAAGGGCACAGCGGTGGTGGACAATGCCGAGATCGCCGGCACTTTTGATGGTGATTTGACGGTGCACAACCGCCTCGCCATTCACGCCTCCGGATTGGTGACCGGCCAGGTGCGCTATGGCCAATTAGAGGTCGAGCGCGGCGGGCGCGTGAACGGCCAAATTGAACATGACGGTAAAAACCGCGAAGCCGACCTTCAACCGGTCGGCGAAGACGACCAGGAAATCACATTTTCAAACTCGGTTTTCTTGCCTGAAACGGATTAATGACACGTCGCTCGAGCGGCATCCGGCCGGTGCGGGCAGGCATCGTAGCGCTTGCGCTAAGTTTGCTGGTCCTCTCTGCGTGCGGGGTGCCGGAGATCGCTACGCGAAAAAGCAGTCCCCAGCCACCAAGCACGGTGGTAGAACCGTCATCCAAAACACCGCCTTCCCGCGCAGCGCTCGATCCGCTAGAACCAGAACTAATTCTCGAGCC
>CAYPSQ010000093.1:0-6413 GCA_964413115.1 uncultured Rhizobiaceae bacterium | reverse complement strand
ACCGATCAATGATGATCCGGATCAACTGATGGGTCTAGCGCCGCGCGCCGTCAGCCACCTGTTGGGTCCGCCCTCGCTGTTGCGGACGGAAACACCAGCCCAGGTTTGGCAGTACACGGCGGACGATTGCGTGCTCGACATCTATCTCTATGCTGAAGACGTGGCACCCGAAAGGTCGCGCGTGACCTATTATGAAATCCGCGGAACCGATTCTCTTAGGAGCAGGGCGCGCGCCTGCTTCGCCAATATCATCGCTCGCCGCAATATAGCGACGGGCGCCACTCCCGAATCCTGACAGTCGCCACGCGTGCCGGCGCTGTTTGGCTTAGGCTAGGCTTTGGTTTTTTGCTTGAAAGCGCATAGTTCGCGCACCACACAGTCCGGACATTCGGGCGCCCGAGCTTTACAAATATGGCGACCAAATAGAATAAGCCAGTGGTGGGCATGCTGAAGATATTTCTCTGGCACAACCTTGTAGAGCTTTTGCTCGACCTGATCGGGCGTCTTGCCAAGCGCCAAGCCAGAACGATTCGAAACCCGGAAGACATGCGTATCAACGGCGATGGTGGGCTGGCCGAATACCGCATTGAGAACCACTCCCGCGGTCTTGCGGCCAACTCCGGGCAGGGCTTCGAGATGTGAGCGTTCGTCCGGTACCTGGCTGTCGTGGCGCTCGATCAGCATCCCGCTCAACGCTATTATGTTTTTAGCCTTAGCATTGTAGAGGCCGATGGTTCGGATATGCCTCTTGAGCGCGGCCTCGCCCAAGGCTACCATTTTCTCCGGCGTGTCGACTTCGGCAAAAAGAGTTTTTGTTGCCCTGTTGACACCGGCGTCGGTGGCTTGCGCTGACAACACGACTGCGACCAAAAGCGTGAAAGGGTTTTTGAAGTTAAGCTCGGTCTCCGGTGCGGGAATACGCTCGGCCAGCCGTTTCATGAACTCCTTAGCATCGCTCTTTTTCATAAGCCCTGAGAATAGTGGGGGCGGGTGGGATAAACTAGAGAATAGAATAGGGTGAAAGCAAAAAAATCGACCGCCGTGACGCACTGATATGAGATCATGCATGACTTTTTTAATAATTGCCGCTTGTCGTTGCGCGCGCCAACTTGCGCCAAAGGCGCGCGGCCTGCACACAGTGCGATTGCGCCGCAGCCAGCGAGCCAAACGCCCCGCGTCTGAGCGGCGTCATGTACTGGCGAAGCTACGGCGTCACCATGGATGGGAACTGCGCGCTCTACTGCAATCAATAGGCGGTTGCGCATGGCAATGCGGATTCGGAGCCGTCGGAAACCAATCTGCCCGCGGTAAATATGGCCGAATATGTGCAGTTCGACGCCGCGTTGATCGCAGTTTGTTGTAAATAGGTGGCGAATGACGGTATGACACAAAATGGTAACCTTGGGCCCGACATTCAACAGCACTGCGATCAAACCGATATTCGCCACGCCGCGGAACGCGTCGACGATGTAACGGGGCCGCTTTTCTTCGATGCCGTGTTCGAGCCGCATCACTCGCTTTCGCGCAGGGGCTTCTTCATGGTGATCCTCTGTGTAGGCATTATCACCATCGGCTTCGGCATCTTTTTTCTGGCCATGGGTGCGTGGCCGGTTTTCGGATTCCTTGGGCTCGATCTTTTTCTCCTGTGGCTCGCAATCAAGCTAAACGCGCGCGCGCGCAAGATTGTCGAACGCATCCGTGTTACATCAGAAGAAGTTGTTGTGACGCGGTTTGGGCCACGTGGCAGCGAAAGCTGGAGTTTCAATCCTTACTGGCTGAATATCGCCGCCAGTGAATCGGCAACAGGAAATGGCGAACTCCGTCTTTCCTCGCACGGGTTTTCGCTCAGCCTCGGTACTTTTTTACTACCCAACGAGCGCAAGGAAATTGCCGCAGCGCTGAAAAAGGCTTTGGCGGATATGGGACGAATCAGCTAAGCGCCTAGAATTCCAGGACATCTGCCATGGTGTAAAGACCAGGCGATTTATTATGCGCCCAGGCTGCAGCTCGCAGCGCCCCACGCGCGTAAGTCTGTCGGCTAGCGGCCTTGTGAGTCAATTCCAGCCGCTCTCCATCTGCGGCAAATATCACGCTGTGATCGCCAACCACATCGCCGCCACGCAGAGCGGCGAAACCGATAACGCCACGTTTGCGAGGGCCGGTGATGCCATCACGACCGCGCTCAGCCGCTGAGTCGAGGGTAATGCCACGGCCTTGCGCCACCGCCCGCCCTAAGCCTAGCGCAGTACCGGACGGTGCATCGACCTTGTGGCGGTGATGCATTTCGACGATCTCGACGTCAAAAGCGTCATCGAGAAGGGAGGCGGCTTGTTCCGCCAGGCGCATCAGCAGATTGACGCAGAGGCTCATATTCGGCGCCTGAACGATCACCGCCTTTTCTCCAGCCTTCTCAAGCGCCTGCTGCTGCACGCCACCGAGCCCGGTGGTGCCGACAATTAGCGCCGTACCGTGGCGGGCGGCACAAAGGCTATGGTCCTCAATAGCGCCCGGCAGAGTAAAGTCAAGCACCGCGTCGCTCGCCTCAAATAACGCGCCGGTTTCCGAATTGATTGGCACGTCTAACGCCGTCAGCCCAGCCAACTCGCCCGCGTCACGCCCGAGCATCGGATGTCCGGCTATCTCGCTCGCCGCCACCAAACTAAAGCCGGGTGTGGCGCACACCTCGCGAATGAGGACGCCACCCATTTTTCCAGCCGCGCCCGTTATACCGATTGTGATGTTTCCGACGTCCGCCATGCCGCCCTCGTCTTATTGCTAAGGCAAAAAAACACAAAGCCCCGCGCACACCAAGTGCTATTCGATTGCCAGCGGCAAAAGGGTGTAGAACCCGTGCAGCGAATGCGGGGTCAGTCCTTAAGGTCTTCCCAGAGATCCTTGACCTTGGAGAAGAAACCGTCCGATTTTGGACTGGTCGTCTTGGTGCCCAGAGAATCGAATTGCTTGAGCAATTCTTTTTGCTTCTTATTCAGATTAACCGGCGTTTCGACCGCTACCTGGATATACATATCACCCGAGGAGCCGCCTCTTAGCGCCGGCATGCCCTTGGACCGCAGGCGGAACTGGTGGCCATTCTGGGTGCCCGACGGAATGGTAACGCGCGCCCGTCCGCCACCCAGGGTCGGCACATCGATTGAGCCGCCTAGGGTCGCCGAGGTCATTGCAATTGGCACCTCACAATAGAGGTTCATCGCGTCGCGCTGAAACAGAGGATGCGACTGTATCGAAATAAATATATAGAGATCGCCGGCCGGTGCGCCGCGGGCACCGGCTTCGCCTTCTCCAGCAAGGCGGATGCGTGTGCCGTTTTCAACTCCGGTCGGAATATTGACTGATAGCGTCTTATCTTTTTGTACCCGCCCAGCACCACGGCACTTGTTGCACGGATCGGCGATCACCGTGCCTGAGCCTTGGCAAGTCGGACAGGTCCGTTCGATGGTAAAAAAGCCCTGCTGCGCACGAACCTTTCCAACACCACCGCAGGCGCCGCAAATAGTAGGTTTGGTACCTTCTTGCGCACCTGTCCCAGAACAGCCTTCACAGCTTACAGACGTAGCAGCTTGAACTTTAGCTTGCTTACCAGCGAAGGCATCTTCTAGGCTGATTTCCATATTGTAGCGCAGATCGGCGCCGCGCGCTGGGCCGCGCCGTCCGCCACGTCGCCCGCCGCCCATGAAATCGCCAAACAAATCATCGAACACGTCAGAAAAGCTGGAGCGGAAATCAAAATCGCCGGAGCCTCCACCCGCGCCGCCTTCAAACGCCGCATGGCCATACTGGTTATACGCTTCGCGCTTCTGCGGATCGGACAGCACGCCATAAGCTTCAGAAAGTTCTTTAAACTTGGCTTCCGCTGCAGCGTCATCCGGATTGCGGTCCGGGTGGTATTTCATCGCCAGCGTGCGGTAGGCTTTCTTAAGCTCATCTCCAGCAACATCGCGAGCAACCCCAAGTGTTTCGTAATAGTCTGGTTTGGCCATCGGATCCTCAGCGACCGGCAAGGCAGCCGCAGCCGCAAAACTGCAGCGGCGTTGTCGAAAAAACATGCATGATTAGCATCACCGGGATGGGGCGGATTAGTTGGGACGCTGGTTCTTGTCCTCGTCGTCCAGCTCCTCGAATTCCGCATCAACGACATTGTCGGGTTGCGGCGCATCCTCATCTCCGGCCTCGCCGGACGGATCCGACCCCATGCCTTCACCCATACCCTCAGCCATGCCGCCTTCCGCACCGCCGGCATCTTTATAAACGGCTTCGCCGAGTTTCATCGATGCCTGACTAAGCTGTTCCATCTTAGCGGTAATTTCGGCCGCATCCTCGCTGGCGAGCACGCCCTGCACCTCTGCGATTTGCGCTTCAATTTCGCCTTTCTCCGCCTCGCTAATCTTATCGCTATGCTCATCCAACATCTTCTGGACGCTATGGACCATAGCTTCAGCGTGGTTGCGCGCTTCGACCAGAGCTTTGCGCGCTTTATCATCTTCAGCATGTGTTTCCGCATCATGCACCATGCGGTCGATTTCCTCGTCATTGAGCCCGCCCGAAGCCTGAATGCGAATCTGCTGTTCTTTAGCCGTGGCCTTGTCTTTGGCCGACACATTCACGATACCGTTGGCGTCAATATCGAACGTCACCTCGATTTGCGGTACACCGCGCTGCGACGGCGGTATTCCGACCAGATCGAACTGGCCAAGCAGCTTGTTGTCCGCGGCCATCTCCCGTTCGCCTTGGAAGACACGAATGGTGACCGCCGACTGACCGTCCTCGGCGGTGGAAAAGACTTGGCTCTTTTTCGTCGGGATTGTCGTGTTGCGGTCGATCAAACGGGTGAACACGCCGCCCAATGTTTCTATACCAAGTGACAGCGGCGTCACGTCGAGCAACAACACATCCTTTACGTCGCCCTGCAAGACGCCGGCTTGAATGGCCGCACCGACGGCGACAACCTCGTCCGGGTTAACGCTCTTATTTGGCTCACGGCCAAAGAAATTCTTCACCGTCTCAATCACTTTGGGCATACGCGTCATGCCGCCGACGAGAATCACTTCGTCGATCTCACCCGGCGACAGACCGGCATCCTTGAGCGCTGCCTTGCAGGGATCGATCGTCCGGTTGATGAGGTCTTCAACGATGGCTTCGAGCTTGGAGCGCGTCACCTTCATCGTCAGATGCTTGGGCCCGTTTGTGTCAGCAGTGATGAAGGGCAAATTAATTTCTGTCTGCACTGCGCTCGACAGCTCAATCTTCGCTTTCTCAGCTGCTTCCTTCAAACGCTGTAATGCGAGTTTGTCGCCACGCAGATCTATACCGTTTTCTTTCTTGAATTCGTCCGCGAGATAGGCAAGCAGACGCATGTCAAAATCCTCGCCGCCGAGGAATGTATCCCCATTGGTCGATTTCACTTCAAACACGCCATCGCCGATTTCCAGAACGGAAACGTCAAACGTGCCGCCGCCAAGGTCAAATACGGCTATCGTCCCGTTTTCCTTGCGGTCGAGCCCGTAGGCGAGAGCCGCGGCGGTCGGTTCGTTAATAATGCGTAGCACTTCGAGGCCAGCGATCTGTCCGGCGTCTTTGGTCGCTTGGCGTTGCGAATCGTTGAAGTATGCCGGCACCGTAATCACTGCCTGGGAAATCGTCTCGCCGAGACTGGATTCGACGGTTTCTTTCATCTTTTGCAGAATGAAGGCGCTGATTTGGCTTGGCGAATAGGTTTCACCGCGTGCCGAAACCCAGGCATCGGCATTGCCATGATCGATGATTGAATATGGCACCATCTTGATGTCTTTTTGCGTCATCGGGTCCTTAAAAGCGCGTCCGATAAGCCGCTTGATGGCGAAAATTGTGTTTTCCGGGTTGGTTACTGCTTGGCGCTTCGCCGGTTGGCCTACTAGTCGCTCGCCGTCCTCGGTAAAAGCGACGATTGACGGGGTAGTGCGCCCGCCCTCCGAGTTTTCGACCACACGGGGCTCGGAGCCCTCCATGATCGCCACACAGGAGTTTGTGGTGCCGAGATCAATTCCGATAACTTTACTCATAGTACGCCCTCATAATTTTGCAGACCCCGGCGGCCACGTGATGCGCCGCGGTGGGCCCCATATAGGATTGGGCAAACCGCCGCGTCAGAAGCGGTTCAAGTCGAGGGCATATATTGGTGCCCGCACACCCATCTGCAACCGCCTCCGGCACGTAAATTTGCCGTTCCTGCATGATTTCTATCGATTCGCCCGAATGCCGGGTTAAATGCGCCCCTCTAATCCCAGGTATTCGGCCAAAATGCCATAAATATTTGCCTCTACCGGCAAATTAGGCAGTGGTATCAAGCTTTGCGCCGAGATTCGTCTGTGCTTCGCTGGCACCATTTTCACCGTCTTCATCAGCATCATCGGCACCAT
>CAYPSQ010000092.1:7309-8707 GCA_964413115.1 uncultured Rhizobiaceae bacterium | reverse complement strand
CGCTGAATGGTCAACACGATACCCGAATCGATGGGGCCACGCATCTTCTCGACTGCTTCGCCCAGGGTTAACCCAAGGATCGATTCGCCGTCGAGATGGGTGACATAATCGCCTGATTCCAGACCGGCACGCTGCGCCGGGGTATCGTCGATCGGCGTAATGACTTTGACGAAGCCGTTTTCATCCATCGTCACTTCGATGCCAAGACCGCCGAACTCGCCACGCGTCTGGGTCTGCATGTCCTCGAAATTCTTGGCGTTCAGATAGCGAGAATGGGGATCAAGTGAGCTCAACATGCCGTTTATCGCCGCTTCAATCAGCTCGCTGTCACTGACCTTTTCAACATAATCAGCGCGCACCCGCTCAAATACATCACCAAACAGATTCAATTGCCGGTAGGTGTCATCACTCGCCGCTTGCACCGTGAGCGGCAAAATAAACAGTGCGAAGCCAGCCATGCCAGCCATGCCAGCCAAAAATCTAATACACATATCAACCACTTACTTTGATAGTTTCTGCCGCCAGCCAAGGCAGCGGGTTAATCGGGTGACCGTCTCTGCGCAACTCTACATAGAGATGCGGCTTCGCTTCAGCAATCGACTCCATCACACCAACCGGCTCGCCCACCAGCACACGCTGATCCAACAACACATCTATCCGTCCCATGCCGGCCAGCAGAGTATGATATCCTTCGCCATGGTCTATGATCAAGAGTAGGCCATACTCGCGGAAACGCCCAGCGAAAGCCACCCGGCCGTCATACGGCGCGACAATCTGGGCAGTTGCCCGGGTCTCGATGACGATTCCCTTGGTCGTGAGGCCGAGCGCCGTAGTTTCGTCAAACCTGCTGACTAATTGACCGCGCGCCGGCGTCGAAAATGCACCGCGCGCCGCGCTGGCCGGGGAGCGCACCGGAACCAGCGCAACAATCTGCTCATCATGATCACCGCCTTGGCTATTTTCATCTCCCGCCGGTTGTTCCGCGTCAAGCGAGACCACCATGCCAGACTCGCCTTCGGCAGGTGGCATGATCTCCACCAATGGGCGGATGTTGGTCGCGCTTTCCGCCGGCTCAGTTGTAATCAGTGCGGCTCCTGCATGCCTTTCAAGATTCCGGCGTCGCGTGCCCTCATTCGCCAGCTGATCCAGCAATTCCTGCAATGTGCTTGCCTCGTCCGCAAGACGGGCTAACGTTGCCTCGGCCTCGATCTGCTGTACCTCCGTCCGGTTATAAATCTGGATTTTGCGCGCCAATAGGAGACCGAGATGCGAGCGCTGAGATTCCAGGCGCTCAGCCTCCTTGTCGATCAAACGACGTTGCGCGAAAATTGCTTCACCGATTTGGGCCAATCCACGCAGCTGATCGCCAAGTAAATCAGAACGAGCGTCAAGTTGGCC
>CAYPSQ010000092.1:0-7209 GCA_964413115.1 uncultured Rhizobiaceae bacterium | reverse complement strand
ACCAAGCGGTCGGTGACTTCCCGCGCCGACATCTCCGGCTGCAAATCATAGGTTGCGACTTTCGGCGAGGGTACCAATATGCGCTCTTCGCCAGCAAACACACACTCTTCGCCGCCATTCAGGAAAAACGTGACATGGGCGTATTTCTCCGTCTCAGCGAGGCGCAATTGCGTCCGCCCAGCAGCGGAAACCACCTCTCCCAACACATTCTCGAGCGGGCTACTGGGAAACAGGCACGTCATGAATTCATTCAGGTCACGCGAATATTGCACCAGCCCGAGTGCCGCGGCAAAATTGATCCTGCGCGGCCGGGCGAAGCCATCGAAAGCCGGGTCGAGGAACGCGCCCAACAATTGGCGCGCGCGGTCGGCGCGGAAATTGGCCATCAGCAACGCATCCCCGTCCACCATGCCAGGATAGGCGGCAATCACCGCCGGCGCCATAAACTCGTCACTTTCACCAGCGGCATAAGCGGCAGCCAGCGCTGCCTGGACATCCAGCGCCGGGGTTCCCGCCGCTTCGGTCATCGAGAGATAGGCGCGCGTGACTCGCTCCCAGCGCTGATCGCGATCCATCGCCCAGTAGCGTCCGCACATAGTGCCGATGGAGAATTGCCGCGCCCCCGCAACGTCCGACTCGAATTTGCGGACATACTCCCCAGCCGAGGTCGCTGGTGTATCTCTCCCGTCGAGAAAGGCGTGCAACGTCACCGGTACGCCAGCGCTGTCAAGAATGTTGACCAGTGCCGCGATATGATCTTGATGCGAGTGCACGCCGCCCGGCGACAGCAGGCCCATCAGATGGCAGCGCCCACCGCTCCGGCGCAATTTATCGATGAAATACGTCAGCGCCGGCAAGCTAGCCAAGGAGCCATCGGCGATGGCCGAATCGACACGCGGTAAGTGTTGTAATACGGCTCGCCCGGCACCTAAATTCATGTGCCCGACTTCGGAATTTCCCATCTGCCCACGCGGCAGCCCAACATCGCGGCCCGAACATTGTAGCAAGCTGTGCGGATATTTAGCTAATAGGGCGTCCCACACCGGTGTGTGTGCCGAGGCGATGGCATTATCGGCACTAGCGGGGGCCTCCCCCCAACCATCAAGCACGCATAATACCATGGGGCGGGGGACCCTATTCATCACCGTCTCTATTCACTTTACTCGTCATGCGTTCCTATTTCCTATGCCGCGCGGGTCATTTCAAGCCCGGTGATACGGATGACCGCTGAGGATGCTTGCGGCGCGCCACAGCTGCTCGGCCAACATCGCGCGCACCAGCAAATGCGGCCATACCATCGGGCCTAAGGAGAGCGTGAGATCGGCGCGCTTCAGTACCGCCGCGCCGTGACCATCAGCGCCACCGATGAGAAACGCCACACAGGGCACACCATCGTCGCGCCAGGCGCCGATCCGGCGCGCAAACTCCTCGCTTGACAACATCTTTCCTCCGCCGTCGAGGGCGATAGCCAAGGCTCGCTCGGGGACCGCGCCGAGCAATAGGTCGGCCTCGCGCTGCTTGCGCTTTTCCACGTTGAGGGGGCGGATTTCCTGTAATTCCCTGAGCTTATATGGCCAGGGCAGGCGCGCCATATAGTCATCAAAGATGCGTGTTGTCAGCTCGTTGCGCGCACGGCCAATGGCAAGAACGGCTATTCGCACATGCCGAACATCGCTATAGCGCGCCCTCCGAGACGTCGTCTGCCGGGTCGAGCGGCAGATCCGCCAGCCACATTTTTTCTAGATTGTAGAATTCGCGCACCTCGGGCCGGAAAACATGGACTATTACATCACCGGTATCGATTAGCACCCAATCGCAGGCCGGCAGGCCCTCGACAGCGACCGCTCTGCCCGATAATGCCTTGGCCGCCTTGCGCACGCGTTCAGCTGCGGCGCCAACCTGGCGCTGCGAGCGGCCTGTCGCGACGATCATATAATCGGCAATATCGGATTTTCCGTTTAAGCCGATGGTCACAATCTCTTCGGCCTTGATCTCTTCAAGTTCCATGATAACGGCGCTGCGCATGTTCTCAGCAGCGCTATCTATCGAAACGGCCTTCTTTTTCGGCTTTGTTATGGGCCGTCTCCTCTTTCGTTGCTCGAGCCTGCTGCGCTGGCGCGAATGGCGCTGGCCGAAGCTGCGTGCAGCCGGCCATAAAAATATGTCCAAACCGGCGGATGCTGTAGGGCAAGCAAACGCGCCGACCGTTCAGGCAAGCGATGGCGGCCAAAACGTTTGAGCGGCTTGCTTGCGGAGGCAGATTGAGCATAGGTCCGACGATCGAATATCGCAATGGGAAGCGCTTGGAAGATATCCTGCCAACGGTGCCAACGCTCGAAATCTGCCAAATTGTCGGCACCCATCACCCAAACGAAGCTATGGCGCGGGTGGCGGCGGCGGAGACGCTCAATTGTGTCAGCGCTGTATGGACTGTGCCAACGCTGTTCGCAATCGCTCACACGAATCGCCGGGTGGCGGACGAGACGCCGCGCTGCGGCCAGACGCTGTTCAAATGGCGCCATGCCGCGCTCCGATTTAAGCGGATTTTGCGGCGAGACCAGCCACCAGAGCTCATCCAGATCGAGCCGTTTGATGGCCTCAAAGCTAATATGAAGATGGCCGTTATGCGCCGGATTGAACGAGCCACCAAACAAGCCGACTCGCGGGCCCCCTGCGGGCGCGGTAGTCAGCAATCGCGCCGGGCGGGTGCGCGATACTGGGCGCTTTAAAGGTTTCAGCGGTTTCAGGGGCGCACCTGGCCGGCGCCATGGACTTTGTATTTATAGGTCGTCAATTGCTCGACACCGACCGGTCCACGAGCATGTAGCTTGCCATTGGAAATCCCGATTTCCGCGCCCATGCCGAACTCGCCACCATCGGCAAACTGGGTCGAAGCGTTGTGCAGCACGATGGCACTGTCGACTTCGCCCAGGAAGCGCGCGGCAGCGGCCTGATCTTCGCTGATGATGGCGTCGGTATGGTGCGAACCATGCAGATTGACGTGACGGATGGCGTCTTCCAGCGACGCGACCACGGCAACAGAAATGATGGCATCGAGATACTCGGTATCCCAATCGACGGCGCTGGCGGCAACGGCGGTAGAATCGAGCGCGCACACTTCCGCATCGCCGCGTACTTCGCAGCCAGCTTCATGCAGCGGCGCTAATATCGCCGGCAGCAGGGCCAGCGCGGCGCGGTCGATCAGCAGGGTCTCAGCAGCACCGCAGATGCCGGTGCGGCGCATTTTTGCGTTAAACGTCACGTCGCGCGCCTTCTCTGCATCCGCCACGGCATGAACATAAACATGGCAAATACCATCGAGATGGGCCAGCACTGGTATTCGGCTCTCCTCCTTGACGCGCTCAATCAGCGAGCGCCCCCCGCGTGGCACGATGACATCGACATTCTCGTCCATCACCAACAGGAATCCGACTGCAGCTCGGTCCTTGGTTGGCACTAGTTGAACGCAATCTGCCGGTAAGCCAGCGACACTCAGGCCACGCCGCAAGCAGGCCGCTATGGCGTGCGACGAATGGAAACTCTCCGAGCCTGCGCGTAGGATGGCGGCGTTGCCCGACATCAGGCACAGCGCGCCGGCATCGGCGGTCACATTGGGCCGCGATTCGTAAATAATGCCGATCACGCCAATTGGCACCGAGACGCGTTCGATCCGCAAGCCATTCGGCCGCAACCAGTCGCCCAGTGCTCGGCCGACCGGATCATCGAGTGCCGCGACCTTGCGCATGCCGGTGACCATGGCATCGATACGTGCAGTATCTAGGACGAGGCGGTCGAGCATGGCATCATTCAGTCGGGCTGCGCGCGCAGCGGCCATATCCTCGACATTAGCTTGGATGATATCGTTGCGTGCCGCTGCGATGGCATCCGCAGCCGCTTCGATAGCGGCTTGTTTAGCCGCCGTGGGGGTGCCCGCGAGCACCCGCGCGGCGGCGCGAGCGTTAGCGCCTAGCACCGCCATCTGTGCTTCCAAAGCGTTCGATTCGATCGATTTTACGGCGCTCATATTACGCGCTTTCTTCCAACACCAGATCGTCCCGGTGGATTATGGCATCGCGGCCACGGTATCCGAGTATGCGTTCTATTTCACCCGTTTTGTGGCCCATGATACGGCGTGCATCCTCTGCCGAATAGGCGCTTAGACCGCGCCCGATCAGGCCACCGGCGGTGCCCTTGACGGTGACTGCTTCGCCGCGCTCGAATTCGCCCTCGACCGCACCGACTCCGGCCGGCAACAGGCTGCGACCGGCTATGAGCGCCGCTTCAGCACCGGCATCGATGGTGAGCATTCCGCGCGGCTGCAGGCTGCCAGCTATCCATTTCTTGCGTGCCGCGCGCGGCGTCGCCTTGGAAACAAACCAAGTGCAGCGCGCGCCAGCGCTGAGCGCTGCGACGGGGCGCTCAACGTCACCGCGCGCGATGACCATATGGCAACCGGCGGCCATCGCAATGCGCGCCGCCGCGAGTTTGGTCTGCATACCGCCGGACGCATCGGCCGAACCGGCGGAGCCCGCCGCCGCCTCGATCTTGGGCGTGATCACATCGACGCGGGGAATCCATTCGGCCGCGCTGTCGCGCGACGGATCGGCGCTATACATGCCGTCGATGGTGGACAGCAGCAACAGGGTATCGGCGCTCATCATGGCGGCCACCCGTGCCGCCAGACGGTCGTTGTCGCCGAAGCGGATTTCCGCCGTCGCCACGGTGTCGTTTTCATTAATGATCGGCACCGCTCTGGCGGCCAATAGCGTGTTGATAGTGTTCCGCGCATTGAGATAACGGCGGCGCTCTTCGGTATCGTCGATGGTCAGCAGAATTTGTGCCGCCATGATCTGGTGCGCGGCAAGGGCTTCTTGGTACGCGTGGGCGAGGCGGACTTGGCCACACGCCGCCGCCGCCTGCTTCTCCTCGAGCTTGAGCGGCCCGACGGCAAATCCTAGATGACGCCGACCGACGGCGATGGCACCCGAGGTGACGATCATCACCTCGACGCCGGCACTGTGCAATTGGACAACATCCTCGGCGAGCCCAGCCAGGCGGGCGCGTTGAATGGCTCCCGCCACTTCATCGACTAACAGAGCGGAGCCGATCTTGATAACCAGGCGGCGCGCCTGCCGAAGGTCGGGCGTTGTAACGGGCGTCATGAGTAGCTAGCCAACGGATCGTAAACCCGCTTTTTTGGTTTTCCGCCGGCAGCGGCAGCTTCTACTTCTGCAGCCGCGCTCTTTTTGTCTTCGACAGCACGCCACAATCCGCGCAGCGCCTCTTCCACGCCTTGGCCCGAAGCGCCAGAAAGGGCAGTCACGGGGCCTCCTACCGCTGCTGCCAAGGACTTTAGCCGGCGGTCGCGCTGCACGGCGTCCAAGGCATCACATTTGTTGAGGCAAACGATTTCCGGCTTCTCGGCCAATCCTTCACCGTATGCGGACAGTTCGCCGCGCACGCTGCGGTAGGCCGCGCCCGGATCTAGTTCAGTGCCATCGACAAGATGCAACAGCACAGCGCAACGCTCGATGTGGCCAAGAAAGCGGTCTCCCAGGCCCGAGCCTTCATGCGCGCCTTCGATCAACCCGGGAATATCGGCCAGCACATAATCATGACTGTCGACCACCACCACGCCGAGCTGCGGTTTGAGGGTAGTGAAAGGATAATCGGCGATCTTCGGCCGAGCCTGGCTGACAGCGGCAAGAAAGGTCGATTTGCCAGCGTTTGGCAAACCGATGATACCGGCATCAGCAAGCAGTTTTAAGCGCAGCCATACCCACCGCTCCTGCAAATCCTGACCCGGATCGGCACGCTGCGGCGCGCGGTTGATCGAGGATTTATAATGGCTGTTGCCATAGCCGCCGCTACCGCCCTGGGCGAGCACGATGCGCTGGCCTGGCTGAGTGATGTCGGAAATCAGTGTTTCGCGATCTTCTTCGAAGAGCTGCGTGCCGAGCGGAACCTTAAGGACCAGATCGGGTGCGTTGGCGCCAGTGCGCTGAGAGCCCTCACCATGGCGGCCACGCGCTGCCCGGAAATGCTGTTTGTAACGGAAATCAATCAGGGTGTTGAGCTCGCTCACGCCGACCGCTACCACCGAGCCGCCACGCCCGCCATTGCCACCGTCAGGCCCGCCGAGCGGTATGTTACGCTCGCGCCGGAAAGCGACACAGCCGTTGCCGCCAGCGCCGCTCGCGACATATACCTTGGCTTGGTCCAAAAAGCGCATGTGACTTCTCTACTGGCAAACTGCCCAGACCACTAAAAACAAAAGGGAGCGGCGCGCCGCTCCCTCGTTAGCTGTGCGCCGAATATCCGGAGTTAGACTGCCGGCTCTACATTAATTACGGATTTTCCACCGGATTTGTTGGCAAACTTCACCCGTCCTTCGACAAGGGAATAAAGGGTGTGGTCGCGCCCCATGCCGACATTCTCGCCGGGATGCCATTTGGTCCCGCGCTGACGCGCAATGATATTTCCAGCAATAACGGCTTGGCCGCCAGATTTCTTGATTCCAAGGCGCCGGCCAGCGGTATCGCGACCGTTGCGGGAACTGCCACCTGCCTTCTTATGTGCCATTACGACGTCTCCTCGTCTTTCGATATGTCCGTGGACTTGTCTTTGGTTTTGTCCGCAGCGCTTTTCCTAGTCGGTTTTTTCTTGGTCGCCGATTTTTTTGCTGTCGCGGCCTTGGCTTTCGGCTTGGCGGCGCTCTTAGCTTTGGCAGTCGGCTTGGTCTTGGCTATTTTTTTGGCTGCTGTTTTCCTCACTGCTGCCTTCTTTTTAGTCGGCTTCTTTTCAGTTGCGGGCTTGGGCGGCGTAAAGGTTTCGCCCTGGGCAAGAATCTCTTCGATGCGCAGCACCGTTTGATTCTGCCGGTGGCCCTGAGTGCGTCGGAAATTCTTACGTCGCTGCTTGCGGAAAACCAGTATCTTGTCGGCGCGGTTATGCTCGAGCACGGTGGCTGCGACGCGCGCGCCAGCGACCAACGGTTGGCCCAGTGTCAAGCCGTCGTCTCGGCTCATGGCCAGCACATCGGTCAGTTCAACAACCTCCCCAGCTGACAATGAAAGCCGTTCAACCCTTATGACATCGCGCGGCGAAACACGGTACTGCTTCCCGCCGGTTTTTATGACAGCGAACATTGCTTTTTAATTCCAGAATTCATGTGTGTGTGGGCTCTTGCAGCCTCGGCGCGGCACTATA
>CAYPSQ010000091.1:0-9559 GCA_964413115.1 uncultured Rhizobiaceae bacterium | reverse complement strand
TGAAAACGGGAAGCGGAGACCAAGCTTAGCCGCATAATCCATGCACGGATCATGCAACATCCGGAAATCAAGCCCCCGCAACCAAAATAATTTCCTCTAAATCAATGGGTTGGCGGTAGTGTTTTTGTTTTGGTGGAAGAAAAATATCAGGCAGAGTTTAAAAAATTTCCACTTTAATTGCCGCTTTTTTCATTGCTAGGGGTTTTCCGTCCTGCGGGTTTTGGGTCCGTTTCCGACCAATTAAATTGAAGTCCCCTAGCCCAGAAGTTCGGGGCCGTACGAAACCGCCCTGCTGCCGAAAGCGCCCTAGCCTTGCACGTACCATGGTGCACGCACCACGGCTCAAGGCTCACGGTTCAGGGGCCCGGGCGAGGGATTCGGTAGCAGGATTTGATCGACGGCGAGTGTGGTGGCTATGCGGGGCAGGGTTAATCGTAATCTCAATTGGGTAGCAACCCGATCTATCGATAAAATAGGAGTTGCGGCGGTCAACCGCATCAAGCGTGGATCGGTGGCACCTTGTCGAACCAGGGTTGCGCTTGTTCGAGCTGCGCCGCCAGCCGGAACAACAGGCCGTCATTGGCGTGGCGGGTGATGAACTGAACGCCGCAAGGCAATCCGTCTGCCGACCAATGTAGCGGCAGCGACATGCCGGGCAGGCCGCTGATATTGTGCGGGAGGGTGAACACCACCTCAGGCACCAGGATTTCATAGTTGAGCTTATCGAAGGGCAGCGACATATCGAAGTGGCCGACCTTGTGCGGCGGATGCGGCAGGGTCGGCGTGATGACCACGTCATAAGGGTCGCAATCCGCCCCGACGGCCCAGCCGATCTGGTGCATGGTCTCGACGTCCTGGTAATGCTCGGCCGCGTTTTGCTGTTGTCCGCGCTCCAGCATCTCCTGAATGACCGTGGTGAAATCGCCCTGGCGTGGCGGCCGACCGACATGCGGCTCGGACGACAATATGCCCGCCGCGGTCGCGGCGCAGGCAATGCGAGTAAAGACCTCGGTGAGCTGTCCGTAGTCGAACGTGTAGGCGGTCTCCTCGATTTGATGGCCGAGCGATTCCAAGAGACTTGCTGCGTTTTCCACGGCGGCGACGCATTCGGAATGCACCGCTTGGCCATCTGCAGCGGTCTTGATCATGCCGATGCGGAGTTTGCCCGGGTCCTGGCCGACTTCCTGCAAATAGGGCATCGCCGGGCGCGGAACGGCATAGACCTCACCTGGAATGGCGTATTGGGTGAGGTCGTGATAGGCGGCCTGGTCGCGCACAGTCAGCGAGACGCAGCCCTCAACGGCGCAGCCATACCAGAGATCGGCATAATAGGGCGCGAGTGTGGTGCGCCCGCGCGAGGCCTTGAGCCCAACCAGTCCGGCATTGGAGGAGGGAATGCGAATAGAGCCGCCGCCGTCGCTGGCGGTGGCGATGGGTACGATGCGCGCGGCTACGGCGGCGCTTGAGCCGCCGCTCGAGCCGCCAGGCGTGTGCTGCGGATTCCACGGGTTGCGCGCCGGCGGGAAAATCTCCGGCTCGGAAGCAATGTTGTATCCGAATTCCGGCGTCACCGTCTTGGCCAGGCGGATAAAGCCACCTTCGTTGATGCGCGTGGCGATGGCGCTATCCACTGGCGCGACGAAGTCCTCAAAATAGCGACTGCCGTTGGTGGTCCGCATGCCCGCATAGCCGGTCAACAAATCCTTGAGCAGGAGCGGAACGCCGCTGAACGGGCCGTCGGGCACGCCGTCTTCCGCCTGGGCGCGGGCATTGTCGTAATTCTCGATATTCACGCAGGCAAGCTTGTCATTGACGCTTTCGATCCGCGCGATGGCGGTCTCGACCAATTCGATCGGCTTGACGTCTTTGTTCTTAACCAGCTCGGCAAGGCCCATGGCGTCATATTTTGCGAACTCCTGCATGATGCGTCTCCCTCAATTTGCCTTAGGCGATAGATCTAGTCGTTAAGAAAACAGGCCACCCGGTGGCCCGGTTTCACTTCGCGCAATTGCGGCGTCTGCTCCGAACATTTGTCCATGCGCATGGGGCAACGGGTGTGAAAGCGGCAACCCGATGGCGGATCTGTCGGGCTTGGAATATCGCCTTCCAGCCCGGCCCGTTCGGTAACCGACGGCGTATCCAGATCGGATGCCGGGATCGCTTCGATGAGCGCCTGGGTATAGGGATGGAGCGGCTCCTGATAGAGCAGTTCGCTGTCGGCGATTTCGACGATCTTGCCGAGATAAAGCACACAGGTGCGGTCGCAAAAATGTTTCACCACGCTGAGATCGTGCGAAATGAACATATAAGTCAGGCTGAATTGACTCTGAAGGTCGCTGAGGAGATTGAGAATCTGCGCCCGGATCGAGACATCCAGGGCGGAAACCGGCTCATCCAACACCACCAACTTGGGCTGCAGGATCAAGGCGCGGGCGATGGCGACGCGCTGATTTTGTCCGCCACTGAATTCATGCGGCAAACGATCGAAATAATCCGCGCTCAGGCCGACCACTTCAAGAAACTCGCGCGCTTTTTGAAAGCGGCCAATCTGGCTGCCGATGCCGTGAAAGCGCAACGGTTCGGCGATCGACACGCCGACTGACATGCGCGGATTTAACGACGCCAGCGGGTCCTGAAACACCAACTGCATCTCTCGGCGCAATTGGCGCAGCTCCTCCTTGGTGCAGTTCATGATGTCCTTGCCTTCGAATAGAACGCTGCCACTGGTGGCTTTGAGAAGACGCAGGACAAGGCGCGCCGTGGTCGATTTTCCGCAGCCGCTCTCGCCCACCAAGCCCATCGTTTCGCCGCGCTGCAGGGTAAAATCAATGCCGTCCACGGCACGCAGCAGTGGCCCTTTCTCGAACAGCCCCTTGGCCTCCAGGCGGAAATGCTTGGTCAACCCCTCTACCGAAAGCAGCTCGCTACTCATGACGCCTCGGCTTGGCGCATCAGGTGGCAAGACACGAGATGATCTTCGGCAACCGAATGGGCGCGCGGCCTGTCGGTTTCGCAAACGCCTAGCGCGGCATCGCAACGCGAACGGAAAGCACAGCCAGGCGGCGGATTGATAGGCACGAGCGGCGTTCCCGGAATGGAGTGAAGCTGGACACCACGCTGATTATCAAGCCGCACCACCGACTTCATCAGGCCGATGGTGTACGGGTGTTTGGGCTGCTCGAATATGGTTTTGACGTCGCCATACTCGACCATCTCGCCGGCGTACATCACCAACACGCGGTCGGCCATCGAGGCGACCACGCCCAGATCATGGGTGATGAGGATCAAGGCGCTGTTGAGGCGGCGTTGTACATCGGCCAGCAATTTTAGTATCTGCGCTTGGATGGTGACGTCGAGCGCCGTGGTTGGCTCGTCGGCAATGAGAATATCAGGCTGGCAGGCGATTGCCGCCGCGATCAAAACGCGCTGGCGCATGCCGCCCGAGAAGTGATGGGGATAATCCTGATAGCGTGCTTCGGGATGGGGGATGCCGACGGAGCGCAGCAGCTCGACGGCCTGTTCCCGCGCCTCTGTTTTGCCCATGTCCAGATGTTCGCGAAGACCCTCTGAAATTTGTTCGCCGATGGTGAACACCGGATTGAGCGAGGTCATCGGATCCTGAAAAATCATGCCGATACGGTCGCCGCGAATTTTTTCCATTTCGCGTTCGGAGAGCGCCAGCAGGTCTATGTCGCCATAACGGATTTGTCCTTCGACGATATGACCCGGCGGGTCAATCAGGCGCAGGATCGATTGCGCGGTGACGCTTTTCCCCGAGCCGGATTCGCCAACGATGCAAAGCACTTCGTCAGGCGCCAGGGAAAAGGAGATTCCATCAACCGCCTTCAGCATTCCCTCGCGCAGATTGAAGTGGGTCTTGAGACCTTCGACTGTGAGAATCGGTTCAACCATGTCGTTACCAGATCTCAACGGGAGCGTCGGCGCGGGTCGAGCGCGTCGCGTAAACCGTCACCGATAAAATTGAAGGATAGCGCGACGAGGACGATGACGACGCCGGGAAAAATGGTGACATGCGGCGCCTTCCTGAGCACGCCCCGGCCCTCCGCTACCATGGTCCCCCAATCGGCTTCCGGCGGCTGAATGCCGAGCCCGAGGAAACTGAGACCCGAGCCCACAACCATCATCAGGCCGATCAGGGTGGTGGAAAACACCAATACCGGCGGGATCATATTGGGAAGAATATAGCGCAGAATTATAGCCAAATCGCGGGCGCCACCGGACCGAGCCGCTTCCACATAGGGCTGCTGCTTCACGTTCAGCGTGGTGGTGCGGGCCAGCCGGGCGATGTAGGGCGTCAGCGCAATGCTGATGGCGAGAATTACCGTCCACACACCCGGGTCGAGCACGCCGGCGATAACGATTGCCAACAACACCAAGGGAAAGGCGAACACCACATCGACAATGCGCATCACAATTTGATCGAACCAGCCGCCGAGATAGCCTGCCGAGAGGCCCAGGATGAGGCTGACAAGCGTTGCGACGACGGTCGGACCGATGCCGACCAGGAGTGCGATTCGCCCACCCCAGAACAGGCGCGACAGAATATCCCGCCCGTCCACGTCGCTGCCGAGAATAAGGCCGTCCGTACCGGGCGCCGTGGCAATATCGCCCGCAGCCTCTGCCGGGTCATACGGGCTGATAACCGGTGCCAGCAACGATATCAGGACGATAATCGCGAGAAAAATCAGGGCGCCTAAGGCTGCATTGTCTTTCGCATAGGCATACCAGGCGAGCCGAAGCGTGCGTAAGTGAAAGCGCATCCGTTCGCGCCGGATTCGCCAGGCCGAAGCTGCATTGTCCGGCGAATGCGTCTCTAAGGAATCTAGAGATTGGCGGTCCGTCATGTTGCGCCGGCTTTTTCCGAAGCACGAATTTTCGGATCCAAATAGGCGTTAATCGCATCCACCACCAGATTGACGACAACGAATGCCAGGGCGATGACCAATGTCGCGCCCTGAATGGTCGGAATATCGCGCGCCTGGATGGCTTGCCACAATTGATTGCCAATTCCGGGCCAGGCAAAAATGACTTCGACGAACAGAACGCCGCCCAGCAGATAGCCGAGTTGCAGGCCGCAAATGGTGACGATCGGCGGCAGCGCGTTTCTGAGCGTGTGACGGCGCAGAATAATCGATCTGCGAATGCCCTTGGCGCGCGCAACCCGCACATAATTCTGACCCAGAACTTCCAGCATGCTGGCGCGAACGATTCTGGCGACGATGCAGGCCGGCGCCGCTGCGGTTGTCAACATGGGCTGTATGAGATGGAGAAACACATCCCAGGCGCCGCCGCCGCCCATAATATTCGTCATGCCAGTGGCCGGCAGCAGACGCCAGCTCAGCGAAAGAAGCAGCACGATCAGGAGACCGAGCCAGTAGGGCGGGGCGTTGCCGAAAATGAGCGTAACGCCCATAACGACACGGTCAGAAAATGTATACGGTCGCGCGGCGGCGAATATGCCGGCGAAAAATCCTATAATGTAAGCGAGAAGGGCGCTCGACAACGCCAGGATGGCGGTGTTGAGAAACTTCGGAAAAACCAGTTCGACGACTTCGCGACGGTTGGCGATGGAGGATCCGAAATCGCCCTGTAGAATGTGTCCCAGCCATTTCACGTATTGGATCGGAAGCGCCTGATCGAGGCCGAAAGAAATGCGCAGTTTCTCACGCACCGCTTCGGTAGCGAAAGGGCCGGCAAGAATCGTGGTGACATCGCCCGGGGCCAAATGCGCGAGCAGAAAGACGATGACCGAAACGCCGAACAGCACCGGAATGGTCATGACCAACCTACCGACGATGAAACGAAGCATCGTCAGCAAACCTTCGGCGTCACATACCGGCCGGACGGCGCCGCGTGATCCAGGTCATCAATCCGCATCAAAGTGATTCCGCTAAAATTGCTGGGGGCAGGTCATGGGCGACAATGCACGAACCTGCCCCCGACTCGTCATATCAAATTGACGATTACTCCACTTCAATTATGGCGAAATCGTACCAATTAGCCGGCGGGTTTACGAAGTGCTTCACCGACGGGCTAAGGACCAACGGGTTGTAGTAGACGAACTTCACCGCAAAGGCGAAATCCTGGCCGATGATGATGTCGTTGGCCTGCTGATACAAAGCCGCGGCCTTTGCCTTGTCCTTCTGCTTGACCGCCTCATCGAATAGCTTGTCGACTTCCGGATTGCAATACCAGCCAACATTGAAACCGTTCGGCGGATGGTGGTCGCACCGGCTCATGACCTGCGTCCAGAATGGAATCGTCCAGCCCCAACCAATCTCGTTCATATGCAGCTCCGGGGGCATGCCCTGGAGCCATTTGCCCATATAGGTGATCCACTCGATCTTATTGAGCTTGGCATTGATGCCGACTTTCTTAAGGTCGCGCTGGATGGATTTTTCCCAGACTTCGTTGTAGCCATACTCATAGATGTCGAAATCGAGCTCCAGGCCGTCCGGATAACCAGCTTCGGCGAGCAATGCCTTGGCGCCTTCGGGATCGTATTTTATCGGCGAATAACCCGGCTTATAGGCGTAGGTGCCGGGGCTTAACATACCCATTTCCGAGCGTCCCGTGCCTTTCAGAATGCCGGCGGTGATGGCGTCGCGATCGATCGCCATATTGATCGCCTTGCGCACTCTGACATCCTTCATGATCTCGTTCTTGAAGTTGAAGAAGAGCAGCCAGATTGACGGGATATTCTCGTTTGTGGTGACCGTGAAGCCTTCGTTCTTCAGGTTCTCCAGCTCTTCCCACGGCGCTTCCATGATCATCGATACTTCGCCGGCGCGAATCGCGTTGAGGCGCGTGGCCTGATCCGGCAACGGCTGAAAAATGAGCCGTTCGAGCTTTGCATTGTTGCCCCAATAATCTTCGTTCCGCACCATTACCAGCTTAATGTTCTGCTCGCGCTCGACGAATTTGAACGGGCCAGTGCCGACCGGGTTGAGGGCAAACTGCTCGTTGCCCATTTCCTGCACCGCAGTGGGGCTGACGATCATCGGCATGCCGCAAGCGACCACGCCCATCTGCAGCCACTCGTAGTTGGTTTTATTGAGAGTGATCTTGACCGTCATATCGCCGGTTACTTCGACCGATTTGATCCAGCGCGTGTAATAGCCGAGATAGGCCTGGGCTTGATCGAAGGCGTGCTCGGCGCCTGATGCCATGAAGCGATCATAGTTCCATTTGACGACATTGGCGTCGACCGGCGTGCCGTCATGGAATCTCACGTTCTCGCGAATGGCGAACGTATAGACCGTGCCATCGTCGGAAACCTCCCAGGATTTGGCGATGGCCGGCTTGAGTTTGGCATTCTTAGCGTTGGGGTCGCTCAAATCGAGCATCACCAAGCCTTCGAACATAGAATGAATGGCGTTGGTCGTCAGCCAGCCGCAGGCGACATGCGGGTCGAGAATGCTCATCTCGCTCGACATGCCATAGACGAAGGTGCCGCCTTCGGCCTTGGCCTCTGTTGCCGCGCCACTCGCGAAAGCGAGCGAACCCACAACCGCCAAAGCGCCCAACAGGCGTTTCAGTTTGAATTGCCTCATTGCTATCTCCCCTTTGTGGTTTGCTTGTTTGCGTCGCGTCTAAATTTCCTCATGCGCCCGATTACTCGGAATAAAAAACCGGCGGCCGCTTGTCTTTCCACGGTTTGGCCTCTTCCAACTGTGCCGCCAATCGGAGGAGCGTTGCTTCATCGTTCAGGCCTGCCGCGAACTGCATGCCGATCGGAAGACCGTCCGGCGACCAATGCAGCGGCAGGGATATGGCGGGCTGTCCGGTCGAATTGAACAGAGGCGTAAACGGAACCCAGTCGAACACGCGGCGCGTCCATTCGCGGGCGTCGACGCCGGCTTCGTTTTGATTGAGCGTCCCCAATATCAGCGCCGGCTGGGCGATGGTGGGGGTGAGGAACAGATCGTTCTTCTCGAACAACACCCCGGATTGACGGCTGATCGTATTGATATTGGCGAGCGCATCATGCATCTGCATCGCGGTCAGGCTTTTGCCATGCTCATACAATTTAACGGTCACGCGCTCCATATTGTCATAGGACGGCGTGCGCCTCACAGCATTGGCCACGACGTCGATCGCCCAGGCGAGATAAGCGGTCCACAGGACGATGAGGGCTTCGAAGTGGTGCGACCAATCGATTTCAATCTGGTCCTCAACCATGTCGTGGCCGAGCGATTCCATCAGTTTGACGGTTTCGTGCAGACCGGCGACCACGTCTGGATGCACTTGCGCACCTGAGATCGCCTTGTCTGACCAGGCGATGCGAAGCTTCCCGGTCGGCTGGGTCAACTCCTCCATATAAGGACGTTCCGGTGGCGTAATGACGTCGGGCGGGCCGACATCGGCGCCCTCCACCGCGTCGAGAATGGCCGCCGTATCGCGCACGGTTCGGCTGACCACAAGCTCGCAGGCCAAACCGTTCAGCCAATCGCCGAAGCTCGGCCCTGTGGGGACACGGTTGCGGGTCGGTTTCAGGCCAACAAGGCCGCAACATGACGCTGGAATGCGGATGGAGCCGCCACCGTCGTTGGCATGGGCCAGGGGGACGGCGCCGCCGGCGACCATTGCAGCCGAACCGCCGCTCGAGCCGCCGGGGCTACGCTGCACATCCCATGGATTGTGCGTCGGCTCATAAAACACCGATTCGCAGCTCGGGTTGAAACCGAATTCCGGCGTCGCCGTCATCGCCGCGGTAACCAGGCCGGCGGCGCGAAAGCGCGTCGCCAGTTCGGTGTCTTCCGCGGCCACAAGGTCTTCCGTCAGCTTGCTGCCGCACCGCGACGGCGCGCCTTTCATTTGCATGCCGAGTTCCTTGACGAGAAAGGGCACGCCCTTGAACGGTCCATCCGGTAAGCCGGCGGCGATTTCGGCCTCCGCCAAATCCGGTATGCGCGACACCACGCCATTCAATTCAGGATTAATGGCATCGATCGCGGCATAGGCGTCTTCCAACAGCTCTGTCGGCGTCACATCGCCATTGCGCACCAATTCGGCCAAGCCGAGGCCGTCATAGTCGGCATAATTACTCACATTCGGCATTGTTATCTCCCGTAATGAATTCCAAAGCCCACTCGGACCTTCCCTTCTTCAGCACAGGGAATTTTTCTTGATTCAACGTGGTAGATTACAATGTAACAAATATATTGTGTAATATATATTTTTACTAATTTTTTAGTAAAAAATTTTTATCATATTTATACCGTAAAATTAATTAAATACATCCTATTTATGTTTTATAATGGCAAATTTTTGTAAAAGCCTCACTAAGTTTGGCAAGGTTGGTGAAGGCGGTGTCGACTTATTAATCCGGAACGAGCTACTGGAGCAGCATCAAACGCGTGACAGGAAAGCCGTCGGTAAGGCGTGTCTCGCGGCGCTGGAGCAGTGGGCCGAGGGCTGGGATACGCGGACCGTGGGGCGGTGAACAGGCATGGCGGCACGGGGGGGGGCAAGGACCACTGGACTGAAGGTCTGAGGCTCAGAGTCACGAGCGGCAATATTGCACGTTGGATATCGG
>CAYPSQ010000090.1:0-9695 GCA_964413115.1 uncultured Rhizobiaceae bacterium | reverse complement strand
ATAGAAATGCTCACTCAAGCCAACGAGACGCATCATTTCTGCCACCCGCTCATGACGTTCAGCACGCACCATACCGTGGAGTTTCAAAGGCTCCTCCACCGTCTGTGAAACAGTAAGGCGCGGATTAAGCGAGCCAAACGGATCCTGAAAAACGAGCTGCATGTTGGCGCGGAGATCGCGCAGACGGGTGGAATCAAGCTTCGTTACATCTTCTCCATCAAGAGTAACGCGGCCTTCCGTCGGTTCAATCAGGCGGAGAACACAGCGCCCAACCGTAGTTTTGCCCGAACCACTCTCGCCCACCAAACCGAGCGTTTCACCATGTTTCAGATTGAAAGAGACATTGTTAACCGCAATTAGATTGGCATCCTTGCCAATGACAAAAGTCTTGGTGAGGCCTTCAACTTCCAACATATTTGTCATGGTTGTTCTGTTCCCGTTTGCGGCAAATCTTGTTTTATCCGCCTTATACCACCACTCCCTGATATTAACATGACAACCCAGTCGCATGTCCCTCATGAATGGCGGCAGCCATATTACGTGGCGCGCGGCAATCTCCAATTGCTTGCACATTTAATCCAAGCGCGACGAGTTCGGCTAACAAATTATCGTTGACGGTGCGCGGCGTGGCGTAGGTGAGGCAGGCGACATCGCTAATTTCCTCCTCGTCGCCATTCAGAGCATTGCGGTATTTCAGACATCCCTTAGCCAAGGCCAGCGGCACGCTAAGCGGGATAATTTCGATCCGCAGCGCGGCCAGGCGGCGAAAAACACCGATTAGCGAAATAAAATTTACCTTAGAACCAATGGTCGGGCGCGGCGTCATGATGATGGTGCGATCGAAGCGCGCAGCAAAAAGCTCTGCGGCCGCGTAAAAGCCAGCGCTGTGGTCCTGGTCGAACAGCACTGCAGTGCCCTTTCTAGGGGTATCAGATGCGAGCAATTCTATACTGGTCCTTCGGAGATCGAGCGCTTCCGTGCCCACCGCGAGGCTAGCCGGCCAAGTGGGGGTAGCGCCGGTGGCCAGTATCACGTCGTCGGGCTTGAGCGCCGCAATTTCCTCCGCCGTTACGAGCTTTCCGAGATGAAACGTGACACCGAATTCTGCAGCGCGTGCCTGCTGGAAGGTAACCGCCTCGGCAATATCCGCCCGCCCCGGCATGCGTGATTCCCATAGCGCGCCACCACCGGGCTTTGGCGTGGCGCCAAACAAATCGACCTGATGTCCGCGCGCCGCCGCGATCCACGCCGATTCCAGACCGGCCACGCCAGCGCCAATCACGGCAACCCGCCGCGCTTCAGGAGCCAGCGGCGGCTGCCAATCAATTTCATCGGCCTCAGCCAATTTGGGATTGTGGATGCAGGTCATACCGCGCCCGGCATGAATTTCGCCCCAGCAATAATTGCAATAAATGCACGGGCGGATTTCGCCTTCGCGCCCCTCCCGCGCCTTGTTGGCCCAGGCTGCATCGCTGACCAAGGCACGGCTAAAGCCTACTAGGTCGCCGCAACCCTCAACCAATAGCTGCTCGGCAGCGGCTGGAGATTCGATGCGCCCGAGCGTCATAACCGGAATGTCGCCGCAGAGATTTTTCATACGCGCATGGAGATGCTGATATGGCCGGTTGGCAAAATGCATATCGGGCAGATGATTTTCCAGACTAGGGCTAAAGTTGCCCTGGCTGAAGGCGAAATAATCGAGCTGCCCTTCGGCGAAAAATATTTTGACGACCTCCTCCGCTTCCTCCGGCGTAATACCGTTGGCCACCCCTTCGTCGCACGGCATTTTTAGGCCCATAAGGAAATCGGCACCGCAGCGCGCGCGGATACCGCTGATTATCTCCTGCACGATGGCGAGACGGCCCAAGCGATCGCCGCCATATTTATCGTCGCGATCGTTGGAAAAGGGCGACATGAACTGGGTTAAAAGATAGCCGTGCGCGCCGTGCAACTCGACTCCGCTGAAGCCTGCCCGTTGCAGGCGTTCGGCAGAATCGACGAAACTTTCTATTATTTCCTCAATCTCATAGAGAGTCATTTTGTGCGGCACGGTCCAGCTTAATGGATCAGGCCGCGCCGACGCACTAACTGGCGTTGCCAGCGGGCTCCATAATTGCTGACGCCCGACGTGGCCCAGCTGGCCGATGAGGCGGCAATCTTCAACCTCAACTGCTTCAGCCCAACGCTTGAACAAATCGAGATTATCCTCGTCGAAAACGCTGATAAGGAACGGGTTGGCCAGAGACGTGTGGTGCACAGGCATCAACTCAGTCACAATCATCGCCGTGCCGCCCGCCGCCCGCGACTGGTGGTAATCGATCAGGCGCTGGGTCGGCCGTGTGGCAGCGCCATAGCCAGAAACGGTCGCGGTATGAACGATGCGGTTGCGTAAGGTGTGAGAGCCTACTTGCAACGGGCTAAACAGAGTTGGATAGGTCATAGGAAATGTCCGAAGAATTGTTGTGAGCGCGGAAGATATTGAAGGTATCGGGAAGATGAAGCAATTCGACTATATTATTATCGGCGCCGGTACGGCCGGTTGCGTCCTCGCCAACCGTCTTTCAGCCGAAGCGGGCGTATCGGTTTTACTGCTCGAAGCCGGCGGGCCTTACCGTCACCCGATGTTGCCGATCCCGATGATGGCCGGTCTGTCCTATTTCATTAAATCGACCAATTGGAATTATGAAAGTGCGCCCGAGCCTCATCTAGACAATCGCCGCATCGCCTGGCCGCGCGGCAAGGTGCTCGGCGGGACATCGTCGATCAATGGCATGATGTATATTCGCGGCCACCGACGAGATTATGATGGCTGGGCCGAATCTGGTCTCGATGGTTGGTCCTACAGTGAGGTATTACCTTATTTTAAACGCGCCGAGTGCAACCGCGACCGGAATGACCTATTTCACGGCAATGACGGTCCGTTCATTGCCAGGCAGGCGAAATCGAATAATCCGCTCTATCCAGTCTTTCTCGAAGCTTGCCGCCAGGCCGGTCATCCGGCGACCGATGATTTCAACGGTGCGGAGCAGGAGGGCGTCGGGCGGCAGGATTTCAATATCGAAAAGGGGCGGCGGGTCTGCAGCGCTACCGCTTATCTAGCACCGGCGCAAGGCCGCGCGAATTTACGTGTGGTCACGCGTGCCCACGCGACAAGGCTGCTGTTCCAAGGCACGCGCGCGGTTGGTGTTGAGTATGCTAGAGGCGGCAGAGGCGGCGAACGGAAAGAAGCGCGGGCGACGCGTGAAGTGATTGTTTGCGGCGGTGCGGTGAATTCACCGGTTCTGTTGCAGCACTCGGGGCTCGGTGCGGCCGACTTGTTGCGCTCGCTTGATATTCCAGTGACTGCCGACCTGCCCGGGGTCGGGAAAAACCTGCAGGATCATCTCGGCGCGTATGTGCAGAATCATTGCCTCGCGCCGGTAACACTCTATCGACTATTCCGTACTGACCGGGCCGCAATGGCGCTCCTGCGCGTCTGGTTGTTCGGTGATGGGCCGGGCGCGTCAATCGCGCTCGAAGCGGGCGGTTTTCTCCGCACCCGGCCAGAGCTTGACATTCCCGATATCCAAATCTCTTTCGTCCCCGGACTATCGTTGGATACCACGCGCCAGAAACAGGGCCGACATGGTTATCTCTTGCATTTCTATCTGATGCGCCCGAAGAGCCGCGGCGAGGTGACGATCACCTCCGCCGATCCGTTCGCCGCGCCACACATCGCGCCCAACTCCCTCGCGGAAGAGGCCGACCGTCTGGTGATGCGCGACGGCGTCGGTCTGGTACGCGGCATCATGGCCCAACCTGCATTTGCGCGCTATCGTGGTGGTGAGATATCGCCAGGCGCAGATGTTCAGTCAGATACGGGGATCGATTCCTGGGTACGCGCCAACGCAACCACCGTCTGGCATCCAGTCGGAACTTGCAAGATGGGGGGAGGCGCAGATGCGGTGGTCGACAACGAATTGCGGGTCCACAACATTGACGGGCTGCGCATTGTCGATGCCTCCGTCATGCCGGAGATTATCGGCGGCAACACCGCCGCACCGACCATCATGATCGCGGAAAAGGCAGCAGATATGATTTTGGGCCGTTCGCCGCAAACGGCCTTACGCATTTAGCCTTCCGCTCGCTCGCCAAACAGCATGGTGACGTTGATGCGGCGGTTCTCGTAACCGTTCTGAAAGCGGAGTGGAATGGTCTCGTGGATCAAGCTCGAATCGAAAATTACGGCGCGATTGCATTTGTAGGGGATGTCGCGGAACGGTGTATTGCACCGCTTGATCTCGGCTCGAAGCGCTGTTTCTTGCAAATTATAATCTTCGAACCGCCATTTGGGCGGGGCGGCCATATCGTAGAGGCGCAGGCCTCCGAATTCTTTATTTTCAAGTGCAACATCGGGCGTAATCCAGAAATTAAAATTGATCGCAGCCTTGTCAGCATGGATACGGGTACCGTTACTGCGGGCGCCATATTTAAAAGCCCACATCTGAACCAGCGGGTGGCCCCCAAAAATATTCGGCAAACGCTTTTCTAGTTGACGCGCCAGAGTGAACAATAGTGGGGTGTCGAAGCCTTCATTCATATAGGCGCCGAGATAGCCCCCATGTTCCTTGCAGTCGAACCAGATGGTTGCTTCTAGACAAAAGCGCCGGAGCGCCGCCAACGCAATTTCGCTGAGCAAATCATCTACAACGATCACAGGCGGGGCGGCGACCTTAAATTGTCGTGCCATGCTATCATAATCGAGCTCCGGATTAAGCACCTCAGTTGCTGAATTTGTATCCGGCGGCAAGTAATTGAGACGATTGAAGCTACCCGCCAGGCGCGCCTGCTGATCTAGCGACAGCGCAAGTCGCCTCGCCGGATCGCGGCTGCCTTCAGCCTCGTTCAACTCGGCGAGCACCTCGCGGTGGGCTGCAATTTCGCGCTCGAAATCGGGTGGCAGGGCATCGCGCGCTAGAAGATATTCATATTGCTCGATATCATGCGCGAGCTTGGCTCGCGAGGCAAAACAGAAGGTTTCGTCCTGCGACGGATCGGTTGTGGCTTCGGTTATAGAAGGGCGGCGCCAAATGGAGCCACGCAACAGGTCAAGCGCCGTTCTAAATTCTGTCACTGCCTCCTCAAGCCGCCCCTGACGCTTGAGCGTGGTTGCTAGGTTCACATGAGCCGGAGCTGAATTGGGCGCGAGGGCAATCGCTTGACGGAAGGTGCGTGCCGCCGCCACTTCACGTTCCAGCATTAAATAGAGGTTGCCCAGCGTGATATGAAAATTAACATTCTTTGGCGCCAAGGAAACGGCGCGCTGCAGGGCAAGTAGTGCCTCGGCTAGCTCGCCAGCGTCTGCCTGGACAACGCCCAGCACATAATGGGCTCCGGCATTCTCTGGTTCGTTCACCAAGATGACGCGGCTAATTCTTAACGCCTCACCGCGTTTACCGTTCTGATAGGCGGAAATCGCCTGGGTCAATCCTACTTCTGGTTCCGTCATGCGCATTTTATTCCAATTCAGTGTGGAATTAGTGGCGCGAAATGTAGCGCATATTTGCCTCTGCACGATCAACATTCGTGTCGCTGGGTGACAAGAAGGGGATGCCAAATGTCGTCGATTATCTCATTGTGGGTCAGGCTCGGAGCAGGCTAGCGTTGATCGCTCCAATCGAGACAAAAAAATATAAAGACGTTCAGCGTTGAGAGGGTGACATTATGTTTGGTCATGTCGAAAAAAATTTGATGGATTTGCAGTAGTTCGCGGCATGAATAGCAAAAGTTAAATAAGAGGAGGTGCGCCTACCATGGCAGTCAAAAAGGGTTATGTAGATATCTCAGCGGGACAAATTCATTACGCTTGGCGCTGCGGCTCAGGAACACCGATTGTCTGCTTTCATCAAACCGCCTCGTCCAGCACCTCCTACCACCGCATCATCGAGCATTCCGGTCTATCCCAACCGATTTACGCTCTCGACACACCCGGTTTCGGTAACTCTTTCGATCCGGAGGAAATGCCCACGTTCGAGCAATACGCCGCTTGGCTCTACGAGGCCGTCGAGGCACTAGGTTTGGCTGATTTCCATACTTTGGGCCATCATACCGGCGCTGGCGTTTGCGTCGAGCTTTCGGCCACCCATACGGACAGCATTAAGAGCATGATGCTGGTTGGACCCTACCCCCTGACGGTGGAGGAACGCGAAGAATTCAGGCACCATTTCTCGACGCCTATTTCGCCCACCGAGGACGGTGAATATCTTCTTACAACATGGAAATATTTGCGCGGTCTGGGCGCACACGGCGAATTAGAGGTGCATCACCGCGAGCTTCTCAATCATGTGCGCGCCCATTTCAGTCGGTTTCAAACTTACTCATCTGTATGGGATTACGACTTCACCACACCCTACAAGAACGCCTCCTGCCCCATATTGTTGATGGCAGCCGAAGATGATGTACTTTACCCCTATTTAGAACGTTCGAAGGAATTACAGCCTAGCGCCAAATTGGTGAAGCTAACGGGAGCTAATTTCGAGCCTGAATTCGACGCCGACGGGATCGTGGCGGCAATCAATGATTTTCTGGCCTAGAAGAGAACGGCAGAAAAGTTTCGTAACCGGGAGAAGACAGGCCATCACCGACAAACTGAAATGGAGACCTCTCTGCAGTGGCTGCAATATGGTTCTGGACGAGGTTGTCGCTGGCGCCAGAAAGGCTTTACCTGATCAGGCAACCCAACCGTAATTCTCAGAGAGCTGATTGATACTGGCCGTAGCGCTCTGGCGCGCCAGCATCCTCTCATACCAAGGCTGGAGATTCGGTAGATCAGTATCTAGAGGCTGAGGACCGGTATCCTTGAGGAAATCGCAGCAACAGAACAACACGATATCAGCAAGCGTGATCCGATCACCGGCAATGAATTCGCGGCCATCCATCAGCCCGTCGAGCCATTGACGCGCCCGCCTTGCCTTTTCAATCAGTCCTTCAGCTGCTTCCGGTATCAGGTAAAAACGATCCTTGAAGTGATCCTTGGCTACGCCATAGCGAAATCCGTTGTACATGTGCTCGGAGATCAAGAGTTCTACGCGACGCACCCACATCCGATTCCATGCACGATCTTCTGGTGTCGCGCCAATTAGCGCGGGCTCTGGGTACAACTCCTCCAGGTACTCGCAAATCGTAACGGCCTCGGCAAAAACGCGGCCATCATCTAACTCAAATGACGGGCTAGTACCCGTCGGATTGATAGCCTTGTAAGCCTCGCCTTGGCACTCGCCGCCCATCAGGTCGACCTCAACCGTGGGCACGGCAATACCCTTCTCAGCGATGAACATGCGGACGACGCGTGGATTGGGCCCATAAGAATCGATCAGTTTCATCGGGAAATCCTTAAAAATTAAACATCAGTAGTCGAAGAACGCAGCCTTTAGAATGTGGTCGATCACTTAATATTTCATGGTGTGCGGACTCCCTCCGATTCAACTGCCCGCCGAGAGTTTCGACGGCCACCGATTGAACCGAATTATAAACGCACGGGGGCCAGCGGAGGAGCAAGCAGATATAGAGTTAGCCATGTGATACAAATGACTACAATTTGCCGTAATTCCACTTATTAATAGCAACTTGTCATAGAGAATTGACCCTAACAAACTAGACCAAAAATACCGTACGCGACCGGCTGCGGTTACGGTCAATCAACCAGTGGCTACTTTGGAAGTTTCCGACTTCCAGCCGTAAATCGCACCGCTATTCCAATCGTTAACGAAGTCCTCAATGGAGTAGCTCCACGGGTTCTCCAGGTTTTCGTCGTAATACTCGAAGATGACACCGGTGGGCGCGTGCATGGAGTAGATGAGGAGTCCGCCCTCAGGTCCGCCCCATTCGTCATGCATCAGCGCATCGATTGGGGCGAGCGCATATTCACCCTTCTTGCGTACAATCGACTTGGCCGAGCCGTCGGGCTGAATCTCCGAGAGATGCTGCTCGCCTTCGAGCACGGCGGTCATCGTCGAAGCGATGTGACGGTGCCGCCGGCAATGGCCGTCCGGCGCAAATCTGATGAGCATGTCGAGGCGCTGGCTGGGCAGGTCGTAGCCCAGCAGACTGTACTCGAAATCGACACGCGGCGTCTGGGTGTCGTCGAACACACGCCGCCACTCGACGGTCTCAGAATCAAAATGCTTGGAAATGATGGTCATCGGCTTTACTCCGTATTATTCGGCCACCGCCTACCTTACCGCGTCTGCGCCCCTGCGAGAGAATTTTTATCTAGTAAGGCACCTCTGACATTGATCAGCTGAACCGGCTTGGTATGACGTTTCCATCGTGACGGGATCAGTTGATAGCACCGATATCTATGGTGTTCCCGGCTTTGCGATCGATCATTTTCCCGGAAGCAAAGACATTCTGGAACGAAGCTCCAAGGCGATAATGGGTGAGTGGGATTTTCTGGCCATATAAGCCAACGACTGGGAAGTTTGATCCAATAGCACCTAAGGACCGTAACCGTAGGATGCTCAATAGTACTGAACCGAAAAGAGATCTGCGTAATCTCCTAAACATCCATAAAGCTGCGATCTGGCTCATTTTTGCCGGACTGATCCCCTTCTTTGCAACCTTTGCAGTTGGTCTCGCGCCGACCGTATCATTGCGTGAAGCAGCATTGCAGGCATTGCTAAATTGGTTTCCCTTGCTCGCACCTTCGACCACAGGTTCGGTGATGCTTGCGCTGGGTTTTGCCGCGATACTAATTGCCGATTTGCGACTTTCCCGAGCACCGAATTGGTATCGCTTATTACGACTACCGCTCTCGGTTGGTGCCATTTTCGCCTTGCCTTTGGGTCTACTAATCTGATGACCACGGGGGTTGCGGTAATTGTTGGTGCGACCGGCGGGATCGGAGGCGCGCTAAGCGAGGAGCTTAGCCATTCTGGGGATTTCGATCAGGTCATTCGGTTTAGTCGACCTTCGCTGGACCTTTGTGACGAAAAGAGCATCGCCCATGCTGCCTCCGAACTGCCCAGAGGGTGCGTGCGCCTTGTGATCAACGCCGCCGGTTTCTTACATGATGATGCGCACCAACCCGAGAAAAGACTTCGAGACCTCAACCCAGACTCTCTCACTCACTCTTTCGCCGTCAATACCTTAGGTCCGGCCCTGTTGATGAAACACTTTATTCCGTTATTGCCCCGACAAGGTCGTGCCGTAGTTGCCAATCTCTCGGCCCGTGTCGGAAGCATCGGGGATAACCGCCTTGGTGGTTGGTATGGATACCGCTGTTCCAAAGCAGCATTGAACCAGCTAGTACGCAATGTTGCGATAGAGTTTGCACGGACACATCCGGAAGGTATCTGCGTGGCTCTCCATCCAGGGACAGTGGCAACGAGGCTTTCAGCGCCCTTCGTTAGTAGAAAGCAGTCCCCGCTTACGCCAATAGAGGCAGCTAGGCATTTGCTAACTCTAATCGCGAACCTTAAACCTGAGGATACCGGCGAATTCTTCGATTGGAACGGCAAACCGGTTCCCTGGTGAGACATTCCGAATTTAACAGCACGATACCAAGTTTTCTAGGTTTTGGTGTTGCCTATGTGTTGACTACCCCCGTCCTAATCTAGGAGCACCCCCCATGATATTGATTTATTGGAAAAACATTGGTGGTGGGGGCAGGATTAGTTCAAGCCCCTACAATAACAAGGCACGTATAAATATTCGGT
>CAYPSQ010000089.1:0-9861 GCA_964413115.1 uncultured Rhizobiaceae bacterium | reverse complement strand
TATTCAGTTCTGCCACTAAATCCGCAGTGTTGACGGCCCGACAATAGCCTTTGATCGCATTTAGCGAATTGTCATGCGCGGTCTGCGAAAGCGTGGTGCAGGCATCGCTCACGAGGGTGACGAGAAAGCCGCGGTCGCAGGCATCCCGTACTGCTGATTCGACGCATTGCTCGGTATAGACGCCGCAAATGGCAAGGCGCTCGACGCCGAGATTGCGCAGCACATATTCAATATTGGTCGAATTGAACACACTGGATGCCGATTTCGGCAACACAATCTCGTCGGCACCAGGCGCAATAGCGTCGATCACACGGGCGTCGGGTGAACCGCGCGGAACGAGAAAGCCGGTGATCTTGTAATCGAGGCCACGGTCTCGGCCATCGCGGGTGAGTGCTTCGATCACAGTATATATGACCTCGACGCCGGCCGCACGGCATGCGGCGATCAGCGCTTGCAGGTTGGGGACCGTCTGGCCTTCAAGACGGCGAAAATAATCACCATATTTGCTTTCGAAATCGGCTTCGTCCATTCCGTCAAACGCACTACCGCTGCGCTCGCAGCAATACTTCTGCACATCAACGATCAACAGAGCCGCTCGACCTGGTTCCAAGGGTACGTCACGTGTGAGACCCGTTTGACCATCAACCATAGTCAGCTCCTTACAATTTTTGCTTGGCAATCATCATAGTCGAGCCAGCGGTTGTTGTCTGGCAATATGACCACCATGAGTGATTCATCGCCCTTCGATCCAGCACGGCTCGTTGCTAACGATCCGCCGCCCTTCACCCAGCTTAACCCAGAGGGAGGTTCACGCTTTCTGTTCACTTGCGACCATGCGAGCCGCGCCGTACCCAGCCATATGAAGGGGCTCGGCCTGGCGGCAGGTGATCTCAGTCGCCACATCGCCTGGGACATTGGCGCTGCCCTAGTGACCCGCCATCTCTCCGAACGGCTGGACGCACCAGCGTTCTTAGCAGGATATTCGCGGCTGGTCATCGATTGCAACCGCCCCCTTACCTCGCCAACCTCGATACCTCCGGTTAGCGACGGCAGCCAAATTCCCGCCAACCGGGCGGTCTCGGCAGCGGAGGCGGCGGCGCGAGCAGAAGCACTGTTTTGGCCCTATCACCGGCAAACCGCCGGCGCTCTCGACCGCCTGATCGCCGGCGGGGAGATCCCGCTGTTCGTTGCGGTGCACAGTTTTACACCGCAGTTGAGCGGCGGCGAAGCGCGGCCGTGGCATATCGGCCTTTTATGGGAGCATGACGGGCGCCTGGTAGCGCCTCTGCAGGCGGCGTTCTCGGCGCTGGTGCCCGGCATCTGCATCGGCAACAACGAGCCTTATGCGATTGTTGGACCATCCGACTATTCTATCCCCGAACATGCTCAGAAACGCGGACTACCGCATATCGAAATCGAAATCCGCCAGGATTTGATTGCCAGCCCAGAAGGTGCTGAGTTATGGGCGGAGCGGGTGGCCGAAGCGCTTGAAACCGCACTCACCGATCATGGGCCGTTTGAAATCCTGGCCCGTTAAACATAAAGCTTAAGCAATCCATAACTTCTACGCCACCCTGACATTTGGCTTCTGCGCAATATTAAGGCTCCATTTGGTTGCAATTCCGACGTTTGCCGATTCAAGCAATATCTCCAGCTCGGTTTTCTCGACAGTATCAATGGCCCCCGCGTTTACTCAGGACGCCGGGAAAAGCTGAAGCCTGCAACCAGATCAGCTCGTGCGTCGGTGGTTGCCAGCCGCTAAGCGTTTGGCGCCGGGCCTAACTTGGCGCTGAAGGATTCGGTAGTGTAACGCCAGAACTTTATGCTGTCCGACCAATGGTCGGGCTGCAGGCCGGCTTTATTTTTGAGATGGCGCACGAATTCGCGTGGCTCAGAAACCTGCTCCCACACAATGGGCAGGAAGATACCGCGTTGGTTGCCATCTTGCAGAATTAGCCCATCGGTATCGGGCTGAATTTGCGCCACCAGATCGGCTTCGTTCCGGAAACTCATGGGCCGCGGGGTACTCAGTAGCGAGACGGAAATTTCGGTCTCGGTGAGATCCTCTTCCGTAAGCGATTTGAAGCGCTTGTCCTCAAAGGCAGCTCGGTAGGCGTTTTGAACAACATCAGCGATCAGCGGATTGTTGGCAGCCAGCGAGCCAATACAACCACGCAGCTTACCATCTGTATTGACGCTGACAAATGTGCGGCGGTAGGTGCGCATCGGATGGGGAAATCCCAACACTTCAACATTCGGGCAGGAGCCGGTTTTGATGCCGTGGCGGATAGTTTGTTGGGCAATATCGAGGAGCGGCGTGCGGTATTTATCAGGCGTGCGCGCAGTGCCAGAATATTCGAAGGCATAGGAGCCGTAGCCAACAACCCGGCTCTTATCGCCTGCCGTATCGCCAGAATTGCGCACATCAAGGGTTGTTGGCCGGAGATCAAGGCGCTGCGCGGCGCGCAACAAGCCGGAGAGCGGACGAAAACCGCAGGCAAGTTCACCGTTCAAGCCCTCAACATTGAAGGTCTCAATAGCGCGGGTGGCGCTGGCGTCGAGCTTTTGCGCGGCAGCGTAATCATGAAAATGACTTAGGTCGGTGCTGATTACGACCAGGGTCTCCGGCCCGCCCCATAATTTTTGGAGTGCGTGCTCCACCCCTTCGGGCTTGGCATCGCCAACGAGCAGCGGCACAAGGGCGAAATCACCGAGGGTGCGCTGCAAGAACGGCAGATGCACTTCCAGCGCATGCTCATTTTCGAATACTGCGTCGTTGATATGTACTTGCGGCAGCGCCAACGCAGTCGCGACGCCCGGCCAGTCAACCGGAACGTTGCCAAACGGCGTGGCATGGACATCGGCGCTCGGCACGGCAATACCCTTAAAGGCGACGCGGTGGGCTGGTCCGAGCAGCACAACGCGGGTGATATGCGGCGCCAAATGGCGTACCGAAGCATAGGCCGTGCCGGCGATCGCGCCGGAATAGACATGCCCCGCATGCGGCACCACCAGTGCCTTGGCGGCGATATCCCAGGCCAGGGATGAATTGAGATGAGCGGCAACAGAGTTTTCCAACTCCGATGCCTGGGCCGAATAAAATGTGCCGGCGACGGCCGGTTGGCGCACGCTTCCCATGGCTGGACCCTAATAGATTTGCTACCCTCTTAGTCTAGCACAGCACACGGAAAATTCCTCATGAGTGGCGACGAGCAGATCGATGAAAATACCGAAAGCTGGCCGACGCAATATTGGCATGCTCTCAACGATGGTCGCATTCAATGCGATGTTTGCCCACGCGAATGTAAAATGAACGAAGGCCAACGGGGTCTCTGTTTCGTGCGCGGTCGACTCCACGATCAAGTAGTCCTCACTACCTATGGGCGCTCCAGTGGTTTTTGCGTCGATCCAATCGAGAAGAAGCCGCTCAATCATTTCCTGCCGGGCACGCCGACGCTCTCGTTCGGTACAGCGGGCTGTAATCTCGCCTGTAAATTTTGCCAAAACTGGGACATTAGTAAATCGCGCGAAATCGATACCCTGGCTGACGGCGCCAAGCCCGAGCAAGTGGCGGCGGTGGCGCAGAAGCTTGGCTGCCGCAGTGTCGCCTTTACTTATAACGATCCGGTGATATTCATGGAATATGCCATCGATATCGCCCAGGCCTGTAAGGAGATCGGCATTGCCACGGTGGCGGTGACAGCAGGCTATATCTCATCTGAGCCACGCGCCGAATTTTTCCGTCACATGGACGCGACAAATGTGGATCTGAAGGCATTTACCGAGGATTTCTATTGGAACATCACTAAGAGCCATTTAAAGGATGTTCTGGAGACGCTAATATTCCTTAGAGATGAAACCAGCACTTGGTTCGAGCTCACTAACCTGGTGATCCCAGGTGAGAATGATTCAGAAGGCGAGTTTGATGAGATGAGCGCATGGGTGGTCGAACATCTCGGGCCCGAGGTGCCGCTGCATTTTTCTGCCTTCCACCCCGATTACCGAATGATGGACAAGCCCAATACGCCGCACGAAACCCTGAATCTCGCGCGCCGTACGGCGCTGAAGAACGGCGTGCGCCATGCCTATGTAGGTAATGTCAGCGACCGTGGACGCGGCAGCACCTATTGCCATAATTGCTCAGCGCTCCTGATAGGCCGCGACCGTTATACGCTCTCGTTCTGGGGGTTGAACGATGTCGGCGCCTGCCGGCAATGTGGCACGCCCTGCGCTGGGGTATTTGATAGCGCACCCGGTGGCTGGGGCGCTAAACGCCTGCCGGTACGGATGCGCGATTTCACCGCGGAGGCCGTGGTTTTACGTTAAGCCAGTTATATTCGGACCAGCACCCGGCATCGTCGAACCCCGAGCCGTCATCGAAGCGTAACATACCGGCGAGTCGCAAATCTTCCGCCACTGTATTACGCGAGACGTTCAACGCATGACAAAAGCGTTCAGCGGCAGCAACGTTATTCGCGCATGAGTCGGCGTCAGACGTGTTCCAGGCGTTGAAATAGGCATCGGCCTGTTGCATCACGTTGATTTTGATTTTCCGGTTTGCCGACCTATTTTTACGATTTGAAAGAACCGAACTCGCCGCGCGAATACAGCAGAGCTTGCAGACTCTCATCGAGGCGTACGGCCTGCACCCGGCCTGTCAGCACGGTATGCGTTTCGGCACGCATGGTCTGGCCGAGGACACAATCGAAGCTGGCGAGGCTGTCCATCAGCACCGGGGCGCCGCTTTCAAGGGTGCCCCACTCCCCGCTCTCAAAGCGCTCGGCACTCTTATCCGGATCGGCAAACATTGCGGCCAGTTCGCTGTGATGGGTGGCCAGCAGATTGACACAAAATACGCGACTTTGCAGGGTCGGGTCATGCGCGCCAGCCTCGCGGTTGACACAGGCGAGTAGCGTTGGCGGCTCGGCCGAGAGTGAACATACCGCAGTGGCTGTGAGGCCGCGGCGCTCGCTGCCAATGGCGGTAGTGACAATGGTCACCCCGGCGGTGAGCTGGCGCATCCCTTCTTTGAACAGCTGCGCATCGACCTGCTTAAGAAGCCCGTCGCCTAGTTGAAAATCAAAATCTTCCAGCAGCGGCATCTATACCTCTTGAATTAGTGACGAGCGTATCACAGGGCAAAAACTTCGCCTTGGCAGCCGATCCGGGGCTGAATAGCATGTTTAACCTGCGCACGACGGTACGACAATATTACGGAGAGACGTGCCATGCTAAGCCACTGGCTGGATATGGCGCCACTCGCGTCGGAAGACAAACCACCCACTCTTCACGGCACTACCTGCGCCGATGCGTGCATTGTCGACGGCAGGTTTTGCGGGCTGTGGACGGCGACAAGCCTGAAGGAACGCGATGCATGGTCGGAATGCGGCTTGGTGCGCGATAGCGTCGGGTAACTTCTGCGCGAACCGTTACTCTATTTTGGTGGCACTATGGGGATCAAAACCAGCCGACGTAAGGAAGCGCTTGAGGACCAGGGCAAGATTCCGAGGACCCCTCACGCGATATTTTGCCAAGCTCGCACCGGCCGAATTGCTACCAGTCAAGGGTATCGGCGCGCCAGACGATTAGTTCAAAACATCTCAATGCGTTGCGCTGCCGGATCACAAAGCGCCATCGTCAGGTGGTAGCCGAGGCGCGCTGCCCAGACCGCCACATCGTCATCGTTGCGAATTTGATCGTTGCGGATTTCAATCAAGATATGCGGCAGGCCGCGCTTGAGACCATATTCCGGTATGGCGAAATCAGAAAGCTCGTCGAATCCATAGGGCTGGTTCTCACCCACCGTAAGGCCCTCGTCGCGGAGTGCGGCCAGCATCGGTAGGGCGACACGGCCATCGCGGTCCCAACAGACAGAGATTTGCCAGGGGCGAGGTTCGCGGTCGGTATCCTTCAACGGCGTGAAACTGTGGATGGCGGTGAGAATCGGAACCCTGCCGTCAGCCGCGAAATCGTCAAGAAATTCGCATATCTCGGCGTGGTAAGGCTCAAAAAAGGCATCGTGCCGGGCCGCGATATCGCTGGCGCTGAGGTTCTGATTGCCAGGCACCGGCCTGCCATCGGCAACCAGCGGCACTAGATCCGGTGCCGTTACAGGGCGGTTACAATCGATCAGGAGACGCGAATAGCCGGCGAGAACCGCCGGCGCATCAAGTAAGACGGCGAGTTGGCGCGTGACCGCCGCGGAGCCGATATCCCAGCCGATATGCTCCTTGAGCGTGGCTTCATCGAGGCCGAGCGAGCAGAGCGCCTCCGGTACCGCGCAGCTGGCATGATCACATATCAGCAGGAGCGGCGCCTCGCCGCCTTCATTTATGATTTCAAAAGGCGGCGGATCGTTGGCGCCTATCAGTGCAGCTGCCATCGCCTAGCCGAACGAATAAATACGCCGGGCATTGGTACGCCCAATCAGGTCGATGATGCGCTCCGCTTCTGCCGCCGGCAATTCGTCATCATCAATCCAGCGACCGAGGGCGCGCGCCACGCTGGTGCGGAAACGCATGGCGCCGAGATAATAAAGTTCGGATAGGCCAAACGCGTCCGAAGAATAGAGCTGTTTGGTAAAAGGCACCAGTTCCAGTGCCTCATCCATAATGCGCTGATAGCTCGGCCCGGACCAATTCTGCACAAAGCCGACATCGAAATAGACGTAAGGAAAGTTCTCGGCCATCAGTCCGGCATGGCGGTGGAACGGATAGCAATGCAGCAGAGTTATGGGAAACTGCCAGGCTTCAGCCTCGCGAATGAACGGTGTAAGCCGGCTGGGATCGACTTTGTTAAGCTCGATATCAGGGTCGCCGATGCCAATATGGAACTGCATCGGGTAGCTTTTCTCACGTGCGATGTTAGCGCCAGTCCACAACAGGTGCCGCTCCAACACCTGATCAGTTATGCGCGCAGCGCCTGTTTGTTCAACTTCGGCGAGCCAGTCACCGGCAGCACGCGCTACTTCGCCCGCACCCGGCGGGGCGTAGTCGATGGCTAGGGTCGACCGATAGGCCACTACTGTTTTCAGACCGGCCACATTGTTGTGCAGGGAGGCACGAAGCGCGGCTTCAAAAGCATCCGCATAACCGGTCGCAGTGACGCCACTAGTTTTGGCCACTCGCTCCGCCACCGATTCCATACGCACCACCTCACGCGTAGGCACGTCGGCGATCACACCAAGTTCCTCGACCGAGCACAGCTCTTCCGGACGGTTGCCAGAATCCACGAGTAGTATTTCGAATCCGGCGGCGCGCAGAAAACGCTTATTGACTTCGACCGCGCCCAACTCCTGCCGGCGCGCCAAATAATCCTCGGGCGCCGCGAATTTAGGCAGATCCAGTTTTGGCGCGCACCAACGGCGGATGGAGAGCGCCAGCGGCTTGTCCCAATGGCTGGTGCCGGCGGGCGCGGGCGCGAAGGCCTCGCTCATTAAGTCCTCGAATTGCTCGGCGGTTAGATTCTTAGGCACAACGCCGTGGCAATGATGATCGATCAGGGGAACATTCGCGCCGATTTGGTTGCTCATGATGAAAATCTATCCTGCCGGCTAATAATTAAGTAGCGGGATTGTCGCCAAATCTTCCACTCCTGTCGATCCATCTTCGCGTATTTTCTGCCCGCACGCTGTGCTAGCTTGCGCACTTATTAGATTCCAAGGAGAGGCAAGAGATATGGCAATCACGTTGAAAGGAAAAGCGGCAATTGTTACAGGCGCGGGGCGCGGCATCGGCCGCGGCATCGCCCAAGTGCTGGCTGATGATGGCGCCAAAGTATTGGTTGTAAACCGAAGCGAAGCTGCCGGAAAAAAAGTGGTGGAGGAGATCACAGCAAAGGGCGGTACTGCGATGTTTCACCGGGCCGATGTCAAAAGTAAAGCAGATATGGAGGCCATGGCGGCGGCCTGCATAAATAATTTCGGGGCCATCGATATTCTCTGCATGAATGCTGGGATCTACCCCTCCGCACTGATTGGCGATCTCTCCGAGGAAATGTGGGACAACGTAATCGACACTAATTTGAAAGGCATCTTTTTCGGCACTCAGGCCTGCATCCCGCAAATGAAAAAACAGATGTCGGGACGGATTGTGGTTATCTCCTCGATTACCGGTCCGCAAGTCGGCTGGCCCGGGCTTTCGCATTACATGTCTTCCAAGGGCGGTGCTAATGCGTTTGTCCGCGGCGCATCGCTTGAATTGGCGAAATATAATATCACCGTGAACGGTGTCAGCCCGGGATCAATCATGACCGAGGGCTTGCAGGAACTTGGCGGCGACGCACTCGAGGAAGTGCGCCAGATCATCCCGCTCGGTTATATCGGCGACCCCGAGGATATCGCCTATGCCCTCCTTTATTTTGCCTCCGATCAGGCGCGCTATGTAACGGGCCAAATACTGGTTGTCGATGGCGGGCAGATCCTACCCGAAAGCCCCGCCGCCATGGCTGATGCTTAGGTGTCGATATGTATTGATCTATTTTATAGACCAATAAATCGAGGCACGTTAGTAAAACTGCCAAAGGATGCTGAAGCCCGGTAATAAGGAGATTAACCATGGATCTTAGGAACATCGATCCAATCACACGCGAAGCTCTCGACCACTTTATTTTTCCGTTGGTGTCAAAAACCGATGTCAACGCCGGCGACCCGATCATCTTCAAGTCTGGCAAGGGCATGATGATGACTGACGTCATGGGTAAATCTTATCTTGATATGCTGAGCACCAATACCCGGGCTAGCTCACTCGGTTTCGCCAACGAACATATCTCCAAGGCGATCTACGACCAATTGATGGAGCTACACTATGCTGGCACCTTTGCCCATGTCGCCGATGTCACGGTCCGACTCGCGGCCAAAATTGCAGAACTAGCGCCAGGCGATTTGACTGCCACTACGTTCGGCGGTTCTGGCTCGGAAGCAAACGAGAACAGCTTCAAATTTGCGCGCGAATACCAAATCCATAAGGGCGATAAGCCCTATGCTCGCAAGATCATTTCGCGCTGGGACGCCTATCACGGGGCCACCATGGGCGCGATCGGCGCCACCGACATATTGGGCACGCGCCACATCACCGAACCCGGCGTTCCCGGCCACCACCGGATTCCAGCACCGTTTCTCTATCGCACGCCGTTTGGCATGGATGCTTCCGAAGTGTGCGATTTTTGTGTCGATTATCTCGAGCAGGAAATCCTCCATGAGGGTCCGGAATATGTCGCCGCCTTCATCGCCGAGCCGGTGATGCAGGGCGACGGTGCGCAAGTGCCGCCGGACGACTATTTCAAGAAGGTGCGCGCTATATGCGATAAATATGGCGTGCTATTAATTGCCGATGAGGTGATCACCGGTTTCGGCCGCACCGGCAAATGGTTCGCCATGGAGCATTGGGGTGTACAAGCCGATATTATGTCGACCGCCAAGGCGATCACTGGCGGTTATTCCCCGCTCGGGGCTTCGACAGTGACACAGAAAGTCGCCGACGCCCTACCGATTTTCTCTCACCTGCAAACCTATCAGGGCCATCCGGCATCCTGCGCCGCCGGCCTGGCGACCGTTGACTTTATCGAGCAGAACAACCTCATCAGCCAGGGAGCGAAAAACGGCGCCTATCTCCTCGAACAAATGCAGCGCCTGCGCGACCTGCCAATTGTCGGCGATGTGCGCGGCCTCGGCATGTGGACCTGCGTTGATTTTACCCAAGACAAGCAGACCAAGAAACCGCTCGAGGACGGTTCGGTTAAAAGCATGGTGAATCGATGCCTCGACATGGGCGTGCTGGTCGGTGAGGAAGGCACGGCAATCGAATTATCACCGCCCTATATCGCCAGCCGAGATCAGCTTGATACCTGCGTCGATACGCTGGA
>CAYPSQ010000088.1:0-9889 GCA_964413115.1 uncultured Rhizobiaceae bacterium | reverse complement strand
TCAGCCGCACAAATTAGCGTCGGCGTGAGGCTTGGCTCAAGGACTTTGGTGTTGCCCGCTGGTTAATAGTTCGCTTACTTATTTGTAAGAGTGGGCCGTCTGGATAAGCTGCGTGATCAGCTTTCCAATTGCTGAGTCATAGGCGGCGCAGCACCCTCACAAAACGCTTTGATCATCGTGCTTCATCTTGTTGTTGCATTTTGTCGGGATGAATAGTCTTTTTCGATAATTATAGTTCATGGGAGACAAACGATGCCGCAACAAGCGATCCGCGTAAAAACCGACCCTGACCCCTACGAGTCGCTCCGACTTGCACAGGCTTACCGCGTCGACAATATAATTTATGTTTCGGGCCAGGCCGCGGTCAGTATGCAAGGCAAGGTAGTCGGCGCCGGTGATTTTGATGCTCAGGCAGCACAGACTTTTGAAAATTTACAGGCCGTGTTGCGCGCGGGCGGGTCGGATTTGTCTAAAGTTGTTAAGGTGACGATCTTTCTCAAGGATATGGGAAATTTCGATAAAATTGTGGCGTTGCGCGAAAAATATTTCACGCCCCCCTATCCGGCGGACACCATCGTCGAAATCACCGGCCTCGCCCTACCCGAACTTGAAATAGAGATAGAGGCCATTGCCCTGGTGGAAGGTGAGATCATCGGCTGAAGTCGCCACGACGACGAAGGGCGCCCAGAACAGGGGATGGGCATAGTAGGGTTTGTCTGGTGTCTCCATCAGCGCCAGCATCGATTAGCCTCTTCCTACTCTTGCATCGTCGGACGGCGATCAACCTGCCGCTCGATCGCTAGGCTTTCGTTCAGACCGAAGTTCGCACTTCTCACTGCAAAAGACACGGCGTTCGCCTTTATCGGCCACCCAAAGACGCCGCGCAATCATGCGCCCACAAAGGGAACAATTGACGATCTTAACCTCGTACCACGGCTTCTCTATTTCTTCCCAATGACCCATTGTGTGCTTTCTATTTGCCTGGGCTATTCTGCCGAAGCCATCGAGGGGGAAGCACCCGTCGCGGCTTGGCGGCGTCGGCTTCGCAGCGTTTCGGTTGCTGGCGCGTCGATGTCGAGCGTGCCGTTCTGCCGGAAAAGCTTGACGCCATACGCCGCCTCGGCGGCATCGAGCGAGACATTGCGGTTTTGCACATCGGCGAGAACGAGTGCGGGGGCGCGTTCAATGGGATCGCCATATCCGCCACCACCCGGAGCCTCGAATAGCAGTTCGTCGCCTTGGCGCACCGTTATGTTATCGAACTTGGTCGGGCTCGAAACCCCGAATGCTTCGGCGAAAGTCCGGAATTCACTGTCGCCTACCTGCTTGATCAAGAACGATTGGCGGCCGCCCTCCTGGCCGCCAAAGAGGCCCCAGGGTCCGACGAAATGACGGTCGGCGAGCGCGCTAACGGTTAGCTCGGGCGCTTGAACTTTAAACCGCCGCATCACTGAAAGGCCGCCGCGGCTGCGCCCCGGCCCGCCGGAATCTTCGCGCAACGCACAGGCGACATGGAGCAGGGGGTATCGGCTCTCCAAAATCTCGATGGGCGTAATCTCGATGGTGCTACCATGCGCGCAAAACAGGTTGGTGTTGCCGTCGTGCTCTTTGCGCGCACCCCAACCGCCGCCTTCGAGATGAAGGTGGGCAAAATACTCGCCCGTCTCTGGATGCACACCGCCTATCGGAAACAGGCAATTGGTGCCGCCATCGGCTGCACAGGCGCGATCCGGCAGCGCCTGCGACATGGCGCCCCAAATCGCGTTGATAACCCGGGGTTGCCCGTCCGAGTTGCCACCGACGGAACTTCCGGGGTGGCGGACGTTGAGCAGGCTGCCCGGCGGGGCAATCATGCTAATAGGGCGGAATACCCCTTGATTTAGCGGCACATCGCGCACGTTGATGCTTTGAAGGATGCCGGTGTAGGTGGCTGCGGCGGTTGCGACATATGTGAGGTTGATCGCTGCATCGACCTGCGCGTCCGAGCGGCTGTAATCCACCACGATCTCGTCGCCCTCAACATTGACGTCGACCCGGAAGACGTGCGGAACGTTGCGCCGCGGATCGTCTTCATAGCGGTCGTCGAAAGAATAGATGCCATCCGGAATCGCCTTGATCTGCTCGCGCATCCAGCGCTCGGAGGCCAAATTCAACGCCTTGGTGGAGGCGCGTAAGGTATCGAGACCATAGGTACGGATCAGCTCCGGCATGCCGCGCGCGGCAACCTTGAGGCTGGCGAGCATGGCGTGAAAGTCGCCAAATGTGGCGTCGGGCGTGCGGTGATTCGCGAGGATGACCTTCCACAGCTCTTCAACATGTTCGCCGCGCTTCATCAGCTTGATCGGCGGCAGCCGGAGCCCCTCCTGATAGACTTCGCTGGCGGTCACGGCAAACGAGCCCGGCACCATGCCGCCGATCTCCGCGATATGGGCGATGATCGCGGCATATCCCACCAGCTCGTCATCGACGAAGATGCCTTCGAGCAGCATGTGCTCGGGCATGTGGCAGGCGCCGCGGTAGGGATCGTTGTGCACTACCACGTCGCCGGGCTCGAAATAGTCTTCGCCAAGCTCCTCGATCACAAATGGCACAGTGCTGAGGCCGGCACAAATGATCGCCGGATTGTTCTGCGCCTGCGAGATCAGTTGCAGATCGCGGTCGAACAGCATGCAGGAGAAATCCTTGGACTCGCTAAAGAGCGGCGAATGTGCAGTGCGCAGCGCCTCCAGGTCCATCTCGTCGCAGATCGCATCGAGTCGGTTGCGGATAACGTTGAGCGTTACCAGATCGGGTTCGCCGCCCTTTAGGTAGCGCCCTGGCGCGTAGCCGCTCTCTTCGGTGGCGGAAATCTCCAGCACGCCTTTCCCGGTGACAGTCAAGCGGTCCCCAGGCGCAACAATCACCGTCGAATCCTCTTCGAGAATAACCGCCGGGCCTTCGATCACCGCCCCCGCGCCAAGTGTATCGCGCTGCAATATCGGAGTATCTACAAAACCGGTCTCGCTGAACCAAACGGCGCGTGTTTCGCTAACCTCCGGCGCTTCGCCGGGCGCCAAGTCCGGTAGGACCGGCGGCTCTGATACACCGAGGGCGAGCACCGTAAGTCGGACAATCTCGACCGGATGGCCGGGCGTTTTGAAGTCAAAGCGCCGCTCATGCTCATTGTGGAACGTTTCGATCAGCGTCTTGACGTCGCTCGTAAGCGCGCTGAGCGGCACCGGTAAATCGATCTCATGGCTTTGCAGTCGATAACGGGCCGAGGCGCTTCGAGACAGCACGGCCTCACCTTCGAAACCCTCCTCGCGCAGCTCCTGCATCGCTTGCGCCTCCAATGTCGTGAACGCATCAGCAATTTGGCCGAGTTCCATGTTGTCGGAACGGAAACCAACCGTGACGCTCTTCTCAACACGAACATCGGCGACGACGGTACCGAATGCAGAGCAGAGCCCCGGGTAGAGTGGCACCAACGTGCGGCGCATACCGACCGAGCGGGCAAGCTCCGTTCCGTGCAACGGCCCGGCGCCACCAAAAGCGATCAGGTCGAAATCGCGGTAGTCCAACCCGCGCTCGATGGTGACCCGCCGGACGGCGATCGCCATATTGTCGTTCACCGTTTCGATGATTGCGTGCGCGGCTTCCTCGACCGAAAGATCAAGCGCATGGGCGATGGTTTCCACCGCACTGCGCGCTGCATCGCGGTCAAGCTTCACCCGGCCGCCGAGGAAGAAATCCGGATCGATGCGGCCAAGCACCACATTGGCGTCGGTGACCGTCGGTTCCGTTCCGCCTTTGCCGTAGCAGGCCGGGCCGGGCTCCGCGCCGGCGCTCTGTGGCCCGACTTTCAGCAGGCCGTCCTGACCGACATGAGCAATCGAGCCGCCGCCGGCGCCGATTGTCGTAAAATCGATATGCGGCGCGATGACGTGAATACCCCAATCGAGCGAGATTTGCGGTACCGAGCGATAGCCGCCGCCATCGATCACCCCGACGTCGCAACTGGTACCTCCCATGTCGAAGGTGACCGCGTTGGTCGAACCCTCGACAGTGGCAAAATAATGGCCGCCGATCACGCCGCCGGCGAGGCCGGAGAGAAATATCTCGGCCGAACGATCGGGCGCATTGTCGGACAGCATCTGCCCGCCGTTTGACTTCATGATCGCGAGCCGCGTGCGGAGTGAGCGCTCACTGAGCTCGCGCTCGAGATCGGTGATGAAGCTTTGCAACATGGGCCTGACCGAGGCCGCGAGGATGGTTGTCGTCGCGCGGTGATACTCGCGCCAGATCGGCGACACCTCATGTGAGAGCGAAACGGGAGCGTTGGGAAACCGTGCGCGCAACGCTGCGCCAATCGCGCGCTCATGTTCGGCGTTAAGATAGCTGAACAGGAAATTGACCGCTATCGAGCAATCCGGCCCGAGCGCTTCTTCCACCTGATCAAGCACGCGCGCGATTTCTGCTTCGGTGAGCACTGTCACCACGCCGCCTTTGTAATCGATACGCTCGGCAACACCGATACAGTCAGCGCGCGCAACACCCGGATCGGGCTTTCGCCAGCTCAGATCATAGGCATAGGGCCGCGAAATGCTGCCGATTAGCGGGATGTCCCGAAAACCCTCAGTCGCCAGGTACACAACCCGGGCGCCTGTGCCCTGGAGACGCGCATTGGTCGCGATGGTCGTGCCGAGCACGAAGTGCCGCACATCCTCCGGGGCGATGCCAGAGCCGTCGAAGGCATCGAGCACACCGATCTCAGGAGCGGCGACGGTACTGGGCCGCTTGGAAATGATGATGCCGCCCTGCTCGTCGATGGCGACAAGATCAGTGTTGGTGCCCCCGGTATCGATTCCAACCCGCAGCATAACCATACTACCCCTTAGCTGAGATTAGGCTATCGAGGCTCGGCACCAGGCGCAAACTTTATTGGGATGATCGGTTCCGAGGGCCTTCTCCCAGGTCTCCAGCGCGCACTTATAGAGTGGCTCCGCCTCGGCGTAACGGCCCTCGGTATACAACTCGTTCACCCGGTTGTAGGCGTCCATGAGCTCCGGCGATTGGCCGAACACTGCTGCCGGCCACAGAAACAAAGTCACCAGGATGGCAATAGCGGAGATACGCATATCGTGACCGGCAGCTATGGCACGAATATGGCACGAAAGATCGAAAATGGGGCATTTTTGGCCCCTTGTTTTGCATTTTAGCACCGCCTGAGTCCGGCCATCACATCGAGCAGAAAATCGTCGTTTACGTGGGCGTACCGCTGGGTGCTGCGCGGGTCTTTATGACCAAGCCATTCGTCGACGCCATCCATCTCCTTGCCGTTATTGTAGAGCCATGAGGCGCATGTGTGGCAAAGGTCGTGGATGCAGCCTTTTTCGACGCCGGAGCGCTCTACTGCTCCCGCAAAAGACCGCTTCACGTTTTTGATCGGCCTGGGTGCCGTCTGGAAGAATCTATTTGGCTTCCTTCAAACGCCTTGCGCTATCAATCGGCGGCGTCCAATTTGATATCGTCGGTGAAATCGGGCTTGAGCACCGCTAAACCGTCGCGCAGGAAGGTCGCGCGTGTGGGAAAACCGTTGCCGGGGCGGGCCGTCATCCGTTCGGGCGGCGTGGGATTGGTGACGTCGGGCCAGTTACCAGGCTGCGACAAGGCGCCTTCGGCGGCGACGGCCAGGGGATTGTCCTCGACGATAGCCGGCGCCTGGACGATATCGATACAATCCCAACTGGCTTCGAGCGGGATGTTGTTGTTGTCGAAGAAATAGATCGACCACACGAAGCCGTGATCGACGGCGCCGGTCACGTTGATGCCGGCAGCCTCGAGCCTGTCCCGGAGGGCGAACAAATCCTCTTTCGAGGCGACGCTGATTGAGACATGATCGAAACCGAGCGGTTGCGTGCTGGGCGCGCCGTGCGGCTTCATTTCCATCGGCCGGGCGCCGTCATAGGAGAAGAAGGCGATAAAATTGTTTGCCGTCTTGAAGAAATAATGGCGGTAGCCGTCATGGCCGATGCCGTGCGTCAATTCCATGCCGAGAAGGTCGCGGTAGAAGCGGATAGTCTGCTCCATGTCGGCGGTGATCAAAGCGAGATGATTGATTTCCTTCAAATACATGGCGATCCTCCCCGGACGTGGCTAAGCTTGCTCATAGGTAATGCGTTTGCTGGAGAAATCCAAGTGAGGGTGGGCGCGTGATCGTTGAGATTTTTTGCTGCCGACTTTTGGCCCTGCGCCTTGGCGTCATTTATGGGAACGCCATCGCCGTTGGAGTAAATGCAGGCCCCTAAAAATGTTTATGCGGCTGGCGGGGCTGAAATCGCTAACTCATACGCATGACGCTTAGTAAGGATGCCAGCGTGCAAAAATACATCAAGGGAAATCTCGAACGCCTCATGCGTAATTTCTACATGCGGAGTCCAGCAACCTAACCCTTTATAAAAATCGATGGTTTCCGTGAGCACATCCACATCTACAGTGGGAAAATAATCCCTTTCTATCTCCGCAATTTCAGAGGCAGGTGCAGTGTTTATAAATTGACGAGCATTCCTATAGGCTCGCATGAAGGCAGCAGCCATGTCTCCACCCAGCCAATCACGCATCGCGGCCAAGCTCGAAAAAGCGCAGGGACCAATTGCTTCGCCAACGGAGGCAACCACGCGGCCTACACCATCTTTTGCCAGCTGCTGAGGAACCGGACCTTGCGCGTGAATATAGTCTGCTTCTCCATTACGAAACGCATCCGCCATTTCCTCAGCTGTACCCTTATCAATTGCACGGATATCGGAGAAATCGACGCCCCCTTTGAGGCAGGCATATTTGAACATAGCTAAGGGCTGCCCCCCATGATCTACCAATACTTTTTTTCCCGCCAGCTTAGGCCAAGAAAAACCCGGATCATCGTTTCTACCGCTCAAAAAAAATCCATCCATTTCATTAATTTGCGCAAAGTGAGTCACCGGGGGAGTCACGCCTTTCTCGAGACTAGTAAAAGCTTGTGACGGCGCAGACTGAACGACGTGTACAGAACCATCAATCAAGGAAGCTATCGCGGAGGTGCCATGTGCCGAGACAGTATATTGAGATTCAAGGCCCTCTTGTCGCAAAAAGCCGCCGGCCATCGTCAAAATAAGAGGAGAATAAAAAGCCGAAAATCGCGTAAACTCAATATTAATGTCTTTCGTCATACGTAGCTCCCCTTGGTCACAGTTCCGGTTAATAAAGCCCTGCACTTATTGTAATTCCGGGCAATGCTGGAACAACCTTACAAGACGAAGAACGCCAATTGGGACGGTCAGATTTATGCATGTAGCGTGAATCTTTATACAAAGCGGAATTCTCTGGGAGAGTGGTGCAGTGGCGGATGGTGCCGAACTTTAAGAAGTCGTTTGGGAGGGCTGTGCGGACGGCTAGGGGTTAGTTTTGCCCGGTCGCCTCATTATCGCGCAAAAGTCGTGCGGGGCCCACTAGTGGGCAAGACTATGCCACATTCTCCCAGGTGCCGCTTTTTCCGGAGCGGAACAGCGCATCGAGAATGCGCATATTGGCGAGCGCGTCTTCAAGCGGAAATTCGAGAGTTCCGCCGCGCACTGCGGCGCTGAATTCCTCGGCCTGATTGGCATACATATTGAGTGGCTCGAAGGTCTCATATTCCTCCACGGCATCGTCCCAGATGCCACGGTCGCCGCCGATCAGTATTTGCGATTTACGGTCGGACGGCTGGGCGAAGGGATCGGAAAGCTCGATCCGCCCGTGGCTACCGAAGAACGCCATATGCTGTTGCACGGCGAGCTCGGTCGAGCAAGTGAAGCCGGCCTGCCCGGCCGGGAAGTCGAGGATCGTGCTCACCAGGCAGTCCACACTGGTTTCAGCGTTGCGCCGGACTGCAGCGAACACCCGAGTCGGTTCGTTAGCAAATATATATCGCGACGTCACCATTGGGTAGACGCCGATATCCAACAGACCGCCGCCACCCATCTCGGGCTTGTTGCGGAAATTTCCTGAATTTTCGAGGCGGTAGCTGAGCCATCCTTGTGCGGCCTTGAGCGTGCCGATGCGCCCGCCCTGCACCAGTTCGCGCACGCGGCGCCATTGTGGGTGGTGACGGATGACGAAGGCTTCCTGGACCAATAGGCCGGTCTTGTCGCGTGTGGCAATCAGCTTCTCAGCCTCCGCCGCGTTCATCGCAAGGGGCTTTTCGCACAACACATGCTTGCCGGCCTCGAGCGCCTTGATCGACCACGGCACATGCAAGTGGTTCGGCAGCGGATTGTAGACCACGTCGATTTCGGGGTCGTCGATCAGTTCCTGGTAAGAACCATAGGCGCGCGGGATCGCGAATTTCGCCGCCAATTGTAGCGCCGTATCGGCGCTACGGCTGGAAATTGCGCACAGTTCAAGGCCTTCGCATTGCAGCAGCGCCGGAACGATATGTTCGACGGCAAAGCTAGAGCTGCTCAAGATTCCCCAGCGGATGACGGCCATAGAATTTCCCTATTGGATTTTGCATGACAGAAAATAGTCACGTACGGCTGCAAAGCAAAGTGACACATCGCCTCATCACCGCGCTTGCGTGCTAGTTGGCGACACCGCAAGGTTATCCCTAGGAACAGGTACGGGTCCTTCCTGGCCGATCATCTGCCGGTCACGCGCGATCGCAAAATATTTCCAGCGACAGAACTTACTCGGAAAGGCAAAGCGGACACGCAATATAGTTAACAAGCTGAACCTCTTCTTCCGGCACCAAGGCCCGACACCGGACATCGTGCGCAGGCCGCGCGGTAAGGGTAAGCAGCTAGAGGTGCTGTACCAGTTGGTGCCGCTGGCGCGCATACCCAAGCGGCTGCAGTTTTATGAAGATGCGACCAAGGTCGGGCAGCGGTGGATGGTGCCGAACTTTAGGAAGTCGTTTGATCGCGCGTTAAAGGCGGCGCGGCGTTAGTTTTACCCGCCCGCCTCATTATCGCCCCAAAATCAACAAACTTTCGTCGAAAAGCAGCCTTATCTTCAGCGATACAGTTCAACATTTAGGGGGTAAGTCTGATGAAGTTGTTTGCATTATCCATACCGATAGTTGCCGTAGCTGCCGCTGTTGCCGTCGCTGCTGGAGGTGACTCCAGTTCGTGCGGCTATAACGAAGACGGACATTTCGTTAGCCCGGATGGGCAGGTCAGTGCATTCGGCACAATGACCGCCGCTGCCGCGTGTGCTGCAGACGGGAAGCTGCCTAATGTTGTAGCCGCGCGCCTTGGCGTGCTTGGCGGTGAGCAAACCCGTAAGTGGTCTGAAGAGATTAAGCAGACAGATGCGGAGGCGAAGAAGCAGCGTGAGAAAGAGGACGCTGGGCAAGCCTAAGAGGGTGGTGCGGACGGCGCGGCGTTAGTTGTTAATCTTTGTCCATATTCTGGTGGCGAGGGCTTTGCCTTTAGCTATCTGGGCGACGGGGTTACGTTAGTTATTCACCCCGGCGGATGATATTGTGCACCTCAATAATATCAGGTGCACCTGGGTTTATTCCCATTTCCTCTAGGATTGGCGCAAGGCGTGCACCAAAGGCCTCGAAGTCCCCTTGCGAATCAAAGATCACTGAAACTTTCATCTGATCCCCTGACCCAAAACATGCTTCAAGTTCAAGTCCGGGTGCGGGATGAATACCTTCTTTGTACAGCCGAGCAACGACTGCGTCGTATTGGGCTGCTGTCAAAGATGGTGGTGCAAAACGAACCAGAATGCTCATAACGTTATCTCCTTCGGTTAGGTTGCTGCGAAGGTTACGTAGACGGCCAAAATCTATGCGTTAATTAAATAACAGTCACGCTAGTTGTCACCGTAGGGCATGACTATTCTGGTAACGTTTCGCCGGAACCACCAAACTCAGTTGGAAAATCACTGA
>CAYPSQ010000087.1:0-9950 GCA_964413115.1 uncultured Rhizobiaceae bacterium | reverse complement strand
TGTTCTCGCCTGCGGCTATCCTCTCACCACCGGTGAGCAACCTGCCACGCACCGGGTTTTACGACATAACGGGCGACGGCAAACTGGGGAAGCTCTGGACATTTATGTTTCGTAACGACAACCCAGCTTATGCCTGGGTATTGGCCATTACGTTCCTTTCCCTGATGGTAGTACGGGCCGGACAACTTATAGGATTGGGTCATGGCCTGTTTCAGCAGACTCATGGCCAAACGATAGCGAAACGCCGAGAAGTTCGCATTGTTCTCCTTCTGCTGCTGCTGTGGGCTCTATATATATTGATCGTCAATGGTCCAATCGCATCGCCCAAATATCGTCTACCTATTGAGCCCTTAAGCGCTATATGCGGCGCTTACGCCCTCATTGCGGCGGGCGATTGGCTCCGGCGCCGCGCGGTGCGGCGGCAAGTACGATAGCGCTTAAAACTAAAAAGACGCCCTGCCACCAAGCAGCCCAAATGGAAAAATTTAACATCGAAGACGACCAAAACGCGACGAAAAGGGCAACGCCGGCAGCCGATGTCCCGGGCGACACGACGCCGATTCGCAGCCAGAGGCGCAGTAAAAGTGCCAACGCCCCCAATAAGAACGCCAGCCCAAAGACGCCCGTTTCCAGAAACACTTCCAAAAGCCAATTGTGGGGATGAGAGGGTATAAGTGCCTGGTTGAATTTCTCAATTAACACCGAGGCACCGGGAAGATGATTGCTAACGTCTATGCCATGGCCGAAATAAGGCGCTTCCAACGCCGCATCAAATGCGAAACGCCAAATATACTGGCGGTGTGCATCAATCAGTGACACCGGCAGGCCGGGTTCTACCGGGCCATGATAGACCCCGTTGATAATTTGTCCGGCGCGCAACGGCGGTGGTAATTTAAAGAGGACCCAGGCAATGGCCGCCGCCAACAGAACCGCGAGCAGGATCAGAAATAGCGCCGCAGCATGGCCGCGCATCAGGTGCCCGCGTTGGCAGATATAGACTATACCGCCAACCACCGAACCGGCGACAAGGCCCAACAGCCCGGCTAAACTGTCAACGGCAAAAATTAGTACAAAGGCAGCCGTCAAATGGAGAAGCCCGGCATAAAACCAACGCCTGCCAAGGTGTAGGCCGGCCCAAACGACCACGGGTGCCAGAATGGCCAAGGCGGAGCCGTAATATTTGAGAATCTGCGCGACATTCACGTCGACCCACCCCTTGCCACGAAAGAGGCCGTAGATAGGGCTTGCCACGTAAAGCCCCATCAGCGTGATTACGGCGCAAACTAGCGCGGCCACGACCATGGCACGGAGACAAGCATCAAGGCTGCTACGCGACAGGAAATAGTGGACCAGCGCGGCAACGATCACCATGCCCACCATCCGCCCCCAGATGGCGAGCGAGCGTCCGAGGTCAGGCGAATCGGCAACACCAGGCAGCCATAAGACAAATGTGAGGACGATTGTCATGCCAAGTGGTGTGCGGGCACCCCGCGCTAGATCGCTTACTAATTGGAAACGCCCCCGCGCCGCCAACAAAAGCAGCAGCCCGAACGCCAGTGCCGCGCCGAAAACGGTGGGACTCGATGCCAACAGCGGAGCGCTGATACCGCAAAAAGTTGCCGCAGCAAACGCCAACCCATTTTTGTTTGCGACGTACAAAGGTCCGGCTCCTCCCATGGTAGCAGTCGGCAGATGCTGTGATGTAACACCGCAATGGGGACGCGGCAAATTGCCATATTCGCGCCTGCCTCGCGCCCGGCAATTGGCAGTGGATTGACGCATAGTGTGGGCGGGCGGTAGTTTCCGCACACACCTGTTCCCAGTCTATCGAGCATATAAAGCGCATGATAATTCTCGGTGTCCACCCAGGATATCACGAGGCCGCAGCCTGCCTGTTCAACGACTATCGGATGATTTCGGCGATCTCGCTAGAACGCCTAACACGGCGTAAAATCGATGGTGGGAGGGTGCCCGATGAAGCCATTGACGAATGCCTCACCATCGCCGGACTATCGCGCCGTGACGTCGATGCGGTCGTTCTCGGACGCGGCGCATTCGCATGGCGTTATTTCAAGCATTTCCGTGGCTCTCGCCTGCTTGAGGGCAAGGTCCGCCACGCGCTCGGCAAGGAAAAACACAAAAGCCTGGAGCGCGAATTGGTACGGGCCGGACATGCCGATTCGCAAGCCCTATTCAATAGCAAAAAATTCCTTGCTGATTACGGCTTTCGCGAATCAACCCAACTCTCTTTTTTTAATCACCATCTAGCCCATGCCCTACCTACCCTGTTTCACACCGACTGGGAGGATGCGCTGCTCTATACCTCGGATGGCGGTGGCGACAATGTGCAATACAGTCAGCGTATTTTTCGAGATGGCGATTTGCGCTCCCTGTATGGCGGTGATGAGTGTTTCACCGGGCCGGCGCGAACCGACAGCCTGGGTCTAGCCTATGGCTACGCCACCCAGGCTTTAGGCTGGCGCATCAACCGCCACGAAGGCAAGCTCACCGGCCTGGCAGCACTTGGTCAGCCTACAGCGGCGGCGTCGATCTCTGCGCACTTTAAGGTCGATGCGGAAGGACAGATTCGGAGCGACTTCGAGACCAATTCTGAGCTTCGCCAGTTCATGTTCAAGACGGCGGAAGACACCTCTTACAAAGACATGGCAGCTTCTATTCAAGAGGTGCTGGAGCAGGTGACGCTCGAATCTGTTCGCCGCCTACTGGAGCGCCATTCAGTGCACCGTCTCGGTCTTTCCGGAGGAGTATTCGGCAATGTTCGGCTTAATCGGCTGCTAGCGGAAGAGACCGATATCGAGGAAATATTTATCTATCCGGCGATGAGCGATCAGGGCTTGCCCGCTGGTGGGGTTCTACAGTTTCTTCTTGAGCGCGACGGCATGAGAACTTGGCTCGCCGCGCGCTATCCCTTGGAGACACTTTATTTTGGACGCGACTGGGGCGACAATGCCGACAAGGTTCTGGGCCGCACCCCCGGCCTCGCCGCCCTATCCGACAATCCGGTCGACAAAACAGCAGAGCTTCTATGCCAAGGTAAAGCAGTGGCGATATTCAGCCGCGGCATGGAATTTGGCCCGCGCGCGCTCGGCGCGCGGAGTATTCTCGCTTCGCCCGCCGATTCCGGGATTAACGATGCGCTCAACCACCGACTATCGCGTTCCGAATTCATGCCCTTCGCGCCAGTTATCGCCGAAGACGATGCCGCCGAGCTGTTTGATATCAACGCACGCAACCGATATGCGGGGCGCTTTATGACGATCACCTGCAACGTCAAACAATCTTGGCGGCCTCGAATTCCTGCTGTTGTTCATGTAGACGGCACAGCACGGCCGCAGATCATTTGCCGCACGCACAATCCGCTCTATTACGATATTCTCGCTGCATTCAAGCGAAAAAGCGGCTTGCCAACCATGATCAATACTAGCTTCAACGTACATGAAGAGCCGATCATCAACCGCCCCGAGGAATGTGCGCGGGCGCTGCTGGACGATCGGGTGGACTTTGTCGTGACGGATCAGGCGGTTTACCGACGCGAAAGCAGCGCATGAATTTATTTATAGTTGTCACCGGCAGTCTCGCTGCCGGCGCGGCCAGTTGGCTCGCCACGGGTGGCGTGCTCCTACTTCTGCGCAGCCGTGGCGTGCTCGACATCCCCAATGAGCGCTCCAGCCATAGTTCACCAACTCCGCGAGGCGGCGGTATTGCGGTGGCAAGCGTGCTGTTGGCTGTCTGGCTCGTTTTTTGGCTGTACGGCGCCGGAGATGCTGCCGCGCACCATTTTTGGATCATTCTCGCCGCTGGGGCGGCTTTGGCGTTGATCTCATGGGTCGACGATGTACGCGGAGGCTTGCCGGCAATCCTCCGACTGGGTGCACAGGCAATCGCGGTCGGCGCCGGCCTGTTTGCACTTCCCGTGGGTGGAGCAGTATTTCAAGGCGCTCTACCTCCGATGCTCGATCTCGCGCTGAGCGGGCTCATCTGGCTGTGGTTCCTCAATCTGTTCAACTTTATGGACGGCATCGACGGCATCGCGGGCAGCCAGACCGGAAGTGCTGGGCTCGGTCTGTTTGCGTTGGCGATCATTTGCCCGGCCGCTGCGGGCCTCGGCGCCTACGGGTTGGCATTGGCGGCAGTGGCGCTCGGCTTCCTGCCGTGGAACTGGCAGCCGGCACGTATCTTTCTCGGTGATGTCGGCAGCATTCCCCTGGGCTTCGCTATCGGCTGGCTGCTGTTGTCGCTGGCCACATTTGGACTATGGCAAGCGGCGCTCTTGCTGGTGCTATATTTTGTGGCCGACGCCAGCTTCACCCTGGTGCGGCGCTTGACCCGGGGCGAGCGCATTTGGCGTGCCCATCATCAACATTATTACCAAGTTGCCGTTGCCGCCGGGCGCAGCCATGCGCATGTGGTATTGGCGGTGACGGCGGTAAATTTGTTACTTGCCGGCCTCGCCCTTGCGACGCCCCTTTCTGTAGCCTTTGCCTGGGGCGCGTTGGGCGCAGGATTGCTGCTGACGGCGGCGCTTTTATGCTATCTTCGAGCCTCGCAAAATAGATCGACCCATGCAGATTAACCGCATTAATAGAACCTACGCTGTTGCTGCATTCGATGTAGCTATGGCGGCCATATCGTTCGCCGTGGCGCTAATGCTGCGCCGTGGCGTCGATAATTTCTGGCACGAGTCAAGCGGCTTTTTCGTCGAGGGAATACTGGCGTTCAGCGTGATATCAGCGATTGTGTTCTGGCGCATGCGCATTTATCGGGGCTTTTGGCTCTATACCGCGTCGCGCGACGTGACAAAAATCACCTGGGCGGCGGGAATTGCTGTTCTTGTCTTTGTCGCACTGCTATTTGTTGTCACCAGGCTCGAGGCCTATCCGCGTTCGGCGCTGCCGATCAATCTGTTGCTCCTCGTCGCGCTGCTTACCGGTCCGCGCATCCTTTACCGCAGCCTGATAGAACGTGGCCTTGCCGGTTTTTTTCAGCGTACTAGTGGTGGCGGGCGAGTGCCAGTTCTGCTGCTGGGCGTGGGTGGCGACGCCGATCTCTTTATCCGGTCCAGCTTGAGCGGCAGCGCCGAAAATTATCGCGTAGTAGGATTGGTGGACGATGACGCCGCCAAAATTGGCCGCCACATTCACGGTGTCCGGGTCTACGGCCCGGCCCGAAATCTAGTCGAAATCGTGCGTGCACTTAAACGTCGCGGGACCCAACCGCAACGTCTGATCCTCACCTTGGATAGCTTCGACCCCGAACGCCTGCGCCAAATTCTCGATGCTGCTGAGGGGCTTTCCATACCGTTTTCACGCCTACCGCGCATGATTGATTTCCGTACCGGCGAAGGCGAAGTCATGGATATCCGACCGGTGGCGATCGAGGACTTGTTGGGCCGTCCCCAAGCGGCGCTGGACAGCAAGGAAATGGCGGCGCTTATCCATGGGCGGCGTATCTGCGTGACCGGAGCTGGCGGCTCCATCGGTTCGGAGCTATGCCGCCAGATCGCCGGTCACGGACCGGCGCACATGACCCTTGTCGATAATTCTGAATTCAATCTTTATACCATCGACATGGAATTAGCGGAGAGCCACGCCAGCATATCGCGCGAAGTCGTCCTCGGCGATGTGCGCGACCTCGGACGTTTAAATTCAACCTTCGCCGAGACGCGCCCACAATTGGTGTTTCATACTGCAGCCCTCAAACATGTCCACATGGTCGAAGCGAACCTTAATGAGGGCGTGCTCACCAACGTGTTGGGCACGCGCAATGTTGCCGATAGCTGCGTCGCGCACGGTGTCGCCGTGATGGTGTTGATCTCCAGCGACAAGGCGGTTAATCCGACAAATGTGATGGGTGCGACGAAGCGCATCGCGGAGAGCTATTGCCAGGCATTGGGACTTTCGCTGGCCGCCGGGGATCAGGCGCATACGCGCCTGGTCACGGTCCGCTTCGGCAATGTTCTCGCTTCGTCAGGTTCGGTTGTGCCACTCTTTCAACGCCAGATTGCTGCCGGTGGCCCGGTCACCGTGACTGACCCCGAAGTCACTCGTTACTTCATGACCACACGCGAAGCGGTACAGTTGGTGTTGCAGGCGTCCGCGCTCGGCGCGCGCGGCAAGGGCGGCGAGATATTCGTGCTCGACATGGGGCCGCCGGTGCGAATCAAAGATTTGGCCAGTCAAATGATCCGGCTTGCCGGACTAACGCCGGAAAGAGACATCGCAATCGAATATACAGGTCTCCGACCCGGCGAAAAAATGACGGAAGAATTGTTCCACGCGAAGGAGCCTTTGTCCGATACAACGGTCACCGGTTTGCAGCGCGCCTCGTCCCGGCCTGCTGACTTAGCGATACTGCAAGAGCAGATCGACCGCCTTTGTGCGGCAGCGGCGGCACGCGATAGCGAAGCGACGCTGGTGGAAATCGCCGTTATTGTTCCGGAATTCCGAGCCCAAACGCTGAAACCTGATACCCCAGAATCCCGGCACGCCGCCCAGTAAACACCGACCGACCACCACCACATTTGGGACCCAAAAACGAGAAGCCACTATGACACAAGACGCTGAACACAGACGTATTTCTCGTGCCCTGATTTCCGTATCCGATAAATCGGGTCTTACAGAGTTAGGGGAACATCTCTTGGAATTGGGTGTCGAAATTCTCTCAACCGGCGGAACAGCAAAAACCTTGCGCGACGCCGGTATCAGGGTAAAAGATGTTTCCGAACACACAGGATTTCCCGAAATACTGGATGGTCGGGTAAAGACGCTTCACCCGAAAGTGCATGGCGGCATCCTCGGCATTCGCGACAACACCACTCACCTCGATGCTATGGCTGCACAAGATATCCAGACGATCGACCTCGTCGTGGTTAATCTCTACCCCTTCGAGAAAACGGTGGCTGGGGGCGGCGATTTCCAAACCTGCATAGAGAATATCGATATTGGTGGACCCGCCCTAATTCGAGCGGCGGCCAAGAATAACCACGATGTAGCAGTGCTGGTAGATAGCACTGATTATCAAGCGGTGATCGATGAAATGACTGATTTAAAGGGTGCAACGTCGGGTGCGCTTCGACGCCGTCTCGCGGCCAAGGCCTACGCCCGCACGGGTGCCTATGATTCCGCTATCGCCAGCTGGTTTGCCGAGCAGGAAGGCATGAGGTTTCCGGAGCGGCTAGCGGTCTCGGCCGAACGCCGTCAAATGCTACGCTATGGAGAGAACCCGCATCTTGCCGCCGCCTTTTATGCCAGCGGCCCTACACGCCCAGGTGTCGCTGCTGCTCGCCAGCTGCAAGGCAAAGAACTGAGCTATAACAATTTAAATGATACAGACGCTGCTTTCGAACTGGTGGCGGAATTCAGTACTCCCGCGATCGCTATTATCAAGCATGCCAATCCCTGCGGCACGGCACAGGGTTGTGACCTCAAAGAGGCCTATTTAAAGGCCCTCGCCTGTGACCCGGTGAGCGCCTTTGGCGGCATCATCGCCGCCAACCAGCCGCTTGACCGGGGGGTAGCAGAAGAGATCGTTAAGCTATTCGCCGAGGTGGTCATTGCGCCAGAAGCGGATGCCGCAGCGCTCGAAATTCTCGCCCGTAAAAAGAATTTGCGCGTGCTGTTAAGCGGTGGCATACCGGACCCTACCGCGCCCGGTATGTCGCTGCGCCAGCTATCTGGCGGATACCTCGCGCAACAACGCGACAATGGCCACATCGCACGTGACAAATTAAAAACGGTGACCCGCCGGACGCCTAGCGAGGCAGAGCTTGAGGATCTGATCTTTGCCTTTCGCGTCTGCAAACATGTCAAATCCAACGCCATCGTTTATGTCAAAAATGGCGCAACGGTGGGCGTCGGCGCTGGTCAGATGAGCCGTGTAGATTCATCGAGGATCGCCGCTTGGAAGGCCGCTGAAGCGGCGGAAGCAGCTGGCGAGGACCAATCCCGCGCGGTCGGCTCAGTAGTTGCGTCGGACGCCTTTTTTCCATTTGCCGATGGCCTGCTTGCGGCCGCCGAAGCTGGCGCCACGGCGATTATCCAACCGGGCGGCTCGATGCGCGATGACCAAGTCATAGCCGCAGCGGATGAAAACGGCCTGGCTATGGTGTTCACCGGCATGCGCCATTTCCGTCACTAGTTTGTAGGCGAATTTCCACGGGACATAATGATGAAAACAGCAAATACCGCTTTCACCAGAGGCGCGGAGTCACCCGTGATGATCGCTACACAAGAAAAGTTAGACCAAGCAATTGAGCGCAACGGCAAGCTGTTCGCTGGCGTGCACAAGATTGTCGATATGTGGGCGCCCAGACGAATCAATGAACTCGACTTTATTGAAACCGCGATGAGAGAAAGCATTGCAGCAGCGCGCGCCACGCTCCTGCATATCCATCTTCACCATTTTGACAACACCGGCGGCGTGTCTGGAGTAGCGGTACTAGCGGAATCGCACATCAGTGTGCACACATGGCCTGAGCAAGGCTTCGCCGCCTTTGACATTTTCACCTGCGGCGATACCGACCCCGAAGCAGCTATCACCGTGTTGACGGCAGCATTACAACCCGAACGGGTTGTGGTCTGCGAAATTTTGCGCGGCGGCACGGAATGAAAACTTGGTCTGAAACTCTGGAGCCTACTGACTTCACCGCGACCTATAAAATCGAGCGGTTGATACATGAGGAGAGCTCCGAATTTCAGCACATCCTTTTGTTTGAAAATGTCGTTATGGGACGTGTGCTCACCTTAGATGGCGTGGTCCAGACAACCGAGAAGGACGAATTTTGCTATCACGAGATGATCGTGCATGTACCTATCCTGGCGCATGGCAAAGCGCGGCGCGTGCTCGTCCTCGGTGGTGGCGATGGCGGTGCAGTAGAAGAAGTGTTCAAACATCAGACCGTGGAGCATGCCACGTTGGTCGATATCGACCGTACCGTCATTGATCTGTCAAAACGCTATCTGAGTGCTATCTCAGGCCAAGCGTTCGAGGATCCACGCCTCAATCTGGTTATCGCGGACGGCTGCCATTTCGTGGCCGAAAGCGATGACCACTACGACGTCATCATCGTTGATTCGCCTGACCCTATTGGTGTCGGCGCTGCGCTTTTCACAAGCGCTTTCTATGCTGATTGCAAACGCTGTCTGGCGCCAGGTGGCGTTTTGGTGACACAGAACGGCGTACCCTTCACGCAAATGCTAGAATTGCGCGACAGCATGACCTCCCTAACTTCGCTATTTGCCGATGCGCGTTGCTATGTAACTCATGTGCCGAGCTATATCGGCGGCCCGATGGCGCTAGGTTGGGCAAGCAATGACAGAGCGCTCTGGCGGAAGCCTCTTGTGACGCTGACAAGCCGATTCAAAAAATCAGCGATCGACACTCGCTACTACACCCCGGCTGTGCACCAGGCGTCATTCGCCGTGCCACGCTATATCGAAGAATTAATCGCAGCCCGATAGCAACGACCCATTTTTAATATATTAGGCACCAAGAGAATATGATGCGTACGGCGCAATATTTTCCGAAAGCGTGCCCCAGATCATGTCAATATCAGTTCCTGCATATGGCAGTTTGCGAATACGAGCTTGGCAAGATCGAGCGGGCCAGCATTTTTTGGATCCTCGAATAAGAGTACGGCCCGTTCGAACATTTCCTGATTTTCGGATACTCAATTATTGACGGCAATTTCGGGCAAGAGATGGGCGCCATCCAAAAGCACGACCCAGCACAGCGCGGGCCGCTGACAGAATAGATCATTGAAAAGCGGTGTTTTTGCGCCAGCCAGTTCCTCACCAACTTGCATGTTAATCATGACTGAACTGTACGGTTGCTGGATTACCCATGTTTTAACATTCTGTCATATATGCGTAAATTGACAGTGTTAACTAATATTGCTCGACGGCTCGTTAGTGGCAGGTTTAAATAGACTT
>CAYPSQ010000086.1:5711-10040 GCA_964413115.1 uncultured Rhizobiaceae bacterium | reverse complement strand
GAGGTCTCGATCGACAGTTCTGCGTGACCCTTAAAGCGGAACTGAAGGCGCGCGCCCATTCCACCACGGTTGGCGCCGGCACCACAGGAATCTTGCCGGATGTCAAACGCTTCGTAGACCACTGGATGCATCAACTCAGCAACCTCGGCGGATAGATTCATGCAGTTGCCGGTCGGATCGTAGTTCACATTAACGCCGTCATGGCTACGCATGCCGCCCCAGCCTCCGGCCGGTAGATCTGAGAACACTGTCTGCTCGCGCGTCTCCGGATCAGTCACGGCACAGACCAGCCAGTTACAGTCAGACATGGTGCCGCCGATCGCGTTTTCCGGCATCGCCTGGCTCATCGCTAGCCAGATGGCGCTATTGATCTTGGCCGCTGTCACCGTGGTACAGCCAATAGTCGGCGCCGGCCACTTTGCGTTGAGGAAACAATTGTCGGGCAGTACGATATCGATTGCATCGAACAGACCGGCGTTGGCCGGCGCCTCGGGACAGAGATAGAAGCGCAGCGCCAAGTACACCGCTGAATAGGTGTTCGCGAGTGGCGAATTTATAGCGCCGACACATTGCGGATCGGAACCGCTAAAATCGACAACTAGGTGCTCGTCCTGGATGGTGATCTTGACCGTGAAACGGATTGGTTCATCGCTGAAACCATCAGTGTCGACGAAGTCATTAACGACGTAAGCGCCGTTTGGGATGGCATGAATCCGCTTGCGGGTGATGCGGTTGGTATAGTTGATCAGTTCACGCATCGCAGTCTTAACAGTATCGAGGCCATAGCGATCAACCGCGCGGAGAAACTCCTGCTCAGCTACCTTGAGGGCGCCCATATGAGCCTGGATATCGCCTTCGATATACTGCGGACACCGTGTGTTGTTCTTAATGATCGCCAGTAGGTCGCGATTGAGTTGATATTCGTGGAACAACTTAAGCGGCGGGATACGTAAGCCTTCGCCGGCGATATGCGTGCCGAACGACTGACCACCGGCAGCACCACCGCCGAGGTCCTGCCAATGCCCTCGGCTGACCGCAAAGCCAAGCAAGCTGTCCTGGTAATAGATCGGCATGGTGAAGGTGGTATCGGGTATATGAGTTCCTCCGGCGAATGGATCGTTGAGTACGATGACGTCGCCGGGACGCAAGTCATCGAGACCGTATTTCTTCACCGCTTCTTGAGCAGCAAAGTGCATTGCCGCGAGATGAATTGGACAGCCGGGTGATTGCGACAGCAACTGGATATCGGCATCGTAGACGGCGTTTGAGAAATCGAGGATATCGCTCAAGATTGGCGAAAATGCCGTCTTGTAAAGCACCTTCGACATGCGCTCGCAGCAAAAATCGAAGTGGCTCCGCAGGACCTCAAAGGTAACCGCATCAAGATTATGGATGCCATCGTTGTTTTCCAAATGTGCCGTCATAACTTGCGAAGCACCTTTTTTCATGGTCCGCCTTCCTCAATCCACGGAGATGATCAGATTGTCCATATTATCTACCACGGCGGAGCTATTGGGCGGCAGCACAGTTCCTGAGTGCGAGTATTCGACCACCGCCGGTCCTTCAATTCGCACACCCAAACCGAGGCGCTCACCCTCGTATACTGATGTATCGTGCCATTCACCATCGAAGTAAACCGGTCGGCTACCAGTCTGCGGATCCGCGCCATCGCGCTGGCGCACTTCAAACTGGCGCGCCGACTTAAAACGTCCAGTTGCCGTCAGACCGACGCTGACGAACTCGACCGCAAAGTTCGGTGAGCTAACACCGTGCTCAGTTTTATGCTCAGCGTGAAAGCACTCGTTGATCCCTGCAATCGAGGCGTGGCCCAACTTACCTGCCGGAAGCGGCGTCAGTACTTCCCAGAACTGGCCAATGTAGCGCATCTGCGCGTTTCGTCTGAGCACCATATCCTCTTCCGCGACGCCGTCGCGGCCAAGCAACTCGCGACCGCGAGTCTCTAGTTCGTCATAGAGAATATTGAGCTGGTCGAAATCGGCATCGTCGACCGGACCATAGTAAAACGCTTCGAGATCGTGGCGTAGATCCATAGCAATGGCGCCGAAAGCCGAGGCCACGCCGGCATGGGTCGGCACAATAATCTTAGGAATGCTCATCGCCCGCGCGATCACGCAGGCATGCATCGCGCCCGCGCCGCCAAAGCTGGCGAGCACGAAATCGCGCGGATCGCGGCCACGGTCGATAAGCACCAGTTTGATTGCCTGGGCCATATTCTCGCAACAGATTGAGATGATCGCCTCGGCGGCCTCGAGCGCCGATAAGTTAATTTTTTCACCAAGGCGCGCAACCACGCGTTCGGCCGCCGCGCTGTCGAGTATCAGTTTGCCGCCGAGCGTCGGTTCGAGCCGGCCAAGCAGCAGATTGGCGTCAGTGACCGTCGCCGCGTTACCCCCGCGTTGGTAACACACGGGGCCGGGATCGGCGCCCGCGCTCTGCGGGCCGACGCGGAGCGAGCCACCAGCATCAATCCAGGCGATCGAACCGCCGCCGGCACCGACCGAGCGGATGTCAAGCATCGGGATGATGATCGGCATCTCCCATTCGAGGTCGTAGTCGTGGGTAATCAGTCCATTGCCGTCTTCGACAATAGATGCATCGAAGGTCGTCCCGCCCATGTCGGTGTGGATGATCTTGGAGAGCCCGGTATGCTCGCTGAGGTAACGGGCATAGGCGACGCCGCCGGCGGGTCCCGACTCGACGAGTTCCTCCGGGCGTTCTCGGGCCAACTCGACACCCATCATGCCTCCATTACTTTTAAGAACGAGGAGCGTGCCGGTGAAACCGTCGTCAAGCAGGCCTTGGTTGAGCCTGCTGTAGTAGCTACTCATGACCGGCAGTAAGACAGCCCGAACGACCGTCGTCATGAAGCGGCCATGTTCGCGCAGCTTGGGGACAGTTTCCGACGAGAGCGCAACGAAGCAGTCAGGATATTCCTGGTGGAGAATATCGCGAGCACGTTTCTCATGCACAGGGTTCGAATAGGCGTTTAGAAAACAGATCGCTATCGAAGCGATCTCCATGGCTTTGAGCCGGCGCGCTAGTTCGCGTATCCCAGTCTCGTCAAGCGGTGCAATCTCGCTACCGTCGGCACCCAGTCGGCCGGGAACGGTAAAGCGCTGACGGCGCGGAATGATCGGCTCCGGCCGTTGTTGGTGCAGGTCGAACAGATCCTTGCGGCGTTGCCGGCCGATCTCGATGACGTCGCGAAAGCCTTCGGTTGCTATCATTGCCGCCGGCGGGTAACTCCGCTCGACCAGAGCGTTGGTGGCGGTTGTACTGCCATGCACCAAAGTATCAATAGTTGCGGCCGGTATATCGGCAGCCTTTAGTGCATTGAACACGCCTTCTGCGCGGTCATGCTTGATCGTCAGTACCTTCGATGTGCGACTCTTCCCGCTCCTATTTTCGAAGGCGAACAGGTCGGTAAACGTACCTCCGACGTCGATGCCCACATGCCACATCGTGCGTGCCTCTGCTCGCGGTTTGGCGGAAACTGACCTAATAGGCCGAGTAACCGCGATCAACCAAAACGTTTGCACCAGTTACGGGGTCGGCATCGCTTGAGGCGAGGAATACGGCTGTGCCGGCCATTTCCTCAGGCTGCAGCCAGGGATCTCCTTCGCCGAAGCGTTCCTGCAGCGCGCGCATGAAGTCCTCGCTTTCCTCGCGGTATTCTTTGTTGAGTTCGGTCTCCACACAGCCCGGCGACAAAGTGTTGACCTGAATATTGAAGGGGCGCAACTCAAGGCACAAGCTGCGCGTTAACTGTTTGATCGCTCCCTTTGAGGCGCAATAACCCGACGAACCCGGAAAGCCATCCTCGCCAAAGATCGAGCCTATATTGATGATCTTGCCGCCTCCGCGAGCTTTCATATGCGGCACGGCTGCCTGGGCACAAAAGAACGGCCCCTTTAGCGCGGTGTCGATTTGTTGGTCCCACTCTGCCTCGGTCGTGCCTTCGAGTGGTGTGAACAAGTAAAGGCCGGCATTGTTGATGAGAATATCGACGGCGCCGAATGCAGCGACCACCTCCTCGACCATGATGCTAATCTCAGCCGGCTTCGTAACATCGCATTGGAACGCCTTGGCGCGGCCGCCGTTGGCCGTGATGGCGTCGACTACTTCTCGGGCCGCGTCGACGCACTGTCGGTAGACCACAGCGACAAGTGCCCCCTCCTCAGCAAAGCGCAGACTATAGCTGCGGCCCATACCACGCGATCCGCCGGTAATAATCGCGATTTTGTCCTGCAGTCTTTTCATTGTGCATTTCCCCTGATCGCGCGCCAACGACTGTGAATGTTGCTACTA
>CAYPSQ010000086.1:0-5611 GCA_964413115.1 uncultured Rhizobiaceae bacterium | reverse complement strand
GAGCCAAAGAGCGCTCGACTGGAATTTTAGGTCAGATCAACTTGTGCATGTCTTCCGGACGGGCCGAGCCAATCTCAGCGATGATATCGCGCCGCAAGCGCCGCATGCCGACGAGCCAGCGCTGATAATCTGCCGCTTTGTTCTGGTGGTATTTCTCGGCGACTGGATGGGGCAAAATAAGAAACTGCTCCGCCAAAATGCCCTCCACCACCGTGTCGGCAACCTGCTCGGCCGTGATGACACCCTCTGACAATTCCGCTTCATGATCTTCCGCGTACCCCAGCATCGGCGTTGCGACATATTGCGGGCAGATGGCGGAGACCTTGATGCCATCGTCGCCATGGGTGATTGCTAACGCCTCGGCGAAGCCCAGTGCTGCATGTTTGGTGGCTGAGTAGGCGGCATCGCCGATCTGATTAAGGAGACCCGCCGCCGACACGGTTTGTAAAAAATAACCGCTGCCGCGCGCGATCATGCCCGGCAACGCCGCCCGCGCAGCATAGACATGGGCCATGACATGGACCTCCCAGCTGGTCTGCCACTGAGCATTGCTAGCCGAGGTAACGAAGTCCGGCTCGCCGAAACCGATCCCTGCATTTGAGCAAAACATATCGAGGGAGCCGATTTCGTGTTCGGTTTGTCGGACAAGGTTTTGAATATCTGACTCCTGGGTGACATCACAGGCAACCGCCAAGCCTTGGATTTGCTCAGCCGTCCGCTGCGCTTTCTCTTCGGTCAAATCGGCAACGACGACGCGTGCGCCTTCTGCAGCAAAGCGGATCGCCATGGCTTTGCCGATACCGCTCGCGCCGCCGGTGATGGCGATTGTCTTGTCTTTTAGTTGCAAGCTGGATCACCGTCCCAACGATATTTGGAGACGATCCCCTCCTTAGTATATTTGCCAGCAAGATTGATTATATCGACCTTGAACTCGATCTCACTATCAAAATCTCTAGCCTGATTTGGCAAGGGCGCGAACAAACCCCCAGCCAGCAACACAACTACTAAGACCTTCATCAGTTTGCTAGTGGCTTCTCGCCATACACTTTTGCACCAAGTGCAGAATCATAGCTTGGATATTAGACCGAACGAAAGAATACTCCAGTAAGCTGGGCCTCTTTTGATCGCGGGCGCTGTCGGGTGGGCAATCTCGCCGGGGCCCTAAGCATAGAGAACTTGTTATCGCCGCCGACCTAATATGGCCTGACAAGACCACCTGTGCGACCGGGCGCACCGGCCACCTATCGAAGCACCCACCGCCTGATCACATTGGGCTCGTTTGCCTCCTCGTGTCGAATTAGATCGCTAAACAATATGTGTCTCCAAAAACACCAACCACCGAGATCAGGGCGCCCTCTCACTAACGACGCCGAATGGTGCCTGGAACAGGGGATGGGCATAATATGGTTAATCTGCCGTTTCCATCAGCACCAGCATCAAACGGCATAGCACCTGGGCACGCCTGCTCTTCGCAGCGCCAGCCCCTGGAAAACGTCCAAAACCAGCGCCTCTAATATACTCTGCGTAGAGAAGTTCTGAATGCTGAGTGGTTTACTTCAATCAGACAGGCTCAGTTTGTCATTGAAACTGGCCAGGGTCTTTGTAACCGTGTAACTCCATTTTCAATTAACTCCTTAACTAAAAAATCAACGCCTGTAGGATCGAAGGAAGTCCGTTACCTGTGATTTCTCAGTGCGGCGTATATGCGTATTGGTTACGGCAGGGCATCATTTCGGAATAACCAGTACAACCGGCAATCTCCAGACGTTGCGGAAGCACTAGGCCGCCTTCATGAAATTTTGTCGCGAGAGCGTAGCCATGGGCTGTAATTATTTTCGCGCCAGCCAGCGGAAGTAGCCAAGACAGCACATTCCAAACATGGTCAGAGTCTTTTGCTTGGCATCCCGCCACAAACGATAACAGCAATCGCTCGTCGGTCGACAATGGCAGTTCGCAAATTCTATGAATTTGAAAAGGTCGAAATCCCATACAACAGAATGAACGAAGTATCATTTCGAGCTCTGTCGCTGCAGAAGAGCCAACTTGAGGTCCAAGTGTTACTCCAAGCCCATGTCCCACAGAACCTAGAGTCTCCTCGCGAAGTCGCTCTAAATCCGGTACCACTAGGGAGATTTCGGTGTTGATTACAGATAGGCGTCGCACCGCCCGAAGTAGAACCCGCTCTGAAAAGTCGAGTTCCGAAATGCGTGGCCAATCTGCCGGCCAACGCCCGTAAAGTCTTGATCTTCGGTTAAATTTTGTTTCCACGACTGCCTGCCCCACCTTGGTAAGCCCCAGTTGGGGCATAAACAAGTTGCGTACTTATGAATGAGAATGATTATCATTTGCATTACAATTTAGCAACTATGGTGTTTTTTGCCCTTAATAACTGGACCACGTAATTCGTGATTTTTACGAATATGTGGAGATATTTGGATTGAATGGACAGTGATGCCGTATGCTCTTTACTTGACCCTTGGTCAAAGCGTCTGCCACATCGAAGTAAGATGTTTATTAACACAGTGGGGGGCCCGGCCTTATAGGTAGGACCCCCAAAGGCAGGATATTTCAGGGGTCACTTATGTTCCGATGCCAGCGGGGTGCCCCAGCCCTAAATCGATGGGCGTTGACACGCTGGCGTGCAAATTTCTAGGCTGCTGCCTGTTCGCCGTAATACAATCGCGAAGCCGCACCCGGTCCTGCAATTTGAACTTCGGGTATCCCATGACACGCCTCGATATTCCGATCATCGACCTTACGCCCTATTTTGAGGGCGGCCAGAATAATAAGCGGAAGGTCGCCGCAGATATGAACAGGGCCTGCGAAGACATCGGGTTTTTCATTATCACCGGGCATGGCGTGGACCCAGAACTTTGCCGCAAAGCCAACGACGTATCTCGGGAGTTTTTCGACCTGCCGGTCGAGGAAAAATTAGTAATCGGGCAAACATCGGATGAAGCCAACCGCGGCTACGAGGCACTTGGCACGGAAGTCCTGTCGGCGACTATTGGGAAAATGACACCGCCCGACTTGAAGGAATCATTCTCGCTCGGCCCGATTAACGTGCCCGACGACCCTTACTATCACAGCGGCGCTGCAGCGCCGCACTATGCCAGAAATATGTGGCCAGAGCGGCCGGCAGGTTTTCGAAAGATTATTGAGGATTACGTCAAAGTTATGGAAAAGTTGGCGCGCGACCTGCACCAATTAGCAGCGATTGCGTTCAATTTGCCGGAAGATTTTTTCGAGCCTAAGCTCGACAAACCATTTTATATCCTCCGGGCCCTCAACTACCCCAATCAACTGGAAAATCCGGATACAGAGCAATTACGCGCTGGCGAACATTCCGATTACGACAATCTTACCATTTGTATGATCGAAGACAGGCCGGGCGGACTTCAGGCGAGAAATTTAGACGGCATTTGGATCGATGTGCCAGGGGTACGAGATGCGTTCGTAGTAAACATTGGTGATTTGATGATGCGCTGGACCAATGATCGCTGGAAGTCGACACGCCACCGAGTGGTCAATCCGCCGCGTGATCTAGCATTTGACAGTCGCCGGATTTCGATGTGTTTTTTCGCCGAGCCTAACTACGACGCGGTAATAGAATGCCTACCCACCTGCCACGGCGCAGGCGAGCCGGTCAAATATCTGCCCATTACCGCTGGCGATTACATGATCGAGAAGTTCGCAAGGCAGGCACAGGGCAAGGAATGGAGTGCGGCGGATCGGATGAGGTTCGATACGAGCGATACCGAAACACGTTTCATCAAATAGTACGACCCCATGATTTGTTTCAACAAGCTAAAAGCTGACAATGCTTCTATGCTACGCGTTTAAGTGACACCAAGCCTTTTGCGCAAATAGGGGATTAACCCACCGGTACGCAGCATGCCGATCTCGGCCTTCGAATAAGGTATGATCGGCAGCGCATCGCCGGTCGTGCAATTTCGAATCTCCGCGCTGTCCCAATCGACCTCGACGCTATCCCAACGCGCCACCAATCCGGTGATGCCGGGGCAAGCGATCTGCGGAAAACCTTCTGCTATTTCCTCGCGCCAATAGCCGGTGGCGAAGGAATTTGCTGCGACGGCCGAGATGCCGAGCTGGCGAAGCCCGATCATCGGTGCAAAATGGGGATGGCCATATCCAAAATTCTCGCCTCCGACAATGATATCGCCGGGCCGCACGAGATCGGCGAAGTCAGGATCGAAATGGCGCATGGCGCAAGCCGCCAACGCGTCCGGGTCTGTCAAACGAATATTTTCCACGCCAATGATCTGGTCGACGTCGAAATCGGCATCGGCGAAAATATACGCGACCCGGCCGTGCAGCACACCCAGACTCATTTTTCCGCCGCCACGAAATAGGGCCGGGGATCGGCAATCCTGCCTTCTATTGCCGAGGCTGCTACCGCTGCCGCATTACATAAATAAATTTCGGAATCAGGACTTCCCATGCGACCCCGCACGTTAAGGGTGCCGGTGGAAACCGCGCGCTGCCCCTTGGCCATGGTCGCGATCCGCCCATAACAATAATCGCATGAAGACGACGTTACGAATGCGCCCGCTTCAATCAGCGTGGCGAGTAGACCTTCCTTGGCGGCTGCCGCCATGATTGCCTGGCTGGTCGGCACGATATGGAGTTGGAATTCCTTCGCCACGCGGCGGCCTTTGAGGATCGTTGCCGCGGCACGCAAATCCTCGAGCCTGCCTGATGCACAGGAACCGAGATAGCCGGATTGAACCTCGAGGCCGGTGTGATTCGCGAGTTCGGCGACCCCCGCCGGGTTGGGCGGAAGTACGACGGTGGGCGCGAGGCCGTTGAGATTGATCTCGTGCACCGCCGCATAGTTGGCATCACTATCACTCGAAACGGGCTCGAAAGACGTTAGAGTGCGCCCTCGCATGTAATCCACGGCAATTTGGTCCGGATTGCAGATCGCTGTCAGGGCACCGGTAAACATGGCAAGACCGGTGATGGTCTGGCGTCCTTCGAGCGATATCGCGGCGAGCGCTGGGCCGCCCAACTCTAGGACCTGAAAGCGGCAGGCGCTGGGTCCGAGCACGCGTACCAGGTGGTGAAATACGTCACGCGCCATGACGCCTGGTTCGAGAGCGCCGATAAGATTGACCCTCGTAGTCTCGGGCACGGTGAAGCTTATGCGTTCGCGGACGAAAGCCTCTAAAAGTTGCGTCTGGATACCAATTGCCAAGGCGCCAAACGCGCCGAGTTGTGAAACATGACCGTCGAAGTGCACGACGAAGGCGCCAGGCGCCGCATAGCCCGCTTCGGCCGCCACTTGATGGCCGATACCCTCGCGCTCATGCAGCCGCACACCGTTCGCCTTGCACCAAGCACGCGTGACGATATGGAGCTCCTCTTCATCGGGCGTGGTGGCCGGTACCATATGGTCTATAAAAAGAGCGAAGCGATCAGGCTCGGCGATCCGCTCGATACCGAACTCCTCTTTTATCTGCTTGAAAATTAGATCGAGATAGCCAGGAAAATCGTAGCCCAACACGTAGTCAGGCTTGACCTCGACCTCGCTGCCCGCCGGCATCGGCGCGCCAGCCGCTGTGGTGCGTCCCAATATCTTCTCGGCAAT
>CAYPSQ010000085.1:6277-10398 GCA_964413115.1 uncultured Rhizobiaceae bacterium | reverse complement strand
TTAAAGTACCGCCAGCGCCATGAACGATGCATTTTGGCACGCCGGTGGTGCCCGAGGAGAACATGATGAAGAGCGGGTGATTGAATGGCATGGAGGCGAATTCGATGTCCCCGCCAGGCTGTGTGGCAATGATGTCTGCGTAGTGCTCCGCGCCGGTGATCCCGTCGAAGCTCGCGCGTTTGCGGGTATAGGGAACGATTATAATGGTTTCTACACTTGGCAACTGCGGCAGTACTTCGCGCAATTTCTCCAGGCAGTCGAGTTGCTTGCCGCCGTAAAAATACCCTTCGGTCGCGATCAGCACCTTTGGCGCAATTTGCCCAAATCGGTCGAGTATGCCTTGAGCGCCGAAATCCGGCGAACAGGAGGACCAAATCGCGCCGAGACTGGCCGTGGCCAGCATGGCAATGATGGTTTCCGGCATGTTCGGCAAATATCCCGCGACACGATCGCCTTCTCCGACGCCACGCGCTTTAAGCGCTTGCGTAAGACGAGAAACCTGGTCGTGCAATTCACCGAAGTTTAAACGACGCCGGACGCTTTCCTCTCCCCAAAATACTATCGCATCGGCGTCGTCGCGTCGGCGAAGAAGATTTTCGGCATAGTTTAATTTCGCGTCCGGAAACCATTGCGCGCCCGGCATTTTGTCGCCATCGACTAGAACCTGGTTGCCCTGCGTCTCAGCTATTATTCCGGCGAAATCCCACATCGAGAGCCAGAATTTTTCCGGCTCCCGGATCGACCAATTATAAAGCGTGTCAAAATCGTCGAGGGCAACGCTCCAGCATTTGCCCGCTTGATGCATAAACCGAGCCAAATTGGCGGTTTCGTGTTGTTTTCTATGCGGGCGCCAAAGTGGCTTATTCACACTATTTCTCCAGTCGACCAAAAATAACTGAAGCATTTTCCAGGCGCTGACTGGAATGTCAAAATCTGCTGTAACTTCACTGCTCTGCATTGCTGCCTGTTGAGTTTCATGACGCTATAAACTTTGACGCGGCCAAATATTTTCTGACTCTTTCTTGAGCTTGTCTGTTTCACCGTTCGCTAAAGACTAGGTCACAGATATCGTCGTGATTTTCCGGGCGATGACCTTCAGCCTATTGTCGGTGTGCATGTCCCGGGTGCCAGTAATTTGCTACTGTCTGGTGTGCACCGGATGCAGAGCGTCTAGCCCAAGGGCGGTGATAGGTATAGCGGGGAATCTATAGCCACCGTGATCGGTACCCTGCAGCTCGGCACGTTTGTATCCCGAAAGGGGGATTGGCTGGCCATTGCGCTGCACGGTTGGTCGCACTGCCGAGTAGCCCAATCTTGCTTTGGGCCTACAGGTGATTGACAGGCGCGCCGTATTGTATATTGAAAGGGGACAAGAACAGTCCTATATAGGATTTTAGCATGATTCGAATTAGTAGAATGGCGGATTACGGTGTGGTTGCACTCAGTTTCATGGCGCGCGACACCGACGCATTTTATAGCGCCGCAGTTGTCGCAGAGCGTACGGGAGTCCCGCTTCCGAGCGCGAGTAAGCTATTGAAATTACTGGTCAACAATGGTGTTTTGGTGTCCCGGCGCGGTGCTGCGGGGGGGTATGGCCTGGCTCGCTCACCACAGGCTATTTCGGTTGCAGATCTAGTGATAGCCGTAGATGGGCCGATCGCGCTTGCGGATTGCCTGAAGGAGTCGTCCGGTAGCGTTTGCGACCTGGAAGGCTTTTGCGCCGTGCGCGGGCCTTGGCAAAAGGTAAGCGATGCCATTCGTGTGGCACTTGAAGAAGTAACATTGGCTGACATCGCCGGGTCGTTTCCGGGTGAAGGTCTGTCAATTCGGACCAAGGGCGCTGATGCGCCCATACCGTCCGTGAACGATCAAACTTGACGGGTTAGGCACAAAATTTATGGCTACCAACGCTGAAACGGCACAGACCGTGCAGGCGCTCACGGAAGAGCGCTACAAATATGGCTTCGTCACGGATATCGAGGCCGATTCCGCGCCGCCTGGACTGAGCGAGGAAATAGTTCGATTCATTTCAGCCAAGAAAGGCGAGCCCGAATGGCTCTTGGATTGGCGCCTTCGGGCCTATGCCCGTTGGACGGAATCTATTGAGGACACGCCCAGCTGGGCGAACCTTGACTATCCGGAAATCGATTATCAAGCATCAAGCTATTATTCCGCTCCGTTGCGCGATGAAGACCGGCCGCAGAGTCTTGATGAGGTCGATCCAGAGCTTCTCGAAACCTACGCGAAGCTTGGCATTCCACTACAAGAACAAGAGATGCTGGCTGGTGTTGCCGTTGATGCCGTGTTCGATAGCGTATCGGTCGCGACGACCTTCAAATCCAAGCTGTCCGAACTTGGCATCATATTTTGCTCGCTTTCGGAGGCGGTGACTGAGTATCCGGAACTGGTGCAAAAATATCTCGGCACCGTCGTTCCATACGCCGACAACTACTTCGCCACCCTTAATTCCGCAGTCTTCACCGATGGTTCCTTCGTTTATATCCCCAAGGGTGTTCGCTGCCCTATGGAATTGAGCACCTATTTTCGCATCAACGCCGCCAATACCGGACAATTCGAAAGAACCTTGATTATCGCTGACGAGGGCTCTTACGTGAGTTATCTCGAAGGTTGCACGGCGCCGATGCGCGACGAAAATCAATTGCATGCTGCCGTGGTCGAGTTGATCGCGCTCGATGATGCGGAAATAAAATATTCGACCGTACAGAACTGGTATCCTGGAGATGAAAATGGTAAGGGCGGAATTTTCAATTTCGTCACCAAACGCGGCGCGTGTCGCGGGCAGAATTCCAAAATCTCCTGGACCCAGGTGGAAACTGGTTCGGCAATCACCTGGAAATATCCCAGCTGCTTGCTATTGGGCGACGGATCGCAGGGCGAGTTCTACTCTATCGCCATTACCAATAACTGCCAGCAAGCTGATACCGGCACCAAGATGATCCATGTCGGCAAGAACACTAAAAGCCGTATTGTCTCAAAAGGGGTATCGGCCGGCCGTGCCGATCAAACCTATCGCGGTTTGGTGCGCGTTCAGGGCAAGGCCGATAACGCACGCAACCACACCCAGTGCGATTCGCTCCTGATCGGCGAGAAGTGCGGCGCCCATACGGTGCCTTACATTGAATCGCGCAATGCTTCGGCGCAACTCGAGCATGAGGCGACGACGTCCAAAATTAGTGAGGACCAATTGTTTTATTGCCGCCAACGCGGCATCGCCGAGGAAGAAGCAGTGGCCTTAATCGTCAACGGATTTTGCCGCGAAGTGTTGCAGGAACTCCCGATGGAATTCGCCGTCGAAGCGCAAAAGCTTGTGAGCATCAGCTTGGAAGGAAGCGTTGGCTGAGCGCCGGCGCCGTTTAGGAAAGAGGATATGCTGGAAATCAATGGCCTCTCCGTCTCGGTTGCGGGCAAGGAAATTTTGAAAGACTTCAACCTTTCGGTCGCCGCCGGCGAGGTGCATGCCATCATGGGGCCGAATGGTTCGGGCAAGAGCACGCTCTCCTACGTACTTGCCGGGCGAGAGGGGTATGACATAACTGCTGGCAGTGTAACCTATCGTGGACAGGATTTGCTCGCGCTTAAGCCTGAAATGCGAGCTCGCGAGGGCCTTTTCTTGGCCTTCCAATACCCGGTTGAGATCCCGGGGGTCGGCAGCACAACGTTTTTCAAGACGGCGGTTAACGCGATACGTAAGCACCGCGGTGAAAAAGAATTTGACGCCATGGAGTTTCTCAAAATCATGCGCGAAAAGCGCGATGAGCTCGGTATCAGCGAGGAAATGATGCGCCGCGCGCTGAATGTTGGATTTTCCGGCGGCGAAAAGAAGCGCAACGAAGTTTTACAAATGGCGCTGCTGGAGCCGTATCTAGCCGTCCTAGATGAGACCGATTCCGGCCTTGACATAGATGCACTGCGGGTCGCGGCGGACGGGATCAACTCGCTGCGTTCACCGGAACGCTCGATGATCGTCATCACCCATTATCAACGGCTGCTCGAATATGTCGTACCCGATTACGTACATGTTATGGCCGACGGGAAAGTTGTACGTTCCGGCGGCAAGGAGTTGGCGTTAGAACTAGAAGAAAAAGGCTATAGCGGCGTTG
>CAYPSQ010000085.1:0-6177 GCA_964413115.1 uncultured Rhizobiaceae bacterium | reverse complement strand
GGTGGCCGGTATTCACGCAATGAAATAGAAATTGTGCTGGAAGGTAAAGGCGCGTTCTGCGAACTCGGCGGTAGCTTCTTGCTGGCGGGTGAACAGCAGGTCGACAACCGGCTTCAGGTTGACCATATCGCCGCCAATTGCACGAGTCGACAAGTCTATAAGGGTGTGCTGAACGAACGTTCGCATGGTGTGTTTCAGGGCAAGACCATCGTCCACCGGGATGCGCAAAAGAGTGATGGCAATCAGCTCAGCAGGGCCCTGTTGTTATCGCCAGATGCGATCATGGACGCCAAGCCGGAATTAGAAATCTACGCTGACGATGTGAAGTGTAGCCACGGCGCTACGGTAGGTGAGTTGGACAGCGAGCAGATGTTTTATCTACGCGCGCGCGGCATCGATGAAGCATCGGCGCGCAGTCTTCTGATCGCTGCGTTCATGGAGGAACATTTGCAATCGATAACTGATGACGCAGCACGAGATTGGCTGCGTGGTGCCGTCTCTGCTTGGCTTCAGAAATCCCTGTCCGGAGGAGCGAGTTGATGCAATCCGCTGCCGCCGTTTCCGAAAGTTCCGTCTTTGATGTGGCGCGCTGGCGTGCCGATTTTCCTATCTTGGCTGAGCGCGTTTACGACAAACCCTTGGTGTTTATTGATAGCGCCGCGAGCGCGCAAAAACCACAATCCGTCATCGATGCAGTTGCCCATTGTTACACCCATGAATATGCCAATATCCACCGCGGCGTTTATTGGTTGAGTCAGCGCGCGACGCAGGTTTATGAGGACGCAAGGGAGAAGGTTCAACGCTTCATCAATGCCGCGTCGGAACGTGAAATCATCTTTACTAAAAGTACGACGGAGGCCATTAATTTGGTGGCAACGAGCTATGGCGGTGTCTCGCTCAAGGCGGGAGACGAGATTATTCTCTCGCAGTTGGAGCATCACGCCAACATCGTGCCGTGGCAGCTTTTACGCGAGCGCATCGGCATTAAAATCAAAGTGGTGCCGATCGATGAGCGCGGTAATTTTCTGCTCGAAGAATTTGAAAAATTATTGTGTCCACGCACGCGTCTGGTGGCTGTCACTCATACTTCTAACGCGCTCGGTACAATCACGCCGGTCGATGAAATTGTCCGCATGGCGCATGCCGAAGGGGCTCTGGTAATGCTCGATGGTGCCCAGTCGGTCGTGCACGGGCCGGTGGATGTGCAGGAATTAGATGTCGATTTTTTTACCTTCTCCGGGCATAAGCTATACGGGCCGAGCGGCATCGGCGTTTTGTATGGTAAGGCGGATGTTCTTTCCGCGATGCCGCCCTATCAAGGCGGTGGCGACATGATCCGGCACGTCACCTTCGAGAAAACCGAATTCGCCGATATTCCGGGCCGTTTTGAAGCTGGAACGCCCCACATTGCTGGCGCTTATGGCCTCGCAGCTGCGATCGATTACGTAACCGTCATCGGTATGGAGGCGATCGCCGCACATGAGCGTGATTTGCTGGAATACGCGACCGGGCGGCTTCAGGAAATCAACTCGCTTCGCCTTATTGGCACCGCCGACCATAAGGCGGGCATCATTTCGTTCGAACTGGATGGCGTTCATGCCCATGATATAGGGACTATTCTTGACCGTGAGGGGATTGCTGTCCGGGTCGGCCATCATTGCGCTCAACCAGTGATGGATCATTTCGGCATCGCCGGCACGGTACGGGCGTCTTTTGGCTTATATAACGACAAAGCCGACATCGACGCCTTGGTTCAGGCTTTGGGCGCAGTCAGGGAGATATTCAACTGATGTCGGCCCTTCGCGAACTCTATCAAGAGGTTATCCTCGACCACGGCAAGGCGCCCCGTAATTTTGGCAAGCCAGAACATGTAACCTGTGCATCTAACGGTCACAATCCGCTCTGCGGGGATACTGTCACGATCTATCTGTGCCTGAAGGACGGCATTGTTGAAGAAGCCGGATTTGAGGGCCGTGGTTGCGCTATCTCGATCGCATCCGCATCCATGATGACCGAAATTCTTAGCGGTAAGGGGCTTGATGAAGTGCGCGCCATCTTCGAGCGCTTTCACCATCTCTTGACGGAAGATAAGGCAGATTGCGACGGTGGCTTCGACGGCGACGAATTTGAAAAACTTATGGTGCTTTCGGGGGTGCGCGAATTCCCCATGCGGGTTAAGTGCGCAACTCTTGCCTGGCACACGATGCAAGATGCATTGCAAGGTGGTAGCGAAAAGGTCAGTACGGAATGATGGGATTATTCAAGCGCAAGAAACAAGAAGAGCCTGAGGTAGTTACGACGGCTGCCGAGTCTGAAGATGAGTCGAATACATACCAGGCGTGGTCTCCGGATGGTAATGTTCAGATGGATGTGCCGACACCTGAAAGTAGGCCACAATATGTGCCGCCGGAATTGGTGATGGAGACGCCGCAAGCCGACGCTGCGGAATTGAAATCCATCGCCAATGCCGGATCCCTTGAAGAACAGATCACTGCGGCGCTCAAGAAAGTCTACGATCCGGAAATTCCTGTCGACATATACGAGATGGGTTTGATTTACGGCGTTGAAGTATCGGAAGCAAAAGACGTTTCCATCCAAATGACATTAACTTCGCCGGGCTGCCCGGTGGCCGGACAAATGCCGGGCATGGTGGAGCATGCCGTGCACAGCTTTGTAGAAGGCGTGGGCGATGTGGAGGTGGAGATTGTTTGGGACCCGCCATGGACACCGGATAGGATGTCCGAAGCAGCACAACTTGAGCTTGGTTTCATGTGAAACCATCTGCCGGGATTGGGAGATAAAAAAGTGGCGAATCAAATTTTAACATTAACGGAGTCCGCCAAGTCGCGGGTCCGCCACATTATGCAATTGCGCGATGAGAAGCCGCCGGCGATCGGCGTGCGTATTGGCGTGCGCAATGCCGGTTGCTCAGGCATGACCTATAGCATGGATTACGCCACTGAAATTAGCGATCTTGACGAAGTGATTGAGGCGGACGACGTGAAAGTCATGATAGATCCGGCAGCAATCATGTTTTTGATCGGGACAGAGCTTGATTATAAAGAAGAGAAACTGTCGGCGGGATTTGTGTTCAATAATCCGAACGTTACCTCGACCTGTGGCTGCGGCGAAAGTTTTACGGTGGGTTAGTTCCGGTCCACCCGTCCAAATTGACCGCTACTGTCCGCCGTACCGCTATTAATGAGCATGCGCTAGTTGGCCTTCGTGGATTAATGTATTTCAGCGCACCGCCTGTTAGGGCGGGCGCTGAAAGAACCAAAAATATTGACGATGCGCGGCCTCGTTCAAACGCTATAATACATTTTATATTCAATCGGGTGCGGCGTCATCTCGAAGGCCAGAACCTCTTCAGATTTGAGCGCAATATAGCCATCAATTAGATCATCCGAGAATACCTCGCCCTTTTTCAGAAACGCCCGATCGGCGTCGAGTTCTTCGAGGGCCTGACGCAGGCTGCCACAAACGGTGGCAACATCCTTAAGCTCTTCCGGTGGTAGATCGTAGAGATTTTTATCCATCGCGTCACCGGGGTGAATCTTGTTCTCGATGCCGTCAATTCCTGCCATGAGCATGGCCGCAAAGGCGAGATAGGGATTGGCGGTTGGATCGGGAAAGCGTACTTCGACGCGTTTGCCGTTGGGCGAGGCCGCGTAGGGGATGCGGCACGAAGCCGATCGATTGCGCGCCGAATAGGCGAGCAGGACCGGCGCTTCATAACCTGCTACTAGACGCTTGTAGCTATTAGTAGAGGCATTGGTGAAGGCATTAAGCGCGCGGGCGTGCTTGATAATACCGCCGATATAGTAGAGCGCGCTCTCCGAAAGATCGGCGTAGCCGGTACCGGCGAAGAGCGGTTTGCCGTCCCTCCAAATGGACTGATGAACATGCATACCGGAGCCATTGTCATCGACTACCGGCTTCGGCATAAACGTCGCGGTCTTGCCGTATGAATGCGCTGTTTGGTGCACGACATACTTGTAGATCTGCATGCAATCAGCGGTGTGCATCATGGTATCAAACTCGAAGCCGAGTTCGTTCTGGCTCGGTGCTACCTCATGGTGGTGTTTCTCTACTTTGATCCCCATGCTGCCCATATGGGTCAACATCTCTGCTCGCATGTCAGACATAGAATCAATCGGCGGCACCGGAAAATATCCGCCTTTGGGGCCGGGCCGATGGCCTGTGTTGCCGCCCTCATACTCGCGTCCGGAATTGTAGGGGCCCTCTTCCTGATCAAGCAGATAGTACATCTGATGCATCGACGTCTCGTAGCGCACATCGTCGAACACGAAAAACTCGGCTTCCGGCCCAAAATAAGCGGTGTCGCCGGTACCGGAGTAGGACAAATAGGCTTCGGCGCGCCGCGCGACACCACGCGGGCAGCGTCCGTATGGCTGGCCGGTCGAAGGTTCGATTATATCGCAGGTCACGATCAATGTCGGCTGTGCGGTGAACGGGTCGACCACGGCGGAGCTGGCATCGGGCATGAGGATCATGTCCGATTCATGAATTTCCTTCCAACCATCGATTGACGAGCCGTCGAACATGATGCCGTCGCTAAGGATCGCTTCATCGACCGTGCGAAGAGCTTGCGCCGTGTGGTGCCACTTGCCACGCGGGTCGGTAAAGCGGAAATCAACGAACTGAATGTCGTGTTCCTTGATAGTTTTTAGAACTGTCTGAGCATCGCTCATGAAAAATTTCCTCTGTTAGGTTAGTTCTGCCACGACGGGCGGAAGGGCTAGATTGCTTCGGGGCCGCGTTCGCCAGTGCGGATTCTGATAACTTCCTCTACCGAGGTGATGAATATTTTGCCGTCACCAATGCGGCCTGTCCGGGCGGCCTGTTGGATGGCCTCGACTGCGCGCTCAACCTGGGTTTCCTCGAGAATAATCTCTAATTTTACCTTGGGCAGAAAATCCACCACATATTCCGCACCTCGGTAAAGCTCGGTGTGACCGCGCTGACGGCCAAATCCCTTCGCCTCGGTCACGGTGATACCTTGCAGTCCGATTTCGTGCAATGCGTCCTTCACTTCGTCGAGCTTAAACGGCTTGATGATGGCTTCGATCTTCTTCATACCGGGCCTTTCTGGCTTGAATACTTGCCGCGTGCAGTCGGATCACGCAGCCCCTGTATTGCAAAATGCGTTTCAAATTAGCAGGATAAATTTATTGTTTTTTTATAATAGACTATAAGAAGGAAGGGGTTGTTTTTTTTGGGTTATTGCAGGTTATTTGCATGCGCTACCTAAAAATTAGGTAGGCGAATAGCGCCGCAATTTGCATTTCGCGGCCGACGGTTTGAGCTTTGATAAGCCACCCATAGTCTAAGTCTATGAGCGGCGGATATTAGATGGCATAGTGCGGACCGATTTCTCCATCATTCGGGACTACAGCGATGAATCTCGCGGAGCGTATGGCACGGCTTGGTACCGAGACGGCTTTCGAAGTGCTGGCGCGCGCCAAAGCCCTTGAGGCCGAAGGGCGTTCCATCATCAATCTCGGAATCGGCCAGCCCGATTTTCAAACGCCGGAGAACATCGTCGAGGCGGCACGAAAGGCTCTGGCCGATGGACATCACGGCTATACCCCAGCTAATGGCATCCAGCCACTACGCGAAGCGGTGGCGGCGGATATAGCTAAATACCGCGGCGCGGAAATCGATCCGGCCAACGTCGTTATTGTACCGGGTGGCAAGGTCACCATGTTTTTCGCTGCGCTCATGTTCGGAGAAGAAGGGGTAGAGATACTCTATCCTGATCCGGGCTTCCCAATATATCAGTCGGCCATCGAGTTTTCCGGCGCCACCGCCGTGCCGATCCCGCTTTACGAGGCAACCGGTTTCTCTTTCAGTGCAGAAGAGGTGTTGTCGAAAATTACACCCCGCACGCGCCTCATCATGCTTAATAGCCCAGCTAACCCAACAGGCGGCGTCACACCAAAAGCGGAATTCGACCGCCTGGTTGAAGGGCTGGAGGCGCATTCGGATGTTGCCATCATGAGCGATGAGATTTATTCGCGCCTGCTCTATGGCGGCCAGGAACACATCAGCCTACTAAACTACCCTTCAATCCGTGATCGCCTAATTTTGCTGGACGGCTGGTCCAAGACATACGCCATGACCGGTTGGCGAATTGGTTACGGCGTGTGGCCG
>CAYPSQ010000084.1:0-10523 GCA_964413115.1 uncultured Rhizobiaceae bacterium | reverse complement strand
TTGAGGAGAGAACGCATGACTGCCTGCATCGTCGGCTGGAGCCACACCCCGTTTGGTAAACATGAAGATGAAGATGTCGAATCGCTGATCGTTAAGGCAGCGCAAGGTGCTCTTGCCGATTCGGGCCTAGAGGCAACGGATATAGACGAAATTTTCGTTGGCCATTGTAACGCCGGTTTTTCCCGCCAGGAATTTACCGCCTCTCTCGCCTTACAGGCCGATGACGCATTCCGCTTTACCCCGGCGACCCGAGTTGAGAACGCTTGCGCGACCGGCAGTTCCGCCATTTATCAGGGCATTAAGACGATCGAGGCCAAACGCGCTCGTTTCGTGCTGGTAGTAGGCGTCGAGAAAATGACCGACACAAAAGGCCCTGCCATCGGCGAAAACCTTCTGAGAGCATCCTATGTAAAAGAAGAGGCGGATATCGAGGGCGGCTTTGCTGGCGTGTTTGGCACTGTTGCCGAGAATTATTTTCAGCGCCATGGCGATCAATCTGACGCACTGGCTAAAATCGCTGCCAAGAATCATAAGGCCGGCGCACGTAACCCTTTGGCGCAAATACAAAAGGATCTTGGCTATGATTTTTGCCGCAACGTGTCGGATAAAAACCCGCTCGTTGCCGGGCCGCTAAAGCGCACCGATTGCTCGCTCGTCTCTGACGGCGCCGCCGCCGTAATATTGAGCGATGTAGAAACAGCGCTCGCGATGCCCAAGGCAGTAATCTTCCGTGCTGCCGCACATGTTAATGACTATCTGCCGATGAGCCAGCGCGATATTTTGATGTTCGACGGTTGCAAGAAAGCGTGGGGACAAGCCCTCGGTGATGCTCGCCTGACGCTCGACGATCTCGATTTGGTCGAAACCCATGACTGCTTCACCATTGCTGAATTGATCGAATATGAGGCCATGGGCTTGACCGCGCGTGGCGAAGGCGCCAGGGCCATCCACGAAGGCTGGACAGAGATGGATGGCAAGCTGCCGGTTAATCCCTCAGGTGGCCTCAAATCAAAGGGCCACCCGATCGGGGCCACTGGCGTTTCGATGCACGTCCTCAGCGCCCAGCAACTGACCGGCACCGCCGGTGGCATCCAGGTCAAGGACGCCAAACTCGCCGGCATTTTTAATATGGGCGGTACCGCTGTCGCCAATTTTTGCTCAATCCTGGAACCGCTGAGATAGTTAAAATACTCTTTCCACCAGGGGTAGAGAGCTTAGAGGGTGAAAGCAAAGCACGATAGCGCTACACATCAACGGCGGTGTTAATAACACCTCGCGCTTGGTTGCTCCATCTTCCCAACTCCTCGTTTTCCTCCGGGAAAGGGCAGCTTATCAGGTATCTAATACAACTCTGCCTTATCGTCCACGGCGTGCCCCCGCTTAGGGATCAGCATGTTGCGCTCGAAGGTCATAAACACCGTGCCGTCTTCTTTGTGGCCGGTGGTTTTGATTGTGACGATGCCAGCTGTTGGGCGGGATTTTGACTCACGCTTAGACAGCACTTCTGATTCGGCATAGATCGTATCGTCGGCGAACACCGGGGCGGTCAGCTTGATATCGTCCCAGCCAAGATTGGCGATGGTTTTTTGGCTCACGTCTGAAACGCTCATGCCGGCGACGACGGCGAGGGTGAAGGCGCTGTTCACTAGCGGCTTGCCGAACTCACTATCCTTGGCGTAGTTGAGATCGAAATGCAGTGGATGCTTGTTCATAGTGAGGAGCGTGAACCAGGTGTTGTCTGTCTGGGTAATGGTACGCCCGGGGCGGTGTTCGTATATATGGCCGATTTCGAAATCTTCATAATAGCGGCCATAATCTTCGCGGAAGCGATTCGGGCCGACCTCTTTCATTCGTGCAACCATTTTGTCTCTCCCCTTTTTTGTTCGTCGTTTGATTAATAGGATCGCGGCAGCCCGAGCACATGTTGGGCCAGGTGATTATAAGCCATCTCTTGTGATACCGGCGCGATCTGCAACAGCCGGAGTTCGCGGAAATAGCGCTCGATATCAAATTCACGCACATAGCCGTAGCCGCCATGAGTTTGTACCGCGCGGTCGGCGGCAAAGAATGCGGCATCAGAGGCCAGCACCTTGGCCATGTTTGATTCGGCGCCACACGGCTCACCGCGGTCGAACAACCACGCCGCCTTATACGTCATCAACCGCGCCGCTTCGAGGCGGCTATAGGCTTCGGCGAGAGGAAACTGGATCGCTTGATTCTGGCCGATGGGGCGGCCGAACACGACGCGCTCTTTGGCATATTCAACAGCGCGGGCGACGCAGGTATGGCCGAGGCCGACTGCTTGCGCGGCGACCGCAATGCGCTCCGGATTGAGTGTGTCTATCAGACAGTAGAAGCCGCGCCCAACCTCCCCGCACACATCGGCGGCGGGAATCTCCCAATCATCCATAAAGAATTGATAGGTCGGCACTGCGTTTCGCCCCATTTTGTGCATTTCATGTGCTTCAAGAGCGCCGGTTTTCCAGTCAAGGTCGGTGAAAAAAAGCGTGATGCCATGGGTGCGCTTTTCGGCCTCCTCATATGGTGTGGTGCGCGCCACCAACATCAGGATTTGTGATTCCTTGACACGTGAGCAGAACGCCTTCTGGCCGTTAATTATGTAAGTGTCCTCGTCCTTCGCTATCGCCGATGTGGAAACGCGGGTGGTATCGAAGCCGATATCGGGCTCGGTGATTGCGAAGGCGATAAATTCACCCTTGGCGATGCGTGGAAGCACCCGTTGTTTAAGTTCTTCCGAACCATGCATCATCAGCGGCCACGGCCCAAAGATCGAGGTATGCACGGCAGTGGTGGCATTAATGCCGGCATGGCGACCGATTTCCTCGATCAGGATACAACCCTCGGTGAGGCCCATACCGGAGCCGCCATATTCTTCCGGAATTAGCGCGCCGAGCCATCCGCCTTCCGCCATGGCGGTACAGAACTCAATCGGCCATTCGCCTTTTTCTTCTTTCTCGCGCCAATAGACGTTGTCGAACGGTAGCTTGTTAAGGAAATCCACAATGGCGGATTGCAGGATCTTTTGATCCTGAGTGAATTCGAAATTCATGCCGAGCTCCGTGTCTTTTTAGACGACGCCGTCATCTTTGAGCTGCGCGCGCGCAGTCGCGGCATAGCCGAGGCCTTGAAGGATTTCATCGCTATGTTCGCCGAGGTCGGGTAGGTGATTGAACACCGGCGCTTTGCCTTTGATGCGGATAGGGCTCAAAAATTCCCTTAGTGGCCCGACTGAAGAACTCAGTTCGCCGATGGCGCCGCGCGCCTTCAACTGTGGATGTTCGAGCACTTCGCCGAGGGTATTGACACCGCCGCACGGAATACCGGCAGCGCGCAAGCGTGTCAGCCATTCGGTCTTGGGCTGTCCCAAAAACAGTTCGACTAACCGGCCTTCGAGGCTCGCGCGGTTGGCGATGCGCGATTCATTGTTCTTGTAACGCGGGTCGGTGAACATCTCCGGAGCTTCGACCACATCTTCGCAAAGCCTGCGCCACGCCGCTTGGCTGAGCACAGCGATTGAAAACCACAGATCATCACCCGCTTTGTATGGACCGTAAGGGGTCAGGAGCCCGTGGCGCAATCCGGTGCGCTGCGGCTCCTCACCGCGGTGCCACAGGAAGTGTGGCGCATAGCCCAATAACGTCGCGGCGCATTCCAGCATCGACACCTCAAATTCGCCGCCTTCGCCGTTCTGGTGACGGCAGTTCAACAGGCCGAGAATTCCCAGCGCAGCATAAAAGCCTGCGGCCTCGTCGCAAATCGAGACCGGAATCTTGGCTGGAGCCTCGTCTGTGCCGGTCATCAGGATATAGCCGACCTCACCCTGGATAATCATGTCGTAGGCTTTTTCATCGCGGTACGGACCGTCTTGACCGAACCCTGAAATATGCCCGTAAATGATATCCGGCTTAACCCTGCGCACTGCCTCATAATCAATGCCGAGGCGGGACATCGCGCCAGGTTTGAAGTTCTCAATAACTACATCGGCTTCAGCGGCGAGCTTAAGAAATATCTCGCGGCCTTCGTCGGCCTTCAGATTGAGCGTCAGCGATTTTTTGTTGCGGTTTAGAAAGACGTGGGCAGCGGAAAGGCCTTTGCAGACGCTGTCCCAATGACGCGAGACGTCTCCTTCCAGCGGCTCCACTTTGACGACTTCGGCCCCCATATCGGCCAACATACGCGAACACCATGGGCCCGCAGCGCCGATCTCGACAGCCAAGACTTTAACTCCAGAAAGAGGCGTCATCGCGCGCCAGCAGCTATTTTGTCGGCGATCGCCAGCGCCCGGCGCATTGTCCGTACGACCGGCATTTCAACTACCTTGCCATCCAGGAGGGTAACGCCATGGGCGCTCTGCTCATAAGCTTCGATCACTCGGCGCGCGAAATCGACGGTCTCTGCGTTGGGCGAAAAAGCATCATTGATCGGTAACAATTGAACAGGGTGGATCGCCGCCTTGCCGGTAAAACCCATGCGCTGGGCAAGGGATGCTTCGCGTTTGAGCCCGTCTTCGTCCTTGATGTTGAGGCTGGGCACGTCGATTAGATCAAGCCCGGCGCTTGATGAGGCATGAACGGCGCGGCCGCGGGCGTAATACAGCGCCTCCCAATCGAGTGACGAACCAAACTCGGCCGAAAGGTCGGCGGCGCCAAACAGCATGGTATCAATGCGCGCTGAGGCCTTAGCGATGTCGAGTGCGGCTTCGAGCGCGCGGCTGGTTTCGATGATCACCATCAGCTTGGTTGTCGAATAGCCCGCTTCGTCCAAAAGCTCCGCCGCCCAGCGCACTTCCTCGGGCGAATCGATTTTGGGTAACAGAAGAGCAGGCGGCGACGCGCCGAAATCACACAGCGCCAACAGGTCGCGCATCCCGAGTTGGCTTTTGATAGGATTGATGCGAATCGCCCGTGCGGCGCCGCCGTTGAGGCTGGCGTTGAACAGGGCCGGGATGGCTTTGTCGCGCGCTTCGATCTTGAAATCCGGGGCGACGCCGTCTTCGAGATCGATGCATACCATATCGGCAGGCCCGTATAGCGCCTTGGCGAAACGCTCGGTGCGTAAGCCAGGTGTGAACAGCAGACTGCGGCGCAACACCGGGCCGCTTTCTTGGGGCATAGCCATTTCCTATTCGTTTTCTAGGTTGCCACATTGCGCGCAAGCGCTTCGGATAGCGGATAACTTCCTGGGGTTGTGCTAGCCATCACCGCTGAGTTGCGTTCCGGCGTCCAGTCGTAAAATCCGAGCCCGATTTTGGCGCCGCTATTACCTTCCTGGCTCATGCTAGTCAAATACTCCAGCGTATGGTTTCCTTATGTAATTAATTAATAAAATATATTAAATTACTGTAAAAAATACACATATTAAAATTTATTTTTTAATTTATAGGTGCTCTAGGGTACCTGTAAAATATGTAAGGTTATCTTCGGCCCCACTATAGTCATGATAGTCATGCCGAACCCGACTAAAGATTACGAGAGAGAAATATTACTTGGGTGTTCGGGTGCGTGCGGACACAATACGGCGCGCAAACGAAGATATTAGGGAAACGGGAACAATGGCGAATGGTAACGAAATCTGCCGTATGGATGCGGTTACACTGGCCAGTAAGGTCCGCTCCAAGGAACTGTCGCCGGTCGAAGTGATCGAAGCAAGCCTAGAGCGCATGGACAAACTTGAGCCCGTGCTTCACGCCTTTTGTACCCCCGGGCCCGATCAAGCGCGCGCCGCGGCAAAGCAGCTTGAGGTCGACATTATGGCGGGCAAGGACCCGGGGCCGCTCGCCGGAGTTCCCGTTAGCATTAAAGATCTGGTCTGCACTAAGGATTTGCCCACCGTTTCGGGGTCGTTCATCTACAAGGATTTCAGCGGTGGTGTCGATGATATCGTGGTCGAGCGCCTACGTGCCGCCGGCGCCATCGTCACCGGCAAGACCAATGTTCCCGAGTTTGGCTATAGCGGCGTTGGCCACAATCCCGTGTTTGAAACAACCCGTAATCCCTGGGATCTCGAGCGCACCCCGGGTGGTTCAAGCGCCGGCGCCGGCGCCGCAGTGGCATCCGGCATGGGGCCGTTTGCCATCGGCAGCGATGGCGGTGGTTCAGTACGCATTCCGGCATCATTCAGCGGTCTGGTCGGCATTAAAGCATCGATGGGCCGCGTACCGCTCTGGCCTGGCACAAAAGACGAGACCTTGCCGGGCGTCTCAAGCTGGGAGAGCCTCGAATGCATTGGTCCGATCAGTCGCACCGTTGCCGACAGCGCACTCATGCTCTCCGTCATATCCGGTCCGGATATGCGCGACCGACGCACGTTGCCCGAGGCTAATTTCGATTGGATGGAATGCCTCAAAGGCGATCTAAAAGGTCTCCGCGTCGCCTATAGCGCCGATTGGGGTTACACGCCGGTAGACCCTGAAGTGCGCCAGATTGTCGGTGAGGCGGCCAATGTGTTTGCCAGCGAACTTGAATGCAATGTGGTAGAAGCCAATCCCGGGTGGGATGATCCCTATGGCGCGTTCTGGGGCCTTGTCGCTGCTGAATCCGATTTGGTGGGGTTGCGCAAATTGGCCGATGAACATGCCCATCACATGACGCCACATCTTGTCGATTTCATCCGCGCGCCGTGGACCGCGGAAGCTTTCACCGACGCCCTGATGGCGCGCAAGGCCGTCGCGAACAAGTCGGCGGAATTCATGGCGAACTATGATTTGCTGCTGACACCCACACTCACGGTTCCCGCCTTTGGCTTGCATATCCAGGGTATCGAGAAGGTCGATGGGCAGATCGTTCCGCCGTTCCAATGGCTAGCGTTTACATTTCCCTTCAATATGACAGGTCAACCGGCGGCTTCCGTACCTGCCGGCTTTACCAAGGACGGCTTGCCCGTCGGATTGCAAATCATCGGCCGCCATCTCGATGATCCGGCAGTGATTCGCGCCTGCGCTAGTTTCGAGAAAGCCCGTCCCTGGGCCAATACATGGCCAGCCTTGCTCGAGGAGATGGGGTTGTAGCCAGAAATTCGTGGCTATGGCCACCACCGTTTTTGCGGCTTTCGAAGAGAGGGTGGCGCGCGTTGGTGCGGCGGATTTTTTGGACGATCCATCGCAGGAGTTTACTCTCAGCTATATTGCCGCGCAGGCCGAGATCGATGACTTGGTGCAGCGCTACCGCGATGCCAGTTACGGCCATGGCCACCGCGTGGCACTCCTGTTAGAAAATCGACCAGCATTCCTGTTGCATTGGCTGGCGTTGAACGCGCTCGGTGTTGCCGTGGTTCCGGTCAACCCTTACTACCGCACCCGTGAGATAGGTCATCTGTTGCGCCATAGCGGTGTGATCCTCGCAGTTGTCCTAGAGGAACGCCTGGAAGAACTGCGCGCGTTGGCGGAATGCGCCATTTCGGGCACGGAAGATATACCGTGTGCGGTCAGCCCGCCGCCCCGCACCGATGTGCCGGCTGGCGACAGTCTGTGCGCAATACTTTACACCTCTGGTACTAGCGGCGAGCCCAAAGGCTGCCTGCTCGGCAATGATTATTTCCTTGCCATGGGCCGCTGGTATATTTCGCAGGGCGGTCTCTGCGCCATCGAGCACGGCCGCGAGCGTCTTGTCACGCCGTTGCCGCTTTATCATATGAATGCCATGGCCTGCTCGTTCATGACCATGCTCCTCAGCAGTGGTTGTCTCATTCAGCTCGACCGATTTCATCCAGCCACCTGGTGGCGGGACGTGGCCGCCAGCAAAGCCACAATCGTGCATTATCTCGGCGTCATGCCTGCCATCTTGCTCGGCCTCGATGTGTGCGGCGAAGAGCGCCGCCATCAAGTTCGTTTCGGCTTTGGTGCCAATGTTGACCCCAAGCATCACGCCGCCTTCGAAGTGCGTTTTGGCTTTCCCCTGATTGAAGCCTGGGCGATGACCGAAACCGGCGCTGGCGCCTGTATCGCTGCCAACCGCGAGCCGCGCCATGTCGGCAGCCGCTGTTTTGGAAAGCCCAGAGACTGCGAAGTTAGAATTCTGGATGACGGCGAACTCCTAGTCCGCCACAGTGCGGCGGCGCCGCGCAAGAATTTCTTTATGGGGTACCATAACGACGTAGCTGCGAGTGAAGAAGCCTGGGAGGGCGGCTGGTTCCATACCGGTGATGTGGTGCGCAAAGGCCACGAAGGCAGCCTACATTTCGTCGATCGGCGAAAGAACGTGATCCGTCGCAGCAGTGAAAATATAGCCGCGCTTGAGGTCGAAAGCGTAATCCTGGAACTGGAATGGGTCATAGCAGCAACCGTCATAGCTGCGCCCGACGAGCTGCGTGGCGAAGAAGTGATGGCCTTTGTCGTTGTCGGCGCGGGCGTGCCGCGTGATGTCACCGCGGCTGCAAAAATTAGCTACTGGTGTTTGCAACAGCTCGCCTATTACAAGGCACCGGGCTGGATCGCCTTTCGTGATGCCCTACCGCTGACGGCAACGCAGAAAGTTCGAAAAGTGGAATTACGGCCCCTGGTGGATGACCCGGCGGCGCTTGCCGATTGTTTCGATATGCGTGGTCAGAAGCGTGCCGGTAAGGTGGCATGATGGCACGACTGCCGCGTGGCTATGAAGGGGTTGCCGCCGCGGTTCCGGTCACCGTCCCCTATGTGCGGCACTCCAAACATGGCGTGCATTGGTGGTTTGGCCGCGCGCTCGCCGAACTCGTAAAACAATCGGGCATCGCCAAGCACGAAATCGACGGCCTGATTACGGCCAGCTACACCCTCCGGCCAGATACCGCGGTATCGCTGACCGAGTATTTCGGACTCACCCCGCGCTGGCTCGAAGATTTGCCAATGGGTGGTGCGTCGGGGCCGATTGCGCTTCGACACGCCGCGCGCGCGGTGGAAGCTGGTGACGCTGAGGTCGTAGCGTGTCTCGCAGCCGACGTCCTGGGCGGCAACGCGTTCGGTTCGTTGATGGAGAATTACAGTAGTTTCTCGCGCGATGGTGTGATGCCCTATGGCGAAGCTGGCCCCAATCTGCCCTTTGCGTTGATAACGCGGCACTTTATGGAACGCACTGGCGCCACGCGCGAGGATATGGGGCGGATTTGCATTGCCGAGCTGCACAACGGCGCCGCCTTTCCCCATTCCCTACTGAAAAAGCCATTGACCATGGGCTAATATTTAGCTGCCCGTCCCATCTCTGAGCCGTTGCATCTCTACGACTGTGTCATGCCATGTAGCGGGGCTGAGGCTTTCCTAGTGATGAGCGAACACCGCGCGAAATCGCGCCAGCTTCCATATGCTCGTATATTGGCCGGTATTGAACGCCACAACGCTCATCCAGAGGAGAACGTTCAAATTTCTGGCGGGTGGGCAATAGATCGCGACGTCCTTTATCAAGCGGCCGGGCTTGGGCCGGGAGATATGGCATTTTTTCAGGCTTATGATGATTATCCGGTGATCGTGATGTTCCAGCTTGAGGGGCTTGGTATCTGTGCCCCTGGTGACTCGCCAAAATTTGTCCGTGAGACCGATCTCACCGCCGACGGCAGCGGGCTGCCGTTTAATACTGGCGGCGGGCAGTTGTCGCTCGGACAAGCCGGCGCCGTAGGTGGCTTTCTTGGCATGACCGAGGGCCTACGCCAAGTGACCGGGAAAGCGCTTGGCATTCAGGTGCCGAACGCCGGTGTCGGGCTTGTATCAGGCTATGGCACGGTGAATTTTGACCGTGGTCTCTGTTCCTCGGCAGTTATTTTAGCGACCGGAGGTGGTGGATGACGGCGCGCACTTTTAACCTGCCGCATTGTAAGTCCTGCCACTGCGCGCATTGGCCGCCGCGAGAAATTTGTCCCCATTGCCTGGGTGATTCCATTGCGTGGCAGCCGGCGGATGGTGGTGGGCGGGTGCTAACAACGTCTACGCTACATCACAGCCTGTCGCCTGAATTCCGCCCGCATCTACCCTTACAGGTCGCCACCGTTATGCTTGATTGTGGCGTGCGCACTATCGTCTATCTCGATGGCGCATCATTTGATGTCGGCGGTCGCGTCACTATCGGTTTAGGCAAGAGCCCAACCGGGCAAGACGCCCTAGTAGCAACGTCTACGGTGCGCTAGACTTAGAAAAAAAAGGGGAAAAGTTATGTCGCTAGGACCTGAACTGCCGAGCGTGGCGCAGTTGCTCGAGATCGCTGGTGATTTCGGTATTGATATGACACCCGATCGCGCCGCGGAATATCGCGATACCATGGCGGGCGGTATCCGTGCTATGCGGCGCATCGACGATTTGCCAGAAGACCAGCCGGAGGTGAAGTATCCGCGTACTACCGGCCGGCGACCGAAACCCGAAGAAAACCCCTATAACGCTTGGTATTGGTTAACAGATATTAAGGGGGCAGCAGACGGACCCTTGAAGGGGGAACGTATTGGTATTAAGGACGTGGTCTCCGTCGCTGGCGTCCCGATGATGAACGGGTCTCGTGTTCTTGAAGGCTATGTGCCGCAGATTGATGCCACGGTCGTCACTCGGTTGC